>DATMHM010000066.1:0-29777 GCA_035554935.1 Nocardioides sp. | reverse complement strand
CCGTCGACCAACTCCGCCGCCCTTGACTCCCCGCATTAGGCGGGAGGGGCCGGCAGAGAGGGGATCTCGCCAGTCGCTTACGAATGCGGCCCTTATGCGTGGCTGCCCGCGTGGTCGTCCCAGACGGCGTCCGCGATGTGGCTCTGGTCCGGTCCGGACAACCCGAGGAGCGTGCTGGGCGACTCGGTGTTGCGATCGTCAGCTGCCTGCTGCATGACCCTCGATGCGAGGCCGGGCTCGGTGTCGCTGGGGACCACCAACAGCCGTATCCGTTGCCCTGAAATCATCTTCACGATCATCACGTGAGTGTCGTCGCTCGGGAAGGAGCCCACCTTAACCGCGCCGCGGGCAGCCTGGATCCGGCGAAGGCTCGGGGCGCCGCTGACCGCGTCCCAGTCGGGTCGGGAGAACAGCAGACGCGCGATCCGGCCGATCAAATCGGGGAAGTGATCCACGAGGTCTGCGGCCTCGACTTGAAGATCACGGGACTGGGGCCACCAGGCCCCGTCAAGCGGACCGGACTGGAAGCTGGTGTCGAGGCGGAGCCGCAGCGCAACGCGCTCGGTCGGCGCCTGCGATGAGAGGGAAACTGTCGGTGACGTCGTCATGACGTCCACCTTCCGATCTGCCCTCGCGGACTCGGCGAGTCCGGCCTGGCAGGTGATTAACTCCAGTCTACCCTGCTGTCCTAATGCGCTCCCGGTTCCCTCGGAACCTGTCCGAATGGGGTTACGCGAGAGCAGCGTCGTCAGCTCGCCGGAGGATGAGTGGTTCACAGGACGGCGCCCCGTGGCGCTACCTCCACGGCAGAAACGCCTCGCGCGTACAGCACAGTAGCCGATCGCCGTGCCTGCAGCGCAGGACGCCCGAGTCGTTCGACAGCGTGGTGAGGACGTGGTCGATCACCTCGGCGCTTGCCGCATCCGGGTGTTCATAGGTGACGTCCATGCTGTCACCGCCGACGAGCCGTACACGAAGCACAATGCCGCCCATGGTCATGGGCCTATGGCGGTGCAGGCCTGCTGCTGCACCCGCCGGGCCGCTACGCTGCCGACCGCCGCGTAATCACACCCGTGTCCAAGATCCGGGGGTAGGGCCCGCGGCATCGTGCTACGTGTCCGGCTCGTCGGCGGTGACAGCATGGATGTCACCTATGAACACCCCGATGCGGCAAGCGACGCCGAGGTGATTGACCACGTCCTCGCCACGCTGTCGAACGACTCGGGCGTCCTGCGCTGCAGGCACGGCGATCGGCTACTGGCGTTGTACGCGAGAGGCGTTTCTGCCGTGGAAGTAGCGCCACGGGGCGCCGTCCTGTGAACTGCTCATCCTCCGGCGAGCTGCACGACGCTGCTCTCGCATAACCCCAATCGGATCAGGTGGCGCGGCAACCGGGCGCGAGTTAGAACAGCAGGGTAGGTTGGAGTTAATCACCTGCCAGGCCGGACTCGCCGAGTCCGCGAGGGCAGATCGGAAGGTGGACGTCATGACGACGTCACCGACAGTTTCCATCTCATCGCAGACGCCGAGCGAGCGCGTTGCGCTGCGACTCCGCCTCGACACCAGCTTCCAATCCGGTCCGCTCGACGGGGCCTGGTGGCCCCAGTCCCGTGATCTTCAAGTCGAAGCCGCAGACCTCGTGGATCACTTCCCCGATCTGATCGGCCGGATCGAGCGGCTGCTGTTCTCCCGACCCGACTGGGACGCGGTCAGCGGCGTCCCGAGCATGCGCCGGATCCATGCCGCCCGCGGCATGGTCAAGGTGGGCTCCTTCCCGAGCGACGACACGCACGTGATGGTCGTGAAAATGTCGTCGGGGCAACGGATACGGCTGTTGGTCGTCCCCAGCGACACCGAGCCCGGCCTCGCATCGAGGGTCATGCAGCAGGCGGCTGATGATCGCAACTTGGAGTCGCCTAGCACGCTCCTCGGGTTGTCCGGACCGGACCAGAGCCACATCGGGGACGCCGTCTGGAACGACGATGCGGGCAGTCACGGATGAGGGCTGTATCCCTCACCCATTGGGCGGACCGACTGTGCTCGCACTCCCGCCTCATACGGGAGTCATTGGCTCCGGAGGTGGTCGACGGTCGGACATCCGATTGATCACGCTCTCAGCAACGGCAATGTGGACCTGCAGTGGAGCGCAGGTGTCGACCGGCTGGTTGTTGTTGCGGCTGTAGTCACGCCTCAGCTCAAAAGCCCCGGTCCACGTGGATACCGGCGCTTTGTGGCACGACGGAAGCCGGCGCAACCCGGGGTGTGCGTCGATGCGTCTGGCAGCGTCTGCTCGACGCTGCGTGGTAGTCGCAATCCACGAACCGGGGCCGACATGGCCACCCCAGGTATTCCCGAAGTATTCCGTCAGAACCGTTCGGACCACGCCCAACGAGGGCAAGTGTCTGCAAGGCCCATGCGCGGGATATCGCAGGTCAGAGCCGATAGGCACAGAACATTGCACGCAGAACGCCAGCACTGACCGGGAACAAGGGGTCGCAGGTTCAAATCCTGTCAGCCCGACCGAGTAAACAGGCTCTGACCTGCGGAAACGCGGGGTCAGAGCCGGTTTCGGTTTTGACGTCGATCGTGAGAACTTGTCGTTTACTGTCGCGAAATCTGGACCCAGGCCCGAGCGTCCCGCACGCTCTGAGTCGCGGCGGCGCCGATGGCGCTGGCGGCGTCTGGTCCGCTTGGGGATGGAACCCTTTACCGACCTGTCTGCGACGGCACTGCTCGGCCTGCTGCCCGAGTGGGAGCTCGCGCTCCGCGCCGAGGACAAGACACCCGGCACGATCGAGGCCTACCTCGGCGGCACCCATCGCTACCTCGACTGGTGCACAGCAGCGCACGCCGCCCTGATGCTCCGGACCTCGCTGCAGACCTGAATGGCCCACCTGCTCGAGACCGGCAACGCGCCCGGCAACGCGCTCGCCCGCAAGCTGTCGGTCAAGCGGTTCAGCGCCTGGCTGCTCGCCACCGGCCAGGTGCCCGGCGACCCGTTCCTCGGCGTCAAGGGACCCGCGCAGCGGCGCCGATCGTGCTCCCGCTCTCCGAGGACGAACTGCGCGCCCTCATCGCCACCTGCACCCACGCGGTCCACCGACCCGACGAGAAGCTGCACCACCGCCGCGACGAGGCCCTGATCCGGCTCATGCTCGAGACCGGCATCCGGGTCGGCGAGGTCGTCGCCCTCGACCTCGCCGACCTCGCCCTCGACATCCACCGGATCACCGTCCGCCGCGGCAAGGGCGGAGGCCTGCGCACCATCCCGGTCGGGGAAGACGACGAATCGCCGCGATCCGCCGCTATCTCGCCGAACGCGACCAGCACCCGGCCGCCGACGGTCGGCGGCTGTGGCTGGGGGAGCGCGGGGCCACCTTCGGCTATGACGGTCTCAACCAGGCGCTGCGCCGTCGCGCCCGGCACGCCGGCATCTCCGGATTCCACCTGCACCGGCTCCGGCACACCGCCGCCCACCGCTGGCTCGCCGCCGGCGGCTCCGAGTCCGGGCTGATAGCCATGGCCGGCTGGTCCCGCACCGACATGCTCGTGCGCTACACCCGTGCCACCGCCGCAGAGCGCGCCGCCGCCGAGGCGCTGCGCCTCGACCTCGGCAAGTTCTGAAACCGCCCAGAAGCGGGGGAGAGGAACAAGAGCCGCACAGAGCCCGTTGAAATCATTGCGTTTGCTTCGAATATTGCGAATAGTGGGCCACTCCGAGGAAAGGAGACACCATGACTGCGTGGGCACTCGCGTCCGTCCAGCCGGACGAGTCCGACATCAGTGCTGCCGTCGAGGCACTGCCGCACGTCAAGGACTACCTCGCCACCCACAACGACAGCGTCATCCGGCTCGTCGTCGCCGATGACCCCGAGGAGACCCTTGTCGTCCCGCGCGGTGCTGTAGAACTCCTCGCCCGGGTGCTGGCCCACATGGCCGCCGGTCAAGGGGTCTCGGTCGTGCCCGCCCATGCCGAGCTCACTACGCAGCAGGCAGCGGAGCTCCTCAATGTCAGCCGACCGTTTCTGATCGGGCTGCTCGACGCAGAGGACATCGAGTACCGCAAGGTCGGCAAGCACCGCCGGATCAAGGCCCAGTCCCTGATGGCCTACATGGCCCGCGACGACCAGGAGCGGCGCGAGGCCGCTGACGAGCTCACCCGACTCAACCAAGAGATGGGCCTGCTCTGAGGTGGCCTTCGTCGTCCTGTACGACGCCAACGTGCTCTACCCGAGCACGCTCCGAGACCTGCTCATCCGCATCGCCCAAAACGGACTCGTGCAAGCGAAGTGGACCGACCAGATCCTCGACGAGGTCTTCCGCAACCTGGCCGCGAACCGGCCCGATCTCGACCCGCAGAATCTGGCCCGCACCCGGGAGTTGATGACCAAGGCCGTCCGCGACTGCCTGGTCACCGGCTACGAGCCACTGATCGACGCCGTCGACCTGCCCGACCCTGACGACCGGCACGTGCTCGCCGCCGCAATCAAGGCACGCGCGCAGGTCATCGTCACCAACAACCTCAAGGATTTCCCTTCCACGGCACTCGAGCCGTGGGGCATGGAGGCGAAGTCACCCGACGACTTCATCCTCGACCAGATCGACCTCAGCCGAGAGGCGGCTGACGGTGAGGCAGGTGTGGTGGCTGGACCGGCCGGTGACTCCGAGCTGCACCCCGTCAGCGCCAGGACGACCATCAGCGCCAGCGACAGCACCGGCTTTCGGCGCCGGGACCGCTTCACCCCTCCCGTCCCTCGAGTGGGAGCGGGTTCCATCCTCTCGACCACCGCGCTCCCGCGAGCTTGGGCGGCGCGGACCCCCAGCCGAGAGGCGCGTCGGAGATCTCGGTTGCCTGGGTGCCGTCCGCACGGGCGAGGTAGAGGCTGCGCGCCCGCTCGAAGAGCACCCGGGATCCGTCCGGAGACCAGTCCGGGTAGCCGCCCGGGACGTCCATCCGGGTGAGCCCCGACCCGTCGATTCCGATGCGCCATGTCCCGTCGTCGTTACCGAAGATCAGCCGCTGGCCGTCGGAGGCCCAGGCCAGCCCATTGATGTGGCCCTCGGATTCGTACAAAGTCCGGCTACCGGTGCCGTCCGCGTTCATCACCCGAAGCCGGTGGCCCCAGTCCCCGTGGCCGTCGAAGTAGGCGATCTGGCTGCCGTCGGGTGAGAACACCGGATAGTAGGTCTCCCGATCGAACATGGCGGGCTCTTCATCGGGTGCCGGCTCGGGATCGGGCCGGGGGTCAGGCTTGTGCAGGAGACGCGGTGTACCGCCGTCGGCGCCGACCGTGTAGATCCCGGGCTTGCCGGAGAAAGGGTCGGAGTAGATCACGTGCGAGCCGTCGGGGGAGATCGAGCCCCCGAGGTACGCCGTGCCACTGGCGACCCGAGTCTCAGTGCCGTCGGCGTTCAGCACGGCCAGGCCGAAGGTCGCCTCATCGGCGCCCTCGATGCCCACCCTGGCGATCAACAACCTTGTCCCGTCGCTCGACCATCCCAGTGGCTGCCCGGCCCCGTCGGCCACAAGCTTCGGCTCCTGGTCGGGTCGCCCCGGGTCGACCGCCCAGATCCCGTTTCCATCGCCGTAGACCAGCCAGCCGTGGACGTCGGCAAAGATGCCGGTGTCGCTCTGCTCACTCTGCTCGATCTGCGTGGGCTGCTCAACCGGGTCGTTGCTGGCGCGGTCCTGTCCAGCCAGTGTGGTGGTGAGGCCGATGACAACAGCGACGGCGGCCGCCGCCGCACCCGTCACCAGTGCCCGGTTCCTGCGCACCCGCCGACGTCCGCGCAAGGCATCCGCGGCCGGGGACGCGAAGGGCATCTCGAAGCCGTCGGCCACGGCCTGCAGCCGCTCGATCAGGTCGGAGTCGTTGATGCTCATGCGTCCTCACCCTCCCGAACGGAGGTGCCGAACTCGGCCTCGAGAGCCCGGCGCAACGCGCGCAGGGCATCGCTGGTCTGGCTCTTCACCGTGCCGGCACTGATGCCGAGGTCGGCGGCGGTCTCTTCAACGGTGAGGCCCAGGTAGTGCCGGAGGACGACCACCTTGCGCTGCCCCAACGGCAGGTTCCGGATGGCCGACCACATCACCTGGAGGTTCTCGGTGGCCAGGTGAGCGGCAGCTGGGCTCTCGCCCACGGTCGCGGCGACGCGCTCCCGGCGCCACGGCCGCCTCACCTGGTTGAGATGGCTGTTGATGATCGCCCGTCGCGCATAGGCATCGATGTTGTCCGCACGAGACGCCCGCGGCCACGCGGCGTACAACCGCGCGAGCGCGTCCTGCACGATGTCCTCGGCCTGGTGAGTGTCGCCGCAGAGCAGGCAGGCGGTGCGGAACAGCTGGAGTCGTCGGTGTGCGACGTACGTCGTGAAGGCCTCGTCTACGTCCATCCTCGGGCCTCCTTTCACCCTGCAGACACCGCGCACGGGAGATCCGTTGGGTCGATCGTCGACCGAACTGAAACCCGTGTCCCGCGAACGACCCACGAGGGCATTCAAGTCATCAAGGCCAAGGGACGGCTCGGAGGCAAGCAGCCCAAGCTCAACGACGCCAGGAAGGCCATCTGGTCTCGTTCGCGCAGTCGCGCGGAGCGCTGCGCCAAGAGCTGACCGCCCAACTTCGCAACCAGACCTGTGACGGTCGGGTTGGGCTTCGTCGTCACCGGTAGGCGTCGGACCTATTGAGCACCAAGCCAACGGAAGCAGGGATCGCTCTCTTGGCAGCGGGTCAGATCAGAGCCGTCGACGCCGACGATCCAGATGCCGGTTCCATGCTGCAGCACCTCACCGTCCGGCGACACGTCGGTCTCGAAGATGAGCTGCTGACCGTCCGGTGACCAGGCCAGGCCGCGGATGTGCCCACTCATCAGGCCCGCGCTGGTCGGGATGATGCGGAGTCCGGTGCCGTCCGCGTTGATGATGCGCAGGCTGTGGCTCGAGTCGCCGCGTCCATCGAAGTAGGCGATCTGGGTGCCGTCGGGGGAGAACGCCGGATCCTCGATGGCGTCCACCGCCGGAGGACGCAGAAGCTGCGGGCTGCCGCCGTCGGCGTCGACGATGTAGAGGCCGCCGTCGCGGAAGCCGTAGTAGCCGCCAATGGCGACCGCGGAACCGTCGGGGGCCAGCGTCCCGTCGAAGAGGCCATCACCCTCCGCCACTTGGTGCTCGCTGCCGTCCGCATTCACCACGAACATCTCGCAACCATCGAGCAGCGAGCAGGGCCGCTCGAGCTTCACCGACCGTCTCACCAGCAGCTTCGTGCCGTCGCTGGACAGCCCCAACTGCTCACCTCCGACCTCGCGCAGCTCCTCCTTCGTGAAGGAGGGCTCCTCCTCGGTGCGCTCGGCAGCGGTTGGGCCGTCGAACCCGCCGCGGTCCTGCCCGGTCACGGCCGCGGTGACGCCGATGGCGACGACCACGGATGCTGCCGCCGCGGCGGCCACTAGTCCGCGATTCCGGCGCACCCGTCGGCGTCCACGCCATGCGTCGTCGGCCGGCGGCGTGGGCGGCATCTCGAACCCCTCAGCCACCGCGTGCAGCCGCTCGATCAGGTCGGAGTCGTGCATGCTCATTTGTTCTCGCCCTCCCGAACAGGGGTACCGAGCTCGGCGGCCAGCACCCGGCGCAACGACGCCAGGGCATCACTGGTCTGGCTCTTCACGGTCCCCACGCTGATGCCCAGGTCGGCCGCGGTCTCCTCGACGCTGAGCCCCAGGTAGTGACGCAGGACCACCACCTTGCGCTGCCCCAGCGGCAGGCTCCGGATGGCCGCCCACATGACCTGGAGGTCCTCGGTGAGCAGATGAACCGCGGCAGGGCTCTCGCCCACGGTCGCCGCGACCCGCTCACGGCGCCACGGCCGGCGCACCTGGTTGAGGTGACTGTTGACGATCACCCGGCGGGCATAGCCGTCGATGTTGTCCGCGCGGGACGCCCGGGGCCACGCGGCGTACAACCGCGCCAACGCGTCCTGCACGATGTCCTCAGCCTGGTGCGGGTCTCCACACAGCAGGCAGGCCGTGCGGAACAACTGGAGCCGTCGCTGCGCGACATAGGTCGTGAAGGCCTCGTTCACATCCATCCTCAGGCCCCCTTTCACCCTCCAGACACCACCCCCGGGAGATCCGTTGGGTCGATCGTCACCCATCTGGCACCGGTGTCCCAGGAAACGAGGACCATGAGATGTCTGTGAGCGTGCCCGCCCTGGCGGAAGCGGCACGGACGGTCCCCGCAAGTCCGGGCAAAGCGATGGACGTTCACGAGTCGAAAACCCCGTCAGAGCCGGTAAGGACAAGCAGAACCAGACGTCGCTTCGCAGCCTGATCAACGTCAGGGGGTCGCAGGCTCATATCCTGTCAGCCCGACCGAACGATCAGCCCCTCGTCGACCTGGTCACTGGGGGGCCTCGTCCTCCCCGACGCAGGAGGAAGCATCATCGACGACCTCGCGCTGATCCTTCCGGTGGCGCTGATCGGAGCGTTGCTGGCCACGGTGGTGCGTCTTCCGCCCCTCGTCGGCTTCCTCGCCGCGGGGTTCGCGCTGGGTGCCGCGGGCGTGGAGAGCTCACCGCTGGTGGACGGTGCGGCGTCGATCGGCGTCACCGTCCTGTTGTTCGGGGTCGGCCTCAAGGTCGACGTCCGCCTGCTGGCGCGGCGAGAGGTCCTGGTGCCCGGCCTCACCCACCTCGCCGTCAGCGCGCTGATCGGCTCCGTCTTCGTCGCGGCGCTGACGGTGGCGGGGGTCGGGGCGGCTGCCGGCCTGGAGCCGCGCGCGTGGGCGCTGATCGGCTTCGCCCTGTCCTTCTCGAGCACGGTCCTCGTGATCAAGCTGCTCGAGGACCGCAACTCGTCGCGCTCGCTGGGCGGCCGGACGGCCATCGGCATCCTGGTCATCCAGGACCTGGCGGCGGTGGTCTACCTCGCGGTCACGCAGGGCCACCCGCCGAGCCCCTGGGCCGCGCTCCTGGTGCTCCTGCTGCCCGCTGCCGTGGTCCTGCGGCTGGTCCTGTCGCGCATCGGCCACGACGAGATCCTCCCGCTGTACGGCGTCGTGCTGGCCCTGGTCCCCGGGTACTGGCTCTTCGACGCCCTCGGAGTCAAGGGTGACCTCGGCGCGCTCGTTCTCGGCATGCTGCTGGCCGGTGCCCCGCGCTCCGACGAGCTCGCGAAGAGCATCTTCACCGTCAAGGAGCTGCTGCTCGTCGGCTTCTTCCTCTCCATCGGCCTCGCCGGGATCCCGTCGGTCGGCGGGCTGGGGATCGCCCTCCTGCTCCTCCTGCTGCTGCCGGTGCAGGGCCTGACCTTCGCGCTGCTGTTCTGGGCGTGCCGCTTCCGCCGGCGTACGGCGGTGCTGACCGGCACCGTGCTCGCGAACTTCTCGGAGTTCGGCCTCATCGTGGTGGTCGCGGCGCCGGACGACCTGCTCGGCTCCGAGTGGACGTCGATCATGGGCGCCGCGGTGGCTGCGAGCTTCGCGGTGGCGGCGCTGCCCCTGGGACGCGACGAGCGGTTGGTCGGCCTGCTGCGCCGATGGCTGCCGGACCGCGCCAGGGAGCAGCTGCACCCCGACGACCGGCCGCTGGACGTCAACGACAAGGAGGCCGTGGTGCTCGGCATGGGCCGGGTCGGGCGAAGCGCCTACGAGCGGCTCCGCGACGCCTACGGCCTGTCGGTGGTGGGCATCGAGGCCTCCGCGGACCGCTGTGAGCGCCTGCGGGACGCGGGCCTCGACGTCGTCGAGGGCGATGCGACCGACCCCGAGCTGTGGAGCGTGGCGAACTTCCACGACGCACGGATGCTGCTCCTCGCGATGCCCTTCCACGGCAGCAACCTCACGGTGCTCGCGCACCTGCGCAACAGCGGCTACGACGGCACCGTCGCCGTGGTGGCCCAGTTCGACGACGACCTCGCCCAGGGGCTGGCGTCGGGGGCCGACACCGGGTTCCAGATCTACGACGGTGCCGGAGCGGAGCTGGCCGACCGGGCCGTGGCGTCGGCCGGTGGCGAGGACCGCTGACCGGGCGCCTCGCCTATGCGTCGGCGCCGGGTCTCGCGCGGGGGCCCGTGGTCAGGCTGCGGCGCATGTCGATGACCCACTGCTTGTAGGCGACGTGGCTGGCCCGCAGCTCGTCACCCGGCCAGTCGGCGGGGACCAGCTCGGTCGGCAGGACCGGGTCGGCCAGCAGGTGCCGGCCCGACGTGGCGCACGCGGTGAAGCGCAGCACCGGGTCGTCGGTGTCGGTGGCGGCCAACAGCTCGCGGGCGGCCTCGCTCCACGCGGGCAGGTCCCACAACCGCGCCGCCAGCCGGACCGGATCGGCGACGGGCGCGCCGACGAACCGCTCGCAGACGTCCGCGACGGCGTCCGGCCAGTCCAGCTCGAGGTTCGCGGGGCGGGTCCAGACGCCCTCGCGCAGCTCGGCGAGGCGCAGTCCGGCGAGCTCGTTGCGCAGGTCGGCCCGCTCCGTGGCGGTCCGCCCGGTGGTGGTGACCACCACGATCTCCCAGGTGCCGTCCCAGGTCCGCAGCCGCGGGTGGGTGGCCTGTTCCTGCCGTCGCTGGCGACCGGCGAGCCGGTCGGAGAGGCGGTACCTGCCGTCCTCGTCGCGTACGACGTCGCCGGCGGCCGCCATCCGGGAGAGCGCCACGCGTACGGTCGGCTCCGCGAAGCCCACCAGGGAGGCGCCGGCGGTCAGCTCGCGGGTGGTCAGGCTGGGCACCTCCGCCCCGAGGAGCAGGGTGAGCAGGGCGGATCGGGTCGACACCGGCTTGATCGTGGCCATGGTGGGCGTCATGTTACGTCGAGTCGACGGTTGTCGTGAATCTGTTGTGATCTGTGTCTAACACTCTTGGCGCGACTGTGCCTGATGTGTAACGGTCGGCCCATGACCGAGAACAGCACCGACCAGCGGCTCGCCGGCCGCACCCTGATGATGTCCGGCGGCAGCCGCGGCATCGGTCTCGCGATCGGCCTCGCCGCCGCCCGCGAGGGCGCGAACGTCGTCCTGCTCGCCAAGACCGACGTCCCCGACCCGCGCCTGCCCGGCACCGTCCACACCGCCGCCGCGGAGATCGAGGCGGCCGGGGGGCAGGCGCTCGCCGTCGTGGGCGACGTCCGCGACGAGGCGTCCGTCGAGCAGGCGGTCGCGCAGGCCGTCGAGCAGTTCGGCGGCATCGACATCTGCGTCAACAACGCCTCCGCGATCGCGCTCGACAGCACCGAGGACCTCCCGGTCAAGCGGTTCGACCTGATGACCCAGATCCAGTTGCGCGGCACCTACCTGCTCACCCGCGCTTGCCTGCCGCACCTGCGCAAGGGCACCAACCCGCACATCCTGTCCCTCTCGCCGCCGCTCAACCTGAGCCCGGAGTGGCTCGGCAAGCACCCCGCCTACACGCTCGCCAAGTACGGCATGTCCCTGCTGACCCTGGGCTGGGCGGCCGAGTACGCCGAGGACGGCGTCGCCGCCAACTGCCTGTGGCCCGAGACGCTCATCGCCACGTCCGCGGTGCAGAACCTGCTCGGCGGCGACGACGCGATGCGGAAGGCGCGGACCCCCGAGATCGTCGCGGATGCCGCGATCGAGGTGATCTCCCGTCCGTCGCGGGAGCTGACCGGCCGGACCCTGCTCGACGTCGACGTGCTGCGCGACGCCGGCGTGACCGACCTCAGCCGCTACGGGGGCTCCGGGGACCTGGAGTACGACATCTTCGTGGACGCGCCGCGCTGAGAGCGCGACGGGCGCCAACCGGCGCGGGTCAGCGGCTGATCGCGCGCTCGGTGCCGAGCCGCGCCCGGGCGGCGGCCCGGGTGCCGGCGTCCCGGGACCCGGGTGCGGCGTGGCCCGCCGCAGCCGTGCCCTTCCAGGTGCCCCGGATGCCGTGGTCGCGCTGCATCCTCGAGAAGTAGTCGACCACCTCGACCTCCCGCGCCCGGATCGCGAGCTCGGTCGACGTGGGTGCCTCGTCGGCCCGGCCCGGCCGCCGACCCGGCAGCCGGTCCGCGGCGATCGCTGCGGACCTCGCCTCGTCGCGGGCCGCGGCGAGCCGGTGGCCGACGTGGTCCGCCCACGCCTCGTAGAACGCGGCCCGCGCGGTCGAGCCGTGCACCGGTCGCTCCTCCCACCGGCGACGGCGCGCGTTCCAGACCTGCCGGACGTCCGCCTTGTGTGCCCCGGATCGGAGGTGGGCGTCGCCGTCGGCCACCATCTGCGTCACCAGCGAGGCATAGAGCGCCTTGACCACCGAGATGTCGCTGGGGAAGCCGTAGAGCGTGACCCGGGTGTTGCTGGTGTAGATCGCCACCCTCACGTCGTTCGCACGGGCGATCTCCAGGACCAGCCGCACGTAGCGCGCGAGCGAGCGCTTCCCGGACTCGCCGATGGGGACGGTCTCCCAGGTCGGGTCCTGGCGCACCTCCTCGGTGTGGGCGGTCGCCCGGGCCACGGCGAGCGCGATCTGGTGGCGGGTGGCCAGCGTCTGCGCCTTGGCGAAGAACGCGTCGCGCTCGGCGGTGTTGGACGTGCGCTCGGCCTGGCGCAGCAGCCGGCCGATCCGCAGCAGCGTGCGGTCCTCGCCGTCCACCCCGGTGTCGAGGTCGTTGAGGCGGTAGGCGGTGTGCAGCAGGTCGGCGAGCACCGGCATGCCGATGTCCTCGAGCAGCCGCAGGAACGTCGTACGGAACTCGCGGCCGTGGCCGTCGGCACCGGCGAGGTGGTGCGCCACCTCGTGCAGCACCACCGCCCCGCGCAGCGACCACGCGCCGCCCACCTCCCGTGGCGGGATGGCCACCACGCCGCGCCGGGGCAGCTCGCCCCGCTCGTAGTGCGCCTGCCGGTGCCCGCGGCGGGCCCGTACGACGACCGGCACCGTCGCGAGGTCGAGGCCGGCGCCGTCGTCGTACCGGCAGCCGCTGGACGTCAGGTGCGCGAGCACCCGGTCGACGAACGCCTGCACGTGGGCGGGGTCGGTGAACCGCGGCTCGGTCTCGGGCTCGAACTCCTGCGCCGTGGCGCCGACCCGGACACGCAGGACCTCCCCGGGCCGCTTGGCAGCCTCGTCGAGCCAGCTGGCGAGCAGGTCCTCGGCGGCATAGACGGCAGTGGTGTCGGGCACGGCGCCAGCCTCTCAGGTGCGTCCGACACCAGCCCGCCGACCCCGCCGGAGGGGCGGCCGCTGGATTGGAGGGCGCCAGGGCGGGGGATACCCTCCCGGCGGAGCCGAAGTACGACCATCACGATCCCGGGGGCCACCCACCATGCATCTCACGTCGACCCACCGCGTCCTCGTTCTCGCCGTGGCGGCGGTCGCGGGGGCGTACTTCCTGACCGCGCCCGCACCTGCCGACGTGGCCCAGCGCGCGGCGGACCCGGCGATCAGCCGCACCGACGTCGCCCGGAGCACCCACATCGTGAAGTACGGCGCCTACGTGAGCATCTTCGGACTGGTGACCGCGAGCGGCGGCACGCTGCAGTCGAACGGCGTGGTCCGCCTGGAGCGTCAGCTCCATGGGCAGTCGGAGCAGTCGACCTTCTCGAAGCGGGCGCTCACCTCCGCCCCGCCGCGCTGGACCTTCCGGCCCAGCCGGACCGGTACCTACCAGCTCTACTTCCTCGGCAAGACCGGCGTCATCACTGCCTCCACGTCGGACTACGTGAGGATCGCGGTCCGCCGCAACCTCAACGACCGCTGGCGCTCGACCGACCGCACCTACTACGGCAAGGTGCTCCCGAACTACCGCGGCCGCCCGGTCTACATCCAGCGGTCGACGTGCACGTCCCCGTCGTCGGGGTCCTGCTCCTGGTCCGCCTACAAGACGGTGACGACCAACACGTACGGCAACTGGGCGGTGCGGCTGCCGAACCCGGCCTCGAGGACGCACTTCCGAGGCTACGTGCCGCCGAGCAACGGCTACGGCGGGGCGCTGTCGAACCGGATCGTCACGCTCTACTGAGCGTCGCGCCGGCTCTGCGCGACACGACTTCGACCGGCGGGGGTTAGACCTGCGCCTGGTGGGGGATGGATCGTCCGGCGGCAAGAGTCGCCGAACCTTCACCACTCTCACTCCCGGGGGCACAACAACCATGCACAAGTCCTTGCGGCGCGTCGTCCTGATGGTCGTCGCGCTGGTGGCGAGCTCGCTGTCGCTCGTCGCCGTCACCTCCGCGCCGGCCCAGGCCGCGCCCACGCCGACCGAGGCACACCTCACGCGCGACTACAGCGTCGTGAAGTACGGCGGCTACGTCACCATGCAGGGGTGGGTCACCTGCTGTGGCGACCCGGAGCCGGGCTACGGCTTCAAGGTCCAGCTCCAGCGCAAGATCGGCTCGGGCGCGTGGACCGTGTTCTCCACCCGCGACGTCACGAGCACCACGCCGCGTCCGGTCTGGAAGTTCAAGCCGTCCGCGTCGGCGTACTACCGGCTCTACTTCCCGGGCATCGGCACCGAGTTCGCCCCGGACTACTCGCCGGCCCTCAAGGTCGGCGTGCGCCGGAACCTGAACGACAACTGGCGCTCCAGCACCCGCACCTTCTACGGCAAGGTGGCGCCGAAGTACGCCGGCAAGCCGGTCATCATCCAGAAGTCGACCTGCCGCTACCCGAACAGCAGCTCCTGCAGCTGGTCGGTCCACAAGGTCGTCTACACCAACGGCTACAGCAACTGGGCGGTCCGCCTGCCGGCCTACCGGACCCGCACGCACTTCCGTGCCTACGTCCGGCCCAGCAGCGGCTACCTCGGCAGCCTGTCGAACCACTACGTGACCACGTACCGGTACTGACCGCTCCGTGAGCCCTCGGGGCCACCGCCTGTGATCAGGCGGTGGCCTCGAACGGCTTCTCGGGCTCGGCACCCTGCAGCCGGTCGCGCAGCACGACCAGCTCGGTGACGGCCTCGATGAAGCGCACGGTGCTGTCGCCGACGCCGTTGTCGTCGAAGTAGTGGTGCCGCATCGCGGCACGGGCGATCCGGTGCTCGTCGTGGTCGAGGCGGTCGGCCAGCAGGTCGGCGAGTCCGGCCAGGTTGTCGGCGTCGACCACGTCCGCGCACCGGCTGACGGGGACCTCCTGGCGCAGCCGCTCGGCATCGAGGTACCGGTCGGTGATCAGGATCGGCTTGTCGGTCTGGAGGTAGAGCCAGTCCAGACCGACGGAGGAGACGTCGGTGATCATCGCGTCGCAGCCCGGGAAGACGGCGAGGATGTCGCCCTGCCAGACCGCGGCGTGGCCGGCATCGGGGTCCTGCTCCGCCGCGCGCTCGACGAGGTCGAGGATCGCCTGGTGGCCGTCGCGGATCGCGGGGATCTGGCTCGTGGTCACCTTCGGGTGCGGCTTGTAGACCAGGCGCACGTCCGGCACCGCCAGCACGGCGCGCACGATCTCGGGCCCGAAGACGTCGACCGAGGTGTAGCAGTTGTAGTCGGCGTCGCCCTCCCACGTCGGGGCGTAGAGGACGGTGCGCCGGTCGCTGGACGGCAGCAGGGGAGCGGGGCGCAGGTCCAGCTGTGGGCGGCCGATCCGGACCAGGCGGTTCTCGTCGAGCTCCATCAACGCCACCCGGTGGCGCTGCACGGCGGCCTCGCCGGCCACGAAGACCCGGTCGTAGGCCTTCGCGTTGTTGCTCACCATGCTCTGCTTGTCGCTCTCGCCGTGGTTGATGTGCACGTGCAGCATCCGGCCGTCGAGCAGCGAGTTGAAGTTGAGCATCGAGTTGTTGCAGTACAGCACGACCTTGGTGTCCAGGTCGTCGTACAGCCCGGCGAGGTCGGCGAAGCCGGGCGCGGACAGCACGGGCAGCGAGGTGCGCTCCTCGACGATCGCGCGGGTCTCCTCGTTGCGGGTCAGGATCCCCACCGGCTGCGTCGCATCGAGCCGCTCCAGCACGGGGATCCACTGGAGGAGCTGGTAGACCCGGGTCGGGTCGTCGGCGAAGTAGGCGATGACGTGGGGCTTCTGCACCAGCGGATATTAGGGCCGGGCAGGGCGCCGGAACGAACTGGTGAGGACCCGTCCGGGTTGCGTTTCGGTAACCTCGGGCGGTGTCCCGTGTGCGCCGCCTGCTGAACCGCTCCATCCACGCCGCGTGGCAGTGGGTGGAACGGGTCGGCGACGTGTCGCCCGGCACGGACCTGGCCGACCGCTTCGGGTCGTTCGGTCCCGGCGCCTGCCTCGCGTTCCCGCTGGCCACGGTGGTGAACCCGGGGTCGATCCACGTCGGTCGCGACACCCTGATCGGCAAGTACGCCACGCTGTCCGTCGGCTACGGGCCCGGGCAGGCGGTGCTCCCGGAGCGGGGCCTGGTGATCGGCGACCGCTGCGTCCTCGGCGCCCGCGTCTGCATCACCGCCCACGACTCGATCACCGTGGGCGACGACGTCTGGTTCGGCCAGGACGTCTTCGTCTCCGACGCCAGCCACGGCTACCAGGACCCCGACGTGCCCGTCGGGCGCCAGTTCGGCCTGCACCAGCCGGTGTCGATCGGGTCGGGATCCTGGATCGGCCACGGCGCGATGATCCTCCCGGGGACGACGATCGGCCGGAACGTCGTGGTCGCGGCCGGTTCGGTGGTGCGCGGCACGGTCGAGGACCACGCCGTGGTCGGCGGGATCCCGGCCCGGGTCATCCGCCGCCTCGAGCCCGGCGTCGGCTGGGTCACCGAGGGCGGCGACGTGCGCGTCCAGGCGGGCTCGGTCGTGTGACCCCGGGTAGGGTGGATGCTCCGGATCCGATCGACCGGTACCACGACGTGGGCAGGAGCCGCAGAACCCGATGACCCCCTGGCTGTTGCTGGGACTCGCCATCGTCCTGATCCTCGCGTGTGGCCTGTTCGTCGCCGCCGAGTTCGCGTTCGTCACGGTCGACCGTGGCCAGGTGGAGCGCGCGGCCGCTGAGGGCGACCCGTCCGCCGTCGGCGTCCAAAAGGCGCTGCGGACGCTCTCGACCCAGCTCTCGGGGGCGCAGGTCGGCATCACGATCACCAACCTCGCCATCGGTTTCCTCGCCGAGCCGGCCATCGCGGAGCTGCTGCGCGGGCCGCTCGAGGACGCCGGTGTCGCACCGGGCGCGGTCAGCCCCGTCGCCGTCGGGATCGGCCTGGCGGCCAGCACGCTGCTGACCATGCTCCTCGGCGAGCTGGTGCCCAAGAACGTCGCCATCGCGCTGCCCCTGGCCACGGCCCGACTCACCCAGCGCCCGATGCGGGCGTTCACGGCGCTGGCGAGCGGCCCGATCCGGCTGCTGAACGGCAGCGCGAACGCGATCGTCCGTCGCCTGGGCGTCGAGCCGCAGGAGGAGCTCCGCTCGGCGCGCAGCGTCACCGAGCTCGCATCGCTCATCCAGCGCTCCGCCGTCGAGGGCACCCTCGACGCCGACACCGCCGAGCTGATGGAGCGCTCGGTGGAGTTCGGCACCCGGACCGCGGGCGAGATCATGACGCCGCGCGTGCGGACCCGGTCCCTGGAGACCAACGACCGCGCCAGCGCCGTCATCGACCTGGCCCGGGAGACGGGCAACTCCCGCTTCCCGGTGCTCGACGAGAGCGACGTCGTCGTCGGCACGGTCCACGTCAAGAACGCCGTCGCGCTGCCGCTGCACGAGCGGGCGACCACCAAGGTCAAGCACCTCATGGCGAAGCCGATCGTGGTGCCGGACTCGTTGCGGCTCGACCCGCTGCTCGCGCTGCTGCGCGCCGACGGCTTCCAGATGGCCATCGTGCTCGACGAGTACGGCGACCACGCGGGCATCGTGACGCTGGAGGACGTGATCGAGGAGATCGTCGGCGACATCGCCGACGAGCACGACCGGCTCGGCAACCGGGGGCGTCTGCGCCGCGACGGCACCTGGTCGCTGTCCGGGCTGCTGCGGCCCGACGAGGTCGAGGACCTCTCCGGCGTGACCCTCCCCGAGAGCGAGGACTACGACACGGTGGCGGGGCTGGTGCTGAAGGTGCTCGGCCGGATCCCCGTGCCCGGCGACGTCGCCGTCGTACCGCTCGTGCCGGAGGTGCCCGACGACGAGGACGTGCCGCCCCGGCAGGCCGTGCTCACCGTCGACCACATGGACGGACTGCGGGTCGACCGCATCTCGATGCGCGTCGAGGACCAGCCGGGCGCCGAGGAGCGGTCGGATGGGTGACTTCGGGGGGCTCCTGGTGGCGGTCGTGCTGCTCGCGGCCAACGCCTTCTTCGTCGGCGCCGAGTTCGCGCTGATCTCGGCCCGGCGCAGCCAGATCGAGCCGCGCGCGCAGGCCGGGTCGCGGATGGCCCGGATCACGCTGGCCGCGATGGAGCGGGTCTCGCAGATGATGGCCGGTGCCCAGCTCGGCATCACGATCTGCTCGCTCGGGCTCGGCGCCGTGGGCGAGCCGGCGCTCGCGCACCTGCTCGAGCCGCTCTTCCACGACCTGCACGTGCCCGACGAGTGGCTGCACCCGGTGGCGTTCGTGATCGCGATGACCGTCGTCGTCTTCCTGCACGTCGTGCTCGGCGAGATGGTGCCGAAGAACATCGCGATCGCCGGCCCGGACCGGGCGGCACTGATCCTCGGCCCGCCGATGTACGGCATCGTGCTGGTGCTGCGGCCGCTGATCGTGTCGATCAACGCGCTCGCCAACGGGATCCTGCGCCTGCTCCGGATCGAGCCGAAGGACGAGCTCGGCAGCACCTACACCCGCGAGGAGGTCGCGGCGCTGGTGGAGGAGTCCCACGGCGAGGGCCTGCTCGCCGAGGACGAGTACGACCGGCTCTCCGGCGCGCTCGGGTTCACCGAGAAGACCGTCGGCGAGGTGATGATGCGTCCCGACTCGCTCGCCACGGTGGTCCGCGGCTCGACCGGGGCGGACGTCGAGGCGCTCTGCGCGGCCACCGGCTTCAGCAGGTTCCCCGTCGTCGCGGCCGCCACCGGGACGGCCGGCGAGGGCGCGGACGCGGGCGACCTGATCGGCTACCTGCACATCAAGGACGTGCTCGAGCCCGACGAGGAGCGCCGGCAGCGGCCGGTGGCCGACCGCTGGATCCGGCCGTTCGCCACCGTCACCGCGGAGACCCTGCTGCACGACGCGCTCGAGATGCTCCAGCGCCGCGGCTCGCACATGGCGCGGGTCGTCGGGCAGGACGGGACGACGCTCGGCGTCGCGGCCCTCGAGGACGTCATCGAGGAGCTGGTCGGCGAGATCCGCGACGCGGCGCATTCCGACGACCAGGTCACGAGCCCGGACCCGAGGTCCAACTAGGGTGTCCGTCGTGGGAGAGGCGGCAGCGCGTGGCGACCGGCCGGGAAGTCGGACGGGCGATCGGACGAGCGACCGGGTGCTGACCGTGCCGAACGTGATCAGCGCGTCGCGGCTGCTCGGCGTCCCGCTGTTCCTGTGGCTGGTGCTCGGTCCGGAGGAGGACGTCTGGGCACTCGTCGTGCTGATGGTCTCGGGGATCACCGACTTCCTCGACGGCTGGCTCGCGCGCAAGCTGGACCAGACCTCCGAGCTGGGCAGGCTGCTGGACCCGGTCGCCGACCGGCTCTACATCCTCGCGGTCGTCGTCGGTCTGGCGATGCGCGACGTGATCCCGTGGTGGGTGGCCCTCTCGCTGCCCCTGCGCGACCTGCTGCTGTGGGGGCTCGTGCCCCTGCTCCGCACCCGCGGCTACAGCGCCCTGCCCGTGCACTTCCTGGGCAAGGCCGCCACGTTCAACCTGCTCTACGCCTTCCCGCTGCTGCTGCTCGGCGACGGCGACGGCACGATCTCGACGCTCGCCCGGGTCTTCGGCTGGTCGCTGACGCTGTGGGGGATCGGCCTCTACTGGTGGGCCGGGATCCTCTATGCCTGGCAGGTCCGCAAGCTGCTCGCCACGACCGAACCACGCTCGAGGTCCGGCGGCGGGTCGTGACCGAGTCGGCCGACCGCGCGCGCACGCCCCTGCTGGCCCTGATCACGCAGGAGTCCCTCGACCGCGACTACCAGGTCGTGGCGTCCCGGCGCGGTCCGGACGAGCACGAGGGCCCGGCGTCGCGGGCCGCGGTCATCGGCGTGGTCGCGGCGTTCGCGCTGCTCGTCACGGTCGCTGCGGTCCAGACGTCCGAGAAGGCCGACGTCAACGACGCCAGCCGCACCAGCCTGATCCGCCAGATCGAGGAGCGACGCGACGTCGTCGGCGACCTGCAGGCGCGGATCGCGTCCCTGCGCTCGGACAACGCTGCCGCCGACCGCACGCTGCGCGTCCTCGGCGCCGAGCTCGCCGACGCGCAGGCCACCCGAGCCACGCTCGGCGCGGTCACGGGGTTCGAGCCGGTCCGCGGCGACGGCGTCCGGGTCACGGTCGACAA
This sequence comes from Nocardioides sp., assembly GCA_035554935.1. Lineage (GTDB taxonomy): Bacteria > Actinomycetota > Actinomycetes > Propionibacteriales > Nocardioidaceae > Nocardioides. The sequence continues at coordinate 9,462 of DATMHM010000066.1, read as the reverse complement.
CGCGCCGTACGCCGAGGAGAACGACCTGGTGCGCGACTCGGACCTGGCCCTCCTGGTCGACGCGCTCTGGCAGGCCGGGGCGGAGGCGATCGCGATCAACGGACAACGGCTGACCGCCGTCAGCGGCATCCGCACCTCCGGCGACGCGATCGAGATCAACAGCGTGGGCATCGCCCCGCCCTACTCCGTGCTGGTGATCGGCGACCAGCGCACGCTGTCGGCCAACTTCGTGGAGACCGGGGCCGGCCTGCAGTTCGTCAACCTGGCCAACCAGCACGGCATCACCTACACGATGGACAATGAGGACGACATGCGCCTGCCTGCCGCCCCCGCCGCCCTGGCGCGGCTCGACTCGGCGACCTACGAACCCAAGAAGGACGATGGAGGTGGCCCGCCGTGATCGCGGTGCTCGGACTGCTCGTCGGTGTGGTGCTCGGCCTGGTGGTCCAGCCGGACGTCCCGCTGGGCCTGGAGCCCTACCTGCCGATCGCCGTGGTGGCCGCGCTCGACGCCGTCTTCGGCGCGCTGCGCGCCTACCTCGACGGCATCTTCGACGACAAGGTCTTCGTGGTCTCCTTCGTGAGCAACGTCGTGATCGCCGCAGGCATCGTCTACCTCGGTGACCGCCTCGGCGTCGGTGGCCAGCTCTCGACCGGCGTCATCGTCGTGCTCGGGATCCGGATCTTCACCAACGTCGCCGCGATCCGGAGGCACGTGTTCCATGCCTGAACCCGGCGACACCCCCGAACGGCCCGACCTGCCCGACGTCCCGGAAGCGGCAGACGCGCCGTCGACGCCGACGGAGCGGCTGCGCCGGGCGCTGCTGCGTCCGTCGCGCCGCCAGATCGTGGCCGGCCTGCTGATGGCGGTCGTGGGCTTCGCCGCGGTCACGCAGGTGCGCACGGCCGGCAACGACGAGACCTACGCCGGGCTTCGCGAGCAGGAGCTGATCGACCTGCTCAACGGCCTGACCGGGACCCGGCAGCGCACGGAGGCCGAGATCGACAGGCTGGAGGAGGTCGCGGCCGGCCTGCGCGACGACACCACCAAGCGGCAGACGGCGCTGGCGCAGGCGCAGTCCGAGGTCGACGCACTGACCATCCTCGCCGGCCTGGTACCGGTGACCGGCCCGGGGATCCGGGTCACCATCACCGAGGAGGAGGGGCGGGTCCGGCTGGCGTCGTTGCTGGACACGATCCAGGAGCTGCGCACGATCGGCGCCGAGGCGATCGCGATCAACGGCAAGGTCCGCGTGGTCGCCCAGACGTCCTTCGCCGAGACGGAGGGGGGATTCCTCGTCGACGGGGAGCGCCTCGAGGCGCCGTACGTCATCGACGCCATCGGCGAGCCCGGCGTCCTCCACGCCGCGATCGACTTCACCCTCGGGCCCCGCAAGCAGCTCGAGGACGACGGAGCGCGGATCGAGGTCCGCGAGCTCAAGGCGGTCGACATCGAAGCAGTCGCGCGACGCGACCAGCCTCGCTACGCACTCCCCGATCAGGGGCAGTAGCCTTCACGCCATGACGAACCCGACTGACCTGAAGTACACCGTCGAGCACGAGTGGTTGCGCAGCCCGGGCGAGGCTTCGGGCTCGGTCCGGGTCGGCATCACCGACTACGCCCAGGACGCCCTCGGCGACATCGTCTACGTCTCGCTCCCCGAGGTCGGCGCCTCGGTCAGCGCGGGCGACGCGTGCGGCGAGCTCGAGTCGACCAAGTCGGTCAGCGACGTCTACGCACCGGTGACGGGCGAGATCGTGGCGGTCAACGAGGCGCTCGACGCGACGCCCGAGCTCGTCAACAACGACCCGTACGGCGCGGGCTGGCTGTTCGAGGTCGTGCCCGCCGACGAGAGCGCGGTTGACGGACTGCTCGACGCGGCCGCGTACGAGGCACAGCTCGACAGCTGATCCTGTAGGTTCAGAAGAGACCCGATCCCAAGGAGCTCCCGATGCCGTTCTGCACCGCCTGTGGCCGGCAGAACCCCGATGACGCCCGGTTCTGCTCGCAGTGCGGCACCCGCCTGGTCGGCGCCGGCACGCAGGCACCGCCCAGCGATGCGACCGCGACGATCCAGTTCGGCGCGGGGGACCGTGTCGAGACCTCGGACCGTGCGCTGAGCCCGGTCGACGCGGCGGCGGTCGACGCGCTGCCGGTCGGGCACGCGCTGCTGGTCGTCCAGAAGGGGCCCGGTGCCGGCAGCCGGTTCCTGCTCGACGCGGACGAGGTGAGCGCCGGTCGGCACCCCGAGAGCGGGATCTTCCTCGACGACGTGACGGTCTCGCGCCGGCACGCGGTGTTCCGCCGGTCGGGCGACAGCTTCACGGTCGAGGACGCAGGCAGCCTCAACGGCACCTACGTCAACCGCGACCGCATCGAGAAGGCGCACCTCAAGGACAGCGACGAGGTCCAGGTCGGGAAGTACCGCCTGGTCTTCTTCGCCGGTCACGAGAGCCCCTGACCCGTGGTCGCTGCCGTCGCCCGCGGCGAGCGGGAGCCGCTGCTCAACATCGGGCAGGTCCTGGACCGCCTGCGCGCCGACTTCGAGGACATCAGCATCCCGAAGATCCGGTTCCTCGAGTCCGAGGGCCTGGTCAAGCCGGAGCGCACGCCCGCGGGCTACCGCAAGTTCTCCGAGGCGGACATCGCCCGGCTGCGCTACGTCCTGCGGATGCAGCGTGACCACTACCTGCCGCTGAAGGTCATCGGCGAGCACCTCGACGCCCTGGACCGCGGGCTCGAGCCGCCGGAACCGGAGCCGGTCGTGCCGACCGTGCCGAAGGTGGCCATCGGTGCCGACGGGCTCCCGGCGCCCGAGTCCTTCCGCCGCAGCGACCGGCTGCGGCTCTCGCGCAAGGAGCTCGTCAAGGTGGCCGAGATCGACGAGGCCCTGCTGGCCCAGCTGGAGGAGTTCGCACTGATCGCGCCCTCGGCGACCGGGCACTACGACACCGATGCGCTGGTGATCGCGCAGACGGCCCGCGAGCTGGCCGACTTCGGCATCGAGCCGCGTCACCTGCGCGGCTTCCGCGCCGCCGCCGACCGCGAGGTCGGCCTGATCCAGCAGGTCGTCGCCCCGCGCCGTGGCCGCGACGCCGGTGCGGCCGCGCGCGCCGAGGAGGCCGTGAGCGAGATCGCCGCGCTCTCGGTGCGGCTGCACGCCACCCTCGTCAAGGCGGGCCTGCGTCGCAGCTGACGTATCCGGCCCCGAGTAGGCTGGGGACATGCGCGAGGTGGATGTCCTGGGGGTCCGGGTGGAGATGCCGTCCAACCAGCCCATCGTGCTGCTCCGGGAGAGCTCGGGCGAGCGCTACGTGCCCATCTGGATCGGCGCCGTGGAGGCCACCGCGATCGCGTTCGCGCAGCAGGGCGTCGTACCGCCGCGTCCGCTGACGCACGACCTGATGAAGGACCTGCTCGTCGCCACCGGCAGCGAGTTGCAGGAGGTCCGGATCACCGACGTGAAGGACGGCGTGTTCTTCGCGACCCTGGTCCTGTCCGGCGGGGCCGAGGTGAGCGCGCGACCGTCCGACTCGATCGCGTTGGCCCTGCGGACGGGCACCACCATCTACTGCTCCGACGAGGTGCTCGCCGAGGCGGGCATCGCAGCGCCGGCCGAGGAGGAGGACGAGGTGGAGGCGTTCCGCGAGTTCCTCGACCACGTCTCGCCGGAGGACTTCGGCCCGACCCCGGGCTGACCCCGCCCTCAGCCTCAAGTTGAGGCTGAGGGTTTTTGACGACACGCCCGGTGACGTCTTTGACCGCCCCGACACCGCGGCCGTACCTTGAAGAGTCGAAACGACAGCAGTGCAACACAGCAGTGCAACGGCGCAGACGTGGAGGACCCGGTGAACGAGCAGCAGCCCGAGAAGGTCGGTCAGGACACGGCTGCAGCGACGGCTGTCGCGGAGGAGCAGGGCCTCCTCTTCACCGATGACGTCTCCCCGCTGCCCAGCGACCTCGGCTACCGCGGTCCCACCGCCTGCAACGCCGCCGGCATCACCTACCGCCAGCTCGACTACTGGGCCCGCACCGGCCTGATCGAGCCCAGCGTGCGCGGCGCCAAGGGCTCCGGCTCACAGCGCCTCTACAGCTTCCGCGACATCCTGATCCTCAAGATCATCAAGCGCCTGCTCGACGCCGGCATCTCGCTGCAGCAGATCCGCACGGCCGTCGGCCACCTGCGCGAGCGCGGGACCGACGACCTGACCCAGGTCACGCTGATGAGCGACGGCGCCTCGGTCTACGAGTGCACCAGCAACGACGAGGTCATCGACCTGCTCCAGGGCGGCCAGGGCGTGTTCGGCATCGCCATCGGCGGTGTGTGGCGCGAGATCGAGGGCACCCTGGCGCAGCTGCCGAGCGAGTCGGCGAGCGAGTCGGAGCACGCCGACGGCGGCGCCAGCGACGAGCTCGCCGCGCGTCGCGCCGCCCGTGCGGCCATCTGACGCCCGGCGCGCTAACCTGTAGGTGCTGTTCATCCCGCACGGGAGAGTCAGGACACGTCGCTGACGTGGGCCTGCGCCGAAGGGGCAATTCCTCCCCGGAACCTCTCAGGCGCCCGGACCGTGCGGAGCAGGCAACTCTGGAGGTGCATCGAGGCACCGACAGAGGGGGAGGGCTCGATCTCTTTTCGATCCCGAGGAAGCCTGCCTGCTGATGAGCGCCCCCTTCACCCACCGCCACATCGGTCCCGACGACCAGCAGGTCGCGACGATGCTGGACCGCCTCGGCCACGCGTCGCTCGACGCCCTGATGGACGCGGCGGTACCCAAGTCGATCCGTTCGGACGCGCCGCTCGAGCTGCCCGCCGCGGCCGACGAGGAGGCGACGGCGGCCGAGCTCCGTGCCCTGGCCGCCGCCAACGTCCCCGGCGAGGCGATGATCGGCCTCGGCTACCACGCCACGGTGACGCCGGCCGTGATCCGGCGCAACGTGCTCGAGGACCCCAGCTGGTACACCGCCTACACGCCCTACCAGCCCGAGATCTCCCAGGGCCGCCTCGAGGCGCTCATCAACTTCCAGACGATGGTCGCCGACCTGACCGGGCTGACCACGGCGGGGTCCTCGCTGCTCGACGAGGGCACCGCCGCCGCGGAGGCCGTCGCGCTCGCCTTCCGCGCGAACCGCAAGGCGTCCGGCCCGTTCGTCATCGACGCCGACGCGTTGCCGCAGACCATCGACGTGGTGCGGACCCGCGCCGAGGGCATCGGCATCGAGATCCTCGTCGCCGACCTCTCGCAGGGGCTGCCCGAGGGTGACGTCTCCGGCGTGCTCGTGCAGTACCCCGGTGCCTCCGGTCGGGTGGCCGACATCAAGCCGGTCATCGACGCGGTCCACGAGCGCGGCGGACTTGCCGTCGTGGCGGCGGATCTCCTCGCGCTCACCCTGCTCGAGGCTCCCGGCACGCTCGGCGCCGACGTCGTGGTCGGATCGGCGCAGCGCTTCGGCGTCCCGCTGTTCTACGGCGGTCCGCACGCCGGCTTCATCAGCGTCCGCGAGGGCCTCGAGCGGCAGCTGCCCGGGCGCCTCGTCGGCGTCTCGGTCGACGCGGAGGGACGGCCGGCGTACCGCCTCGCGTTGCAGACCCGTGAGCAGCACATCCGCCGCGACAAGGCGACGTCCAACATCTGCACCGCGCAGGTGCTGCTGGCCGTGACGGCCGGCATGTATGCCGTCTACCACGGCCCCGACGGGCTGCGGGCGATCGCGGGCGACATCCACGGACTCGCCCGCCGTGCGGCCGCCTCCCTCGCGGCGGCCGGCATCGAGGTCGTCAACGAGTCCTTCTTCGACACGCTGACGGTGCGGGTCCCCGGCCGGGCGGCCGAGGTCGTCGCGGCCGCCCGGGAGGCCGCGATCCACCTGCGCCCCGTGGACGCCGACACCGTGGGCATCTCCTTCGGGGAGACCGCCCGCGAGACCACCCTGGCCGCGATGCTGGGCGCCTTCGGTGTCGAGACCGTGTCGGCCGAGGGCGACGCCGGGCTGCCGGACGACCTCGAGCGGACCACGGAGTTCCTCACCCACCCGGTCTTCAACACCCACCGCAACGAGACGTCGATGCTGCGCTACCTCGCGCGGCTGTCGAACCGCGACTACGCGCTCGACCGGGGAATGATCCCGCTCGGCTCGTGCACGATGAAGCTCAACGCGACCACCGAGATGGAGCCGATCTCGCTCGCCGGCTTCGCCAACCTCCACCCGTTCGTCCCGGCCGAGGACGCCGACGGCTACCGGGACCTGATCGAGCAGCTCGAGGGCTGGCTCGCCGAGGTCACCGGCTACGACCGGGTCTCGATCCAGCCCAACGCCGGCGCCCAGGGCGAGTTCGCGGGCATGCTCGCGATCCGCAACTACCATCGCGCCAACGGCCAGGAGCAGCGCGACGTCTGCCTGATCCCGTCGTCGGCCCACGGCACCAACCCTGCCTCGGCCGTGATGGTCGGCATGAAGGTCGTCGTCGTGAAGGCCACCGACGAGGGCACGGTCGACCTCGACGACCTGCGCGCCAAGTGCGAGCAGTACGCGGACACGCTCGCGGCGATCATGGTGACCTACCCGTCGACGCACGGCGTCTACGAGGAGACCATCACCGAGCTGTGCGACATCGTCCACGAGCACGGCGGCCAGGTCTACATCGACGGCGCCAACTTCAACGCCCTGCTCGGCTACGCCCAGCCCGGCCGGTTCGGCGGCGACGTTTCCCACCTGAACCTCCACAAGACGTTCTGCATCCCGCACGGCGGCGGCGGTCCGGGCGTCGGCCCGGTCGCGGTGCGCGCGCACCTGGCGCCGTACCTCCCGACGCACCCGCTGCACCCCGACGCGGAGCGTCGCGAGGGCACCGGCGCGATCAGCGCGGCGCCGTTCGGCTCTGCGGGGATCCTGCCGATCTCGTGGGCCTACATCCGGATGATGGGCGCCGAGGGGCTGACCCGGGCGACCGCGGTGGCGGTGCTGTCGGCGAACTACGTCGCCGCGCGGCTCGGCGAGCACTACCCGGTGCTCTATCGCGGCGAGTCGGGCCTGGTGGCCCACGAGTGCATCCTCGACCTGCGCCAGATCACCCAGCAGACGGGCGTGTCGGTCGACGACGTCGCCAAGCGGCTGATCGACTACGGCTTCCACGCGCCGACGATGTCCTTCCCGGTCGCCGGCACCCTGATGGTCGAGCCGACCGAGTCCGAGGACCTCACCGAGCTCGACCGGTTCTGCGACGCGATGATCGCGATCAAGGGCGAGATCGACCGGGTCGCGGCGGGGGAGTGGGCGGTCGACGACTCCCCGCTGCACCACGCGCCGCACACCGCCCGCGCCCTCGTCGGGGAGTGGGACCGCGCCTACTCGCGCGAGGTCGGGGTGTTCCCGGCCGGACTGGCCGGTGCTGCCGACAAGTACTGGCCGCCGGTCGCCCGCATCGACCAGGCCTACGGCGACCGTAACCTCGTCTGCGCCTGTCCTCCGATCGACGCCTACGCGGAGCCCGGGGCCGACGCGTGACCCAGCTCCTCGAGCCGACCGCGGCCGCGGCGCTGCGCCTGGTCGCGGACGTGCAGGCCCGCGGGCGGTTCCCCTCCGTGGCGGCCGGGGTGGTCCGCGACGGGGAGCTGGCCTGGTCGGCCGGTCGCGGGCGGCACGTCCGGCGCGGCAGCGACGCGCGGCCGGACGCCGACACGCAGTACAAGATCGGCTCGGTCACCAAGACGATGACGGCCGCGCTGGTGATGCTGGCTCGCGAGCGTGGCCAGGTCGCCCTCGACGACACCGTCGGCCGCTTCTGGCCGGACGGGCCGTTCCGTGACGCGACGGTGCGCTCGCTGCTCAGCCATGCGAGCGGGCTGACGGCCGAGCCGCACGGCGAGTGGTGGGAGCGCACCGAGGGTGGTGACCTCGCCGCACTGGCCGACGCCCACGGCGAGGCCACGACCACGCTCGAGCCCGGGGCCCAGCTGCACTACTCCAACCTCGGCTACGGCCTGCTCGGCGCCATCGTGGAGAAGGTCTGGGGAGCGACCTGGTGGGAGGTGCTGCAGAATGAGGTGCTCACGCCGCTCGGGATGGGACGTACGTCGTACCAGTGGGCGGAGCCCGCGGCCGAGGGGTTCGCCGTCGACGCGCTGACCGGCGAGGCCGTCCCCGAGCCGCTCCCGGACACCGGCGCGATGGCGCCGGCCGGCCAGCTGTGGAGCACGGTGGCCGACATCGGCACCTGGCTGACCGCACTGGTCGACCCGGACCGGTCGGTGCTGTCGGCCGCGTCGTTGCGGGCGATGGCCACGCCCCAGGTCGGCGACCCCGACGACCGCAGCGGGCAGTCGTGGGGCCTGGGCGTCTCGATCGAGCGCTCCGGCGGGCGCAAGTGGATCGGGCACGGCGGCTCGATGCCCGGCTTCTGCTGCGGTGCGCTGATCGACGTGGACTCGGGCACGGGCGCCGTGGTGCTCACCAACGGCGCCTACGGCCTGGGCCGGGCGACCGGGGACCTGCTCGACCTGGTGCTCGACCTGGAGCCGGCTCCGGCCCCGGAGTGGCTGCCGACGGCGGCGCCGGTGCCCGACGCGGTCCGCGAGATCCTCGGGACCTGGCACTGGGGCCACGCGCCGAGCGTGGCGAGCTGGGACGGCGAGCGGCTCCACGTCCTGCCCGCGTCCGGTCCCGGCCGGGAGATGACCTTCCTGCCCCAGCCCGACGGCAGCTGGCTCGGCGCGAGCGGCTACCTGACGGGCGAGACGCTGCGGGTGCACCGTGGCAGTGGCGGTGTCAGCCACATCGAGTGCGCGACCTTCATCTGGACCCGGATGCCCTACGATCCGCAGGCCCCGATCCCCGGTGGCGTCGGGCACGAGTAACCGGACACGCGTAGCCGAACACGGGTGGCCGGGCGCGGTCCCGGTGCGGGACCCGGCTCCTCGACCGGGCATGATGTCCGGATGAACGAGAACACGTTCCACCGGGCCGACTTCGCGTGGTTCGAGGCGGTCGGCGATGCGCTCGAGCCCCAGCCACTGGCCCGGAGCCTCTGGTCCGCCGACCAGATGCACGGGGTCGCGGTGAGCGGCCTGCTCGCGCGGACCCTGGAGCGAGAGGTGGTCGCGGCCGGACGCGACGAGCTCGTGCCGGCGCGCTACCACGTGGACCTGTTCCGTCCGGCGCGGATGGTCCCGACGACGAGCCGGGCGACGGTGGTGCGGGAGGGACCCCGGCTGGTGCTGGTCGACGCCTACGTCGAGCAGGACGGCGAGGTGGTCGCCCGCGCCAGCGCGACCTTCCTGCGCCCCTCGGCGAATCCGCCCGGCGAGGTGTGGTCGGCCGTCGACGGCCGACCGGCTCCGCCGCCGGTGGAGATGGCTCCGGACGACGTGGCCCACCACGTGCCGATCTTCTCGAGCGACAAGCCGTGGTCCGACAACTTCGGCGACCACCAGAACGGCGGGCGGCACGCCACCTGGCACATCGCCG
>DATMHM010000065.1:0-24394 GCA_035554935.1 Nocardioides sp. | reverse complement strand
CCCGCCGACGGCCCGGAGCAGTGGACGTCCGGCACGCTGTTCCCGCGATCCTCCAAGAAGGTCGCGCGCGCGATCAACGCAGCCAGCGGCCGCCTGCCGGTGGTCGTGCTGGCCAACCTGGCGGGCTTCGACGGCTCGCCGGAGTCCATGCGCCAGTGGCAGCTCGAGTACGGCGCCGAGATCGGCCGCGCGATCGTCAACTTCCGCGGCCCGATCGTGTTCTGCGTGATCTCGCGCTACCACGGCGGCGCGTTCGTGGTGTTCTCCAAGCGCCTCAACCCGTCGATGACGGTGCTGGCGATCGAGGGCTCCTACGCCTCGGTGCTCGGTGGCGCGCCCGCCGCGGCCGTGGTGTTCGCCGCCGAGGTCGCCAAGCGCGCGGCCGCCGACCCCAAGGTCGCCGAGCTGCAGGAGCGGATCGACCACGCCGAGGACGGCGAGCGCGGCCTGCTCCTGGTCGAGCTCGCCGACCTGCGGGCCCAGCTGCGCGCGGACAAGATCGCCGAGGTCGCCGCCGAGTTCGACGGCGTCCACGACATCCACCGTGCGGTCGAGGTCGGCTCCGTGGACGAGGTCATCGCGGCCAGGGACCTCCGCCCGAAGGTCGTCGACGCGATCGAGAAGGGCCTCCACGCCTGACCGACCCGTCGGGGTAGTCCCGGGTCAAAAGCACCGATTTCGACCGAAAACGGTGCTTTTGACCCGGGACTACCGCCCGGAGGAGCTCAGACAGGCGTGATGGGGAGCGACGTCCGGGGCTGGAAGGCGAAGGTGGCGCCGGTGCTGAACCGGGTGACGGCGACCTCCTCGGCCTCGGGGGCGGGCTCCTCGCGAAGCACGACGGTGGCCGTCCAGCCGCCCTCGCCGGGGACGGGGGAGACCTCGACGTCGAGGCGCGGGTCGACCGCTCGTACGACGGCCTGGAGTGCCGCTGTCCAGTCGGGCCCGCACAGGGAGACCCACGCGGCGTCCTCGTGCGCGGGCGACGGCCGCACGGTGACGGCCCCGTCGGCGGCCGAGGCGTCGACGTACGCCGCGGGGTTGAGCAGCGGGTGGACGGCGAGCAGCCGGACCGCCGCGGCAACGGGGTCCCCGGCCCCCAGCAGGCCGAGGGCACGGGCGATCCGCTCGGCGCCGATCCCGGCGACGCCGACGAGCTGCTTGCGGCGCAGCCTCTCGAGCTCGGCGTCCGTCTCCGTGCGCTCGGCGACGGCGAGCGCGAACCCCCGGTCGAGCAGGTGCATCTGCAGGCAGACCTCGTCGGCGATCCGCACGAGGGCGGACCTGGAGAAGGCGCCGAAGTCGACGTCGGAGAGCAGAGGACCGGCATAGTCGGCGAGTCCCTCGTCGGCCGGGTCGATCGGGTCCAGCACGAGCGAGGCCGCGCGGGACGCGGCGTTGACCGCGAGGGCGGGCACCGGCTCGGGCTCGGGGTGCGACTCGTCGATGACGACGGTCCACGCACAGTGCGGGTGCCGGTCGGCCGGAGTCCGCGGCGGCCGGTGGATCGGTCGCACCTGGGCGTGCGGGTTCGAGGCGATCGCGGTGGCGTCGAAGGTCGGGTCCTCGATGTCGTGGCACATGCCGCGCACGTAGTCCTCGCCCATCGGCTCCACGTCCATCAGCGCGCCGCAGTGGTCGAGCCGGAACTCGCCGTGCCACGGGTCGTGCACGGTGTAGCGGAAGTCCATGAACTGCGGGGGAGCGCCGATGTCGAGCTGCAGGCCCTTGAAGATCGTCACGACGTCGCCGCGACCGGGGACCGCGGGCGCGTAGCCGAGCGCGTCCTGCATCCGTCGCGTGTAGATCGGCGACGCCGCCGCCCACTCCTCGATCGCGATCTGCAGCATCTCCTCGCGCCCGAACGCCGCGATGCACCACGCCATCCCCGAGCGGTCGATCAGCTGGCCCATCAGCAGCAGCTCCGGGACCAGGGTCGCGAGCTCGTCTCGGGAGAGGTCGGCGTACCGGCTGGGCGTGCGGTCCACCAAGCGGATTCGTGGTCGATCGCCCGGGTCGGGCACGAATTTGCTTGGTGCGCCGCCCATCAGGCCAGCCCCAGGCGGGAGGCCATCTTGTCGAGGTAGGTCAGCACCGCCGACTCGTCGGAGTCCGGCACGCCCCAGATGAGCTCGGAGGCGCCGGCCGCAGTCCAGTCGGCGAAGTCCTCCCCGGTGGGCTTCTTCGCGACGAGGACGCGTACGTCGGGCTCGCCCTCCCGGCCCACCTCGGCCCACTCCTTGCGAAGCAGCTCCGCGCTGGCCGCGACGTCGGTCGAGGTCGGGGTGGTCATCCAGCCGTCGGCGTTCGCGGCGATCCACTTCATCGTCTGGGGGCCGGCGCCGGTGCCGATGATGACGGGGATCCGGCCCTGCGGGGGCTTCGGGTAGGCCCAGCTCGGGCCGAACGAGACGAACTCGCCGTCGTACGACGCCTCCTCCTGGGTCCACAGCGCGCGCATCGCCTCGAGGTACTCCTTGAGCACGGTGCGGCGCTTCTCCGCCGGGACGTGGTGGTCGCTGAGCTCGTCGGTGTTCCAGCCGAAGCCGGCGCCGATGGTGACCCGGCCGCCGGAGAGGTGGTCGAGGGTGGCGAGCGTCTTGGCGAGGGTGATCGGGTCCGACTCCACCGGCAGCGAGACGGCGGTGGAGAGCCCGATCGTCGAGGTGACCGCGGCGCAGGTCGCGAGCGAGACCCACGGGTCGAGCGTGCGCAGGTAGCGGTCGTCGGGCAGCTCCTCGCCGCCGGTCGGGTGCAGCGCGTCGCGGCGGACCGGGATGTGGGTGTGCTCGGGCACGTAGATGGTGTCGAAGCCGCGCTCCTCGGCCGCCTTCGCGAGGCGGGCCGGCGTGATGCCGCGGTCGGAGGTGAAGAGGACGATGCCGTTGCGCATGCAGACAAAGTAGAACGGGTTCTAGGAAATGTCTTGCGTCGGGCTGGGTCGTCTCCTATGTTGGACACATGTCCAGTCAGGTGTTCGAAGCGCCGCGCCAAGGGCTCAACCCGCGCCAGGCCGGGACGGTCGAGAGGCTCCTCGCCGCCGGCCTCGAGGAGCTGCGCGCGGTCGGCCACGAGGCGCTCACCGTCCGCACGGTCGCCCAGCGTGCGGGGGTCTCGCCGGCGACGGCGTACACCTATCTCGCCTCCAAGAACCACCTCTTCGCCGAGCTCTTCTGGCGCCACCTGTCGTCGGCGACGCCGCCGGCGGCAGGCGGGGGTACGGCGACCGCGCGCCTCCAGGCCACGATGCGCGCGCTCACGGCGCGGATCGTCGAGGAGCCCGAGCTCGCCGCGGCCGTCACGCCGGCGCTCCTCGGCAGCGACCCCGACGTCGAGCGGCTGCGGCTGCGGATCGGCGGGGAGTTCCTCGCGCGGTTCGAGGCGGCGATGGGAGCGCAGGCCGACCCGGCCGTGCTGGAGGTGCTGGTGCTGACCTTCTCCGGAGCTCTGCTCCAGGCGGGGATGGGGCTGATGACCTACGACCAGATCGCTGAGCGGCTGGTCGCCGCCGTCGACGTGATCATGCGGGGGAACTGAGATGGCGCTCACCACGCGGCCGGGGTCTGGGGCGGAGCCCCAGCGGGGGTCCACGGGGGCGGAGCCCCCGTGTGTCTTCGACCCCTACGACTACGCCTTCCAGGACGACCCTTACCCGACCTACCAGCGGCTGCGCGACGAGGCGCCGGTCTTCCACGCCGCGGCCGACGACCTCTGGGTGGTCTCCCGGCACGCCGACGTCTTCGACGTGCTCCGCAACGACGCGGTCTTCTCCAACCGGATGGGCGTCTCGCTCGACGCGTCGGCGTGGAATCCCGAGGCGCACCGGGTGATGAGCTTCCTGGGCCTCGACGGCGCGGAGCAGTCGCGGATCCGCAAGCTGGTGTCCGCGGCGTTCACCCCGCGCCGGGTCCGCGAGCTGACGCCCGAGGTGCAGGCGCTGACGGAGCGCTACCTCGAGCGCACGTTCGCGGCCAATGCCGAGCGCGGCGAGGCGGACTGGATCGCCGACTTCGCGGGCAAGCTCCCGATGGACGTGATCTCCGAGATGATGGGCGTTCCGGTGCCGGACCGGGACGAGGTACGTCGTCTCGCGGACCTGGTCGTGCACCGCGAGGACGGCGTCCGCGACGTGCCGCAGGCCGGGATGGAGGCGTCGTTCGCGCTGTTCGAGTACTACGGCGAGATGGTCGCGCAGCGTCGCCGCGCGCCGGCCGACGACCTCACCTCCGCGCTGGTCGCGGCCGAGGTCGACGGTGACCGGCTCACCGACGGCGAGATCATGGCGTTCCTGTTCCTCATGGTCGTCGCGGGCAACGAGACCACCACCAAGCTGCTCGGCAACGCGCTCCTCCACCTCGCCGCGAACCCGGACCAGAAGGCGCAGGTGCTGGCCGATCCGGGCCTGGTCCCGGCGTGGATCGAGGAGACGCTGCGTCACGACACGTCCAGCCAGATGCTGGCGCGGTACGTCGTCGAGGACGTCGAGGTCGCCGGGGTGCTGATCCCCGGCGGCTCGAAGGCGCTGGTCCTGCTCGGCAGCGCCAACCGCGACGAGCGGGTCTTCACGGACCCGACGGTCTTCGATGTCCACCGCGACAAGGCCGAGCTGTCGCAGATCCTCAGTTTCGGCACCGGCCGGCACTTCTGTCTCGGCGCCAACCTCGCCCGCCTCGAGGCCCGGGTCGTGCTGGAGGAGCTGGTCCGCCGGGTCGCCGACTTCGACGTGCACGCCGACCGCGCGGTGCGGGTGCACTCCACCAGTGTGCGCGGCTTCGCGTCGCTGCCCGTCACGTTCGCCGTCAGGTCTGGTGGTCTCGACACGCCGTCGCTCGTTCCTCGCGACGGAACACGCCCCACGGCCTCGGCGGCTGCTCGACCAACGAAGGAGGCCTGATGGCTGGGTCACGCAAGCCCGTCCACCCCGACCGCCGCCCGGCGGTCGTCGCCGGCGCGTCCTCCGGGATCGGCGCCGAGACCGCGAGATCCCTTGCTGCAGCGGGCTTCCCGGTCGCGCTCGGCGCCCGCCGCGTCGACAGGCTCGAGGAGCTGGCGGCGGAGATCCGCGATGCCGGCGGCGAGGCCGTCGCGCACGCCCTCGACGTCTCCTCCACCGAAGCGGTCGACGAGTTCGCCGCGAAGGTGGCCGCCGACCTCGGCGACGCCGAGGTGGTGGTCAGCAACGCCGCCCTCATCGCACCCGGCTCGCTGCTCGAGGTCGACAGCGAGCGGCTCGCCCGCGAGGTCGACGTCAACCTGCTCGGCCCGCACCGGCTGGTCCGGGCCTTCGTCCCCGGCATGGTCGAGCGGCAGCGCGGCGACATCGTCTTCGTGTCCTCCGACACCGCGCTCCGGGCGCGTCCGCTGATGGGCGGCTACAGCGCCACCAAGGCGGGACTGGAGGGGCTGGTCGCGTCGCTGCAGATGGAGCTCGAGGGCACCGGCGTGCGGGCCTCCGTCGTACGCCCCGGGCCGACGTGGTCCGAGATGGGCATGGACTGGGACCCCGAGGCCGCCGCGGAGGTCCTCAACGAGTGGGTCAAGTGGGGCCACGCCCGCCACTCGCACTTCCTCAGGGCGACCGCGATCGCCGACGCGATCACGACCGTCGTCAGCGCGCCCCGCGGCGTCCACATCAGCCCTGTCGACGTGAACCCCGAAGCACCCCTGGAGAAGAGATGACCAAGGAATCCAACGGCACTCGACCCACGTCCTCGGCCGCACTCGAAGAGCGACTGCGGACCATCCCCGAGGTCTCGACCGTCCTCGACGACCAGGACGCCGGCGTCCCCGCGATCATCAAGGGGACCGGCCACCTGCCGGAGATGCGGGTCGACCCGATCGCGCTGTTCCACCGCGTCCGCGACGAGTGCGGCGACGTCGGTCGGTTCCGCCTCGCCGACAAGCAGGTCGTGCTGGTGACCGGCGCCGAGGCGAACGAGGCGTTCTTCCGGGCTCCCGACGACGTGCTCGACCAGGCGGCGGCGTACCCCTTCATGACGCCGATCTTCGGCAAGGGCGTCGTCTTCGACGCCTCGCCCGAGGAGCGCCAGCAGATGCTGAAGAACCAGGCACTGCGCGGCGACATGATGCGCGGGCACGCGCAGACGATCGAGGCGGAGATCCGCCGGATGGTCGCGGGCTGGCGCGACGAGGGCGAGATCGACCTGCTCGACTTCTTCGCCGAGCTGACCATCTACACCACGTCGTCGTGCCTGATCGGCAAGCCGTTCCGCGACCAGCTCGACGGGTCCTTCGCGGAGATCTACCACCGGCTCGAGCACGGCACCGACGCGATCGCGTACGTCGACCCGTACGCCGACATCGAGAGCTTCCGGATCCGCGACCAGGCCCGCGAGGAGCTGGTCGCGAAGGTGCAGGCGATCATCGCGGCGCGCGTCGCGCTGGCCGAGTCGATGGGCGGCGAGATCCCCAGGGAGGACCGAGACCTGCTCGACGTGCTCATCGCCGTCGGGTACGACGCCGAGATGGTCACCGGCATCTTCATCTCGATGATGTTCGCGGGCCACCACACGTCGTCCGGTACGGCGTCCTGGGCCATGATCGAGCTGCTGCGCAACCCGGACGTCATGGCCGACGTCGTCGCCGAGTTGGACGCACTCTACGCCGACGGCAGCGAGGTGTCCTTCCAGGCGCTGCGCTCGATCCCGGTGCTGGAGGCGGCGCTCAAGGAGACGCTGCGGCTGCACCCGCCGCTGGTGATCCTGATGCGCCTGGTGCAGGAGGACGTCGACCTGCTCGGCCACACCATCCCCGCTGGGACCGTGGTCGCCGCCTCGCCGCGGGTGTCCAACCGGATCGAGGAGGACTTCCCCAAGGCCGACTCCTTCGACCCCGGGAGGTACGTCGACCCGCGCCAGGAGGATCTGCAGAACCGCTGGACGTGGATTCCGTTCGGCGCCGGCAAGCACCGCTGCGTCGGCAACGCGTTCGCGATGATGCAGATGAAGGCGATCTTCTCGGTGATCCTGCGCGACTTCGAGTTCGAGGCGGTGCAGCCGCTCGACACCTACCGCGACGACTTCACCAAGATGGTGATCCAGCTCGCCCAGCCTGCCCGCGTGAAGTACCGCCGGCGGTCCCGATGAGGGTCGTCGCCGACACCGGCATCTGCCAGGGCCACCAGCTCTGCCAGGCCGAGGCCCCGACTGTCTTCGGCTTCGACGAGGACGCCGACGTCGTCGTACTCCTCGATGAGCACCCCGAGGAGGCGTTGCGTGCCGACGTCACCACCGCCGTGAAGTACTGCCCTGCCTTCGCCCTGTCCATCGAGGAGGACTGACATGGTTTCGACAAGCCCAACCACCGGGGACGCGCTGACCCGCGCCGAGATCGAGGAGTTCTGGGAGACCTGGCTCGACATCAACCGCAAGGTAGAGGCCAACGGCGACTGGCGGCCGATGGCCGAGTGGTACGCCGAGGACGCGACCTACGGCTGGATGTACCACCCCGACGAGCACTTCATGGCGGTCGGGCGGGACCAGATCCGGGACTGGGCGATCGGCATCGAGATGGACGGCCTGGACGGCTGGCACTACGACTACGTCTGCACGATGATCGACGAGCAGAAGTCGATGGTGCTGGGCTTCTGGAAGCAGCGCGCGGGGATCATCGACGACGCCACCGGCAAGGAGTTCGAGATCCGCGGCATCGGCGGCTCCTGGTTCGGCCTCAAGCGGGTCACCGAGGGCGCGGATGCCGGCACCATCAAGATCGACTGGCAGCGCGACTGGTTCGACCTGCCCTCGACCGGCCACACGTTCCTCGAGATCCTCAAGTCGGGCAAGGCGCCGGACACGCTGATGAAGCGGCTCGAGGTGACCGGCCACGGCGTGCCCGGGCACTACCACTATGCCGACATGCCCTCGACGTTGTGGCCGCCGCCGGTCGAGCGCGGCGACCACGTCACCCAGGCCGCCCGATGACCGCGCTCCCACCGCCGGCCCAGCAGCTGGTCGACGGCAAGCTGGTCGCGGCGGGCGACGGCACGACGTACCCGATCCTCAATCCCGCCACCGGCCAAGAGATCGGGCAGGCGCCCGACGGCACCGCCGCCGACGTGGACGCGGCGATCGCCGCGGCCCGGCGGGCGTTCGACGAGTCGGAGTGGTCGACGGACCGCGAGCTGCGGGTCCGCTGCCTGCGCCAGCTGCACGCTGCGCTGCTGGAGAACGCCGACGCGTTCCGGGCGCTGACCACCGCCGAGGTCGGCATGCCCGGCTTCATGATGGGCGCCGCCGGCTTCGACGTCCCCGTCGAGGGGCTGGCGTGGGTCACCGACCTGCTGGAGTCCTATGACTTCGAGACCGATCTCGGCGTCGCATCGCCGATGGGGATCCCCTCCCGCCGGACCGTACGGCGGGAGCCGGTCGGCGTGGTCGCGGCCATCACCCCGTGGAACGTGCCGACCCAGATCAACCTCGCCAAGGTCGGCCCGGCGCTCGCGGCCGGCTGCACCGTCGTCCTCAAGCCCGCGCCGGACACCCCGTGGGTGGCGGCCGAGCTCGGGCGCCTCGTCGCCGAGCACACCGACATGCCGCCGGGCGTCCTCAACGTCGTGACGCCGCGGTCGAACGAGGTGGCGTCGGTGCTGTCGACCGACCCGCGCATCGACATGGTGTCGTTCACCGGCTCGACCGCGGTCGGGAGGGCGATCATGGCGGCCGCCGCGCCGACCCTGAAGAAGGTCTTCCTCGAGCTCGGCGGCAAGTCCGCCGCGATCGCCCTCGACGATGCGGACGTCGCCGCGGTCGCCGGCGGTACGGCGTTCGCCGCGTGCATCCACGCCGGCCAGGGCTGCGCGATCACCACCCGCCTGCTCGTGCCGCGGGACCGCTACGACGAGGCGGTCGCCGTGGCCGCGCAGACGATGGAGTCGATCGGCGCCAAGGACCCGGCCCACCCGAGCGCGATCTGCGGCCCGGTGATCTCCGAGGTGCAGCGGGACCGCGTGGCGGCGTACTTCGACATCGCCCGCGCGGAGGGCGGCACCTTCGCCACCGGCGGCGCGATCATCGAGCAGGACGGCTTCTGGGTGCAGCCCACCGTCGTCGCCGGCCTCGACAACTCCTCGCGCCTCGCGCAGGAGGAGATCTTCGGCCCGGTGCTCGTCGTGATCCCGCACGACGGGGACGACGACGCGGTCCGGATCGCCAACGACTCGGCGTACGGGCTCTCCGGCTCCGTCGACTCCGGCTCCCTGGAGCGGGCGAAGGCCGTGGCTGCGCGGATCCGGACCGGCACCCTCGCCGTCAACGGCGGCGTCTGGTTCAGCCCGGACGCGCCGTTCGGCGGCTACAAGCAGTCCGGCATCGGTCGGGAGATGGGCGTGGCCGGGTTCGAGGAGTACCTGGAGGTCAAGGTGATCGCCGAGCCGGCCTGAGCGGGTGCAGGAATCACCGGTTCAGCGGTGATTCCTGCGCTTCCCGCCCGTTGCAACGGCCAAGAAGTGCAAGTTTCACCCGTGAAGCGGTGATTCCTGCACCCCCAGACAGGAGCAGAACATGCGTTTCGAGAACAAGGTCGCCGTCGTCACCGGCGCGGCCCAGGGCATCGGCGAGGCCTACGCGCGGGCACTCGCGAAGGAGGGCGCGGCGGTCGTCGTGGCCGACCTGAACGAGGAGGCCGGCGCGAAGGTCGTGGCGTCGATCAACGAGGACGGCGGCAGGGCGATCTTCGTCCGCTGCGACGTCTCGTCGGCCGACTCGGCCGAGGCCCTGGTGAAGCAGACCGTCGAGGAGCTCGGTGGCATCGACCACCTGGTCAACAACGCCGCGATCTACGGCGACATGGAGTTCAACCTCCTGATCTCCGTCGACTGGGACTACTACCGGAAGTTCATGGCGGTGAACCTCGACGGCGCGCTCGTCATGACCCGCGCCGCCTACCCCGAGATCGCGAAGCGCGGTGGGGGAGCGATCGTCAACCAGTCCAGTACGGCGGCGTACCTCTACTCCGGCTTCTACGGGCTCGCCAAGGCCGGGATCAACAGCCTCACCCAGCAGCTCGCACACGAGCTCGGCGGCCAGCGGATCCGGGTCAACGCGATCGCGCCCGGCCCGACCGACACCGAGGCCACGCGTACGCAGGCCGGCGACGCCGCCAAGGACATCGTCCGCAACAGCCTCGCCATCAAGCGGATGGGCTCGGTCGACGACATGGTCGGCGCCCTGCTGTTCCTGCTGTCCGACGACGCGTCGTGGGTGACCGGCCAGGTCCTGGCGGTCGACGGCGGCCAGACCTTCCGGCTCTGACCGGCGAAGGAGCGACATGACGACGGTGGTGGGGTTCGTCGGGCTCGGCAACATCGGCAAGCCGATGGCGCTGCGCCTGGCGCAGCAGCAGGAGGCCGCCGGCCTCGAGGTGTGGGTGTACGACGTCGCGCAGGGCCCGCTGGCGGAGGCGGAGCGGGCGGGAGCGCGGATCGCCGCGAGCGTGGCGGCTATGGCGGCGAGGTCGGACGTGCTGTGCGTGATGGTGCGCGACGACGACCAGGTCCGCGACGTGCTCGGCGAGGTGCTCGGCGTCGCAGGGGACCGGCTGACGGTGGTGATCCACTCGACGGTCGCGCCCGGCACCCCGGCCGAGCTCGCCGACACGGCGGCCCGGCACGGCGTACGCCTGCTCGACGCGCCGGTCTCCGGCGGCGCGATGGGCGCCGCCGACGGCAGCCTCGCGCTGATGGCCGGCGGCGCGGACGATGCGTTCGCGGCGGCCCGGCCCGTGCTGGACGCCCTCGGCAGCAAGGTCGTGCACGCCGGGCCGATCGGCGCCGGCACGAGGTTCAAGCTGGCCCGCAACCTGATGCACTTCGTCGCGTTCACCGCGGCCACCGAGGCGCAGCGGCTGGCCGAGGCCGCCGGCCTCAGCCTCAAGGACCTCGGCGACGTGGTCCGCCACACCGACGCGATCACCGGTGGCCCGGGCGCGATCATGCACCGGGAGACGACGGCCCCGCTCGAGCCCGACGACTTCTGGCACGGGGTGTTCAGCAACGTCACCTCGCTCGGCGTGAAGGACCTCGGGTTCGCGATCCGGCTCGCGCACGAGCTCGGGGTCGACGTACCCCTGGCCGAGCTGGCGATCGAGCGTCTCGGGCCCGGCCTCGGCCTGCCGCCGAAGCCGATCACCGCCGGAGCCACCGCACGAGGAGACGACTGATGGGCAAGTTCGACGACCTCCCCGAGGCCCGCCGCCGCGGCCTCGAGAAGATGGAGGAGGTCTACGGCTTCGACATGACCGACGGCACCGGCGACTTCTTCCGCTACACCGCCGAGCACCTCTTCGGCGACATCTGGCAACGCCCGGGACTCAGCACCCGCGACCGCCGGCTGTTCCTGATCGGGATGCTCGTCGGGCAGCGCGCCAACGACGTCCTCGGCATCCAGGTCCCGGCGGCGCACGCCAACGGCGAGCTCGACGACGAGGCGCTGCGCGAGCTCGTCATCCTCGCCTGCCACTACGACGGCTGGCCCAACGGCTCGCGGATGAACTCCGTCGTCGAGGAGACCATCGCCAAGGCGGCCCGCGCCCGGGCGAGGGCGGCCGACCCGGGGGACTGACGTCCGGGCCCCGACCAGCCACTTGTTAGCCTCGATGGTGATGAGGCGCGACGTGGCTGAGGCGGTCCCGGATCGTTCGGCGATCCCGGTGGATCCCGCATTGCTCGACTCCTTCCTCGACGCCCCCGCGCCCCGCGACACCGCCGGTCCCGGCCTCGGGATCTGGCGCGTGGACACCGCCCGCGTGCCCGAGCACGAGCTCGACCTCGGCACCGCGTGGCTCGACGACGCCGAGCGGCAGCAGGCGTCGTCGTACGTCCGCGCGGAGCTGCAGCGCGCCTTCGTCATCGCGCACGCGGCGGCCCGCCTCGTCGTCGGTACGGCGACCGACACCCCGCCCGAGAAGGTGGTCTGGGGCCGCCACGCCTGCCCCGGCTGCGGCGAGCCGCACGGCCGCCCGCGGGCCGAGGGCACCAGCCTCGAGTTCTCGCTCTCGCACACGCCCGGCCAGATCCTGGTGGCGGTCGCCGACGTCCCCGTCGGCGTCGACGTCGAGCGCCACCCCGACGACCCGGTCGCGCTCGCCGGACTGCTCCACCCGAGCGAGACCGAGGAGATCAACGCGGCCGCCCACGGAACCCTCGACGGTGGCCGGGCGACCGTTCGCTTCACCCGCGCGTGGTCGCGCACCGAGGCCTACCTCAAGGGCATCGGGATCGGCCTGGGCCGCGACCCGCACCTGGACTACCTCGGCACCGACGACGCCCCCGGCCGGGCGCTGGGCGGCTGGACGGTCCGCGACGTCGTCGTGCCCGAGGGGTACGGCGCCGCGGTCGCCCTCCTCGGCTGACGCAGCCGCCGCCCGACCGCCAGGGCGCCATGGCACAGTGGCGTCGTGATCACCGCCGCGGGACTCGCCGACGCCCTGCCGCCGGGGTTCGTCGAGCTGGTCGGCGCCGGCGAGCAACGGCCCGTGCTCGGGCTCGAGATCGTGGAGGTCGGCGAGTCCGTGGTCGTCGACCGGGGCGACCTCGTCACGGTCGTCGGCGCCACCGACGTCGGCCGGGTCGCGGCGATCGTCCCGTCCTGCGCGGACGCCGCCGGCCTCCTCCTGCGCCGTCCGCTGGCCGACGACCCCGGTCTCGCCGCCCAGTGCGCCGGGCTCGGCCTGACGCTGCTGGGGATGGACGCCGGCGCGTCGCTCAGTTCGGTGCTGGCTGTCCTCCGGTCCGCCATCGACGCGGCCGCCTCGCCCCGACCGGGCGCCGGCGACCACGTCCCCGACGACCTCTTCGAGCTGGCGGACCGGGTCAGCGCGCTCCTCGAGGCGCCGGTCACGATCGAGGACGCGAGCTCCGACGTCCTGGCCTACTCGCGCGGCCAGTCCGACGTCGACGCCGCCCGAACGTCCACCATCGTGGGCCGCCGGGTGCCGCGCGAGGTGCGCGACCACTTCCGCTCGCTGGGGGTCTTCCGGCGGATGGCCCGCTCCGACGCCCCGTTCGTCGTGCCGGCCGGAGCCGACGGCGTCAAGGCGCGCTACGTCGTGCCGGTGCGTGCCGGGGGAGAGTGGCTCGGGTCGATCTGGGCGATCGCGGACCACCCGGTCCCGGCCGGCCGGGAGCGCGAGCTGGAGGACGTGACCGAGCTGGTCGCGCTCTCGCTGCTCCGGCTCCGCGCGCAGGGCGAGCTGCACCGACAGGTCCAGCTGGACCAGGTCCGCTCGGCGCTGCGCGGAGCGACGACCATCCAGCCGGAGTGGCTCGAGGACGGGCCGTGGTGCGTCGCCGTCCTGGCCGGGCCGGCGGACCTGGACGCGGAGGCGCGCTGCCAGCTGTGGCACGCGCTGTGCCGTCGGCGGGGCTGGCGCCGGCCCGTCGTCGCCGACCTGGACGACCAGGTGTACGCCGTCCTGCGTGCCGGTGGATCCGTCCCGGGGACGGAGGACTGGCTGGCCGCGCTGGTCCGCGGCGAGGGCCGCACGAACCCTGCGGTGCGCATGGTCGTCGGCAGCGCCGTCGACGTACCCCGCGACCTCGACGACTCCCGTACGACGGCGGCGGAGCTCGCCGAGGCGTCCGCGGACCCTCGCCCGCTGGTTCCGGTGGTGTCGGTCGCCGACGACTGGCCGGCGGTCGTGCTCGCCCGTGCGCTGCGGGGGCAGCAGGGGCGGCCGCCCGTGTCGCCGCTGCGTGAGCTCCTCGGGGCCGACGACGCGGAGGGCCTGTTGGACGCGCTCGAGGCCCTGCTCGACCACTGGGGCGAGCCACAGCGGGCCGCACGAGCCCTCGGCGTGCACCCGAACACCATCCGCAACCGCGTCGCCCGCGTCGTCGCGGCCTGCCCGATCGACCTGGCCGACCCGGCGCAGCGGCTCGCGCTGCGCCTGGAGATCGCCCGGATCCGTCCGCCGGGGAGTCGCGTCACGCCGTGACCCGGTGTACCCCCGGACTGCGTCAGCGCAGCGGGTCGACGGCCCGGAGCTGTGCGGGCTGCACGCCCGTGGTGATCTGCTCGGCCAGCAGCCGCCCGGTCACGGGGCCCAGCGTGATGCCCCACATGCCGTGCCCGCCCGCCATGAAGACGCGCGGGTCCCTCGTGGCGCCGATCAGGGGCAGGCCGTCGGAGGTGCACGGGCGCGCGCCGACCCACTCGTCCTCGCGGTGGTCGAGGTGGGCCCCCTTGAGGAGGGTCCGGGCGGCGTCGACGAGGGCCTCGATCCGGCGGGGGTCCCCGGGGGCGCCGACGTCGCGGAACTCCATCATGCCGGCGATGCGCAGCCGGTCGCCGAGCGGCGTGCAGGCGACGCGCTGGGTGGGGAAGTAGACCGGGCCGCGGGGCATGTCGTCGACCTTCACGGTGAAGGAGTAGCCCCGGCCGGCCTGCACGAGACGTCGTACGCCGACCTGGCGGGCGTGCGCGCCGATCCAGGCACCGGTCGCGATGACGACCGCGTCGTAGCGCTCCCCGGCGACGACGACCTCGCCGCCCGGCGTCAGGACGTGGTCCACCTCGGTGCCCGTGACCAGCCGCCCGCCGCGCTGCTGGACGGCGTCCGCGATCGCGTGAGCGTAGGCGCCCGGGTCGATGAACCGCTCGCCGTGGATCCGGATCGCCGTACCGATGCCGTCGGCCAGCGCGGGCTCCTCCGCGCGCGCCCGCTCGCCGTCGACGACCTCGAAGCCCACCCGCTGGCCGCTGGCCTCGATGTGAGCGAACTCCTCGAGCAGCGCCCGGCTGTCCCCGACGCTGCGGAACGCCGCGGTGAACGGGTCGGCCGCCCGGGTCCGGGCCGCGACGCCGCCGCGCTCCAGCTCGTCGAACGCCGCCAGGGCACCGTTGTTGAGCGGGATCAGCGCCTGCATCGCCCGCTGCCACCGGCTGTGCGTGCAGTTGCGCGCGAACTGGGCCAGGAAGCGCAGGAGGCGCGGACTCGCGGTGGGCGGGACGTAGACCGGGGACGACGGGCTGAGCACCGCACGGACGCCGTAGGTGAGGACGGAGGGCTCGGGCAGCGGTACGGCGATGCTCGGCGTCAGCCAGCCGGCGTTGCCCCAGCTCGACCCCGCCGCGACGCCGTCACGGTCGACGACCGTGACGTCGACGCCGGCCTCCTGGAGGTACCACGCCGTCGACAGGCCGACCATGCCGGCGCCGACGACGGCGACCCGACGGGGGGAGGGGGTGCGAGCGTCCATGGCCCCATCGTCGGTCCGCCGCCCCGCATCCCCGTTGGCCTTCAGGCACAATCTCGACCCTGCAGCGTGTGGGCCGCGGCCAACCCTCGACCTCGTCAGCGCAGGGTCAGGGCGGCGATCTCGGTGGCGGCCAGCAGCGTCGTCGCGACGGCGAGCCCGAGCGGCGCCATGCCGCCGCGCGGCCCACCCCGGGCGCGGGTGCCGGCGTCGTGCCCGTACCGGACCCGGCTCTCGAGGAACACCCAGACGGAGAGGGCGGCCGCGGCGCCGAGGGGCAGCAGCGCGACCATGCCGAGGGCGGGCCAGGCGACCCGCGTCATCACGGCGCTGCCGGCGACGAGGGACAGCGCCGTGCGTTGCCAGCCGAGCGCGGTGCGCTCGTTCGACGCCCCGAAGTCCGGCTCCCGGGCGGTGGTCACCACGCGATGCCGAGCAGCACGGCCACGGTGGCGATCACGACCACCGCGACCACCGCACCGATCCCGAAGGACGGTAGCGGCTGCGCGTGCCGCATCGCCCGCTCCGCCAGCGCCCACCGGATCCACGCGAGGGTCGCGCTCGCCATGCCGAGCACGAGGAGCGTCGTCGCTGCGGTCCGCTGCACGACCTCCGGGCCGGAGAGGGTGATGACGTCGAGGGCCACACCGGCCGCGACCAGCGCCAGCGCCGTACGGATCCAGGCGAGGAAGGTCCGCTCGTTGGCGAAGCTGAACCGGTAGTCGGGCTCGGTGCCGTGGTCGTAGATCCAGCCGGGCCGACGTCGTCGCATGGGGCTCATTGTGCCTGCGGCGGTGCGGGGCCCGGCAGGCGGTCGGCAGGCGGTGGGCGGGCGTGGCGAGCCGGCGACCGGTGTGGTGCCCCAGGCAAGAGTCGAACTTGCGACCTTTCGCTTAGGAGGCGGCTGCTCTATCCACTGAGCTACTGGGGCGTGCCGTCCATCTTGTCAGGTCCGGGGCCGCGACCGGGCACCGGGACGCGCGGCCGATTCGCCCGCAGGCGGGGTCAGCGGCGAGAATGGGAGCCATACCACCGTCTCCGGCACCCGGCGCCACCGGGTGCTTGGGTCCGACCGTACGGTGGGCGTGGCCCCGCGCCGCACGGCCGCTGACTCGGCAGCGCCAGGACCGACCGACCAAGATCCGCCCCGACGCGGCCGTACGACCAGGGAATCGATGACGCAGGTAGCCCCGCCCCGGCCCCGCCCGGGTGGCCCCAGCGAGCCCGGGAGCCGGGCTCGTCGCGTGTCGACCTCGCGCGCCGTACGACGTCCCCGCGGCTCGCGCGTCGGCGGCAGGCGGAAGGCGCCGCAGCCCGGCAAGGTCGTCGCCAAGGTCATCCTGTCGAGCCTGCTGGGGATCGGCCTGCTCACCGGGGTCGGCGTGGTCGCGCTCTACAACAACCTCGACGGCAACATCCTCCACGAGGAGGTCGCCGACCAGCTCCGCAACCGCCCCGAGAAGGAGAAGGTCGCCGGGCCGCAGCAGCCGCTGACCGTCCTGGTGATGGGCTCCGACACCCGCGCGGGCGCCGGCAACGGCATCGACGGCGAGTCGGGCGGCGGCCTGTCCGACACCACGATCCTGTTCCACCTCTCGGCGGACCGGAAGTTCGCCTACGGCATCTCGATCCCGCGGGACACCGCGGTCATCCGGCCGACCTGCTATGAGGACGACGGCTCCGAGATCGCCGGCAGCGGCGGCTACGTGAAGTGGAACGAGGCCTACGCCACCGGCGGCCCCGCGTGCACCCAGCAGCAGGTCGAGCAGCTGACCGGGATCCGCATCGACAACTACGTCGTCGTCGACTTCAACCAGTTCAAGGACATGGTCAACGCCCTCGACGGCGTCGAGGTCTGCATCCCCGAGGACATCGACGACCCGGCCCACGACGTCCACCTCGAGGCCGGCACCCGCGAGATCAAGGGCAGGGAGGCGCTGACCTACGTCCGCGCCCGCTACGGCATCGGCGACGGCACCGACCCGAACCGCACCCGGCGCCAGCAGGCGTTCATCGGCTCGATGATCAACAAGGCCCTCACCGCCGGCATGCTCGCCCGGCCCGACCGCCTGATCAGGTTCGCCAACGCGGCCACGTCCTCGCTGCAGACCGACTTCAAGGGCATCGCGCAGATGGTCGACATCGCCGCGACCGCGCAGGGCATCGGCGCCGAGAACATCAAGTTCGTCACCACGCCGTGGGTCTACTCCGACAAGGTCAGCGCCGGCGTGGAGTGGACGCCGGAGGTCCAGAAGCTGTGGCGCCTGGTGCGCAAGGACAAGCCGCTGACCCAGGAGTTCCTCAAGGACGCGCTCAGCGCCAGCGACAACCCCGACGGCACCCCGTCGGCCGGCGACCCGTCGGGATCGGCGAGCCCGTCCGACACCGCCAGTCCCTCCGACACCGCGAGCCCCTCCGGCTCGGCCGGCCCGTCCGGCTCCGGCACGCCCAGCCAGAACGCCCCCCAGGGCTCTGCCGGCCTCTCCGCCGAGGGCCGTGCCCAGGTCGGCCTCTGCTGAGTGCCCCGGGGAACAGGGACGGACTGATGGGCGAGGAGCGCGAGCCGGAGTGGAAGCGGCGCCAGCGGCGCGCCGCGATCTTCGGTGACTCCCTGCCCGACGTCACCGCCGACGAGAAGGACGACGCCCCGCGCCCCTCGGCGGAGTCGGCGTCGGAGAAGTGGCTCAAGGAGCAGGTGCCCCCGCACCACGGCTCCTGACCCGCGTCGTCGTACGGGGGCTGGTCTGGTGTGCGGTTCACCAGCCGAATTCGTGCCCGTACGGCGGATTTGACCACGAATCTGCTTGGTGGGCGGCCAACCAGGAGCCCCTCGCAGGGGATGCCGGAAAACGGCGACGGCCGCCCCACCGCGCGGGTGGGACGGCCGTCGTACGGCGCTGGGTCAGCGAACGGCCAGCGAGTCGCGGATCTGCGTGAGCAGGACGACCTCGGGGGCCTCGGCCTCGGGCTGGTCGGGGAAGAACCGCTCCTTGGCCTTCGTGTAGGGCATCACGATCAGGAAGTAGACGACCGCGGCGAGGATCACGAAGGCGATCGTCGCGTTGAGGAAGGCGCCGAACGAGTTCGGCACGTCGCTGAAGATCTCGCTGGTCGAGTCAGGCATCTGGGCGGTGAGCCAGCTGACGAAGGTGGTCACGACCTTGCCGAAGGCCGTGGCCATGATGAAGGCAACCGCGATGTCGACGAGGTTGCCCTGGAGAAGGAACTTTCTGAACCCGGTCATTGTTTTCTCCTCGATCCCGAGATTTTTGACGGTGATGGTGCTAATGCCAGTCGTATCTAACTGTGAAGCCACGTGTATGTCACGTAGGCGGCCACCGCTGCGGACGTGACCCGGTGCACGTCGTCCGCAGTCAAGCCCACCACGACCAGCCGTCCGGGCAGCGCATCGTCCCCGGCGTGCCGGGGGTCGGGGATGGCGACCACCAGGGCGTCGGGGGCCACCTCGACGGTGGTCCCGGCCCGGGGATCGGTGGCCAGCAGCGTGATCCGGTCGCCCTCGGCGAGCAGCGCGACCTGGCCGGCGTCGGAGAGCCGGATCGGGACCGCGACCCGGTCGTCGGGGAGGGCGGCGGCCATGCCCCGGCCGACCAGGCGTACGTCGGTGACCGGCTCGCCCGCGCGCAGCGGCGCCGCGAGGACGCGGCCCTCGGGGGAGGCCACCGCCCCGTCCGGTACGACGCCAGGCGGCACCTGCGCGTCGACGAGGTCCGCGGACGTCAGCACCGTCCCCGCCGGCAGGTCGCGGGCGGCCACCAGCATCGGGCTGCTCGCCGGGGGTGGCGGGGCGAGGGCGTGCAGCGAGGCGGCGACGGCCACCGCGACCAGCACGGCAGCGAGCGGGCGGCGCCTGCGGAGCAGCCGTCGACGCACCTCGGTCATCGTGTCGGCGACCCGCTGCCGACGGGTGCGACCGGTCGAGGGACGGGAGGGATCCATGGTCGCGACGGTAGGTCGCGACGGCGCCGGCTGCCGGCGTCATCCACAGGCGTCCCGCGCGCAGCGGCGTGAGACCGCCGCGGGACGCGTCAGGACGGGTCAGGCGGGGGAGGCGGCGGCGGTCGAGGACGAGCTGCCGGAGCTCGAGCCGGAGGAGCCCGAGGTGCTGGAGCTGCCCGACGAGCTGCCCGACGAGCTGCCCGACGAGGAGGACTCCGAGCTGCTGGCGCTGGAGCTGCTCGAGCCGCTGGAGGAGTCCGCGGTGGCGGCGGCCGGCGTCGAGGCGGTGCCGGAGGAGCGGCTGTCGGTCTTGTAGAAGCCCGAGCCCTTGAAGACCACGCCGACGGAGTTGAACACCTTGCGCAGGCGGCCGGCGCACTCCGGGCACACGGTCAGCGCATCGTCGCTGAAGCTCTGGACCTGCTCGAAGGCGTGGTCGCACTCGGTGCAGCGGTACTGGTAGGTGGGCATCGTCGGAACTCCTGTTGGCACTCTCGACTTTCGAGTGCCAATGCTACGTCAGGACCCCGGCAACCGGCACAATGACGCCCACCATGGTGGAGGCGAGCAGCAGCGCAGGGGACACGGCAGGCGAGGCGTCCGCGACGCGGACGACGGGCAGCAGCGGGAACGGGGCCGACGACCGCAGCCGGCGCGGGTTCGCCGCGTGGGCGGGGACGCTGCGCTGGATGGGCGCACTCGCCGTACTGCTCGTGCTGGTCCTCGTCGCCGGCCTGGTCACCACCGTCGTACTGGTGCGCCGCCCGTTCCCGCAGGCGTCGGGCGAGCTGCAGCTGAGCGGCCTCGACGGCGAGGTGCAGGTCGTCCGCGACGGCGCGGGCATCCCGCACATCTATGCCGACTCGATGCGGGACCTGATGATGGCGCAGGGCTTCGTGCACGCGCAGGACCGGTTCTTCGAGATGGACGTACGCCGGCACGCCACCTCGGGACGCCTCGCCGAGCTCTTCGGCGAGGCCGCGCTCGAGAGCGACCTCGTGGTGCGCACGCTGGGCTGGCGCGAGGTCGCCGAGCAGGAGCTGACGCTGCTGCGGCCAGCCACCCGCAGCGCCCTCGACGCCTACGCCGAGGGCGTGAACGCCTGGATCGAGGGGCGGGGGACGTCGGACATGGCGTTGGAGTACACCCTCCTCGACGTCGGCGGCCTCGACTACGCCCCCGCGAAGTGGACCGCCGTCGACTCCATCGCCTGGCTCAAGGCGATGGCGTGGGACCTGCGCCGCAACCTCGAGGAGGAGATCGGCCGCGCGCTGACCGCGGCCGCAGTCGGCGAGGACGCGACCCGCGACCTCTACCCGGACTACCCGTACGACGAGCACCCGCCGGTCGTGCAGCAGGGCGGCCTCGTCGGCGGCGCGTTCGACCAGGACGCGGACGTCGATGCGTCCGGCCGGCTCCCGCGTGCGGTGCCGGGCGGCGCGGGCACCCTGCGCGCGATCGCGGACGTGCGCGGCGTGCTGGCCGGCGTACCTCCGCTGCTGGGGGCGGGCGACGGCATCGGCAGCAACGGCTGGGTCGTCGACGGCAGCCACACCGAGTCCGGCGCGCCGATCCTCGCCAACGACCCGCACCTGGGCGTGTCCCTCCCGGGCGTGTGGACCCAGGTCGGCCTGCACTGCCGCACCGTCTCCGCCGACTGCCCCCTGGACGTGTCCGGGTTCGGCTTCTCCGGCGTGCCCGGCGTCGTCATCGGCCACAACGCCGACATCGCGTGGGGGTTCACGAACCTCAGCCCCGACGTCACGGACCTGTTCGTGGAGCGCGTCGGCGACGGGACGTGGGAGTACGACGGCCGCGAGCTCCCCCTGACGGAGCGCGACGAGGTGATCAGGGTCCGCGACGGCGACCCCGTCGAGCTGACCGTCCGCGCCACCGCGCACGGGCCGTTGCTGAGCGACCTCGCCGACCTCGACGAGGAGCTCGACGCGGTCGACCTCACCGACGACGACGGCCTCGTCGAGCAGGTCGACGACATCGCGGAGGCCGAAGAAGAGACGGACCCGGCGGAGGGCACCCGCGGCATCGGCGTCTCGCTCGCGTGGACCGCACTGACCCCGCAGCCCACGGCGGACGCGCTGCTCGCCCTCAACGCCGCCAGCGACTGGGACTCGTTCCGCGCGGCACTGGCGGACTTCGCCGTACCCGGCCAGAACGTCGTGTACGCCGACACCGCCGGCCACATCGGCTACCAGGCCACCGGGGGCGTCCCGGTCCGCCGGGCCGGCAACGACGGACGGACCCCGGCCGCGGGCTGGCTGCGCAGCACCGACTGGACCGGCGAGTTCGTCCCGTACGACGCCCTCCCCACCCTGCTCGATCCCGAGTCCGGGATCATCGCCACCGCCAACCAGGCCGTCATCGACCCGCGCCGCTACCCGCCGCGGCTCACCGACGACTGGGACCAGGGCTACCGGTCCACGCGCATCAACGACCTGCTCGCCGCCGACGACGAGCTCACCGTGGACGAGATGGGCGACATCCAGCTCGACGACTGGAGCGCGATCGGGGAGGCGCTGACGCCGTACCTCCTCGACATCGAGCTGCGCTCGAACTACTACGCCGACGGGCAGCGGCTGCTCGAGACCTGGAACTACCGGCAGGGCCCGGAGAGCGGCGCCGCGGCGTACTTCAACGTCGTCTGGCGCGAAGTCCTCGAGCGCACCTTCGCCGACGAGCTGCCCGCGGCGCTGGAGCCCGACGGCAGCGACCGGTGGTTCTCCGTCGTGCGCGCGCTGCTGCCGATGGCGTCGGACCCGTGGTGGGACGACGTCACCACCGAGGGCGTCGTGGAGCGGCGCGACGACGTGCTCCGGGCAGCGATGCGGGCCGCGCGCGACGAGCTCACCGCCCTGCAGTCGCCCAACGCCGACGAGTGGAGCTGGGGCGAGCTGCACGAGCTCGAGCTGCGCTCCGCGACCCTGGGGGAGTCCGGGATCGGCGCGATCGAGTGGCTGTTCAACCGCGGCGGCTGGGAGGTCGGGGGCGGCGGCTCGCTCGTCAACGCGACCGGCTGGGACGCCCGCGACGGGTACGGCGTCGCGACCGCACCGTCGATGCGGATGGTCGTGCCGATGGACGACCTCGACGCCGCGCGCTGGATCAACCTCACCGGCGTCTCCGGCCACGCCTTCCACCCGAACTACACCGACCAGACCGACCTCTGGGCCCGCGGCGAGACCCTGCCCTGGGCGTTCTCGCAGGAGGCCGTCGAGGAGGCCGGTGAGGACGTCCTCGCCCTCACCCCCGACCGCTGACGGCAGCGGGGTGGGTGGTCTCGATACATCTTCGCTCGTACCTCACGACAGATCGCCCGGGGGCTCGGGCTACTCGACCAGCGGCAGGTGGCGGCGGTCCGTCAGAAGCGGGTGATCCCCGAGGGCGTGGCGACGGCGGTGACCGGCCGGTCGTGCGGCTCGGACGGTACGGCGGGGAGCCGCTCGTCGTCGTACAGCAGCACGCAGGTGAAGGTGCCCACCGGCACCCGCCCGAGCGCGCGGTCATACGAGCCGCCGCCGCGGCCCAGGCGGATCCCGTCGGCGCCGACCGCGAGGCCGGGGACGAGCACCGCGTCGGCGGTCGCGACCGCCTCGACGCCGAGCGGCTCGCCGACCGGCTCGAGCAGGCCGCGGCGTGCGGGCGCCAGGGATGCCGCGCCGGTGTAGGGCGCCCAGTCGAGGTCGTTGTCCGCCATCAGCAGGGGTACGACGACCCGCTTGCCGTCCTCGACGAGCCGGTCGAGCAGGGCGCTGGTCCCGGGCTCGCTGCCGACGGAGACGTAGCAGGCGACGGTCGCGGCGCGCCGTACCTCCGGTGCGGCGAGCACCACCTCGGCGATCGCGCGGGCCGCCTCGCCGACCTCGACGAGCGGCCGACGCCGCCGCGCGGTGAGGAGCTGGTCGCGGACGGCGACCTTGCTGACCGCTCCCTGGCTCGGTTGCCCATCCCTCACCGGACAAGCCTACGATCGGAAGCATGGGTATGAGTCGGAGCGGGGGCCTGGAGAAGGCGCGGGCGAAGATGGCCGACGCCGGGGTGGACCCGGTGGCGATCGAGACCTTCGCGCACTACTACCGCCTCCTCGAGCACGGTGAGACCGGGATGATCCCGGAGTCGAGCATCGAGCCGGTCGACATCGAGAGCCTCGCCGACGCGGAGGTCGCCGACGACGTCGCGGCGGAGGCGATCCGGGCCACCGTCGCGATCAAGCTCAACGGCGGCCTCGGCACGTCCATGGGGATGGAGCGCGCGAAGTCGCTGCTGTGCGTGCGCCGCGGCCTGTCCTTCCTCGACATCATCGCCCGGCAGGCGCTGCACCTGCGCGAGGAGCACGGCGCCCGGCTGCCGCTGATCTTCATGAACTCGTTCCGTACGTCGGCCGACACGATCGACGCGCTGGGCCGGTACGACGACCTCGCGGTCGGGGACCTGCCGCTGGAGTTCCTGCAGAACAAGGAGCCCAAGCTCCTCGCCGACAGCCTCAAGCCCGTCGAGTGGCCCCGCGACCCCGACCTGGAGTGGTGTCCGCCCGGGCACGGCGACATCTACACGGCGCTGCGCGGCACCGGGCTGCTCGACCGGCTGATCGCGGAGGGCTACCGCTACGCCTTCGTGTCGAACTCCGACAACCTGGGTGCCGTCCCCGCGCCGCGGGTCGCCGGGTGGTTCGCCGCGTCCGGCGCGCCGTTCGCGATCGAGGCGGTCCGTCGTACTGCCTCGGACAAGAAGGGCGGCCACTTCGCGCGCCGCAAGGCCGACGGCCGGCTGGTGCTGCGCGAGACCGCGCAGACGCTGCCCGAGGACCGCGAGGCGCTGGCCGACCTCGGCCGTCACCGGTTCTGCTCGACCAACAACCTGTGGTTCGACCTGCGGGTGATGAAGGCGACGCTGGACGCGCGCGACGGCGTCCTCGGCCTGCCCCTGATCCGCAACGAGAAGACCGTCGACCCGGCCGACCCGACCAGCCCGCAGGTGATCCAGGTGGAGACCGCGATGGGTGCGGCGATCGAGGTCTTCGAGGGCGCTCGCCTGATCGAGGTCGGTCGCGACCGGTTCATCCCGGTCAAGACGACGAACGACCTGCTCGTGCTGCGCTCCGACGTCTACGAGATCGGCTCCGACTTCGCGCTGACCCAGGTCGCGTCCGACGTGCCCTATGTCGACCTCGACGCCGACCACTACAAGGTCGTCGGCGAGTTCGAC
>DATMHM010000064.1:0-32987 GCA_035554935.1 Nocardioides sp. | reverse complement strand
CCGGTCGACCAGGCGCTGGCCTACATCCTCGAGCTGCTGCCGGCCTTCCAGTACCTCCACGACCTCGGCCTGGTCTACTGCGACTTCAAGCCCGACAACATGATCCAGGTCGGCGACGCGATGAAGCTGATCGACCTCGGCGGCGTGCGGCGGATCGACGACGACGAGTCGGCGATCTACGGCACCGTCGGCTACCAGGCGCCCGAGGTCGCCGAGATCGGCCCGTCGGTCGCGTCCGACATCTACACGATCGGGCGCACTCTCATGGTGCTGACGATGGAGTTCCGCGGCTACCAGGGCACCTACCTGCACTCGCTGCCGCCGGTCGACTCCACGCCGCTGTTCCAGGACCACGACTCGCTCTACCAGCTGGTTGCGAAGTGCTGCGCCCCCGACCCGGCCGACCGCTTCGCGTCGGTCGACGAGATGCGCTCCCAGGTCCTCGGCGTGCTGCGCGAGGTGGTGGCCCGCAGGCGCCAGGGCACCGCGACCACGTCGGCGTCGTCGGTGCTCTTCGAGTCACCCGCCACGGCCCGGCCGATCACGGAGTGGAGCCAGCTGCCGAGGCTGCGCGAGGACACCACGGACGCGCAGTACAGCTGGCTGTCGACGCTCGGCTCCGACGACCCGAGGAAGCGGCTCGCCGACCTCCAGCAGGCGCCCGAGGACACGGCCGAGGTGTGGCTCGCGCGCTGCCGCGCGGCGCTCGACCTCGGCGACCCGGTCGCGGCGAGGACACACGCCCAGGCGCTGCTCTCCGACGACCCGTGGGAGTGGCGGGCGCTGTGGATCGAGGGTCTCGCAGCCGTGCAGGCCGAGGACTGGGAGACGGCGAAGGCGTCGTTCAACGCCGTCTACCAGCAGGTTCCCGGTGAGCTCGCGCCCAAGCTCGCGCTCGCCTTCGCGTGCGAGCGCGGCGCCCTGCCCGAGGTGGCCGAGGGGCTCTACCAGGTGTGTGCGGCCACCGACGCCGCCTATGTCCCGCCGGCTGCCTTCGGCATGGCCCGGGTGCGGGCCGCGCGCGGCGACACCGTCGGCGCCGTCGCGGCCCTGGACCTGGTGCCGAACACCAGCCGGGGCTACACCGAGAGCCGGCAGCAGCGGGCCGAGGTGCTGCTGTCCGGCGGCGTGCACGACGTCGCGGTGCTCGACCAGGCGATGCGCACCATCGAGTCCTCCAGCGTCGACGCGCAGACCCGCCAGCGCTACACCGTGCGGATCCTGAGCGAGGCACTGCCGGTCGTCAGCAACGGCGCAGTGGTAGCCGAGGGCGCCCGGATCGGCTCGGTCGCGGCGACCGAGGTCGGCGTGCGCGACGGCCTCGAGAACGCGCTACGCGCGCTGGCTCGCGACAGCATCGACCTCAAGGAGCGGGTCGCCCTGGTCAACCAGGCCAACGCCGTCCGGAACTGGAGCCTCACGTGAGCTGTCCCTCCTGCGGCACCGCGGTGACTGCCGGCGCGCGCTTCTGCGAGGCGTGCGGCGCGCAGCTGGGCCAGCCGGCCGCCGTACCAGCGATGCCGGCGGCAGCCGTCGCCGCCGTGGCCGCCTCTGCCGCGGACCCCCAGCCCGGTCACCCGCTCGACGACGCCCCGATCAGCGCGCCGACCCGCAAGCCGGCCGGCGCGCTGCCGGACCCACCGCCGCCCCCGGGACGGCGCCCGTGCGCGGAGTGCGGGGGAG
Organism: Nocardioides sp.; assembly: GCA_035554935.1. Taxonomy (GTDB): domain Bacteria; phylum Actinomycetota; class Actinomycetes; order Propionibacteriales; family Nocardioidaceae; genus Nocardioides. The sequence goes on along the minus strand of DATMHM010000064.1, from coordinate 31,304 downwards.
AGGTCGGGCCCGACCTCTACTGCCTGGCGTGCGGGACCAAGGCGCCAAGCGAGCGCGACCACTTCCGCGAGCAGCCCGCGAGCTGGGTCGCCGGCGTCTGCGACAAGGCGGTGCGCAAGAACCGCAACGAGGACGCGATGGCGCTGCTCGCCGGACAGGCTCCCGGCTCGCGTGCGGTGCTGGTCGTGCTGGACGGCGTCTCGAACTCGGTCGACTCCGACGTCGCCTCGCTCGCCGGCGCCCGGGCGGCCCGCGAGGTGCTGCGGGTGCCGCTGCCGGCCGGGATGGGGACGCCGCAGAGTCGGGACGCCGCGGTCGCGAAGTTGTTCGCCAACGCGGCGGCCGCGGCCAACACCGCCATCGTCGCGGTCACCGACCCCGACTCGCCCAACCCGGCGTCGGCGACGTTCACGGTCGCCGTGCTCGAGGACCGGCGGATCAGCTGGGCCAACATCGGCGACTCGCGCTCCTACTGGATCCCCGACGAAGGGACGCCACTGCAGCTCTCCGTCGACGACTCGGTCGCGCAGGCGCAGATCGCCAGCGGCGTGCCGCGCGAGGTCGCGGAGAACGGGCCGCAGGCACACGCCATCACCAAGTGGCTGGGCCGCGACTCCGAGGACTTCGTGCCGAGCGTCGGGACCATGGAGGTCACCGGACCGGGCTGGCTGCTCGCCTGCTCCGACGGCCTGTGGAACTACGCCTCGACCCCCGAGCAGATGGCCGGGCAGCTGCGCGCGGCCGGCACCAGCGACCCGGCCGAGCTCGCGCTGGCGCTGGTGGCGTTCGCCAACGCCGCGGGCGGCCACGACAACATCACCGCAGCCCTCGCCCGGGTCGACCTCGGGCAGAATGACGGGACGCCGACCCCAGGAGGAGAGCCGAGCGATGGCTGAGTTCACCGCCAGCGTCTACCAGAACGAGTTCCTGCCCGACGGCGGGACGGACGTCAACGCGATCGTGACGATCACCTGCAAGGGCGCCGGCACGGCCGGCCAGTCCGGGGCGGGCGACGCCGGCGAGATCGTCATCGTCGACACCTCCGGTTCGATGGGTCCGGCGACCATGGCCGCCGCCCGGGAGGCAGCGCAGGCGGCGCTCGCCGAGATCGTCGACGGCACCTGGTTCGCCGTCATCGCCGGCGCGGACCGCGCGATGCTGGCCTACCCGCAGGTCTCCAGCGGCCCCGGGATGGTCCGGATGGACGCTCGCGCGCGGCAGGACGCGTCGGCCGCGATCGGCCGCTTCGTCGGCAGCGGGGGTACGGCGATCAGCACCTGGCTCGACCTCGCGGGCCAGCTCTTCGCGTCGGTCCCCGAGGTGACCCAGCGCCACGTGCTGCTGCTCACCGACGGCGAGAACCGCGAGCGCCCCGGCCGGCTGGACGAGGCGATCAACCGCGCGACCGGCTACTTCCAGGCCGACTGCCGCGGCGCCGGCACCGACTGGCAGGTCGCCGAGATCCGCCGGATCGCCCAGGCCCTGCTCGGCACCGTGGACATCATCCCGCGGCCGGCCGAGATGAAGGCGCAGTTCGAGGAGATCATGCGCAAGGCGATGTCCCGCGGCGTCGCCGACGCCTCGCTGCGGATGTGGACGCCGCAGGGCGCCGAGGTGCTGTTCGTGCGCCAGGTCTCGCCGACCGTCGAGGACCTCACCAGCCGCCGTACGCCTGTGAACGCGCTCACCGGCGACTACCCGACCGGTGCGTGGGCCGACGAGTCGCGCGACTACCACGTCGCGATCCGCGTCCCGGCCAAGGCGATCGGTCAGGAGCAGCTGGCCGCGCGGGTCCAGCTCGCGCTCGGCGCCGACGTCGTGACCCAGGGCCTGGTCAAGGCGACCTGGTCGAACAACTCCGAGCTGACCACCCGGATCGACCAGCAGGTCGCCCACTACACCGGGCAGACCGAGCTCGCGCAGGCGATCCAGGAGGGCCTGGCCGCCAAGGCAGCCGGGGACGAGGCCACCGCCACCACGAAGCTCGGCCGTGCCGTCCAGCTCGCCGCCGAGACCGGCAACGACGAGGCGACGAGCAAGCTGCGCAAGGTCGTCGACGTCGACGACGAGGAGACCGGCACGGTCCGCCTCAAGCGTGCGGTCGACAAGGCCGACGAGATGGCGCTCGACACCGCCTCGACGAAGACCACCCGGATCCGCAAGGACACCGCATGAGCAGTGTCTGCCCGTCCGGGCACGACTCCGTCGCCGACGACTACTGCGACGTCTGCGGCCTGCCGATCCCCGCCGGCGGTACGGCGCCCGCGGCTGCCGACCCGACGTCCTCCGCCGACGAGGAGGCCCCAGCGCCGACGCCCGCCGAGACCACGACGGCGTGCCCCAACTGCCAGGCATCCAACCCGCCGAACGCCCTGTTCTGCGAGGCCTGCGGCTACGACTTCACCACCGGCTCCCTGCCGCGGCCCGTGGCACCGCCGTCGATCGAGTCCGTGCTGGACCTCGGTACGCCGTCCGGGGCGACCCCGTCCGCCGACCCCGCACCGGCCGCGCCGGCCGCGTCCCCCACGGCCTCCGTCGCGCCGCCGCTGGCGGACGCCTGGGTGGCGGAGGTCTGGATCGACCCGGACTGGTACGCCGACCAGGAGTCGACCGACCCGCTCCCGTCGGCCGGCGTGCCGGTCGTCGTACCCCTCAGGGCGACGTCGGTCCTCGTCGGCCGCACCTCGCGCAGCCGCGGCATCCACCCCGACATCGACCTCGGCACCGACAACGGCATCAGCCGCCGGCACTGCCAGCTGACCACCGACGGCACGCGCTGGTGGGTCGAGGACCTCGGCTCGTCGAACGGCACCTACCTCGGCTCGGCGATCGGGCCCCTGCCGACCGACCCGGTGCCGCCGGGGGAGAAGCGCGAGATCGGCCAGGACGGCCGGATCTTCCTCGGAGCCTGGACGCGGATCGTGATCCGGCGGGCCGAGCCCGGCGAGCTCTGATCCCGCAACCTGGCGCCGTACTGGCGCCGTACTAGCGCCGGGTCGCGATCAGCGCCGAGGCGTCCGCGGCCACCATCACCTCGACGGTGGTGAACCGGTCGTCGGTCAGCCACTCCTCGCGCAGCACGTCGACCCGGCCGCCGGTGATCGGCGGCCACATCTCGCACGGGACGAAGTCGTCGAGCACGACGATGCCGCCGGGCTCGACGAGGTCGGCGAGCTTGTCGACGCGTACGGCGTCGGGGTCGCCCGAGTCGAGGAAGAGCAGCGAGAACGGGCCCTTGTCCATCAGCGTGGACCAGTCCGCCTCGAGCACGTCGACGAGCGGGTCGTCGACGAAGATCTCCGAGGCCGCGGCGGCGAGCCGCGGCTCGAGCTCGGCGGTGAGGATGCGGGCCTTGTCGTTGCGCACGCCGGAGCGCAGCCAGGCGGTGCCGACGCCGCAGCCGGTGCCGAACTCGGCCATCGTGCCCTCGCGGGTCGCCGCGAGCGCGGCGAGCAGTCGCCCGGTCTCGTTGCGGCAGAACGACACGTAGCCGGCGCGCCGGGACACGTCGAACGCGCGGATGACCACGTCGGGCAGGTCGGGGGGCGCGCTCATGCAACGAGTTTCACCCGGCGCTCACGTCCTGGGACGGCGATCTCGGATGGTGGATCGGACAGGTGCGCCCGCATCGTGGGATTCGCGGGCGCACTGGCCCGCCGACGGCGTACAGTCCTCGCATCATGCGGAGCGCCCTTCTCGTAATCGTGCGCCGCGGCGAGGCCTGAGAGAGGCCACCTCGCCGCGGTGACTGCGGCGTTCCCCGATACCGCCGGGGCTTCTCAGATCAACTCGATCGAAGTCCTGGCATCTCCTCGACACACCGCGGCGGGCACACCGGCCGGCAACCGCGCGATCCGTTCCCCCGTCGCAGTCGAGCTCCCGTGAGATCCACGAGCCGACGCCCACCCGCCGCGGTGGGAGAGGCCAGGGCTGACCCAGCCGACATCCAGCCGAGCATCCAGCCCAGCACCAGCCTCACGGAGACCCTCATGTTCACCACCGCCCGCCCCACCGGCCACTACCGCGACTCGCAGGAGTGGGGTCCCGCCAAGCACGACCCCGACCACCCGTACCACCTCGACCTGCTCGAGACGCCGCCCTACGGGACTGCCCTGCGAGACGGTGACGACGCGTTCCCCGACGACAACTAGCCTTTTCGCCATGACCGCCACCCCCTCTGCCGCGTCCCCTGCTGCCTCGCCCGTGACCGGACAGGTCGACCTCGCCGTCATCCCCGGGGACGGCATCGGGCCCGAGGTCACCGCGGAGGCGCTCAAGGTCCTCGAGGTCGCGGCTCCGGCCGAGCTGAAGTTCGCGCGGACGCAGTACGACCTCGGCGCGGAGCGCTACCTGGCGACCGGCGAGGTGCTCCCGGAGAGCGTGCTGGAGGAGATCCGCGGCCAGGACGCGATCCTGCTCGGCGCGGTCGGCGGCAAGCCCAACGACCCGAACCTGCCGCCGGGCATCCTCGAGCGCGGCCTGCTGCTCAAGCTGCGCTTCGAGCTCGACCACTACGTCAACCTGCGCCCGTCGCGCCTCCTCCCCGGCTCGACGTCGCCGCTCTCGGAGGCCGTGCTCGGCAAGGGCGAGGTCGACTTCGTCGTGGTCCGCGAGGGCACCGAGGGTCCTTACACCGGCAACGGCGGCGCGCTGCGTGTCGGCACGCCGGCCGAGGTCGCCACCGAGGTCTCCGTCAACACCGCCTTCGGCGTGGAGCGGGTCATCCGCGACGCCTTCGCCCGCGCCCAGAAGCGCCCGCGCAAGAAGCTCACCCTGGTCCACAAGACCAACGTGCTGGTCAACGCCGGCTCCGTGTGGTGGCGCCTCTTCGAGGAGGTGGCGAAGGAGTTCCCCGACGTCACGACCGACTACAGCCACATCGACGCCGTGATGATCTACCTGACCACGGACCCGCAGCGCTTCGACGTGATCGTCACCGACAACCTGTTCGGCGACATCATCACCGACCTCGCCGCCGCCATCACCGGTGGCATCGGCCTGGCCGCATCGGGCAACGTGAACCCCGACCGTACGGCGCCCTCGATGTTCGAGCCGGTGCACGGGTCGGCCCCCGACATCGCCGGCCAGCTGGTCGCGGACCCGACGGCCGCGATCCTCTCCGGCGCGCTGCTGCTCGACCACCTCGGCCACCCCGAGGCCGCTGCGTCGATCGAGGCCGCGGTGCTCGCCGACCTCGAGGCGCGGGAGCCGGGTCAGCAGCGTCGTACGCCCGAGGTGGGCGACGCGATCGCGGCGCGAGTAGCCGGCTGAGCACGTCCTCCGGGGCGCGCTCACCCTCCACTCCCACCCGCGACCCGAGAGGACTAGATTCATGAGCATGCAGATCACCACCACGCTCTCTGCGAACCCGACCGACGACGCCCGGCTGGCGGAGATCCTGGCCAACCCGGGCTTCGGCACGCACTTCTCCGACCACATGTTCACCGTCGAGTGGACCCCCGAGAAGGGCTGGTACGACGCCCGCATCACGCCGTACGGGCCGATCACCCTGGACCCCGCGGCGGCCGTCCTGCACTACGCGCAGGAGACCTTCGAGGGGATGAAGGCCTACCGGCACGACGACGACTCGCTGTGGCTGTTCCGCCCCGAGGCCAACGCGGAGCGGATGAAGCGCTCCAGCCACCGCCTGGCGCTGCCGGTCCTCGAGGTGCCCGACTTCATCCAGGCCGTCGAGGAGCTGGTCCGGGTCGACGCGCGCTGGGTGCCGGGCAACGCCGACGGCGGCGAGAAGAGCCTCTACGTCCGTCCGTTCATGTTCGCCTCCGAGAAGTTCCTCGGCGTGCGACCGGCGCAGCACGTGACGTTCATGGTGATCGCCAGCCCCGCCGGCGCCTACTTCAAGGGCGGCGTCAAGCCGGTCACCCTGTGGCTGACCGAGGAGTACACCCGCGCCGGCCGCGGCGGCATGGGCGCCGCCAAGACGGGCGGGAACTACGCCTCGTCGCTGGTCGCCCAGCAGGAGGCCTACGCCAACGGCTGCGACCAGGTGGTCTTCCTGGACGCCCAGGAGGGGACGTACGTCGAGGAGCTCGGCGGCATGAACATGTACTTCGTGTTCGACGACGGCTCCATCGTCACCCCCGAGACCGGCACGATCCTCGAGGGCATCACCCGCGCCTCGATCATCGAGCTCGCCGGCAAGATGGGCCACCACGTCACCGAGCGGAAGTTCGGCATCGACGAGTGGCGCGACGGTGTCACCAGCGGCCGGATCACCGAGATCTTCGCCTGCGGGACCGCCGCGGTCGTCACGCCCGTGGGCTCGCTGAAGTACGCCGGCGGCGAGGCCCCCGCGCCGGCGAGCCAGGACCTCACCATGCGGATCCGCGAGGCGCTGGTCGGTGTGCAGCTCGGGCGCGCGGAGGACACCTTCGGCTGGATGCATGCGATCTGACGCGGAGGCCTGGCCCGAGGCTAGCCGCCCCTGTGGATGACGGCCCGGCCGCGGCCGGATGCGTCCATCATCACTCCATGACATCTCTCGGGAGGGTGAGGCACGATGGTGGGCATGACGCTGGGAGCCGATCTGGAGTGGGCGCCGAGGGGACGCCCGTTGACGGTCGCCGACCGACTGGCGATGCCCGACGAGGGTCCTCTATACGAGCTCATCGACGGGATGCTGGTCGCGGTGGCGCCGGCTGACGTCCGGCACACCTATGTGGCGTCGGCCGTTCGCGACGTCCTCAGGCAGGCGGCGCCGCCCGAGCTCATCGTCATCCAGGCCCCGACCGGAGCCATCATCGACGACACGACCTGGGTCGAGCCCGATGTGTTCGTCGCGCCGCGCAGCACCCTCGACGAGCAGTACTTCCGCGGTGTGCCGCTCCTCGCTGTCGAGGTGCTCTCGCCGTCGAACCGGCTCTACGACCTCACCACGAAGTTCAACCGCTACGAGCGCGCCGGCGTGCCGTCGTACTGGGTGGTCGACCCCAACGAACTGCGACTCATCGCCTGGGACCTCGTCGACGGGCGCTACGTCCAGGTCGCGGACGTCGCCGCCGACGGGCGCTGGACGGCGTCGCTGCCGTTCGAGGTCACGGTGCGTCCCGGCGCCCTGCTGGACTGAGCGGGCAGGGCGGGCAGGGCGAGATGGCGCACCCGGTCATGTTCAGCGACGACGACCCCGGGCTCGCCGAGCTGCGGCGGATCTGCCTGGCGCTGCCCGGAGCCGAGGAGCGGGTCAGCCACGGCCGACCGACGTTCCGGGCGGGCCGGATCTTCGCGGTGTTCGGCGGGTCCGAGAAGATCCGGCCGGGGGAGCACCGGATGGTGCCGAGCGCGTTCATCTTCACCCCCGACGACGTCGACCTCCCGGCGATCGACGCGGACGAGCGGTTCTTCGTGCCGGCCTACTACGGCCCGTACGGCGGCCGGGCGATCGACCTGGACCAGCCGGACGTCGACTGGGACGAGATCGCGGAGCTCGCCGACGCGTCGTACCGGAGGGTGGCGGCGCGGAGGCTCGTCGCCGAGCTCGACGCGCGCGGTGGCGTCACGACCGACTGACCGGGACGCCGTCCAGGAAGGCGGCGACGGCTGCCGCGACCGCGGCCGGGTGGGTGAGCATCAGGCCGTGGTCGGCGCCGGGGACCGTCGCGCGCGCTGCCTGCGGGAACCAGGACAGGACGAGGTCGCGGGAGGCGGCGAACCACGGCCCGCTCCCGGTGCCGGCCACGTGCAGGACCGGGCAGCTCACTGCGGCCGCCCGGTCGGCGTCGAAGGGCCACACCAGCAGGGCCGGCATGTCGTGGCGGAAGAACGTGGCGGCATCCCGCTCCATCTGCGCCACCGAGCCCGGCAGCGCCCCCTCCGTCGCGGCGCGCCAGCCGGCGCCGAGCAGGCGGGACAGGAAGGTCTCGAGCGCGACCTCGGCTCCCTGGCGGTCGAAGACGCCGGCGAGGTCCGCGTTCACCCCGGCGAACTCCGCCGCGAACGCCGTGTGCACCGGCGGCGGCTCCACGAGCACGACCGACGCCACCCGGTCCGGCCACGTCGCCGCGACCTCCAGCACGACCGCGGTCGAGTAGGAGAACCCGAGCAGGTGGGCCTTGGCGACGCCGAGCGCGTCGAGCACGGCGACGCAGTCCGCGGCGTCGTCGGCGACCGACCCCGGCAGCAGCGCGGGCGCGCTGTCGGCGTACCCGCGCCGGTGGAGGGCGATCCGGCGCCAGCCGGCCAGGTCGGCCTCGCGCGCCACCGGGAGCAGCTCGTCCGCGGTCAGCGCGGTCTGGACGAGCAGCAGCACCTCGGCGCCGTCGTCCGCGGCGTGGTCGACGACGGAGAGCGCGGCGCCGTCGGCGAGCCGCACCTGCGTGGCCATGTGGCCATGCTCCCTCGAAAAGACGCGTGTGGCGAGCGCGTCGCCCGGGTCCCGCTGGGTAGCCTCGGTGCGTGACGAGCCAGCCCGGTCCCACCCCTGTGCGGGTGGGCGACTACGCCCTGCTGACGAAGCTGGGCGAGGGCGGCATGGGTATCGTCCACCTGGCCCGCGGCGCCGACGGGCGCCGGGTCGCACTCAAGGTGCTGCGCCCGCAGGTCGTCGGCGACGACGAGGCCCGCGGCCGACTGGCCCGCGAAGTGAGCTCGCTGACCCGGATCCGCAGCCCCTGGATCGCGGAGATGATCACCGCCGACCCGTGGGCGGAGGTGCCCTATGTCGTCACCCGCTACGTTCCGGGGCTGTCGCTGCACGAGCACGTCGCGACCGAGGGCCCGGTCGACGGGCCCGACCTGCACTGGCTCGCCGGCTGCCTCGCCGAGGGACTCGCCGCCGTCCACGCCGTCGGCGTGCTGCACCGCGACGTGAAGCCCGGCAACGTGCTGATGGAGGGCCGCACCCCGATCCTCATCGACTTCGGCCTGGCCCGGGTCGCCGACGACGTCCGGCTCACCCAGACGGGGTGGCTGCTGGGGACGCCGGGCTACCTCGCGCCCGAGATCCTGTACGGCGACGACGCGACCCCCGCTGCCGACGTGCACGCCTGGGCGGCGACGGTCGCGTACGCCGCCACCGCTCGCGCGCCCTACGGCCGTGGTCCGGCGATGGCGATCATGGACCGCACCCGCCGCGGCCAGCACGACCTCGCCGGGATCGAACGGCCGCTGGCCGACGTGCTCGCCGCTGCGCTGTACCCCGACCCGCTCGAGCGGCCACTGCTGGACGAGGTGCTGGCGTGGCTCCGGCCGCTGTCCACCCGCCCCGAGCTGCCGCCCGCACCCGCGCCCGGCGCCCTCTTCGAGCACCCCGCCGGACCGGCAGACGACGACGTCACGCTGCCGCTGGCCCTCGTGCCGACCGTTGCGCCGCCGACCCCTCCGGCCACCCCTCCGGCCACCCCTCCGACCCTCCCTCCGAGCGCGCTGCCGACCACGCTGCAGCAGCAGGTGCCGCCGCAGCCGGGAGCCGTGCGGCGGATGGAGGAGGACTGGGACCGGGCCAACGGCTTCGACCCCGACGCCCCGTTCGCACCGCAGCCGAAGGCGCCGCTGCCGGAGCGGCTGCGCCGCTGGACCGCGATCGGCGCCGGTGCGGCGGCGCTGGGGGCCGGGTTCGCGGCCGCGCCGTGGGTGGCGTCGCTCGCGGTCGTGGTGACCGTCTGGCTGCTCCGCGCCGGGTCGCTCGCCGCGTCGGCGGTCGCGCAGCGTCGTACGGTCCGCGGCGTGAAGTGGTACGACGGCCTGCGCTGGCTGGGCACCAGCCCGTGGCACCTGGCCCGGGCCGTGACCGGCACCCTGGTCCTGGTGTCGTGGAGCGCCGGGCTGGGGCTCGCCGCCGGGCTCATCTGCTACGCCCTGGCCGTCGACGTGCCCGCCACCCTGATGGCGTGCGGCGCCACGCTGGGCGTCGCGCTCTGGTCGGGGCCGGGCGGCAGCCGGTTCCGCTCGCCGGTGGCACGCGTGCTGTTCCCCGCGTGCCGCAGCACGCTGCCGTGGCTGTTCACGGTGGCCGGCCTGCTCGGCGTCGCCGTGCTGCTCGGGCTGCTGGTCGCGGGCAACGGCATCAGCTGGGTGCCGTGGTCGAGCGGGCCGTTCGGCCTCTGACTCGCTGGAGCCGGCCGTGCCGCCGCGTTCGGACAGCCGGCCCAGCAGGCGTCCGTCCGTGGCACACTGGGCCCGTGACCGGCTTCACCATCATCATTACCTAGCGCGTCCGAGACCCTCGGACGCGCAGCCTCTCGTTGTCGGGAGGCTTTTGTTTTGCCCGGGTCACCACCGGCTCGACCACCGGAAACAGGAAAGACGATGACGCAGCAGCTCGACCTCCACGGTTCCTTCCACGTCTACGACACGACCCTGCGTGACGGCATGCAGCAGGAGGGCCTGAACCCGACCGTCGCGGACAAGCTCGCGATCGCGCAGCACCTGGACGGGCTCGGCGTCGGGTTCATCGAGGGCGGCTGGCCGGGCGCCAACCCCAAGGACACCGAGTTCTTCCGCCGCGCCGCCGCGGAGCTCGACCTCAAGCACGCGCGGCTGACCGCGTTCGGCGCCACCCGCAAGGCCGGCGTCCGCGCCGCCGACGACCCGCAGGTCGCCGGCCTGCGCGACAGCGGCGCCGGGGTCGTCACGCTGGTCGCGAAGTCGCACATCGGGCACGTCGAGAAGGCGCTGCGCACCACGCCCGAGGAGAACCTCGCGATGGTGCGCGACACGGTCAGCCACCTGCGCGCCGAGGGGCAGCAGGTCTTCCTCGACGCCGAGCACTTCTTCGACGGCTACCGGCTGGACCGGTCCTACGCGCTCGAGGTGCTGCGGACGGCGTACGACGCCGGCGCGGAGGTCATCGCGCTCTGCGACACCAACGGCGGCATGCTCCCCGGCTGGGTCTCCGACGTCGTGCACGACGTGATCGAGCACGCCGGAGTGCGGGTCGGCATCCACTGCCACAACGACACCGGCCTCGCCGTCGCCAACACCCTCGCCGCGGTCGAGGCGGGCGCGACCCACGTGCAGGGCTGCATCAACGGCTACGGCGAGCGCACCGGCAACGCCGACCTCGTCAACGTCGTCGCCAACCTGGAGCTCAAGCTCGACCGGCAGGTCCTGCCGCCCGGACTGCTGCGCGAGGCGACCCGGATCGCGCACGCGGTCGCGGAGGTCACCAACGTGCCGCCGTCGGCGCGCCAGCCGTACGTCGGCACGTCGGCCTTCGCCCACAAGGCCGGCTTGCACGCGAGCGCGATCAAGGTCGACCCCGACCTCTACCAGCACATGGACCCCGCCGGGGTCGGCAACGACATGCGGCTGCTGGTCTCGGAGATGGCCGGCCGCGCGTCGATCGAGCTCAAGGGCAAGGAGCTCGGCTTCGACCTCTCCGACTCCCCGGAGGTCGTCAACCGGGTGACCGCGCGGGTCAAGGACATGGAGTCGCGCGGCTACACCTTCGAGGCCGCCGACGCCTCCTTCGAGCTGCTCCTGATCGAGGAGGCCGAGGGCCACCGTCCGTCGTACTTCGAGGTCGAGAGCTGGCGGGTGATCACCGAGACCCTCACCCACGCGCAGCCGGGGGAGGAGGCCGTCTCCGAGGCTACTGTGAAGCTCAGGGCCGCCGATGTGCGCTACGTCGTCACCGGCGAGGGCAACGGACCGGTCAATGCGCTCGACCAGGCGCTGCGCACCGCGATCGTGCAGGCCTTCCCGGAGATCGCGAAGTTCGAGCTGATCGACTTCAAGGTCCGCATCCTCGACCAGGGCCACGGCACCGACGCGATCACGCGCGTGCTGATCGAGACGAGCGACGGCGAGTCGTCCTGGGTGACCGTCGGCGTGGGCGCCAACGTGATCGAGGCGTCGTGGGAGGCGCTGATGGACGGGCTGACCTACGGGCTGCTGCGGCACCACGTGGGCTGACCCTCACGCCGGCGTCCGGCTCAGGCGACGACCTTCCGGACCAGCTCCTCCCACCCCGCCAGGACCTGCTCCTCGCTCATGTGGCCGACTCCGATCTGCTGGCGCAGCACGGGCACACTGAGCGGGGCGATCAGCGCGGTGGCGAGGTAGTGCAGGTTCCCCTGAACGCCGAGCTCGGTGAGCAGCAGGCGCACGTGCATCGCGGCGAACCCGAGCACCGCGTAGTTCTCGCCCCACGTCCGGCCGGCGGCCTCGATCAGCGCCCCCTGGTCGAGGTGCAGGCGCAGCCGGGAGGCGCCGAAGGCGAGCAGCCGCTCCATCGGCGCCGCGCCCGGGCCGAGCGGCGGCGGGCCGCTGATCACGCTGGCCTGCCACTCCGCCTCCCGGTGGTCGAGCAGCGAGGCCATCAGGCCCTCGCGGCTGCCGAACCGGCGGAACACCGTGCCCTTGCCGACGCCGGCCCTGGCCGCCACCGCGTCCATGGTGAGCGCGTCCACGCCGCAGCCCGCCATCAGCTCCGCGGCGGCGTCGAGCAGGGCGGACCGGTTGCGGGCCGCGTCGGCGCGCTCGCTGGGTCCGCTGGAGAGGAGGGGGAGGGTCTTCGACATCGTGCGGCCAGCCTAGGTCGACGTACCGACAGGGCGCGCGGAAAAAACGTGGACGTCGCCGGAATGAAAGCGGACCACGGTCCGTTTTGATCACCATGACTGACTCCACGAACACCCGCGTCGCTGTCCTCGTCGGCTCCCTCCGCGCCGACTCGCTCAACCGCAAGCTCGCCGAGATCCTCCGCGACGAGGCGCCCGCCGGCGTCACGCTCGACATCGTCGACGGCCTCGACCAGGTCCCGTTCTACAACGAGGACATCGACGGCGAGACCGCCCCCGCCGCCGCCGTGGCCCTCCGCGAGCGCGTCGCCTCCGCCGACCGCGTCCTCGCCGTCACCCCCGAGTACAACGGCACCATGCCGGCCGTCCTCAACAACGCCATCGACTGGATCTCGCGCCCCTACGGTGCGGGTGCCGTCGTCGGCAAGCCGTTCGGCGTCATCGGCGCCACCCCGACGCCGTACGGCGGCAAGTGGGCCCACGGCGACACCGCCCGCTCCGCCGGCATCGCCGGTGCGATCGTGGTCGAGGACGTGACCGTCTCGCAGCCCGCCGTCGACGTCGACCCGACCACCGACCCCGAGGTCCGCGCGAAGCTGCTCTCCGCGCTGGGCACCCTGGTCGAGTTCGCCCCCGCGGTCTCCGCCGCCTGACCACCAGCCCCGACTAAGGTCGGGTCGTGGCCGAACTCCACGACCTGACCGCGCTCGAGCAGGGCGCCCTGATCCGCTCCGGCGAGGTCAGCCCCGTCGAGCTCACCGAGCACTACCTGCACCGACACGAACGCGCCGCCGACGGCTTCCAGGAGTACGTCGACGGCGCGTTCGCGTTCCGGGACCCCGATGCCGCGCGGCGCCGGGCCCGCGAGGTCGCCGCGGTCGGGCCGGTCGGCGAGGGGGCGTCCCCGCTGGCCGGCGTACCCACCGCCATCAAGGACCTCAACCTCACCCGCGGCGTGCCGACGGCCTTCGGCTCACCGGCCTTCGCCGGCTACGTCCCCGAGGTCTCGGACGCGGTGACGCTGGCGATCGAGGAGGCCGGCCTGGTCAGCCTCGGCAAGACCAGCACGCCCGAGTTCGGCTCGCCCTGCTACACCGAGCCCGAGGGCCGGCCGCCCGCGGTGACGCCGTGGGACACCACCCGGATGGCCGGCGGCTCGTCCGGTGGCGCGGCGGCAGCGGTGGCGGCAGGGCTGGTGCCGGTCGCGCACGGCTCCGACGGCGGCGGCTCGATCCGGATCCCGGCCGCCTGCTGCGGCCTGGTCGGCCTCAAGCCCAGTCGCGGGCGGATCAGCGGCTTCCCGATGTACGGCGACCCGGTCGGCCTCGCGACGTCGGGGTCGATCGCGCGCACGGTCGCCGACGCCGCGGCCCTGCTCGACGTGCTGGCCGGGCGCCGGGCCGGTGACCCCAGCTGGGCCCCGGAACCGTCCGGCACGTTCCTCGCCGCCGCCGGCCGCGAGCCGGGCCGGCTGCGGATCGGCTGCTTCGAGCAGCCCGTGATCGCCGACGTCGAGCTGCACTCCGAGGTGCGTCGCGCCTACGACGACACCGCCGCACTACTCGGCTCGCTCGGGCACTCCGTCGAGGGCGTCCCGGTCCCGATCCCGCCCGACGCGGTGCCGGTCTTCGAGACCTGCTGGGCCGTGCTGACGGCGCTGTCGACGGTCACCCTCCCGCCGGACAAGCACGCCCTGCTGCGCCCGCTCACCCGGTGGCTGGGGGAGCGCGGCGCCGCGGTCTCCGGCCCCGAGTTCGGGCTGGCGATCGGTCAGCTGCGCCGGTTCGCCGCCGAGGCGCTGGTCGCCCTGGCGCCGTACGACATCGTGCTGACGCCCACCCTCGCCACGCTGCCGCTCCCGGTCGGCGCGATCCGCGACGACGCGGACCCGGCCGGGGACTTCGAGGCGCAGAAGCGGTTCACGCCCTTCACCTCGGCGTGGAACGTCACCGGCATGCCGGCGATCTCGCTGCCGCTGCACCAGTCCGCGGACGGGCTGCCCATCGGCGTGATGCTCGCCGCGCGCCCGGCCGAGGAGGAGCTGCTGCTCTCACTGGCCGCCCAGGTCGAGGCCGCCGCGCCGTGGAGGGACCGCCGCCCGCCCCTCTGGTGACGCTGCCTGGTGACGCTGCCTGGTGACGCTGCCCTCGCGGCTCAGGAGAACCAGCGGGGAGCGGCCGCGCGGAAGTCGTCGGGGGAGAGGCTGCCGGCGCCGGCGGGGATGACGCCGACGACGGGTACGCCGGTGACGCGCGGCAGGTCCTCGCGGTTGCAGGACTCGGCCAGCCCGGGCTCCGCGGGCCAGGCGCCGATGACCAGGCCCGCCGGCTCGACCTGGACCGCCCGGAGCGCGGTGGCGGTGAGCTCGGTGTGGTTGAGCGTGCCGAGGCCGGCGCGGGTGACCACGACGACCTCGACGGGCGAGGAGACGACGTCGTCGACCCGACGGCGCAGGGCGAAGGTGAGGTCGCGGGCGACGTCGAGCAGGGTGCCGCCCTCGGCGTCGAGGCGCACGAGCAGGCCGCCGGCGCCCTCGACCAGCACGAGGTCGTACGTCGGCTCGCTCGCGAGCAGCTCCCGGATCCGGGAGACGTGCTCGCGCACCGTCGGGATCGCCACGCCCTGCCGGCGGGCGGCGGTGTCGGGGGCCAGCGGCTCGTCCAGCCCGACGAGCTGCACGGTGTCGACGCCGGCGAGCCGGCCCACGACCTCCACGTCGGGGACGTCCGGCTCGGCACCGCCGATCCCGGTCTGGACCGGCTTCACGACGAGCACCCGCTCCCCGGCGGCCGCCGCCCGGGCGGCCAGGGCCGCGGTGGCGACGGTCTTCCCGACCCCGGTGTCGGTGCCGGTGACCACGACGACCCGCGGACGGGTGCGGGTCACTGGTGCTCCTTGACGAGCGCCAGCAGGATCTCGACCGCCCGCGACCAGTCGGACTCCGGTACGCCGGCCGTGACGGTGATCCGCAGCCGCGAGATCCCGTCCGGCACCGACGGCGGGCGGAAGCAGCCCACGCGAAGGCCGGCCTCGAGGGCCGCAGCCTGCGCGCCGACGGCGGCCTGCGGCGACGACATCGGTACGGACAGGACGGCGCCCGCCGGTGCGACCACGCCGAGCGCATCGGCCAGCGCCGCGACCCGCGACCGCACGGTCGCGCCGAGCTCGGGGCGGCGGCGGATCTCGCGCAGCGCGGCGAGCGCCCCGGCGGTCGGGGCGGGCGCGAGGCCGGTGTCGAAGATGAACGGCCGGGCCCGGTTGACCAGGTGCTCGCGCAGCGCGGCCGGGCCGAGCACGGCGCCGCCCTGGCTGCCGAGCGACTTGGAGAGGGTCGCGGTCACGACGACGTGCGGCAGGCCGGCCAGGCCCAGCTCGGCGACGAGGCCGGGGCCGTGGACGCCGACGCCGTGCGCCTCGTCGACGACCAGCAGGGCGTCGTACCGCTCGCAGAGGGCGGCCAGCTCGACCAGCGGCGCGGCGTCGCCGAGCACCGAGTAGACCGACTCCACGAGCACCATCGCCCGCTCCCCGGCCCCGGCCGCCGCGACCAGGCCCTCGCGCACGGCGTCGACGTCGCTGTGCGGGACGACGGTCAGCTGCGCCCGCGACAGGCGGACCGCGTCGACCAGCGACGCGTGGATGTGCGCGTCGGAGAGCACGCGGACGGTGCGGTCGGCGAGCGCGGTGACCACCGCGAGGTTGGCGTGGTAGCCGGTCGAGAAGACCAGCGCCGACGGCTGCCCGAGATAGTCCGCCAGCTCGGTCTCGAGCTCGCCGTGCAGGGCGAACGTGCCGGTGACCAGGCGCGAGGCGCTGGCGCCCGCCCCCCACTGCAGTGCGGCGTCCGCCGCAGCCTGCGCGACCGCCGGGTCGCGCGCGAGGCCGAGGTAGTCGTTGCCGGCGAGGTCGATCGTCGGGTCGTCCGCGGCCCGCTCGCGCAGCCGCCGGGTCAGGCCGGCGTCCTCCCGCCGTGCCGCCTCGTGGTCCAGCCAGTCCAGCCAGGTGCTCATGCTGCCTCCACGGCCGCTCGGATTCCGGTGACGAGCGTGTCGAGCTCGTCGTCGCTGATCACGTACGGCGGCATCGCATAGACCAGGTCGCGGAACGGCCGCAGCCACACGCCCGCCCCGATCGCCGCGTCCGTGGCCGCCACCACGTCCACCCCGTGCCCCAGCTGTACGACGCCCGCCGCGCCGATCGTGCGCACGTCGACCACGTGAGGCAGCTCCCGCAGCGGCTCGAGCCCGCGGGCGAGCCGGTCGCCGATCCGGCGCACCTCGCCGGCCCAGTCCTGCCCGAGCAGCAGGTCGATCGACGCGCTCGCGACCGCGCAGGCCAGCGGGTTGCCCATGAAGGTGGGGCCGTGCATCACCACGCCGGCCTCACTGCCCGAGATCCCGCGCGCCACGGCGTCGGTCGTGATGACGGCGGCGAGGGTGAGGTAGCCGCCGGTGAGGGCCTTGCCGACGCAGAGCACGTCGGGCGTGACCAGCTCGCTCGCGAAGAGCGGGCCGGTGCGGCCGAAGCCGGTCGCGATCTCGTCGAACACCAGCAGCAGGCCGTGCTCGTCGGCGACCTCGCGCAGCACCTGCAGACAGGCGGCGGGGTAGGGCCACATCCCGCCCGCGCCCTGCAGCAGCGGCTCGACGATGATGCCGGCGAGCTCGTGGTGGTGCTGGTCGGCGATGTGCCGCAGCGTCCTCGCCCAGGTCGCGACCTCGGCATCGTCGGCCCCGGCCCGGGGCGGACGCGGGGCGAAGACCTGCTGCGGCAGCAGGCCCTGCCACATCGCGTGCATCCCGCCGACCGGGTCGGTCACGGACATGCAGTCGAAGGTGTCGCCGTGGTAGCCGCCGAGCACGGTGAGCATGCGGGTGCGGTCGGGCCGGCCGACGCCACGCTGGTACTGCAGCACCATCTTCATCGCGACCTCGACCGACACCGAGCCCGAGTCGGCGAGGAACACCCGCTCCAGCGGCTCGGGGGTGATCGAGACCAGCCGCCGGCCGAGCTCCACCGCCGGTGCGTGGGTCAGCCCGCCGAACATCACGTGCGAGAACGTCCCGACCTGGTCCCGCACGGCGGCGTCGAGCACCGGGTGCCGGTAGCCGTGGATCGCAGACCACCACGACGACATCCCGTCCACGACCTCCCGGTCGTCGTACGGCGCGCCGAGGGTGAGCCGCGCGCCGGCCGCGCCGGTGACGAGCCGCACCGGGGTGGGCTCGGTCATCGACGTGTAGGGGTGCCAGAGGTGCTCGCGGTCGAACGCGAGGGTCCCGGCAGGGTCGGCCACCGGACGATGCCTCAGGCGTTGGCGGCGACTTCGGTGCCCGCGCCCCGCGCGCGGATCACCGGCTTGCTGTCGGTCGCGACCGAGCAGCCGCCGCACCCGTCGCCGCAGCCGGTGGCCCCGGCAGCGGAGCCGCACGGCGTGCTGGACACGGCGTGGGCCCGGTGCACCGTCGCGGCGTTCGCCTCGTGCGTCGCGATCAGCTCGGCGAAGCCGGCGTCGTCGAGGCCGAGGATGGAGAAGCCGTTGTCGCGCAGCATGTGCAGGTCGGCGAGCGCGTCCTGGCCCTCGGAGGTGAGGTAGTCGCCGAGGAAGATCGAGTTCGCGACGTGCAGGGCGGTGGCCTGCAGCGTGCGCAGGTGCATCTCGCGGCCGCCGGCGATTCGGATCTCCTTGTCCGGGCACACGAAGCGCGCCATGGCGAGGATCTTCACGCAGCGGGTGGGGGAGAGCTCCCAGGTGTTCTCGTACGGCGTCCCGTCGAACGGCATCAGGAAGTTCACCGGGATCGAGTCGGTGTCGAGCGCCTTCAGCGCGAACAGCGCCTCGACGAGCTGCTCGTCGGTCTCGCCGAGCCCGGCGATCAGGCCCGAGCAGGGGGAGAGGCCGGCCGACTTCGCCTTGCCGATGGTGTCGATCCGGTCGTCGTAGGTGTGCGTCTGGACGATGTTGTCGTGGTTCGACTCGGCGGTGTTGATGTTGTGGTTGTAGGCGTCGACGCCGGCCGCCTTGAGCCGCTCGGCCTGCCCGTCCTTGAGCAGCCCGAGGCAGGCGCACACCTCCACGCCGTCGTACTCGTCCTTGAGCGCCTCGGTCATCTCCACGACCTTGTCGATGTCGCGGTTCGACGGCCCGCGGCCGGACGACACCATGCAGACCCGGGTCGCACCGCCGCGCAGGCCCGCCCCGGCCTGCTTGAGGGTCTCCTCCTTGGAGAGGTAGGAGTACTTCAGGATCGGCGCCTCCGAGCCGACGGCCTGGCTGCAGTAGTTGCAGTTCTCCGGGCACAGGCCGGACTTGAGGTTGACCAGGTAGTTCACCTTGACCGTGTTGCCGAAGTGCTCCCGGCGCAGCCGCCCGGCCGCGGCAACGAGGAACATCAGCTCGAAGTCGGGCGCCTGCAGCACCGCGAGCGCCTCGGCCTCGGTCGCGGCACCACCCTCGAGGATGCGGGTGGCGAGCGCGTCGAAGTTGGTGGTCATGGGTGCTCCTTGCGGGCGGTCCGGGCGAACTGAACAGTGTTCAGGTAGGGAGGATAGCCGGATTCCCGCCGTACGTCGAGAAGGCCGCCGCCCTCGTTCGTCGAGACGGCCGCCGCCTCCGTTCGTCGAGGAGGCCGGCCACGGCCGTCTCGAGACGTCTGGCCATTCCGTTCGTCGAGGAGGCCGGCCACGGCCGTCTCGAGACGTCTGGCCTTCCCGTTCGTCGAGGAGGCCGGCCACGGCCGTCTCGAGACGTCTGGCCTCGGTGCCGGGACTGTGCGGTCACAGTCCCTGCACCGGCTCGCCCGGTCTCGAGACGCGTCGCTCAGTCCCTCGCTTCGCGTCGGGACTGAGCCGACGCTCCTCGACCTCCGGCCTTCATCCGCGGCCTCGTTCCTCGGCCGCGGCGGCCTGACCTCGACCTCCGGCCTTCATCCGCGGCCTCGTTCCTCGGCCGCGGCGGCCTCCCCGATGCCGCGGGCGTGCAGCGCCTCGCCGGTCGCCCGTGCGTGCGCCACCACCCGGATCACGAGCGGGGTGAGGTAGGCCCGCGGGCTGCGCTCGAGGCCGCGCGCCCGCGCGGCGTCCCGCGTCTCCGCCGCGATCTCCAGCGTCAGTGGGATCCCGCGAACGAGCAGCGAGAACGCCAGGGCGACCAGCTCCGGTCGTACGCCGAACCGCCGGAACGGCTCCAGCCAGCGGGTGATCGCGTCGACCATCCGCTCGAGCGAGGTCGTCGTGGTGAACGCGGTGGCGAGCAGCACCATCGCCACCAGGCTGCCGACCACGACGAACGCCCGTTCGCCGCCCTGCTGCCAGGTCTGGTACGCCGCCAGCAGGGCCAGGCCGACCACGACACCGCGCAGAGCGCGGACCGCGCGGCCGAGCCGGACGCCGGCGACCGCGCAGGCCGCGATGCCCAGCCCCAGCAGGGCGCTGGTCGTCGGCACGCCGCGCAGTGCGACGCCGGCGATGCTCAGCGCCAGCAGGCCGAGCAGCTTGGCGCCGACGGGCAGCCGGTGCAGCACGGAGGTGCCGGGCTGGTAGTCGCCGAGCGGGCTCGCGGCCATCTGCTCAGCCCACGCTGGCGCGGTAGTGCGCGACGACCTCGGCCGGGGCGCCGTCGGCGGCCACGCGGCCGCCGTCGACCAGCAGGACCCGGTCGCAGCGCAGGGCGAGGTCGAGGTCATGGGTGGCGAGCACGACCTGCTGCGGCAGGCCCAGGAGCAGGTCGCCGATCATCCGCGCGTTGCGCAGGTCGAGCAGGGTCGTCGGCTCGTCGGCGACCAGGATCGCCGGGTCGGTGGCGAGCACGCCGGCGACCGCGAGCAGCTGCCGCTGGCCACCCGAGAGCGTGTGCACGCTGCGGTCCGCCAGCTCCTCGAGCCCGTACGACGCCAGCACGGCCCGCGCTGCGGCGGTCCGCTCCTCGCGGCCGCGGACCCGGTGGCGCAGCGAGAGCGCGACGTCCTCGACCACGGTCGGCATCACCAGCTGCGCGGTCGGGTCGGTGAAGACGAAGCCGACACGCCGCCGTACCTCGCGACCCTTGCGGGCGACGTCGAGACCGTCGACCACCACGCGGCCCGAGGTCGGCTCGACCAGGCCGTTCACCAGCCGGGCGAGCGTCGACTTGCCGGACCCGTTCGGGCCGATGAGCGCGATGCGCTGCTCGGTCAGCTCGACCGAGGTCTCCTGCAGCACGGTGACCTCGGGCGCCGGCCCGCCCGGGGTCGCCGCACGGACGACGACGCGGTCGAGCTCGATGCGGGGCATGCCGGTCACCGGGTCGTCCGGGTCACGCAGGAGCCGGGACCGGCTCCTCGGCCTTCGTGCGACGGGCGACGAGGTCGGGGAAGGCGCGGTGCACGGCGGTGGCGATCAGCGCCATCACGACGTTCTTCAGGATGTCGCCGGGGAAGTAGGCCGTGTCGATGACGAAGGCCTCCTTGATCGACATGTCCGCGCGCCAGGCGAGGTTCAGCGGGCCCAGCGTGTGGATGAAGACGACGCTGCTGAGCAGGCCGCAGGTGAAGACGAACGCGAACTGCGTGGCGTTGCCGCGGCTGCGGTGCACGAGGTAGCCGCACAGTGCCGCCGCGAGCGGGAAGGCGACGAGGTAGCCCGCCGTCAGGCCGGTGTAGTGCGCGAGACCCGACGTGCCGCCGGAGTAGATCGGCAGGACCAGGCCCGCGGCGAGGTAGAGCAGCACGGCCAGGAACCCGCGCAGCGGGCCGAGCACGGCGCCGGCGAGCAGCACGCCGAGAGTCTGCAGCGAGTAGGGCACACCCACGCCGGTCTTGATGTCGGGCAGGATGGCGCAGACCGCGATGAGGGCGGCGAAGCCGGCGACCAGGGCGACGTCGGTGGTGGGGGTACGGCGGTTCATCGGTCCACTCCTGGGGGAGGGCGGCCGGGTGCCGCGCGAACTGAACGGTGTTCAGGTTAGGCTGGCGTCGCGACCGGGTCAAAACCGGCCCACGGACAGGAGGGGAGCCAGGTGCGCTACCGCAGGCAGGACGTCGTCGAGCGGGCGATCGCCGTGCTCGACGAGCGCGGCATCGACGGCCTGACCATGCGCAAGCTCGCCGGCGAGCTCGGCGTCCAGCCGGGCGCGCTCTACCACCACTTCGACGGCAAGGACGCGCTGCTGCAGGCGGTGGCCGACGAGATCCTGCGCCGCGGCCGCCGTCCTGCCGAGATCATGGCGTGGGACGCCGAGGTGCACCTGCTCTGCCTCGGCCTGCGCGACGCCATGCTGCGCCACCGCGACGGCGCGCTGCTCATCGCGCAGGTGCACCGCACGGACGCCGAGGCCCTCGAGGCGCCCGTGCGCGCCGCGATCGGCCGGGCCGGTGCGGGCGACGACCTCGTCCGGGTCGGTGCCCGCTCGCTCGTCCGGTTCGTCCTCGCCCACGAGGACGACGACGCGGAGGACTTCGCCCTCGGCCTCGGGCTGCTCCTCGACGGCCTCCGTCAACGCCTCGGCTGACTCCTCGGCCCGAACCTCACGGCGTCGTCGTGAAGGTGATCGTCTGAGGACTCCGCGGGGCGCGGTCGAAGGCCGCGCGGGAGCAGCCCCAGCAGTTCTGCTGGACCACCACGCGCTTCCCGTCGACCACGAGGACCCACCAACGGCCGACATACGGCGGTGGCCCGCCCACCGCGGTCGTGGGGTTCCCGGGCAGCTGAAGGGTTCCGTCGGTGCACTCCGACGCGTCGTAGCCGCGGGGGAGCGAGACCTCCAGGTAGGTCGCGTCGACGCCGCCGAGCTGCACCTGCTCGGGCGGCGTGAGCCGGTAGCCGGGCAGCCGGACCATCGCCTGCACGAGGTCGTCGACGGTGGGGCCGACGGCCTCGATGACCTGGTCGGCGCAGGGGTCGCGGGGCACGCCGTACCTCGGGCCGGCGAGCTCGGTCTTCAGGACGAATTCCTTCGTGGCGAGGAACAGCCCCCGGTCGTGGGCGCTGGTGTCGTCCGGCAGGTCGACCTCGAAGGAGAGGCTGTTGTCCAGCGGGATCCGGTAGCGCCCCGCCGCGAGGATGACCGGATCGCCCGCGGCGCCGGGCAGCGGCAGCGCCGACGTCCCGTCCGTCTGCGACGGCGTGGGGTCGCCGGCGGGCCGGATCGTGTCCTCGGGGTCGTCGATGCTCGCGACGCCCAGACCGCCCCCGAGCAGCGCCAGTGCGGCGAGGGTGCCGACGACGATCCCCGCCCGTCGCTGCCGGCGCCGTGCCATCCGCTCCAGAGACCCGTACTCCGGCGGCACGACCTCGTGCGCCAGCTCCCTGAGCTGCTCCCAGTCAGCCATGGCTCGGCTCCTCCCTCTCCGACTCCCTCTCCCACTCGCTCTCCGACTCGCTCTCCACGAGCAGCTCGCCGAGTCGTCGTCGCCCCCGGCCCAGGCGCGACTTGACGGTCCCCTGCGGCAGGTCCAGCTGCTCCGCGATCTCGGCGACCGACAGGTCGGCGAGGTGGTGCAGCACCACCACGGCGCGCTGGCCGGGGTCCAGGAGCGCGAGCGCGGCGACCAGCGCGACGTGCTCCGGACCCACCTCGGCCGCGGGCTCGGGCGCGCGGTCGAGGGCCTGGTGGCGGCGTACGACGGCGAGGTGTCGCCAGCCGCGGTGCAGTCGCCGCAGGGCGACCGTCCTGACCCAGGCCTCCGGGTTGTCGACCGAGCGGAGCGTGCGGTGCTTGCGGATGGCGGTGATGAAGGCCTCCTGCACGGCGTCCTCGGCGTCGGAGAGGTCGCCGCAGATCGCGTACATCTGGACGACCAGCCGGCGGTACGACGCCGCGTACAGCGCGTCGATGCCCTCCGCCGTGCGCACGCCGTCCATCAGCACCCCCGTCATCTCGCTCAACCGTCCCGCACCAGGGCGTGGCTGTGAAGGTGATGCTCTGGGCAGTCTTCGGAGCGCGCTCGAACTCCGCCTCGGAGCACCCCCAGCAGTTCTGCTGGACGACGACGCGCTGTCCGTCGACGTCGAGGACCCACCAGCGCCCGGTGTAGGGAGGCGGCCCGCCGACCACGGTCGCGGGGTTGCCGGGCAGCTGGACCGCGCCGTCCGCACACGCGGAGGCGTCGAAGCTGCGCGCCACCCGGGCCTCGAGGTAGGTGCCCTCGGCGCCACCGAGCCGGACCGCCGCGGGAGCGGACACCTCGTAGGCCGGCAGGTCGGCGAGCGCGGCGACCAGGTCCTCCACGCTCGGACCGGTGGGCTCGATGGTCTGCTCGGTGCACGGGTCGCGCGGGACGCCGTACTGCTCGCCGGCGAGCTCGGTCTTGAGGACGAAGCTCTCGGTGGCGAGGAAGAGGCCGTCGTCGTGCGCGGAGGTTCCGTCGGGCAGGTCGACCTCGAAGGAGAGGGTGTCGTCGAGGGGGACCCGGTAGCGGCCGGCGGCCAGGGAGACGGAGTCCTCGCCGGCCTTGCGCTCGGGGATCGTGAGCACGCCGTCGGGGAGGGCGCCCCCCGAGGAGGGGCTGGAGGACGGCGTCGCAGCCGCCTTGTCGTCATCTGCCTCGCTGTCGGAGCAGGCGCCGAGGAGGGCGGTCGCCGCGAGGAGGGCGACCGACGTCCTGAGGGTGGTGGTGGATCTCATGAACCAGCGAGGCGCAGCACCGCGGCCGGGTTCCCGGGAGCGTGGAATCTTTACCCACGGCCGGTACGCCCGGCGCGTGTTGTTGTCCCGGCAACATCTGGCAGGCAGTGTGGACGTCATGGCGGCCAAGACGCAGAAGCCCGTGACCGTGGTCCTGTTCGGCGCGACCGGTGACCTGGCCCGGCGCAAGCTGCTGCCCGGACTGTTGCACCTCTTCGAGACCGGGCTGCTCCCGCAGCTGCAGATCATCGGGACCTCGCTCGACGAGCACACCGACGAGTCCTTCGTCGCCTTCGTGCACGAAGCCGTCGTGGAGTTCTCCGGCAACGACAACGACATGGCGGCGTGGCCGGAGTTCGCCAGGCTGCTGCACTGGGCTCCCGGCTCCGAGGGCCCGGCCGGGCTGCGTGCCGCCGTCGAGAAGGCCGAGACGGGCTTCGACGGCGACCGGGTCCGGCTGCACTACCTCAGCGTCCCGCCGAAGGCCGCGCTGTCGGTGGTGCACACGCTCGACGAGGCCGGCCTCGCCGCCGGCAGCCGGATCATCATGGAGAAGCCGTTCGGCGTGGACCTCGCCTCCGCCAAGGCGCTCAACGCCGAGCTGCACAAGACCTTCGACGAGTCGCAGATCTACCGGATCGACCACTTCCTCGGGAAGGAGGCCGCCCAGAACATCCTCGCCTTCCGCTTCGCGAACGGGCTCTTCGAGCCGATCTGGCACCGCAACAACATCGACCACGTCCAGATCGATGTCCCTGAGGAGCTGGGGCTCGAGCAGCGGGCCAACTTCTACGAGTCGACCGGCGCCTACAAGGACATGGTGGTCACCCACCTGTTCCAGGTGCTCGCCTTCACCGCGATGGAGCCGCCCACGTCGTTGGCGCCGGACGCCATCCGGGAGGAGAAGAACAAGGTCTTCCGGTCGATGCTCCCGATCGACCCGGCCAACGTGGTCCGCGGGCAGTACCAGGGCTACCGCGACATCGAGGGCGTCGCCCGCGAGTCCGAGACCGAGACCTTCATCGCGCTCAAGTGCTTCGTCGACAACTGGCGCTGGGCGGGGGTGCCGTTCTACCTGCGCACCGGCAAGCGCCTCGCCGAGGGTGCACGGATCATCTCGATCGCGTTCAAGGAGCCGCCGCGGTCGATGTTCCCCAAGAACTCCGGCGTCGGCGACCACGGGCCCGACCACCTGACCTTCGACCTCGCCGACAAGGCCCGGATGTCGCTCTCCTTCTACGGAAAGCGGCCCGGACCGGGGATGAAGCTCGACAAGCTCTCGATGCAGTTCTCGATGACCGACACGACCTGGGCCGGCTCGGTGCTGGAGGCCTACGAGCGGCTGATCTACGACGCCGCCCGCGGGGACCAGACCCTGTTCACCGCGGCCGAGGGCATCGAGCGGCTGTGGGAGCTGTCGACGCCGTTGCTCGAGAGCCCGCCCATCGTGCGGCCCTACCGCCAGGGCAGCTGGGGCCCGAACCAGATCCACCAGTTGATCGCGCCGTACGCCTGGCGCCTGCCGTTCGAGCGGCAGTGGCGCAGCCCCAACTCGATGGGTGGCTGACCCCGGTATTTCGCTGCGCGCGGGCGTGACGGTGTGTCACCCTGACGTGCTCGGACGTGAGGGACTTCCGGGCGCCCCGACATCTGGAGGACCCCGGTGCCCATCCGATCCCGCGCACCACGGCTCGTCGCCGTCGCTGCCGCCCTGCTGACCGGGCTGACGCTCGCTCCTGCCGCATCCGCTGCCGACGACGACAAGGGCGGCCTCGCGGAGGCGGGTGTGACGACGGCTCGCCGCGCCCATGCCACCGCGGCCCTGGCCCGGGTGCAGGCGATCTTCGACGGTACGGCGTCCGGTGCCGACAAGCGGTCGGCGACCGTGGCACTGCGCGACCTGGTGGTCGCGGAGGACGACCTGGCGCCGGCCGACCGCGCGGCCGCCGAGAAGGCGACCTCCCGGCCCACGGGGCTGGACCAGGTCATCTGCAACCCGGGCACGACCTGCGTGCACTACACGACGACCGGCGCGAACGCTGCGACACACGAGTTCGCGCAGCTGGTGCTGAACACGGTCGACGAGGTGCGTGGCCGACTTCAGGCGGCCGGTTACCGCACCCCGCGGCCCGATGGCAACAGCGACACCGACGACCGGACCGACGTCTACCTCGAGGACCTGGGCGTCACCGGCCTCTACGGCTACTGCGCGAGCGACGACGCGAAGTTCACCGACCCGAATCCGGTCGGCTACGACGTCTCGGCCTACTGCGGCCTCGACAACGACTACGACCCCGCCCAGTTCGGTGGCGCGGCGGCGCTCGACAGCCTGCGGGTCACGGTCGCCCACGAGTACTTCCACGCCGTCCAGTTCGCCTACGACGTCCTCGAGGACGGCTGGTTCATCGAGGCCACCGCCACCTGGATGGAGGACGAGCTCTACGACAGCGTCAACGACAACCTCCAGTACCTGTGGACCAGCCCGCTGACGGCGCCGCAGCGCTCGCTCGACCTGTTCGGGAGCAACTACCACTACGGCGCGTGGATCTTCTTCCGCTACCTCTCCGAGCGGTTCACCACGCGCGTCGGCGGACTGCCGACCGTCGTCCGGGACATGTGGCGACTCGCCGACGGTGCCGTCGGCGGCCCCGACTACATGTCGATCGACGCCGTCAACCGCGCACTCGTCAACCGCAACAGCTCGCTGGCGATCCAGTTCCCGCGCTTCGCGATGGCGAACCGCTCGCCGCGGTCGTTCTACAGCGAGGGGGCGTCCTACCCGAAGGCGCCCGCGACGTCGTACGTCGTCAAGCCGGCCACCCGCAACCCGGCAGCCGTCGCCCGGACCCTCGACCACCTCACCTCGGCCACCCTGCGCTACGTGCCCTACGGCATGAAGGCCACCGACTGGAGGCTGCGGCTGGACTTCAACATGGCGCCGCGGAGCCGCGGGTCGGCCGCCGTGGTGCGGGTGTTCAAGCGCAACGGGTCGGTGAGCACCTACACCGTCGCGCTCAACACCTACGGCGACGCGTCGTTCCGGGTGCCGTTCGCCAACGCGAGCGTGCTGTCCGTCGAGGTCACCCTCGTCAACGCCAGCCGCCGGTTCAGTTGCTGGCAGGGGACTGCCTTCTCCTGTGGAGGCGTCCCGGTGGACGACGACCTGCGCCAGGTCGTCAACCCGCTGGCCTACCGACCCTGAGGCCCGTCAGTCGATGACGCCGGCCTCGCGGGCCAGCCGGACGGCGTGCACGCGGTTGCTGGCGTGCAGCTTGCGCATCGCGTTCTTGAGGTAGGACTTCACGGTGCTCTCGACGAGCCCGAGCGCTTCGGCGACCTCGCGGTTGCTCTGGCCGAGGGCCACCTGCGCCAGGACGTCCACCTCACGAGCCGCGAGCCCGGTCGGCACCTGCTTGCGGGCGGCCGGCAACGGTGTGGGGGACTGGCCCTTGTCGACCTTGCTCCGCAGGCCCTCGAGGCGGGCGCGGAGGGTGTCGTCCTCGATGAGGGACGCCAGGTCGGCGAGCTCCTCGGAGATGTCGCGCAGGTCGGCACGGGTCAGCTGCACCGACGAGGCGGACGACGGCGCGGGGACCAGGCCCCCGAGCGAGCCGAGGCGGCGGCGCACCTCGTCGTCGACCGCGATCTCGCGCTCGACCTTGCGCACGAGGGGCAGGAACGCGTCGTACCAGACGTCGCCGAGGACGACCTGGGCCCGGTGGGCCAGGTAGATCACCATCCGCGGCACCCGGTCGACGACGATCGGCAGCGCGGTGACCGTCTCGAGCTGCTCGGCCCGCACCGGGCCGTCGTACTGGTGCGTGATGCCGCGCGCGTCGTAGTAGTTGGTGACCGACACCGGGCGCCCGATCAGCAGCGCCTTGCCGCCCAGCCCGTGCCCGGAGCGCACCCGCAGCCCCTGCAGGGAGCGGCCGAGCGTGCTGTGCAGGCCGGTGATGTCGACGGCCGTGCCGCCGGAGCCCACGGGGCCACCGAAGGCCACGTCGCTGCGCCCGGTCGCGCGGAAGTCGCCGAGTGTGCGCAGCAACCTGCTGCCCTCGTACGGCGCCTCCTGGGCAAGGTCCAGTGCCATGCCTCAACGGTAGGTGACCACGGTCACAGCGGCAATCCACCCACCCCCCTTCGGGGGTAGTGGGTGCCCGGCACCACCTTCGGGGGGTCCATGCGGTTGTGGCCCGGCTCACACTCGGCGCCACGCACGACCCCCTGAGGAGCTGAATCCATGTCCGACCGATCCACGCCGATGCGCCGTGTCGCCTTCGCGAGCTGCGCCGGCACGACCATCGAGTTCTACGACTTCTTCATCTACGGGACAGCGGCCGCGCTGGTGTTCCCGACGGTGTTCTTCCCCGCGCTCGGTGACTCCGCGGCGACCGTCGCGTCGTTCGCGACCTTCGCCGTCGCGTTCATCGCCCGCCCCGTCGGAGCGATCGGGTTCGGGCACTTCGGTGACCGTCTCGGCCGCAAGAAGACGCTGATCAGCACCCTGCTGCTGATGGGTGCCGCGACCGTCGCGATCGGCCTGCTGCCGAGCGCCGCCACGATCGGCGTCGCCGCCCCGATCCTGCTCGTGGTGCTCCGCTTCGCACAGGGCCTCGCCGTCGGTGGCGAGTGGGCGGGTGCGACCCTGCTGGCGGCCGAGTACGCGCCGCCGAACAAGCGCGGCCTCTACGCGGCGTTCCCGCAGCTCGGCCCCGCCATCGCGTTCGCCCTCTCCAGCGGCACCTTCCTGCTCGTCAACCGCTTCGTCGGCGAGGCCAGCCCGGCCTTCGTCGAGTGGGGCTGGCGGGTCCCGTTCGTGGCCAGCGCGCTGCTCGTCCTGATCGGCCTCTACGTCCGCCTCAAGGTCGAGGAGACGCCGATGTTCCGTGAGACCACGAAGACCCGGGCCAGCACCCAGGGCCCGCTCGCCGCTGCGTTCCGCCACCAGTGGAAGGAGATCCTCCTCGGCGGCGGGTCCCTGGCGATGCTCTTCGCGTTCTTCTACATCGGCACCGCGTTCCTGACCTCCTACGGAACCACCGTCGTCGGCCTGTCCCGTGCCACCGTGCTCACGATGGGCGTCCTCGGCGCGGTCGTCTTCGGTGTCGTGATCACGCTCTCGGCGATCTACAGCGACCGGATCGGTCGCAGGAAGGTCGTCCTCGCCTCCTGCCTGGTGGCGATCCCGTGGGGCTTCCTGCTGTTCCCGATCCTGAACCAGGGCACCACGCTCGCGTTCGCCCTCGGCCTCTACGGCACGCTCGCGATCTTCGCGGTCTCCTACGGCCCCGCCGGTGCGATGCTGCCGGAGATGTTCCGCACCGAGTACCGCTACACCGGCGCCGGCATGGCCTACAACCTCGCCGGTGTCATCGGCGGCGGTACGGCGCCGTACCTCGCCTCCGACTTCGCCGAGGCCGGCAACACCGGCGCCATCGGCTGGATGCTCGCCGGGTTCGGTGCCCTCAGTGTGGTGTGCGTGCTGCTGATGGCCGAGACCCGGGACCGCGTGATGAGCTCCTCCGCCTCGTACGACGAGGCGCCGGAGGCGACCGTCCCGGCCTGACCCCCGGCCGGTCCCCGGCAGCCCGCGTCAGGCGGTGCGGTACTCGTAGTGGTCCAACGGGAACCGCACCGCCTCGCCGTCAGGCGGCGTAGCCCTCGAGCCTGATCCTGGTGGTGAAGATGTCGACCGGGTGGACGGGTGGGGGCGCGGTGCGTTGGTCGCCGGTGGTGTTGCCGGTGACTTGTCTTGTTCCGGTGTGGTCGACCAGGTAGTGGGCCCCGTGGGGATCGCGCCAGATCACGATCCCGGGGAAGGGTTGTCGTGCTTCCCAGCCGGCATGTGTCTTGATCCGGTGGTGGCCTCGGGTGAGGGGGGCGAGGTTCCCGATCGCGGTGGGTCCGCCCTGGCTGTACGGCACCTGATGGTCGATGTCGCCCTTCCCCGACGTGGAGGAGGCGTAGGGGAAGACGTCGCCGGGGAACATCAGCCGTACTGCTTCACGGAGCCGGGCGGGGATCTCGTAGGCGTCGGTGGGTGCCTGGCCGGCGAGGTCGATCACGGGTGCGACGCGGACGCCGGCGGCGATGTGTTCGATGAGGTGGCGGACCCAGGCGGTGGTGACGGGGCCGTGGCCCTCCATGCGGGCGATGGGTGAGTCGGGGGTGAGGTGGAGGTGGATCTTCACCTTCGGCTTGACCGGCCCCACCTTCTTGCCGGCCTTCTTGTCGAGGTCGCGGTGGGCGTCGGGGTTCGTCAACAGCTCGAACGCGACCAGCCGGCGCTCGGCCAGGGTCGCATCGGGCATCTGGGGTTCGAGGTGTTTGGCGAGGGCGGTGATGCCGGCGTCTGCGGTGAGGACCTTGGCGGCGTGGTGGTGGATGGTGAGGGTGGCCATGCCGTGCTTGTTGACCCGGGACATGCGGATGAACCCGGACTTGGCGGCGGCTTCTTCCTTCGCGCGGGCGAGTTCGGGGTTGGCGGCGGCGACCTTGCCTTCGACGAGGGCTTCGAACCGGGCCCAGGCGAGGCGTCCGTCGGCGGACTCGACGACCTCGGCGTCGACCCAGGCGGCTTCGTCGGGCGACAGGTCGCGGGTGGAGGCGGCGACGTGGCGGGCGTGGGGCACGCGGACGGTGCCTGCTTCGATGCCGGCTTGGAGTTTGGGGAGGCGGAGCATGAGGTCGACGGCGTCGGCGATGAGCTTCCTCGCGCCGTAGGGGGTGGTTTGGATGCGGGCGCCGAAGGTGGCGGCGGCGTACTCGGTGATCCGGGGTGTGCCGGTCGCGCCGGCGGGTTTGGCACGGTCCCGTCCCCGCTTGTCCGACGCGGGGAGGCGGTCGGGGTGGTGCAGGACGGCCCACTGATAGGCGGCGCGGAGGATGGCTCGTTCAGCGTCCAGGCGCATCGCGTGGTGGGACTCGACGAACGACAAGACGTCGCCGGCGGACATGTCCGCCAGCGCTTCCTGGGTCGAGCCGAGTCCCGGAGCTTCCATACGAGACATGAAATCAGGACCCTCCGACACAAACCCCTCGTTCACTGCGTGCGGTCGCAGTGCCTGTGGATGACCGGGTTTCTGGTTGGTCGAGGAGGTCGCCCGCGACCGTCTCGAGACCACCGCAGCCTGCGTGGCGGACTGTCATTGGGTGGGTTTGCTGCACCGTGGTGGGGGGTCTCGAGACGGCCGTGGCCGGCCTCCTCGACCAACGGGTGG
>DATMHM010000063.1:0-13606 GCA_035554935.1 Nocardioides sp. | reverse complement strand
GGCCCACTGGTAGGCCGCGGTCAGGATGTCGCGTTCGGCCTGGGTCCGGGCGGCGTGGCGGGACTCGACGAAGGCCAGGACGTCGCCGGCGGACATGTCCGCCAGCGCTTCCTGGGTCGAGCCGAGTCCCTGAGCTTCCATGGAAGACATGGAATCAGGGGGGTCCGACACAAACCCCTCGTTCACTGCGTGCGGTCGCAGTGCCTGTGGACGACCGGTTTTCTCGTGGGTCGAGGAGGTCGCCCGCGACCGTCTCGAGACCGCCGCAGCCCGCGTGACGGACCGTCGCTGGGTGGGTTGGCTGCACCGTGGCGGGGGGTCTCGAGACGGCCGTGACCGGCCTCCTCGACCAACGGGGTCGCTCGGGTCGTGGGTCGAGGAGGTCGCCCGCGACCGTCTCGAGACCACCGCAGCCCGCGCG
Source organism: Nocardioides sp. (assembly GCA_035554935.1). Lineage (GTDB taxonomy): Bacteria > Actinomycetota > Actinomycetes > Propionibacteriales > Nocardioidaceae > Nocardioides. The sequence continues at coordinate 13,185 of DATMHM010000063.1, read as the reverse complement.
GTGGACTGTCATTGGGTGGGTTGGCTGCACCGGGGCGGCGGGTCTCGAGACGGCCGTGGCCGGCCTCCTCGACCAACGGGCGTGGCCGGCCTCCTCGACCAACGGGTGGGCCGGGCTACTCGACCAACGGGTGGGCCGGGCTCCTCGAGCAACGGGATGTCAGGTCAGCAGCCACACGAGGGCGCCCGCCAGCATCACCATCGCGATGACGAGGACGAGCCCGGACAGCTCGGGTACGTCGGCGGGTTCCGGTTCGTGGATGTGCGTGACCATCGTGGTTCCCCCTGGTTCCAGCCGGCCCCGAGCGGACGGCGCTGCTTGTCCACCACCGGTACCCCGGACGGTCGCAGCCCAACCGGCCGAGGGGTCAGCTGCCGGGGCGGTCCCGGAGCGCCACCGGCGCGCCGCCGTACGACGACAGTGTGGTCCGCACCTCGTCGGAGATCGGCCAGGAGGACCCGGCGGCGGGGTCCCAGAAGACCAGCGAGCTCTCGGCGACGATCGCCGGAGGATGGCCGGGAGCGACCCGCAGCTCGTAGCTGACGGCGAACGACGAGCGCCCGACGTGGCCGACCCACATCCGCACCAGGAACGGCTGGAAGGCGACGAAGCGCATCTCGGCGTTGTAGTCGATCCGCTGGGAGCCGACGAGCTCGACGATCCCGGACGGCACCTCGCGGAACAGGCCGGGGCGCTCGGAGCCGACGAGCGGGGCGTGCCGGAAGAACAGCAGCCGTGCCTCGTCGAGCACCCGCAACGCCTCGACGTTGTCGACGTGACCGCCGAGGTTGACGTCGCGCAACCGCGCCTGGATCTCGCACTCGAAGACTTCACCCACGCTGGCATCCTCGCAGCCGCGGCGTAGTGTCGAGGCATGGGACGCAGCTACGAGACCGTGACCGCCGAGCAGTTCACCGGCACCGACGGCCTGGCCCACTGGAGGGTCGAGGGCCCGCAGGCGACCGCCCGCTTCCACACCGGCAACTTCGCGACCGGCCTGCAGCTGGTCAACGAGGCCGGCCGCCTCGCCGAGGAGGCGAACCACCACCCCGACCTGACCCTGCGCTACCCCGAGGTCGAGGTGTGGCTGGGCACGCACGACACGGGCACGCTGACCGACGCGGACGTCGATCTGGCGCTCAAGATCACCGCCGTCGCGAAGGGGCTCGGCGTGCCGATCGCCGACTGACCGGCGGACTCGGAAGACCGGCTGCGACTCAGCGCAACCCGGTCGCGTCGAGCTGCGGCGCCGCCTCGCGCAGCTGGCCACGCTGCCACAGGTGGTGGATCACCAGCGCGGCGGTGAGGGAGCCCAGGACGCCGAGGCCGAGGTCGCCGAGGGTGTCCTCGTAGGCGAAGGCGTGCTCCGCGTGGCCGCTGATGAAGGCGAAGTACTCGGCGATCTCCCAGGTGATCGCCGCCGTCGCGCCGACCGCCAGCGCCCGCTCGGCGACCCGGTAGCGGGGTGCGCTGCGGTGCAGCGTCAGCAGGATGACGGCGGCCGCGATCAGCCCGGTGTTGGCGAAGTGCATCAGGTCGTCGAACCACACGATCGTGTCGTAGAGGTCCATCCGGTTGCCGAGGATGTCGGTGAAGCAGGTCAGCGTCACCAGCAGGTCGGGCACCCACGGGAACGACGCCCGGTCCTTCCACGCGACCAGCCAGATCACCGGGATCGTGAACGAGACCAGCGGATACCCGATCGCGCGGGCCTCCGCCGCCTTGTTGCGCAGGTTGCTGCCGTCCGGGTCGATCACGGCGAGCAGCAGGAGCAGGACCAGGAAGCCCTTGGCCAGCACGTCCGCAGTGCGCACGACCGTCGGCGTCGGGTAGCGCACGGCAACGGCCTCGGTCATGCGGGGGCTCCTGTCGTCGGCGAGCCCCGATCCTCCCACGACCCCGACCCCGCCACCGAGTCGTGCCGGCCGCAGGACGCCGCGCCGAGGACGGCCCCTGCCCGCCCGCCGGGGGACGGGTGTACGAGAATCGTCAGTCCTGACGGGGGTTTCCGCCTCTCGAGGGACAGACATGGGGAGGCAGCACGTGATGGAAGTCTCCGAGGTCATCGAGACCTCCGGGCAGGAGGAGCCGCCCGTACGCACGGACGGCACGCCGTCGACGTACGAGGACTTCGGCGTGAGCTGGATCCGCCGGGTGCTCCACAAGGAGCGGATCCTGCGGACGATCGACCAGGTCCTCGGCGACCAGATCGCCCTCGGCCCGATCAAGGCCGGTCCGGGCCGGGCGTTCGCGAGCGTCAGCTTCGTCGGGCGCTACCAGCCGACGACCGGCCGCGAGCTCCCCGGTGACCTGCTGGCCTATGCGATCGACCTGCCGATCAGCGTGGTCTTCGACCTCGACGTGCCGCTCGACACGCTGACGTTCAACGCCGAGGTCGTCGTGCCGCTGGTCCTGGTGGTGCACACGGAGGCGCCGCTGCGGCTGCGCCTGGAGCTGAAGACGCCGACCGAGGAGCAGATCGGCCTCGAGCTCAGGACCGACACCCGCCGCGGCGCGATGATCCGCAAGATCGCGGGCCTGGACGGCGAGCTGCGCCGGTTCCTGCTCAAGGTGCTCGACACCGAGCTGGCGAAGCCCTACGTCCGGCGGGCGACGTACCTCGACATGGAGGAGCTCATCGACCACGCCTGGCCGATGCTCACCGAGCGATTCCTGCCGCAGGGCCCCGCCGACCGGCAGGCGTGACGGCACGGTCCCGGGTCGCCACCCGGGAGCCCGCCCGGGCGGGCGCCCTCACGGCGTCCGCGATCGCGCCGACGGCCATGGTGGCGAGCGGGATCCAGACCGGGATCAGCATGAAGAGGAAGATCGGCAGCATCGTCATCAGGTCGCTCATCGTGGACTCCGTTCGCGGTGGTGGGCGCCGTGGCTCGACGGATTCGAGTCTGTGCGACCGGCGCAGCGGCCTTCTCGTGCGCTCGGACAGAGTCGGCGTGCCGAATTGGCCCGGCGCACCAATGCGCCGGGTGGGCGGTGCCGTTACGGCGTGGGGGCGAGCGACGCCCGGCCGCGACCGGGTTGCCGCGGCGGCCGCTTCGGGCTGAACCGCAGGAAGTGGAACCGGGCGTTGACCCGCTCGAGCTCGCGCAGCACGGGCGCGCACTCCTCGCAGCCCGGCAGGTGCTGGTCCGCCCGCGCGACGGCGGCCGCCGGCAGCGACCCGCGCACGTAGCGGCTCAGGTAGGGCCGCAGCCACTCGCACTCGTCGCTCTGGTGCGGGCCGGGCCGCACCAGCTGGTCGAGGTACGACGTCCGCAGCCCCTCGCGCGCGCGGTAGGCCAGCGACGCGGTGGCCGCCGGGGTCAGGCCCAGGAGCTCGGCGACCTCGCCGACGGCCTTGCCCTCGACGTCGAGCAGCAGCAGCACCTGCTGCCACGGCGCGGGCAGCCGGGCGAGCGCGGCCGACGCGATCGCGTCGTCGAGCCGGTGGTCGGCCTCCTCGTCCTGGGCCGGGTCGACCCGCCCCTCGAGGAGCCACGGCAGGTCGGAGGCCGGGTTCTCCCGGCCGGCGCGCCGCTGGAGGTCGCGGTGGCGGTTGCGGATGGCGGTGAACAGGTAGCCGTGGAAGTTGGTCGTCGGGCCGCCGCCCTCGCGGAACCGCGCGACCACGCGTGCGAACGCGTCGGCCAGCAGGTCGTCGGCCCGCTCCGGCCCCGCGAGCAGCTGTGCCATCCGCAGCGCCGGCTCCCGGTGCGCCTCGTAGAGCGCGCCGATCGCCGAGCCGTCGCCGGCACGGGCGCGTGCCAGGAGCTCGGTCTCGTCGATCTGGTCGATCTGGTCGATCGCGGGAGGCGTGGGAGCAGCCACGGGGTCACCTCGGGGAGCAGGAAAGTCCCTTGAACGTAGGTCGGACCCCGTGCCCGGCGCGGCCGAATGGGCGAACTCAGGACGGCCTCCCGCGGGCGGGCCGAAAGTTTTTACCCAAGGCTTTACCTTCCCACCGCAGGATCTGCCGTCATTAACGACACCGGTCTGCGTCTTGGATGCGTAGGGCCCTTGTGGCCCGGTCGCCCGCGATGCTCCCGTCAGGGCGGCGAGACCTGAATACAGGAGTGCCTCCATGGGGAACAGAGGTACGGCGCGTCGGCGAATTGGGGTCGCCTTCGCTGTCGGAGCCGCGGCGATGACCTTGCCGTTCATCGCCGCAGCACCGGCACACGCCGCAGAGACCATCAGCAGTGAGGGCTCGGTCACGGTCGAGTCCTTCCCGAGCACCAAGCAGATCGAGCTCGACCAGTTCGACGACAACGGCGGTCTGCTCGAGCTCACGTCCGTCAAGGTGACCGGAACGGTCGAGGGCGAGCTCGAGGGCTCGGTCGAGAACCTGAGCGCGACCAAGGACAAGACGCTCAACGGCGAGATCGCCGCACGCATCGACGTGGAGGGCCCCGGGGTCACCGACCTGAAGGCCGAGGGCACCGGCAGCGCGACCTGGAACCTCGCTCCCGGCGAGACCCAGCCGCTGGCCCTGTCCGGCAGCGACTCCAGCGCGGAGACCGTCGAGGACCCGGAGACGCTCGCCCTCTTCGTGGGTGACGGCACCGTCACCTACGACGTCTTCAGCGAGGTCGACGTCCAGATCGACGGCCCGGCGCCGTACAAGACCACCGGCGTCGCCGGAGGCGAGGCGACGGTCAAGGTGGAGTACACCTACACCGACATCTGTGCCGAGAACCCGGACGACCCGGTCTGCGTCGAGGAGCCGGTGTGCGAGACCTCGCAGGTCGACATCGCGCCGGTCGACGACGGTGACTACGTGATCCCGGGCGGCGGCACGTTCACCATCTCCAACTACGGCGAGACCGACGCCGGCTGGACCTTCGACTGGAGCGTCGTCAACGGCACTGTCGAGTCGATCACGGTCCAGGGTGGGGACCCGCTGACCACCGTGGTCACCGAGGTGGCCGCCGGGATCTTCGCCGGCGTCGGCGTCCACGGCGCCGTCGACGAGGAGACGGGCGACTTCATCGAGCCGACGAACGTCATCGTGTGCGCGGCGAGCGACGAGCTCCCGCCGCCGGAGTGCGTGACGATCACGGACAAGATCGAGCCGGTCACCGCCGGCCCGCACGAGCTCGACGGTGGCGGCACGTTCACCATCGAGATCGTCGAGACCGACGAGGGCCCGACCTTCAACTGGGACTCGAACGTCCTGATCTACTGGATCAGCGTCAAGGGCGGTCCCGTCGACGTCGAGGACGAGGAGTTCTACGACTACCGTCCCGACGGAGCCACATCCGACGACGGCCTGCACGCGCCGCTGAACCCGAACAACGGGAAGTGGTACGGGCTGAGCCACCTCACCCTCTGCGCCGCCGACCTCGACTGCGAGGCGACCCCGGACGCCGAGGGCTGCAGCAGCGAGACCGACCCGTGCCTCGAGGACCGGCAGGCCCCCGGTTGTGAGGAGCCGACCTGCGAGACGAACCCGGAGATGGAGGGTTGCGGAGAGACCGACCCGTGCGTCGCGGACCCGCAGGCCCCCGGTTGCGAGGAGCCGACCTGCGAGACCGACCCGTCCCTGTGCGAGCCGGAGCCGGAGTGCACCAACATCACGAAGGACATCGCGCCCGAACTGGGTGACCACGATCTCGTCGGTGGCGGCACGTTCACCATCACGAAGATCTACGACACCGACGACGGCCAGGTCTTCGACTGGGAGTCCGACGTGCTGGTGCACGAGATCCACGTGAAGGGTGGACCGAACCACCTCGAGCAGAACGAGGGTCTGCCCGCCATGGAGGGCGAAGGCGTCCACGCCGAGGAGAACGACAACAACGGCAAGTGGTTCGACCTCTCCCACATCGACGTGTGCGCTGACGAGCTCGTGGCCGAGATCACCGGCGCCATCGAGCCCGGGAAGAAGAAGGACCAGCCGGCCGGGCAGTCCCAGACACAGGAGGTCAAGGAGACCCCCGCGGCCAAGGTCGACGAGTCGACGGCTCCGAAGCAGGAGGACGACGAGGAGGAGCCCGAGCCCGAGCCACAGCCCGACGAGGCCGAGCCTGAGCCCGAGAAGGTCGAGGAGACGCCTCCGCCACCGCCGCCCGCTCCCGTGGAGCAGCCGGCGGGGCAGTCGGCAGAGCAGCCGGCAGGATCCCCGTCCGCCCCCGACGCGGCCGCGGCCGAGTGAGGACGGTGAAGACGATGCGAGGAGCACTGATGAGGAACCGCGCAGTCCGCCTGGCGACTGCCGGAGCGCTGTCGCTCGGCGTCGTGGCCTGGGCCGGTCCGGCCCAGGCGGCGACCACGGCCACCCAGACCGTCACGTTCGACCTGGGCGACCTCGACGAGTCGGGGACCGGTCAGATCGAGCAGTTCGACCCGGCGCTGGGCGAGCTGACCTCGGTCGCGATCGACGCCGAGGTGACGATGGACTTCGCGGTCTGCGTCACCAACCTGAGCGAGGAGGCCGCGTCGGTCAACGACGGTGCGGTGTCCGGGACGGCCGACCTGTCGTTCGCGGGCGACCTGGTCGCCAACACGTCCGGTGCGATGTCGGTGCCGGGCAGCGAGCTGTCCTCCTTCGACGGGACGGACGGCTGTGCCGACTGGCTCGACGCGGGCGGCGACCCGGCGACCGACCCGGTGGGTGCGAACAGCACGCTGACCACCGGTTCGGACACCGACACGTGGTCGACCTCCATCACCGACGCGGACGCGCTGGCGCCGTACGTCGGCACGGGGACGGTCGGCTTCGACTACACCGCGGCGTCGGCGTCGGACCTGGCGCAGCCGTCGGAGTGGACGCTGGTGTTCCTGGCGTCCGGCGCGGGCGAGGTCAACGTGACCTACACCTACGAGCCGGGTGGCGAGGTCGGCGGCATCTGCGAGGAGAACTCGGGTGATCCCGACTGCGACGAGGGTGACGTGAGCGGGCTGCCGGACACCGGTGGACCGATCGGGTGGCTCCTGCCGCTCGGCGCCGTGCTCGTGCTGGTCGGTGCCGGCATGGTCATGGTGAGGCGTCCCCACTCCGCCTGACCATGGTGGTCAGGTGCTCCCGCCGGGCTCGTCCCGGAAGCGCCGGGAGCGCCTGACCGGCCCGGGCCCGGGCTGAGCATCGCCCCGGACCCGGGGTTCGTCCCGCCGCATCAGTGCGCCTGGTGCGGTGGGGCGAACGACGTCAGGCGCTGACCGGCTCCGCGAGCAGCGCGCGCACCCGGGGGATCACCTCGGTGCCGTAGAGCTCGATGCTGCGCATCAGCAGCGGGTGCGGCATCGGTCCGTTGCTGTACTTCAGGTCGAAGCGCTGGATCCCCAGCACCCGCGCGGTCGTGGCGATCTTGCGGGCGACGGTCTCCGGGGAGCCGACGTAGAGCGAGCCGTGGTCGACCTCGGCGTCGTACTGCTCCCGGGTGACCGGGCCCCACCCGCGCTCGGCGCCGATCCGGTCGCGGTTGGCCTTGAAGTGCGGGTAGAGCAGCTCGCGCGCCTCGTCGTCGGTGTCGGCGACGAAGCCCGGCGAGTGCACGCCGATCGGGAGCGCCGGCTGCTCGAGCTCCTCGAGCGCGCGGCGGTAGAGGTCGGCGTACGGCGCGAAGCGGGCCGGGTCGCCGCCGATGATCGCGAGCATCATCGGGAAGCCGTAGCGCGCGGTGCGCACCACCGACTCCGGCGAGCCCCCGACGCCGATCCACGTCGGGATCGAGCCGCGCTCGGTGGTGGGGAAGATCCTGGCGTCGCGCAGCGGCGGACGCAGCTGCCCGGCCTCCCAGGTGACCGTGCCCTCGCCCTGGAGTGCCGCCCACAGGTCGAGCTTCTCGGCGAACAGGCGGTCGTAGTCGGCCAGGTCATGGCCGAAGAGGGGGAAGGACTCGGTGAACGAGCCGCGGCCGAGGGTGATCTCGGCGCGACCGCCGGACAGCGCGTCCAGGGTCGCGAACCGCTCGTACACGCGGACCGGGTCGTCGGAGCTCAGCACGGTCACCGCGGTGCCGAGCAGGATCCGCTCGGTACGGGACGCGACCGCCGCCAGCACCATGTCGGGCGCGGACACCGCGAAGTCGTCGCGGTGGTGCTCGCCGATGCCGATCGCGTCGACGCCGACCTGGTCGGCCAGCTCGGCCTCCGCGACGATGTTGCGGATCACCTGCGGGTGGGGCACCCGCTTCCCGGACGCCGGGTCGAGGGTGACGTCACCGAAGGTGTCGAGGCCCAGCTGCAGCTCAGTCATCGCCCTGCTGCGCGGCGGCGAGGTCGAAGTCGCGGACCGCGGTGATCACCTGCTCCAGCGCGGGCGCCGGGAGGGCTCCGGCCTGCGAGAAGACCAGCTGTCCCTGCTTGAACGCCATCAGCGTGGGGATCGACGTGACCCGGGCCGCGGCGGCGAGCTGCTGCTGCTCCTCGGTGTTGACCGAGCCGAAGACGACGTCGCCGTGCTTGTCCGCGGCCGCCTCGTAGACCGGCGCGAAGTTCCGGCACGGGCCGCACCAGGACGCCCAGAAGTCGACGAAGACGATCTCGTTGTCGAGCACCGTCTGCTCGAAGTTCGTGGCGGTGAGGTCGATGGTGGCCATGGTCTGTTCAACGTGTCGACCGCCCGCCGTTGTTCCCGCACGGGGACCTGGCCGGAATGGGGCGGCCCGCGCCGGGTAACACCCGGTCATGTACATCGGACTTGGCATCGTGTTGCTGGTTCTCGGGCTGATCCTGGCGCTGGACGTCATCACCGTCGACCTCGACTTCATCGACGACGGCGCGCTGGGAACGATCCTGATCATCGCCGGCGTCCTGGCGATCGTGCTGTCGCTCTTCCTGGCCCCGCCGTGGCGCCGTGACACCGTGGTCCACCACCGCGACCAGGACCCCCGGCTGTAGCCGGAGCCGCCGGAGCCGCCGGAGCCGCCGGAGCCGCCGTCGGCGGTCGTCGGACGGAGCGGCCCGCCCGATGGGGACTAGGGTCTGCTCATGGCCGACGCCGCACGCACCACCCACGTCCTGATCGACGGGGAGAACATCGACGCCACCCTCGGCACGTCGATCCTGGGTCGCCGCCCGCGCCCGGAGGAGCGGCCCCGGTGGGAGCGCCTGCTGCAGTTCGTCGAGCGGCAGTGGGGCCAGCCGACCAACGGCCTGTTCTTCCTGCAGGCCAACGCCGAGCTGCCGATGTCGTTCGTCCAGGCGCTGCTGGCGATGGGCTTCCGGCCGATCCCGCTGTCCGGCGGCCCGGGCCAGAAGGTCGTCGACATCGCCATCCAGCGCACCCTCGCCGAACTGGCGAAGCGCGAGGCCGACGTCGTCCTGGTCAGCAACGACGGCGATTTCGTCGAGGACGTCGGTGGCCTGCTCGACGGGCGCCGGGTCGGGCTCGTCGGGTTCGCGGAGTTCCGCAACGCCGCCTTCGCGGACCTCACCACGCGCGGGCTGGAGTTCTTCGACCTCGAGTACGACGTGCACGCCTTCAACGAGCGCCTGCCGCGGGTCCGGATCATCCCGATCGACCAGTTCGACCCGACCCAGTTCATCTGACGTGCCTCGCCCGTTCCGTATCGCCACGGCCAACATCAACGGCATCCGTGCCGCCCACCGCCGCGGCTTCGACGACTGGCTGGCGACCCGCGGCTGCGACGTGGTGACACTGCAGGAGGTGCGCTGCCCGGTCGACTCGCTGCCGGAGGGCGCGTTCGGCGACTTCCACGCGTCGTACGACGCCGGCGAGATCGCCGGGCGCAACGGGGTCGCCGTGCTGACCCGGGTGCCGCCGGTCGACGTCCGCACCTGGTCGGCGCCGGACCCGGAGCGGCCGCTGCCGCGGAACCTGCGCAGGCACGCGACGGAGGGCCGCTACGTCGAGGTCGACCTGGCCGACGCGCCGCTGACCGTGGCCAGCCTCTACCTGCCGAAGGGCGGGCTGCCGGCGCACCTGCAGGACCCGCGGCGGATGCGGGAGGCGCCGGACGGCGGCGCGAAGCACGCGCGGAAGATGGCGTTCATGGCCGGCTTCGCCCGGCACCTCGCCGCGTCGCGGAAGGCCGCGGCCGCGCAGGGCCGGCAGTTCCTGCTGACCGGCGACCTCAACATCGCCCACACACGCCACGACGTCGCGAACTGGCGGCGCAGCAACCAGGTCGAGGGCTTCCTCCCCGAGGAGCGGGAGTGGCTCGACGCGCAGCTCTCGCCGCGCACGCTGGTGGACGTCGTACGCCGCCTCAACCCGGACCTCGACGGGCCCTACTCCTGGTGGAGCTGGCTGGGACGGGCCTACGAGAAGGACGCGGGCTGGCGGATCGACTACCACCTGGCGACGCCGGCGCTGGCCCGCGCGGCGCGGGTCGCCGTCGTGGACCGGGAGCACCTCGGCGTCCGGCTCAGCGACCACGCGCCGGTGGTCGTCGACTACGACATCGGCGACATCGGGGACCTCGGGGACCCCGGGGACCTGGCGGGGACCGGCCTCAGCTGACGGTCCGCTCGCCGGCCACGGGGACGACGGCGACCGCCAGCAGCGGCAGCGCCGCCGCCAGGGCGTACGTCGCCCCGTAGCCCCACGCCGTGATCGTCAGCCCGGCCACGGGCGGCACCGCGACGGCGGCCAGGTGCTGGGCGGTGTTCTGCATCCCGAGCGCCCGGCCGGACCAGAACGGCCCGGCGCGCTCGGCGACGGCGGTGAACGCCAGCCCGTTGTCGGCGACCGTGACGGCGGACGCGACGACCAGCAGCACGACCGCGAGGGCGGTGACCAGCCCGTCGCCGTCGGCGAGCGCCGCGGTGAGGCCGAGCAGCCCCATCGTGGCGGCCGCGACCACGGCGACCGACCGCATCGGCCGCATCCGGCTGCCCACCAGGTCGGAGACCCAGCCGGCGGCGATCCGGGCGGCCGCGCCGGCGACCTGGGTGCCCGCGACGACCAGGCCGGCGACGCCGGGCGACCAGCCGAGGCCGTCGACCAGCCAGGTGAGGCCGAACGTCCACACGAGGAACTGCGGCACGACCAGCAGTACCGATGCCGCGTGGATCCGGGCGAGGTAGCCGTCGGCCCGGTAGGGGTTCGCGACGTGCTGCCGCTCGGACGCCGGCGGGCGTGGCGGGTCGAGCACGACCAGCGCGGTGAGGGCGGTCATCAGCAGTGCGGCGGAGGTCGGCACCCACAGCGCCGGGCCGATCCCGTGGTGGTGCGCGACCACGGCGACCGTGCCCGCGGCCAGGCCGACGCCGAGCGGCTGCCCGGTCTGGCGGATGCCCATCGCGAAGCCGCGCCGCTCCGGCGGGAACCAGCCGACCACCACCCGTCCCGACGCGGAGTTCGTCGCCGCGGCGCCGATCCCGGCGAACGCCAGCGCGCCGGCCATCGGCCACGGCTCGGCCAGCAGCGCCGCCGCCGCGCCGCCCGCCGTGGTGACCAGCAGGCCGGCCAGCAGGGCGAAGCGCTCGCCGCGGCGGTCGACGACCAGCCCCCACAGCACGAGGGTGCACATCATCCCGGCCATCGACGCCGACGCGACCAGGCCCGCCTCGGCGAGCCCCATCCCGTAGCCGCCCTCGGCCACCGGCCGGTGCAGCTCGGGGATCAGGAACCCGGGCGCGACCACCATCGCCGCCGTCGCCGCCTGCGCCCCGGTGCCCGCCGCGAGCATCGCCCAGCGGTGCACGGGGGTGACGGTCCGCGTCACTGCGGCATCAGTCACCGCTGGGCACGATCGCGGAGATCACCGTCCCGTCGGAGCGCTGCACGCCGGCGGGGTACGGCGGCTCGCCCTCGAGCCGCGGCCCCTGGTGCTCCAGCGGCACGACCACCGGCGCGCCCGGGGCCACCTTGACCAGCTCCCCGCGCACGGAGAACGTGATCGGCCCGGAGCCCTGCTCGACGTACAGCTCGAGCTCGGCGGGGCGCACCGTCACCCGGACCCGGGTCCCGTGGAGGGTGATCCGGTAGGTCAGCTCGGTCCACTCGTCGGGCAGCCGCGGGTCGATCTGCCACTGCTGGTCACCGGCCGCCGAGCCGATGTCGCGGAACCCGCCGAACCCGCCGACGAGGGCGTTCCAGACGCCGCCGGTGGAGGCGACGTGCACGCCGTCGGCGGTGTTGTTGTGCCGGTCGTCGAGGTCGACGAAGAGCGCGGCGAGGAAGTAGCGCAGGGCGAGCTCGTGGTAGCCGACCTCGGCCGCGACGATCGACTGCACGACCGCCGACAGCGTCGAGTCGCCGGTGGTGATCGGGTCGTAGTAGTCGAAGTCGGCCTTCTTCTGCTCCGCCGAGAAGTCCTCGCCCTGCAGGAAGATCGCGAGCACGACGTCGGCCTGCTTGAGCACCTGGAACCGGTAGATCACCAGCGGGTGGTAGTTGAGCAGCAGCGGCCGCTTCTCCAGCGGCGTGTTCTCCAGGTCCCACATCTCGCGCTCGAGGAAGTGCGCGTCCTGCGGGTGGATGCCGAGGAAGTCGTCGAACGGGATGCACATCCCCTGCGCGCACTCGGCCCACTCCTGCGGCTCCTCCGGAGTGAGGCCGGTACGACGGACGACGGCCTCGTAGGAGTCGGGGTCGCCGCGCTCGAGCTCCCACACGGCCCGGGCCGCGCGACGGAGGTTGAAGCGCGCGAGCACGTTCGTGTACAGGTTGTCGTTGACGACGGTCGTGTACTCGTCGGGCCCGGTGACGCCGTGGATGTGGAAGGTGCGGCTGCCCCCGGGACCGGCACCGTCGTCGCGCCAGAACCCGAGGTCGGCCCACAGCCGGGCCGTCTCCACGAAGACGTCGACCGCCTCGTGACACAGGAACTCGTCGTCGCCGGTGGCGCCGACGTACTGGCTGAGGGCATAGGCGATGTCCGCGTCGATGTGGTACTGCGCGGTCCCGGCCGCGTAGTACGCCGACGCCTCGTGCCCGTTGATCGTGCGCCACGGGTAGAGCGCGCCCTTCTGCGACAGCTCGCGGGCGCGCTGCCGGGCGTTGTCGAGGAGCGTGTAGCGGAACCGCAGCGCGTTCCGGGCCGCCCACGGCATCGTGTAGGTCAGGAACGGCATCACGTAGATCTCGGTGTCCCAGAAGTAGTGGCCGCCGTAGCCGCTGCCACTCACCCCCTTCGCCGCGATGCCGCGGCCCTCGGCGCGCGCCGACGCCTGCAGGATCGAGAAGAGGTTCCATCGGATCGCCTGCTGCAGCTCGGGCTGGCCCGGGACCTCGACGTCGGCGCGCGCCCAGAAGTCGGCCAGCCAGGCCTCCTG
>DATMHM010000062.1:0-20699 GCA_035554935.1 Nocardioides sp. | reverse complement strand
TCGATGCCCTTGAACTTCTGCCAGTCACCGGTGACCTTCAGGATCGCGGCGACGGCCTCGGACGGCTGCGCGCCGACACCGAGCCAGTACTGCGCCCGGTCGGAGACGACGTCGATGTACGACGGATCCTCCTTGGGGTGGTACTTGCCGATCTCCTCGATCACGGCGCCGTCGCGCTTCTTGCGCGAGTCGACGATGACGATGCGGTACTGCGGGACCCGGACCTTGCCCAGGCGCTTCAGACGGATCTTGACGGCCACGTTTGTGGTGTCTCCTTGAGAACTAGTGTGGGTGAGGCGCGGGCAACCAGGTGGGGAACACCGGGAGCCCGGACTCGATGGGCGCTGCACCCACCGGTTGAGAGGGTCCGGAAGGAGCAGAACTCAGCCCCCAAGTCTGCCAGACGGTCCGGGGCGATCACCAATCCGCCCGCTCCTCGTGCGCGAGGTGGGCGGCGAGCGCGTGCGCGATGGCCCGGTCGGGGCCGTCGAAGGTGGAGTACGCCGGGGAGGTGTTGGCCTCCCAGCAGTACCAGCGCCCGTCGCTGCCGAACCGCAGGTCGATGCCGGCCAGCTCGAGTCCCAGCAATCGCGTCAGCGCCCGGCAGCGGGCCGCGACGTCGTCGGGGAGGTCGACCGGCTCGATCGAGAACCCGCCGTAGCGGTAGTCCACGGCCTCCGAGCGGATCCGGTGGACGAAGAGCCGCTCGCCCACCACGTGCACCCGGTGCTCGAGGCCGGCGACGTAGCGCTGCAGCTGGGTCGGGCACCAGCGCACGGCGTCGAGGTCGTCGTCGGGGCCGACCGTGCGCACGATGCTGCGGATGCCGCTCGCCGACTTCACCACGACCCGGCCGTGGCGGGCCGCGAACGCGGTCGCAGCAGCCGGGTCGGTGGTCAGCAGCGTCTCCGGCACGGCGAAGCCGACCGCCGCGACGGCCTGGGCCTGGCGCGGCTTGGAGTGGTTGCTCAACCCGGCCGAGGGCCGGTTGACCACGCGTACGCCGGCCGGCGCCGCCTCCGCCCACTCCCGCAGGTCGCTCGCGAGTCGCGCCAGGCGCTCCTGCTCGGCGAGGTCGACGACGTCGCCGATGTCGTAGGGCCGCAGGTAGACCCCGCGCACCCGGTCGACCGGCACCTCGGCCCCGTCGACGACGAGGGACAGCCCGTCGCGGCGCCGCGTCACGGCGACCGCGCCGCAGTCGGCCTGGTCCAGGAACAGGTGGGGCGTCCCGCGCTCGGCCAGCACTCGTCGTACGGCGTCCAGAGGGGCGTCGGTGCGCAGCCCGTGCAGCACGATCACGACGCCACCCGCTCCCCTGCCCCGGTGGTCCGGCCCACGGCCGGACCGTCCACGAGACGGCGTACGGCGTCCCGGACCGCCGCGGTCCGCACGACGGGTGCGGGCAGGACCGCGCCGAGCGCCTCGCGCCGGCCGCCGCCACCGGTGACGACCAGTGCCGACAGCAGCGGCGCCCCGTGGGCGGCCGCCATCGCGACCAGGCCGCGCCGCGCCGCCGGTCCCGGGGGCGGACCGTCCCCCGCGACCACGAACACATCGGTCCCCACGACCGTGACGGCCGCACCGGGGCGGTCGGTGTCCCCGACCTCCAGCCCGGCCGCGTCCGCCCACGCCGCCGTGGGCAGCGACGGCCCGGCCAGGCTGACGTGCGACGGGGCGACCACGCACCGCCCGCCGAGCGTGGCCAGCCAGTGCCCGAGCACGGCGGTCATCTCGGCCGCGACGTAGGAACGGTGCTCCGCAGCGATCCACGACAGCTCCGCGGCGTCGACCCGTCCGAGCAGGGAGACGACGCGGGTCACCTCGTCGGTCCGGAACGGGACGCCGTCCGCCACGCCCCGGCCCGGCGGGTCGTCCGGCCCGGTGGGCCCCGTCACCAGGACCCAGCCGGGCACGGACAGGTCGGCCGGGGTGAGCAGGCGTGCGCCTGCCCACCCCGCGACCAGGGCGGCGGCCCCGGGGTCCCGCTGGGAGGCGAGGACCAGGATCACGACGGTCCGTCGCCGTTGGCGGAGGTGCCGTTCGCTGCGGCGACCGCGGCCTCGACCACCTCGGTGGACACGTCGGGACGGTCGTCGGCGCCGAGGAAGGGGCTGCCCATGCTGCCGACCCGCTTCTCGATGCGGTCGAGCCGCTTGATCACCTCGTCCAGGCCGTCGACCTCCTCGAGCACCGGGTTCACGACCAGCTCGCCCGGGTCCAGGATGTCGTCGATCTCGCGCCCGGCGTGCTTGTAGATGTCGATCTCGCGGATCTCCTTGAACCGCTTCTCGACGACCACGTTGTCGCGCAGGTGCTTGAAGATCTCGTTCTCGAAGTAGAACCGCTTCACCCGCGTCGCGCGGCGCAGCGCCGCGTGCACGTCGATCCGGCCGTAGCCCATCTGCTCGTTCCAGGTGCCGTTCGGGTGGCCCGAGACGTTGGCGTAGGGCACCACGCCGACCTTCGCGGCCGTCTCCTCGATGATCCTCCGCACCTGGACGTTGGTCAGCGTGGAGTTGCGGGAGCGGATCAGCGCGGCGAGTGCGGCCACGTGCGGCGTCGCGGCCGACGTACCGTTGAACCGCGGGGTGTAGTCGTTGGTCGTGTAGCCGTTGCTGCCGAGCCGGTCGGTGCTCGGGATCCTGACCCCGGGCGCGACGACCGAGATCTGCGGCCCGTAGTTGGAGCCCCAGCCCTCGCCGTCCGGGCTCGACGGCGACTTGCGGTTGTCCGCCTGGTCGCTGGCCCCGACCGCGATCACGAGGGGGTTGGTCGCGGGGTAGGTGATCCCGTTGGCGGTGTTGTGGTTGTGCGTCGCGACGCACATGACGACACCGGCGTTGAAAGCCTCCTGGATGGCCGGGTCGATGATCGCCCGGTTCCACGCGTTCCAGCCGAAGCTCATCGAGATCACGTGCGCGCCCTGCATCCGGGCGTAGCGGATGCCCGCCGCGACCTCGGTGTCGGTCCACCGGGAGAACGCGATCGGCAGCAGCCGGCAGCCGCCGGCCAGGCCGGCCACCCCGACGCCGTTGCCGGTGCGGGCCGCGACGATGCCGGCGCACGGCGTGCCGTGGTTGCCGGTGGGGGCGCCCGTGCCGGACATGGTCCCGAGGTTGATGCCGTTGTGGACGAACCCGCCGACCAGGTCGGGGTGTCCGAGCTCGACGCCCTCGTCGAGGATCGCGACCGTCACGGCCGACGAGCCCATGGTGAGGTCCCAGCCGCTGGTGCCGGTGCCGCCGGCGCCGATCTGGCGCAGGTTCCACTGGTCGGCGTACATCGGGTCGTTGGGGACGTGCGCGACCGGCACCCGCATCGGCACCCACTCGAGCCGGACCTCGACGTCGCGGCCGAGCGCCTCGCCGATCCGCTCGGTGAGGTCGTACGCCGGCGTCGCGGCCGGGTCGGTCACGGTGAAGTAGTCGTGGTCGCCGAGCAGCGCGGAGCGGACCTCGTCGCGCTCGAGGCCGAGGGCGGTGACCTTCGCGAGGTCCTCCGGGTCGGCCACGTCGGCGTGCAGCAGCACGACGGCGTCGGCAGCGGGGGCGATCTCCTCCTCACCGGCGCCGAAGTCGGCGGTGAAGACGGGCGCGGACCAGCCGACCGTGCCGGAGGCGGCGGCCTGCGCCATCGCGTCGCCGTCGACCTCGGAGCCGTCGGCGGTGCGGGCGAAGACGAAGTCCGGGCCCTGGTTCACGGGCTGCTTGTCGGGCTGCTGGTCCGCAGCCGCAGCCATCGGGCCGTCGGCGGGCGCCGGGGCGCCGCCCTCGGCGACGAGGCCGAGGGAGGCGAGGACGTCGGCCTGCGCAGCGGCCACCGGACCCGTCCGCGGCGAGATCAGCACGCGGTCGGGCTGGGGGGTGAGCTCCGCACCGGAGGGGTGCGAGAGGTGCTCGGGGTAGCGGTGCATCGTGGGCTCCTTAGGGAGGGGCTCGGCCGGACTGGCCGATCACAGTGCGGAGCACCGCGGCGACACGCCTGATACATCGATCTCGCCGAACTGCTCAGGTCCGCGGGCGACGGGCCGAACACCTGTGCGAACAGCACGAAACAGGCCAGGGAGGCCCACCTCATGAAGCACATGTTCCGCACCACCGCAGCCGGTCTGGCCGCGGCGGCCCTCACCCTTGCCCCCACGGCGACCGAAGCAGCCGGCGCCGCCCCCTCCAAGCCCACCGGCAAGCCGTCGGCGGCCGTGAAGTCCCAGGTGCGCCAGCTCCTCAAGGACATCTCGGTCAAGGACAAGGCGCTCGCCCGGGTCGCGGTCTCCACGTCCGTCACCAACCTCGGCGACGACTACGAGGCCGTGCTCGTGTCCTCGATCGCCGACGACCGCGCCGAGCTCGCCGACCTGCGCGCCGAGGCCGCCGCCGCGGACAGCACGTACGACGCGCGCACGGTCCGCAAGCAGGTCCGCACTTACCGCGTGGAGCTCTTCACCCAGGCCGCCGGCGTCGTCCGCGCTGCCGAGGCGCTGGCCGTCGAGGCCGTCGAGGACGAGGAGGCGCTCGCCTTCATCGACCTCGCGCTCGAGTCCGCGCTGTCCGTCGACAGCAACGACAGCGGCGCGAAGGCCGCGCTCAAGCAGGCCCGCGCCCACCTGGAGTCGGCCGAGGCCGCGCTCCTGACGGTCGACGAGCCCGAGGTCCCGCTCGACCCCGAGGTCCCGCTCGACCCCGAGGGCTGAGTCCCGACACCGCGAACGGCCGTCCGTCCCGACAGGGGCGGGCGGCCGTCGTGCGTGTGGCCGTCGTGCGTGTGGCGCCGGGGGGTGACCCGGCTCAGCGGACCACGCGCCCGCGGAGCACGACGCTGGACGGCTCCAGCAGCACGGACAGGTCCTCGACCGGGTTGCGCGGATAGACGACGAAGTCGGCGGGATCGCCCTCGTCGAGGCCGGGGTTCCAGCCCAGCCAGGCCCGGGCGCGCCACGACGCCGCGCCCAGGACGTAGTCGTTCGGCAGGCCCATGTCGGCCATCGCCCGGATCTCCTCGTGGAAGACGCCGTGCCGCGCCGTACCGCCGCCGTCGCTGCCCACGAAGAGCTGGAGCCCCGCCTCCCACGCCTGCATCAGCACGTCGCGGCGACGGGCGAAGAGCCGGTCCATTGTGGCGGAGTACGCCGGGAACTTGGCGCGGCCCGCCTCGGCGAAGCCGGGGAACTTCGAGGTCTGCAGCACCGTCGGCACCAGCGCCACCCCGCCCTCGACCATCCGCGCGATGTGCGCCTCGGTGAGCCCCGTGCCGTGCTCGATGCAGTCGATCCCGGCCTCCAGCAGGGGAGCGATCGCGTCCTCGCCGAAGCAGTGCGCCGTCACCTTCGCCCCGTTGGCGTGGGCGACGCCGATGGCGGCCGCGACCGCGTCGGCCGGGAAGGACGGCGCCAGGTCGCCCTCCTCCCGGGAGATCCAGTCGCCGACCAGCTTCACCCAGCCGTCGCCGGACTGCGCCTGCTCGGCGACGGCGTCGACCAGGCCGTCCGGCTCGACCTCCTGGCCGTAGTTCGGCAGGTACCGCCGGGTGCGCGCCACGTGCCGGCCGCAACGGATCAGCCGCGGCAGGTCCTCGCGCTCGTGCACCCAGCGGGTGTCGGCCGGGGAGCCGCAGTCGCGGGTCAGCAGGACGCCGGTGTCGCGGTCGAGGATCGCCGTCCGCTCGATCTCCTCGTCGGAGACCGCTCCCCCGTCCTCGAGCCCGAGGTGGTTGTGCGCGTCGACCAGGCCCGGGACGATCCACCCCTCGGCGACCGACTCCGCCCCGGCCGGCCGCTCGTAGGTGATCCGCCCGTCGAGGACGAACACCTCCCGCACGTCGCCGTCGGGCAGGACCGGACCGGAGAACCGCAGCGCACTCACCCGCCCGAACCTACCAACGGGGTACGACGCCCGGATCCCCTCCTTCAGAGGTGCGACAGGAGCCACGTGGGCGACAGCGTGGTCGCCCCGACGCCGTGCACACGGGCGTCGAGCGCCCGGTCCGCGGTCACCACGACGACGCGATCGCCACCCTCGGCGGCCTTGCGGGCCTCCTCGACGATCGTCGCGTCACCGTCCCGCGCCGCATGGACGGTCCGCACGTGCGCGTCCCGGCCGGCACGTACGCCGCCCTTGGCCTGCCCCTCGAGGACGAGCACGACGACGTCGTACGGCACGTCGGCGACGAGCAGCTGCTCGTGCAGCCGCCGCGCGGCGCCGGCGCGGTCCTTCCACCAGCCGTCGGGGCGGGCCCCGACGACGTTGGCCCCGTCGACGACGAGGGTGCTCACTTCAAGAACTTCGAGAAGTCCTTGGGAAGCTGCAGGTTCTCGGCCGCGGCCTCGTAGTCGATGTCCTCGCCGATGCCGAACGGGTTCGGCTTCGCGGCGGCGGCCTTCGCCTTGGCCGCGGCCGCCTCCTGCGCGGCCTTCGCCGGGTTGCCGGAGCGGCGCGCGCCCTTGCCCTTGCCCTGCTTGGCCTTCTGCTTGGCGCTGACCCGCTTGCCGCCACCGGGACCGCCCATGCCGGGCATGCCCGGCATCCCGGGCATCCCGCCCCCGCGGGCCATCTGCATCATCATCTTCCGCGCCTCGGTGAAGCGGTCGACGAGGTTGTTGACGTCGGAGACGGTGCGGCCCGAGCCCTTCGCGATGCGGGCGCGACGCGAGCCGTCGATGATCTTCGGGTTGGCCCGCTCGGCCGGCGTCATCGAGTGGATCAGCGCCTCGACCCGGTCGATCTCGCGCTCGTCGAAGTTCTCCAGCTGGTCGCGGATCTGGCCCATGCCGGGCAGCATCCCGAGGATCTTCTGCATCGAGCCGAGCTTGCGCAGCTGCTGCATCTGCGACAGGAAGTCGTCGAGGGTGAAGTCGCCCTGGGTGAGCTTCTCCGCCGCCTTGAGCGCCTCCTCCTGGTCGAAGGCCTTCTCGGCCTGCTCGATCAGGGTGAGCATGTCGCCCATGTCCAGGATGCGCGATGCCATCCGGTCGGGGTGGAAGACGTCGAAGTCGGTCATCTTCTCGCCGGACGATGCGAACATGACCGGCCGGCCGGTGACCTGGCGGATCGACAGAGCGGCACCACCGCGGGCGTCACCGTCGAGCTTGGTGAGCACCACGCCGTCGTACCCGACACCGTCGAGGAAGGCCTGCGCGGTGGTGAGCGCGTCCTGGCCGATCATCGCGTCGACGACGAAGAGGACCTCGTCGGGCTGGACGGCGTCGCGGATGCCGGCGGCCTGGGCCATCATCTCGGCGTCCACGCCGAGTCGACCCGCGGTGTCGACGATGACGACGTCGTGGAGCTTGCGCTTCGCCTCGTCGATGGAGTCGCGGGCGACGGAGACCGGGTCGCCGACACCGTTGCCTGGCGCGGGGGCGTAGACCGGGACGCCGACCTTCTCGCCGTTGACCTGCAGCTGCTGGACGGCGTTCGGGCGCTGGAGGTCGCAGGCGACCAGCAGCGGCGACTTGCCCTGCTCCTTCAGCCACAGCGCGAGCTTGGCGGCCAGCGTGGTCTTCCCGGCACCCTGGAGGCCGGCGAGCATGACGACCGTCGGGCCGGACTTGGCGTAGCGCAGCCGGCGGGTCTCGCCGCCGAGGATCGTGACCAGCTCGTCGTTGACGATCTTGACGACCTGCTGGGCGGGGTTCAGCGCCTGGCTGACCTCCTCGCCGCGGGCGCGCTCCTTGACCGCGGCCACGAAGTCCTTGACGACGGGCAGCGCGACGTCGGCCTCGAGCAGCGCGATCCGGATCTCCCGGGCGGTCGCGTCGATGTCGGCCTCGGAGAGCCGGCCCTTGCCGCGGAGGTTCTTGAAGGTCGCGGCGAGGCGGTCGGAAAGTGTGGCGAACAAGAGTGGTGCGTCCTCGTCAGGTCGTCAGGGTCGTCGGCGAGAGCTCGGGGCGTGCACGGCCTTCGCACCCCGATCGTAACCGTCACGGCCCACGGACCCGACGTCCGTGGCGGTACGCAGCCCGCATCCGGCCCCGATCAGGCGCAGATCGCCTTCCGGACGGCGTGCGCGGCGTCCGCTGCCCGTGTCTCGGACAGCGCTCCCGCGGCCGCCTCCTGGACGTAGAACACGTCCACGGCCTGCGGCCCCAGCGTCGAGACGTGGGCCGAGCGGACGGTCATGTCGAGGGCCGCCAGGGCAGCGCTCACCTGGTAGACGACGCCGAGCCGGTCGGCCGCCCGCACCTCGACCACGGTGGCGTGGTCGCTGGCCTCCGGCCGTACGACGACCGTCGGGGCGAGCTCGTCCCCGGCCGGTTCCCGCGGCGCGAGCCGGGCGGCCGGGTCGACCCGTCGCGCGGTGATCGCGTCGAGCTGGTTGCGCAGCGCCCCTGCGTCGAGGAACGCGTCGGCCACGTCCCACACGGACACAGCGAACTCCCCCTGCGACCAGACCCGCGCGGCCCGGACCGGCACCCGGCGCAGGGCGAAGGTCGCGGCGACGTCGGCCAGCAGCCCGACCCGGTCGCGCGCGACGACGGTGACGCGGGCTCCGTCGACCACGGGCTCCACGACGATCGACGTACCTCCCTGGCGGGCGGCCGTCGGCACCTCGATCTCCTCGACGCTGAACGCCGGTGGCACGGCCCCCTGCTGCAGCGCGGCGCGGGCCCGGCGGGACAGGTCGAGGACCAGGCCGGCCCGCCACGACGACCACGCCTTGGCGGAGGCCGCCTTGGCGTCGGCCTCGCTGAGCGCGGTCAGCAGCGCCAGCGCCTCGGACGTCGGGACGTGCTCGGTGAGCGCGTCGATCGTGGCCGGGTCGTCGGGGTCGCGGGTTGTCGCCAGGTCGGCGAGCAGCAGGTGCCAGCGGACCAGCTGGCCGACCAGGTCGACCTCGTCGGGGGCGAAGCCCATCCGGGCGGCGATGTCGCGCGCGATCGGGGCACCGGCGACGCTGTGCTCGGTCAGACCGCCCTTGCCGATGTCGTGGAGCAGGGCGGCGACCATCAGCACGTCGGGCCGCGACACGTGACGGATCAGCGCCGACGCCTCGACGCAGGTCTCGACGACGTGCCGGTCCACGGTGAAGCGGTGGATCGCGGACGCGTGCGGCAGCAGCCGGATCCGCTCCCACTCCGGCAGGATCCGGGCGAGGGCGCCGGTCTCCTCCAGCGTCTCCCAGACGCCGAGCAGGCCACGCCCCGCCGCGAGCAGCCGGACCATCTGCTGCCGCGCCTCCTCCGGCCACGGCTCCGGCAGCGGGGGGCACTCGCGCACCAGCCGGGCTGCGGTGGGCGGTGCGAGCACGACGTCGCGGGTCGCGGCCTCGGCGGCAGCCCGCAGCAGCAGCACGGGGTCGGTCGCGGGTCGCGCACCCCGGTCGAGCACGACCTCGCCCTGCGACAGCGCCACGCCGGGCGCCAGGCGCTGGAGCTCCGGACGGCGCGGCCGGGCCGCGGGGGTGCGTCGCAGGGCGTCATCCGTGCGCCGCCACGCGAGCCGGGACAGGTGGGTCACCCGTCGTCCGAGCTCGCGCACGTAGCGCTGCGCGGCCGCCTCGTCGGCCAGGTCGAGCCCGTCCGCGAGCGGGCCCCAGTGCTCCGGCGCGATCCGGTCGGTGGCGCGGCCGGCGGTCTCGTGGAGCACGTCGCGCACGTCGAGCACCTGGGTGCGGCAGCGCTCGAGGTCGGCGGCGGGCACGTCGACGAGCCAGGTCGCCGTGAGCGCCTTGAGCACCGTGGCGTCCCGCAGGCCGCCCTCGGCCTCCTTGAGGTCGGGCATCGAGAGGTGGGCGAGCTCGCCGACCAGGCGGTGCCGGCTGCGGACGATCTCGCGCAGCTCGGGCAGCCGCTGGCGGGCCTGCCGGCGCCACTGGGCGAGCATCGTCGTCCGCAGCTGCAGGGTCAGGCCGTGGTCGCCTGCGACGTGGCGCACGTCGAGCAGTCCGGACGCCACCCGGACGTCGGCCTCGGCGGCCTCGAGCATCTCCGGCAGCGAGCGCACCGAGTGGTCCAGCCGGACCCCGGAGTCCCACAACGGGTACCAGACCCGCCCGGCGAACTCCTCCCACCAGCCGGCGCGCTCCCCCGCCACGCCGTCGGCGGAGACGAGGACGACGTCGAGGTCGGAGTACGGCGCCATGTCGCCGCGCCCGTAGCCTCCGACCGCGACGAGGGAGACCCCCGCGTCGGGACCGGCCGCGTCGTCGTACGCCTTGCCGCAGAGCGCGTCAGCGGCTGCGGTCCGCGTGACGCGGTCGGCGGCGGTCATCCGGTGCTGCGCTGCGACGCTCGGCCGGTCAGATCGCGGACGTGCCGGTGTCGCCGGTGCGCACCCGCACCACCGACTCGACCGGGGTGACCCAGATCTTGCCGTCACCGACCTTGCCCGTCTGGGCCGCCTTGGTGATCGTCTCGACGATCTGCTCGACGTCGTGGTCGTCGGCGACGATCTCGATGCGCACCTTCGGCACCATCGCGATGTCGTACTCCGCGCCGCGGTAGACCTCGGTGTGGCCCTTCTGCCGGCCGTAGCCACTGACCTCGCTGACGGTCATCCCCTTGACGCCGACCGACTCGAGCGCCTGCCGGACGTCCTCCCACTTGTGCGGCTTCACGACCGCGCTGATCAGCTTCATGAGTGCATGCTTCCAGTACCGGGACCGAAATGGGGGCGGGCACCACCGGCGATGTGCAGGTCGTAGGCGGTCTCCGCGTGCAGGACCAGGTCGACGCCGGCCACCTCGTGCTCGGGGTCGACGCGGAAGCCGATCGTCCTGTCCAGCAGCCACACCAGGAGCGCGGTCACCGTGAAGGAGTACGCCAGCGTGCTGCCGGCGGCGACGAGCTGCTTGCCGAGCTGGTCGGCACCGCCGCCGTAGAGCAGGCCGTCGACGCTGGTCACGTCGGAGGAGGCGAGCAGGCCGATCAGGATGGTGCCGACGAGTCCGCCGACGAGGTGGACGCCGACGACGTCGAGCGAGTCGTCGTACTTGAAGGTGTACTTCAGGCCGACCGCCAGGGCGCAGATCGCGCCCGCGGCGATGCCGACGAGCATCGCGCCGACGGGGGTCACCGCGCCGCAGGACGGGGTGATCGCGACGAGGCCGGCGACCACGCCTGACGCCGCGCCGAAGGAGGTCGCGTGGCCGTCGCGGAAGCGCTCGACCGCGAGCCAGGCCAGCAGGCCGGTGCAGCCGGCGAGGAGGGTGTTGACGAAGACGATCGCCGCGGTGTTGTTGGCGGCGAGCGCGGAGCCCGCGTTGAAGCCGAACCAGCCGAACCACAGCAGCCCGGCGCCGACCATGACGAGGGTCAGGTTGTGCGGCTTCATGGGGTCACGCCCGAAGCCGACCCGGCGGCCGAGGACGAGCGCGGCGGCCAGGCCCGCGGCGCCGGAGTTGATCTCGACCGCCGTACCGCCGGCGAAGTCGAGCGCCCCGAGCTCGTTGGCCATCCAGCCGCCGACGTGGTCGCCCGCGCTGAAGTCGAAGATCCAGTGCGCGACCGGCGCATAGACCAGCACGGTCCACAGCCCGGCGAACACCAGCCACGTCCCGAACCGGGTGCGGTCGGCGATCGCGCCGGCGATCAGGCCGACGGTGATCACCGCGAAGAGGCCCTGGAAGGCGGCGAAGAGGGTGATCGGGTACGACGCATCGGGGTCGGCCTCGAGCATCCCCTTGAAGCCGAGGTACTGGGTCGGGTCGCCGACCAGTCCCCCGCCGAGGTCGTCGCCGAAGGCGATCGAGTAGCCGACGAGCACCCAGACGACCATGACCACGGCGAGGGCGCCGAAGACCATCATCATCATGTTGAGGACGCTCTTGGAGCGGACCATGCCGCCGTAGAAGAACGCGAGGCCGGGGGCCATCAGCAGGACGAGGGCGGCGGCAGTCAGCAGCCAGGCGGTGTCGCCGGACGCGGTGTCCGCGGCCGCGGTCACGGCGGTCGCCGGGAGGAGCAGTTCGGGCATTCGAAAACTGTGGGGCCGCTTTGTTACCGACGTGTAACGGGTCTTCCGTCACGCGTTACACCGCGGTGAATGCAGCATCACGGGCTCAGATGGCCGCGGTTCCCGTCTCCCCGGTCCGCACCCGGACGACGGTCTCGACGGGACTCACCCAGACCTTGCCGTCGCCGATCCGGCCGGTGTGCGCGGTCTTGGTGACGATGCCGACGATGTCCTCGGTCTCCGCGTCGTCGGCCACGATCTCGATCCGGAGCTTGGGGACCAGCGCGACGTCGTACTCCGCACCGCGGTAGACCTCGGTGTGTCCACGCTGGCGGCCGTAGCCGCTGACCTCGCTGACGGTCATGCCGGCGACACCGAAGCCCTCCAGCGCCTCGCGGACGTCCTCCCACTTGTGCGGCTTGATGACTGCGGTGACCAGCTTCATGCCGTCGAGGATGGCGCGCTTCGATTTCGTGCGTCGTGGAGTCGTGTTTCCGGTACGTAACAGTCGCCGGCGGACGGACCCGTTGTGACTGATGTGACCCAGGAGACCCGTGGGTCGCCGGATGGGCGCCTACCGGACGAACAGGTCCGTCCGCCGGACGCGGGCGTCAGCTGAGCAGCGCGTCCACGAACGCGGCGGCGTCGAAGGGCGCCAGGTCGTCCGGGCCCTCGCCGAGGCCGACCAGCTTGACCGGGACGCCGAGCTGACGCTGGACGGCGATCACGATGCCGCCCTTGGCGGAGCCGTCGAGCTTGGTGAGCGCGATGCCGGTGACGTCGACGACCTCGGAGAAGACCTTGGCCTGGATCAGGCCGTTCTGGCCGGTCGTGGCGTCGAGGACCAGCAGCACCTCGGTGACCGGCGCCTGCTTCTCGATGACCCGCTTCACCTTGCCGAGCTCGTCCATCAGGCCCTGCTTGTTCTGCAGGCGGCCGGCGGTGTCGACGACGACGGTGTCGACGCCCTCGTCCACGCCCCGCTTCACGGCGTCGAACGCGACGCTGGCCGGGTCGCCGCCCTCGGGGCCGCGAACGACCTCCACGCCCACGCGCTCGCCCCAGGTGGAGAGCTGGTCGGCGGCAGCGGCGCGGAAGGTGTCGGCCGCGGCGAGCAGCGCGCTGCGCTCGTCGGCGACGAGGATCCGTGCGATCTTGCCGACCGTGGTGGTCTTGCCGGTGCCGTTGACGCCCACGACGAGGACGACACCGGGGTGCGCGCCCTCGCCGGTGACCGCGAGCGAGCGGTCCATGGTCGGGTCGACGAGGTTGATCAGCTCCTCGCGGAGCACGGCGCGGACGTCGGGGGCCTGGCCGCCCTCCACCCGGAGCCGGGTCCGCAGCCGCTCGACCAGCTCCTGGGTCGGGGCGACGCCGATGTCGGCGGCGAGGAGCAGGTCCTCGATCGCCTCCCAGGTGTCCTCGTCGAGCTTCTCGCGGCTGAGCAGGCCGAGCAGGCCGCGCCCCAGCGTGTTGGAGCCGGCGAGCCGCTGGCGCAGCCGGACCAGGCGCGACGCCGGCTTCTCGGGCTTCTCGAGCGTGGGCGCCGCGGGCTCGGGGGCCTCGACCGGCACCTCCGGCGCCTCGACGGTCGGCGGGGCCTCGACCGACGGGGCCTCGGGCCGCGGCGGCGCCAGGACGTCCGTGGGGGCCTGCTCCGGCAGGCGGCCCGGGCGTCGTACTCGGGTCGTGACGAAGCCGGCGACGACGAGGACGCCGACGACCGCGATGCCGATGATCAGGTAGAGCCACTCCATGGGGGCCATCCAATCAGGAGGGGCTGCGATCGCGGAAAGCCTCGCACCGGCTCGACGGCCGTGTCCGAGGGGCCGGTGTCACTGCAGGCGCAGCAGGTCCCGCTCGTGGTCCTCGATCACGGGCGCCGCGTCCGCGGCCTTCGCCATCGCGTCGCCCAGCCACGGGACGCCCGGCACCTGCTCCCCGCGGTGCGGGTAGGCGACGTAGAGCACCACGAAGCCCGAGACAACGAGGCTGAACAGGATGGCCAGCACGACGAACAGCACGTCGACTCCTCCGAGTAGGGATCGGTCCTCGGCTCCATCCTGCACCGACGACGGGGAGAACCCGGAACCGGCGCGGGCCGCGCCGTCCCCGACGAGGCCGAGGTCACACCACGGCGTCGCGCACCAGCGGTGCGACCACCTCACGGATCAGGTCGGGGATCGGTGTCGAGGGCCGCGCCGGGTCGGTGTTGTCGACGTAGACGTGCACGAAGCGGCCCTCGGCGCTGGCCAGCCGGCCATCGCCGTCCGGGTCGCCCTGGAACAGGCCGACCCGGTAGATGACCGAGGACGTGCCGAGCCGCTCGACCGCGAGACCCATGTCGATGGGCCGCGGGTAGCCCATCTCGGCGAAGTAGCGGCACGAGACCTCGGCGACGAGTCCGACCGCGTCGAGCCTGCGGATGTCGGTGCCCGTGGCCTCGGCGAGGTGCGCGTTGACCGCGGTGTCGATCAGGTCGAAGTAACGGGCGTTGTTGAGGTGCCCGTAGGCGTCGTCGTCGGACCAGCGGGTGGTCGCGGTGCGCCAGGCCGTGTAGGCCGAGCGGTCCGGCCGGCTGCGGTCGGGTGCGCTCACGCCGACTCCGAGTCCACGTCGCGCAGCCGCTGGCTGATGACCGCGGAGACGCCGTCGCCGCGCATGGTCACGCCGTAGAGCGCGTCGCCGACCTCCATCGTCCGCTTCTGGTGCGTGATCACCAGCAGCTGGGAGTTCTCGCGCAGCTCCTCGTAGATCTCCAGCAGGCGGCCGAGGTTCGTGTCGTCGAGCGCGGCCTCGACCTCGTCGAGGATGTAGAACGGCGAGGGCCGGGCCTTGAACAGCGCGACGAGGAAGGCGACGGCGACCAGGGACCGCTCGCCGCCGGAGAGCAGCGAGAGGCGCTTGACCTTCTTGCCGGGCGGGCGGGCCTCGACCTCGATGCCCGTGGTGAGCATGTCGGAGGGGTCGGTCAGCACCAGCCGGCCCTCGCCGCCGGGGAACAGCCGGGCGAAGGTCTGGTCGAACGCCTTCGTGACGTCGGCATAGGCCTCGGTGAAGACCTGCTCCACGCGCGCGTCGACGTCCTTGACGATGTCGAGCAGGTCCTTGCGGGTCTGGCGCAGGTCCTCGAGCTGCTCGGAGAGGAACTGGTGGCGCTCCTCCATCGCGGAGAACTCCTCGAGCGCCAGCGGGTTGACCTTGCCGAGCATCGTCAACGCCTTCTCCGCGCTGCGCAGCCGCTTGACCTGCTCCTCGCGGACGTAGGGCACGGTCCGCGGCTCGGTCTCGGCCCCGGTGTCTGCGTCGGCCGGGGTCGCCGCCCCCTCGGCAGGCGGCTCCAGCACGGGGACCGGCTGGTCCGGGCCGTAGTCGGCGACCAGGCCGTCCGGCTCCATGCCCAGCTCCTCGAGCGCCCGGGTCTCGATCTGCTCGATGCGCATCCGCTGCTGGGCGCGGGCCATCTCGTCGCGGTGCACCGAGCTGACCAGCTCCTCGTGCTCCTTGGCGAGGTCGCGCAGCACCTGCCGCACCGTCATCAGCTCCTGCTCCCGGCCGCGTCGGGAGTCCTCGACGCCCTGGCGGCGCTCGGCGGCCTCCGCGACGGAGACCTCCAGCCGGGCCAGGACCCAGGTCACCGCGGTGGCGACGGCGCGCCCGGCCCTGCCCTCGGCGATGAGCCGGGCCCTGCGCTCCGCCGCGCGGGCGCGGGCGGTCCGCTCGCTCTCGGCCGCCTTGCGCATCTGGTCGACGCGGCCGTGCAGGGCGCGCCCCCGCTCCTCCGACGTACGCAGCGAGAGCCGGGCCTCCATCTCCGCCTGACGGGCGGCGCGGGTCGCCTCGACGAGGCGCTCCTGCTCGGTGGTGTCGGGCTCCTCCTCGGTGTCCTGCTCGGCGGCGGCGAGGCGCTGCTCGAGCTCGGCGAGGCCGACCAGGGCCTGCTCCCGGGAGTTCTCGGCCTGGGCGATCGCCTCGGTCAGCCGCTCGGCCTCGGCCCGGGCGGACCGGGCGAGCGAGCCGTGCTGGCCGAGCTCCTCGGCGACCGCGGCCAGGGTCGCATCGGACTCGTGCAGCCGGGCGAGCGCCACATCGACGCGCTGCTGGGCCTCGGCGCGCTCGTTCTCGAGCCGGGACAGGTCGAAGGCCAGCCGCTCGGCGGCCGCGACCGCCTCGGTGAGCGCCGACGTGGCCTCGTCGACGGCGGCCTGGATCTCGATCAGGCTCTGGCTCGCATTCGAGCCGCCGGACGCGAAGTGGGCGCCGAACAGGTCGCCGTCACGGGTGACGGCGACGACGTCGGGCAGGTCGGCCACCAGCGCCCGCGCCGCCGGGAGGTCGTCGACCACGGCGACCTTGCGCAGCAGCCGGTTGAGCGCCGGCCGGACCTGCGCAGGGCAGTCGACCACGTCGACGGCGTACGACGTCCCAGCGGGCAGGCCCGGCCACTCGCCGGCCTGCTCGGCCGATCCGCCGCCGAGCAGCAGCCCGGCGCGGCCCAGGTCGTCGGCCTTGAGGTGGTCGATGGCGGCGAGGGCCGCGTCGGCGTCGGTCACGGCGACCGCGTCGGCGGCGGCACCGAGCGCGGCGGCGACGGCGCCCTCGTAGCCGGCCCGCACGGCGACCAGCGCGGCGACCGAGCCGAGCAGGCCCGAGACCGTGTCGCTGGCGGCCAGCAGCGCACCGGCACCGTCCTTGCGGGACAGGCCGATCTCGAGCGCCTCCTTGCGGGCGGTGAGCCCGGCCTTGTCCCGGTCGGCCTGCTGTGCCTCCGCGCGGACCTTGGCGAGCCGCTCGTCGAGGTCGTCGAGCGCGGCGACGGCAGCCTCGTGCTCGGCGTCGAGGCCCTCCTCGCCGGCATCGAGTCCAGCCACCTTCGTCTCCAGCGCGGTGAAGTCGCGCTGCGACCGCTCGGCGCGGGCGATCGCGTCGGTCCGGGCCGCCTCGAGCCGGCCGATCTCCTCCTGGGCGGCGTTCGCCCGCGAGCGCAGCGTGTTGACCTGACCGTGCAGCCGGGCGAGTCCCTCGCGCCGGTCGGCGGCCGCGCGGAGCAGGCCGGCGACGCGACGCTCCTCGGCGGCCGCTGCCTCCTCCGCCGTACGACGCCCCTGGACCGCCGTCTCGAGCGCGGTCTGCTGCTCGGCGACCTGGGCGGCGATCTCCGCCTCCTGCGCGGCCAGCCGCTCGGCCTCGGCCTCGAGCTCGTCGGGGTCGCGTCCGGCGCCGGCACCGGCGTCCTCGGACTCGGCGCCGGCGGCGTTGCGGACCCGCTCGGCCGCGAGGCTCTGGGTGCCGCGGAAGCGCTCGCGCAGCGCGTTGAGCGAGGACAGCGTCTCCTGCGCGGCGGACAGGGCGGGCAGGTCCTCGCGCAGCGCCGCCTCGAGGGCGGCCTCCTGCTCGCGGGCCTGTGCGATGGCGGCCTCGACCTGCTCGCGCCGCTCCAGCAGCACGCTCTCGTCGGCGAGCTCCTGCTCGAGCGAGGTGCGCGCGGTGACGAGGTCGTCGGCGAGCAGCCTGGCGCGGGCGTCGCGGACGTCGGCCTGGACCGTCGCGGCCCGGCGCGCCACCTCGGCCTGGCGCCCGAGCGGCTTGAGCTGGCGCCGGATCTCGGAGAGCAGGTCGTTGAGGCGGTTGAGGTTGCCCTCGGTGGAGTCGAGCTTCCGCAGCGCCTTCTCCTTGCGCTTGCGGTGCTTGAGGACGCCCGCGGCCTCCTCGATGAACCCGCGCCGGTCCTCCGGCGTCGCGTGCAGGATCTGGTCGAGCTGGCCCTGGCCGACGATGACGTGCATCTCCCGGCCGATGCCGGAGTCGCTGAGCAGCTCCTGGACGTCGAGCAGCCGGCAGGTCGTGCCGTTGATGGCGTACTCCGAGCCGCCGGTGCGGAACATGGTCCGGCTGATCGTGACCTCGGAGTACTCGATCGGCAGGGCGCCGTCGGAGTTGTCGATGGTCAGCACCACCTCGGCCCGACCGAGCGGCGGCCGGCCCGACGTACCGGCGAAGATGACGTCGTCCATCTTGCCGCCGCGCAGGCTCTTGGCGCTGGCCTCGCCCATCACCCAGGCGAGGGCGTCGACCACGTTGGACTTGCCCGAGCCGTTGGGGCCCACGATGCACGTGATGCCGGGCTCCAGCTGCAGGGTGGTCGCGGAGGCGAAGGACTTGAACCCCTTGAGGGTCAGGCTCTTCAGGTACACGCAGGCTCCCTTTGCTCGCTCACACGGCTGGTACCGGGGACGGACGATCCTCTCAGGTGCGCTGGGCGGCTCGTCGCGGGGGAAGCTCGGCGCTGCTCACCCTACCGTCCGGCCCGGGCGCTGGTACGACGCCGGCGGGCGTGTCCGGAGACGGACGAACCACCCGTCGCGGGAGCGAGGGGTGGTCCTGGGTACACCTGTCGACGGCGGCTGCGCCGCCGTCAGGAGCCAGCATCTCAGGCGGGCTGCATCTCCGCAGCGTCGCTGGTGAGGATCTCGGCAGCGCGCGCCGACATCAGCTTGTCGTTCTCCTCCGAGAGACGGAGGACGAGGGACTCCAACTCTGCGACCCGGTTGCGGAGTCGAGCGTTCTCGACCGCGAGACGGGGGTCGCGGAGGTCGCTGTTCAGGTGACCGATCAGCGCCTTGGCCATGAAGTTGAGCCTTCCGGTTCGAGAGGGGGCAGCCCGTTGGGGGCCGTCTACAAGAGTCCCACTTCGCACGCCCCGGGTCAATTGCGTGCGGCGCGTCGCCGGGGCACCGGCTGGCACCGCGGGCAGAAGTACGACGAGCGGTTCATGAAGGCGACCCGGCGGATCGCCGTACCGCAGCGGTCGCACGGCTCGTTCTCGCGACCGTAGGCGTGCAGCGAGCGGTCGAAGTAGCCCGACTCGCCGTTGACGTTGACGTAGAGCGCGTCGAAGGACGTGCCGCCCTGGGCCAGTGCCT
This sequence comes from Nocardioides sp., assembly GCA_035554935.1. Classification (GTDB taxonomy): domain Bacteria; phylum Actinomycetota; class Actinomycetes; order Propionibacteriales; family Nocardioidaceae; genus Nocardioides. Next base: position 1,885 of record DATMHM010000062.1, on the reverse strand, counting down.
CCCCCATCACCTCCCGCGCGTGTCCGAGCAGCGCCACCGCCTGGGCGCGGGTGAGCCGGTCGCCCGGCCGCTCGCCGTGCAGGCCGGTGCGCCACAGCGCCTCGTCGGCATAGATGTTGCCGACGCCGGAGACCAGGGTCTGGTCGAGCAGCAGCCGCTTGACGCCGGACGTGCGCTTGCGGAGCCGGGCGACGAACGCGGCGTCGTCGAACTCCGGGTCGAGCGGGTCGCGGGCGATGTGGGCGATCTCGGCCGGCAGGTCCGCGCCACCCTCGGACACCGACAGCCCGCCGAACATCCGCTGGTCGACGAAGCGCAGCTCGCGACCGTGGTCGGTGCCGGTGAGCGAGAAGCGGACCCGCAGGTGACGCTCCGCCGGCGCGTCGACCGGCTGGACGAGCATCTGCCCGCTCATGCCGAGGTGGCCGAGGATCGCGTCACCGTTGTCCAGCGGCAGCCAGAGGTACTTCCCGCGGCGGCGGGCGCCCTCGATCCGGCGACCGGTCAGGGCCGCGGCGAAGCCGGACGCCCCGCCGGGATGGCGGCGTACCGGACGGTCGTGGAGGACGTCGACGAGCGTGATCGTGGCGCCGGTGACGTGGCGCTCGAGGCCGGCGCGGACGACCTCGACCTCGGGGAGCTCGGGCACGCTGGGCCCGTCAGCTGCCGGCGGCGAGCGGACGGCCGTGGGCGTCCAGGCCGAGGGCGGTGGCGATCTCGCCGTACGCCGTCTCGGCAGCGCCCTGCTCGGCCTCCTTCTTCGACCGGCCGTGGCCGTTGCCGTAGAGCTTGTCGCCGACGCGCACCTGCGCGGTGAAGGTCTTCATGTGGTCCGGGCCGTCGTCCTCGATGACGTACTCCGGGACGCCGAGGGTCTGGTCGGCGGCCAGCTCCTGCAGCGACGTCTTCCAGTCCAGGCCGGCGCCGAGGGCCGAGGCCGCCTCGATCAGCGGGTCGAAGAGGCGGTGCACGACCGCCGAGGAGACCTCGATGCCACCGCTGAGGTGGATCGCGCCGATCACCGCCTCGACGGTGTCCGAGAGGATCGACGCCTTGTCGCGACCGCCGGTCGCCTCCTCGCCGCGGCCCAGCTTGATGTGGGCGCCGAGGCCGACCTCCCGGGCGACGCCGGCGAGCGCGCGGGCGTTGACGACGGCAGCGCGCAGCTTGGCGAGCCGGCCCTCGGAGAGGTCGGGGTGGGTCAGGTAGAGCGTCTCGGTGACGACGACGCCGAGCACCGAGTCACCCAGGAACTCCAGCCGCTCGTTGGTCGGAAGACCACCGTTCTCGTAGGCGAAGGAGCGGTGCGTCAGGGCGCGGTCGAGCAGCTCGGGGTCCAGCGTGGGATCCCCGAGCGCTCGTCGCAGCTCGTCGTAGGCGGTGATGCCGCTTGCCTGACGCGGGTGGGCTGACGCCGGTGGGTCAGAGGACCTGGCGGCGGTCGGCGCGCGCGCCGTACTGGCCGCAGGTGCCGCAGGCGCGGTGGGGCAGGTGCTTGGCGCCGCAGGCCGGGTTGGCGCAGGTCACCAGCGACGGGGCGACGGCCTTCCACTGCGAGCGACGGTGACGCGTGTTGCTGCGCGACATCTTCCGCTTCGGAACAGCCACTGTCTTCTCCTTGGTTCGGGTGCGCTCCGGTGAGCGCCTCTTCAGTCCGTGGGGTCTTGCTTGAGCTCGGTCAGCGCCGCCCATCGCGGGTCGATCGCCGCCTCGTGCGCGTGGTCCGGCTCGTCCGCCAGTCGCACCCCACACTCGGGGCACAACCCGGGACAGTCGTCCTGGCACAAGGGCTGGAACGGTAGTGCGAGCACCACCGCGTCCCGCAGCAGGGGCTCCAGGTCGACCAGGTCGTCCTGCAGCATGCTGACCTCGTCGTCCTCCTCCG
>DATMHM010000061.1:0-14416 GCA_035554935.1 Nocardioides sp. | reverse complement strand
TACTGCCGTTCCTGGCCCTTGATCGTCCGCATCTCGATGTTCTCGATGACCGCGGCCCCGTGATTGGGGTAGACGACCGTTTCGCCGACGGTGAAAGTCATATGAGCAAAACCCCTTCCTAGGGTCACCTATCCTACCACGTCCGACGTCTACTCCCGAAAGCGTTTGCGCAGGTCAGCACGGCAATCGGCCGACCATCCGCGGCTTGACATCCCGCCCCGGGTGTGTTCCCGGCGGTCCGGCGCCCTGTGGGCGAGATCACCCGGACGACGTACGGCGACCCCCCGGCCGTCCGCGCGCGGGCACCGCTGTGGGATCCGTCCGGCGGGAACCGATGCAGGCGACCGGGGCGGGCAACTGGTCGGGCAACTGGTCGGGCAACTGGTCGGGGCAACTCGGCGGGCCCGCCCCCGCGACGACGGCCGGTGGTCAATACTGCTCGCCATGGCACGGATGCAGCGCTGGCGGCGCAATCGCCCCGCCGGGGAGGGAACCGCTCCGGAGGCCGAGGTCGTGGAGGCGACCACGGACGAGGAGCACGACGAGGAGCACGACGGGGAGCACGACGAGCTCGGGGACACGGTCACCGAGCCCGTCGACGAGCCCATCGACGAGCCCGACGCGGAGCTCGACGCAGAGCTCGACGCGGACCTCGAGGAGGAGCTCGTCGAGGGTGGTGCCGAGGACCTCGAGGAGGATCCCGAGGCCGACCTCGAGGCCGACCTCGAGGACGAGCGGGACGCCACCGCCGAACGGCCCGCCGTGCTCCCCTCCGCCGCGAGCGGCTCCGCCCTGTCCCGGCTGCTGCTCGGCGGGCGCCGTCCGGCCGAGCTCGTCACGGTCCAGCTGCTGCAGGCCGCCCACGCCAAGCAGGCGATCACCACCGCGCTGGCGATGGGCGTCGCCGCGGCCGTCTCCGGGCGGCCGGCCCGCGAGGCCGCGATCGTGCTGCTCACCGTGCTCGTCGGCCAGACCATCCTGGGCTGGCACAACGACATCGTCGACCGGCAGCGCGACCAGGCGCACGGCCTGACCGGCAAGCCCGTCGCGATGGGCCGGCTCTCGACCGAGACGCTCTGGTACAGCCTCCTCGTCGCCGCCCTCCTGCTCGTGCCGCTGGCGATCACCACCGGCATCCAGGCCGGCTGCTTCTACCTCGCCTCGGTGGCGGTCGGGCTGCTCGGCAACGTGCTGCTGCGCACCGGGTTCTTCTCGTGGTGGTCGTGGGCGGTGTCCTTCGCCCTGCTGCCCGCCTACCTGTCGTACGGCGGCTGGGGCGGCCAGGCGGTCGGCGAGCCGCCGGAGCCCGCGATCGTCGTCCTCGCCGCGCTGCTCGGTGTCGGCGTGCACTTCATGCGCGCGGTGTGGGGCCTGGTGGCCGACCACGAGGACGGCTGGACCTACCTGCCGCTCAAGCTGGGCCTGAAGCTCGGCGCGACCCGCCTGCTGGCGCTCTCCACCGTCTACAGCGTGCTGATCGTCATCCTGTTGGCGGTCGTCGGGGCCCGCGTCGGCCTCAGCCGCTGAGCCGCGGCCCGGCCCGCGATCCGGGCCCGCTAGAGTGAGGCCGCTCCCGCGCCGTACGACGCGGGCGCGCCCACCAGTACCACCGGCCGCCCGACGGCCGACCACGACAGACCAGCGGAGGCCTGCCGACATGCCCCACCTGCGCCCGACCGCGATCGCCGGACTCCTCCTGGCGCTCGTGCCCGCCGCCGCGACCCTCTCGTCGTGCGGCTTCGACTACCCGACCGACCGCGTCAACACGATCGCGGCCGGCGAGAACAACCGGGACCACTCGGTCGACGCGCTGGGCATCCGCGTGCTCGCGAGCGCCGAGGGCGAGGGCCGCGTGATCGGCGCGCTGGCCAACAACCTCGACGAGGAGGCCGCCCTCGAGTCGGTCACCTCCCCCGACGGCACCGCCACCGCTGCGGAGTTCGAGCCGGTGACGGTCGTCGGCCGCGGCACCGTGAACCTCGCGACCGGCTCCTCGATCGCCCTCACCGGCGACTTCACCGCGGGCGACGTCATCCCGCTCGAGTTCGGGTTCAGCACCGGCGAGACCGCCAGCCTGCTGGTGCCGGTCGTGAAGAACTGCTTCCAGTACACCCAGGTGCCCACCGAGGCCGCCGAGGGCGGCGCCGCCGGCGAGGCCGAGGCCGAGGAGGCCCACGCCGAGGAGGAGGCTCACGCCGAGGAGGAGGCCCACGCGGAGGAGGGCGGCGACGCCACCTTCAACTGCGCCGACGAGGCCCCGGTCCCCGGGGGCGCGCACTGATGACGTTCACCCTCGTCCTGCTCCGCCACGGCGAGAGCGAGTGGAACGCCAAGAACCTCTTCACCGGCTGGGTCGACGTCGCGCTGACCGAGAAGGGTCGCGGCGAGGCCGTTCGCGGCGGTGAGCTCCTCAAGGAGGCCGGCATCCTGCCGGACGTCGTCCACACCTCGCTGCAGCGCCGCGCGATCAACACCGCCGGCCTCGCACTCGACGCCGCCGACCGCCACTGGATCCCGGTCCGTCGCTCGTGGCGCCTCAACGAGCGCCACTACGGCGCCCTGCAGGGCAAGGACAAGGCGACGATCCGCGAGGAGTACGGCGACGAGCAGTTCATGCTCTGGCGCCGCTCCTTCGACACCCCGCCGCCGCCGCTGGCCGACGACGACCCGTACTCCCAGGTCGGCGACCCCCGCTACGCCGACCTCGGCGACGACATGCCCCGCACCGAGTGCCTCAAGGACGTCATCGCCCGGCTGCTTCCCTACTGGGACGCCGGCATCGTCCCGGACCTCCGCGCCGGCCACACGGTGCTCGTCGCCGCCCACGGCAACAGCCTGCGCGCGATCGTGAAGCACCTGGACCAGATCAGCGACAGCGACATCGCGGGCCTCAACATCCCGACCGGCATGCCGCTGGTCTACGAGCTCGACGAGGACACCCTCGCCCCCACCGTCCCCGGTGGCCGCTACCTCGACCCGGAGGCCGCCGCGGCCGCCGCGGCCGCGGTCGCGAACCAGGGCCGCTGACCGTCGTACCGATCGGGTCGTGTGCCTGAGAACCCGGAATCACGGGTTCTCAGGCACACGACCCGAGTCGTTCTCGCTGCCTGTGGACAACGCGTCGGTGAGGTTCGGCCGCACCCCTCGCCCGGGAAGCAGTCGGGCATGTCTCCCGAAGTCACCGACCTCGCCCGACGCCAGTCCGGCCTGCTCGCCCGGCGCCAGCTGACCGCCCTCGGCGTCGGCTGGGACTGCGTCGAACGGCACCTCAACGCAGGGCGCTGGGCCGCCCGCTCACCCCGCGTCGTCAGTACGACGACCGGGGACCTCACCGTGGACCAGCGACGCTGGCTCGGGGTCCTCCACGCCGGCCCCCGGAGCATGCTCGGCGGCCTGACCGCGGGGGCCCGCCACGGGCTGAGGCGGTGGGAGCGCGAGGAGGTGACGATCCTCGTCGACGACGAGCTGTCGTTCGAGGAGGTCGAGGGCATCCGGTTCTTCCGCTCCAGGCGCGCGTTCGAGCTGCTCCGCGACCCGCGGCCCGGCATCCCGTCCGCCCGGCTGGAGCCTGCACTGCTGCTCTGGGCCGGCTACGACGCCCCGCTCCGCGCGGGGCACGGCGTGCTGGCCGCCGCGGTGCAGCAACGCCTGACCACGGCCTCCCGGCTGCTCTCCTGGACCGATCAGCTCCGGCCGCTGAAGGGCGCGCCCGGGTTCCGCCGCATGCTGCGCGACGTCGAGGGCGGCGTGCACTCCGGCGCGGAGCGTGACGTCGCCCGGATGTGCCGGAAGTACGGCCTCCCGCTGCCGGTCCGGCAGGTGGGCCGCACCGACAGCGCCGGGCGGCGGCGCTGGACCGACTGCGAGTGGCGGCTTCCCGGCGGCCGGACGCTGGTCCTCGAGGTCGACGGCTCGTTCCACATGGAAGCGTCCCAGTGGACCGCCGACCTGCGACGCGACCGCCGGCTCGTCTCGGCCGACCGCGTCGTCGTACGGGCGTCGGCGTTCGAGGTGCGCCACGAGCCGGGCGAGGTCGCGCGGGACCTCATCGCCCTCGGCGTACGCCCGCTCGGAGAGCAGTCGTGTGCCTGAGAACCCGGATATCCGGGTCCTCAGGCACACGACTCCTTCGCTGGAGCGAGCCTCAGGCGGCCGGGGCGGGGTTGTGGCCGGTGACGACGAAGACGACCCGGTTGGCGATCGAGACGGCGTGGTCGGCGATCCGCTCGTAGTACCGGCCGAGCAGGGCGATGTCGACGGCCGCCTCGACGCCGTGGCTCCAGTCGTCGCCGAGCAGCTCGGCGAAGCTGCGGCGGCGCAGCTGGTCCATCTCCTCGTCGTCGCGGCCGAGCGCGATGGCGGCCTCGACGTCGCGGCCGGCGATGACCTCGGTGACCCGGGCGACCATGTCCTCGGCGACGACGGCCATCCGCTCGACGGTCGGGCGGACCTCGGCGGGTACGGCGACCTGCGGGACCCGCAGCCGGGCGATCTTGGCGACGTGGACGGACAGGTCGCCCATCCGCTCCAGCTCGCCGACCATCCGCAGCGCGGCGACGACGGTGCGCAGGTCGCCGGCGACGGGGGCCTGGAGGGAGAGCAGGCTGAAGGCGTTCTCCTCCACGCGCTCGCGGGCGCTGTCGATCGCGGCGTCCTCGCTGATGACCCGCTCGGCCACCGAGGCGTCTCCGGTCAGCAGGGCGCGGGTGGCGTCCTTGACGGCCGTCCGGACCAGGCGGCTGATGCCGGCCAGGTCAGCGAAGATGGCGTCGAGTTCGTCGTTGTAGGCGTCACGCATACGGCGAGCCTAGGCACCCCAGGTGTCCAGATGGCGGGGAACAGTGAACGCAGGGTGAACATCGCGAAGCCCGGCGTTCCCGATGCCGGACCGGGCCGGCGTGTCGCCGTACGATCGAAGCGTGGAACCGACGACGCAAGCCATCGTGGCTGCGCTCCTCGGCGCCCTCGTGGCCGGCAGCGCCATGCTCGCGTGGCACCTCAGCGACCGCCTGCAGAGCCGCTACGAGCCGGCCGAGGAGCCCGTGCTGCCCGACGGCGTGGCCACCGTGCTCTCGGTGCTGCGCAGCAGCGCGGTCGTGGTCGACGAGTCCGACAACGTCCTCAAGGCGTCGGCGCCGGCGTTCGCGATGGGCTTCGTGCGCGGTACGACGCTGCAGTCGGCCGAGCTCGGCGAGCTGATCGGCCAGGTGCGACGCGACGGCCAGATCCGCGAGACCGAGCTGATCGTCCCCCGGACCTCCGGCAGCCCGCGCCACGTCACCGCTCGCGTCGCGCCGCTGGGCTCGCGCCTCGTGCTCGCCCTCGTGGAGGACCGGACGCGGGAGCGGCAGCTGGACGCCGTACGACGCGACTTCGTCGCCAACGTCAGCCACGAGCTCAAGACGCCCATCGGCGCGATCCGGCTGCTCGCGGAGGCCGTCCAGGACGCCTCCGACGACCCGGACGCCGTCTACCGGTTCGCGTCGCGGATGCTCACCGAGAGCGACCGGCTCTCCCGCCTCATCCAGCAGATCATCGAGCTCTCCCGCCTGCAGGGCGACGAGCCGCTCGAGTCCCCGGTCCCGGTGTCGATCGACGACGTGGTCGCCTCGGCGGTCGACTTCGTCAGCATGAACGCCGGCGCCAAGGACATCGCGGTGATCGCGGAGGGCGAGGAGGGGCTCAAGGTCCTCGGGTCCGAGAAGCAGGTGACCGCGGCGGTGGCGAACCTGGTCGCCAACGCGGTGGCCTACTCCGAGCCGAACGCGCGCGTGGTCGTCACCCGCAAGCGGGTCGGCCACACCATCGAGATCTCCGTCATCGACCAGGGCATCGGCATCCCCGAGACCGAGGTCGAGCGGATCTTCGAGCGGTTCTACCGGGTCGACCCGGCCCGGCACCGCTCCACCGGCGGCACCGGCCTGGGGCTGTCGATCGTCAAGCACGTGGCCGCCACCCACGGCGGCGAGGTGCGGGTCTGGTCGGTGGAGGGGCAGGGCTCGACGTTCACCCTCACCCTGCCGCAGCACCCGCACGACACGGACGGGCCCCACCTGCGGCTCGCTCCGCTCGCGTCCGCCCCGGAGGTCCCGGACGGGCGCACCAAGGATCAGGAGGACTCATGACCCGGGTACTTGTCGTGGAGGACGAGGAGAGCTACAGCGACGCGCTGGCCTACCTCCTCCGCAAGGAGGGGTTCGAGGTCGCGATCGCGGCCGACGGCAACGAGGCGCTCAAGGAGTTCGACCGCAACGGTGCGGACATCGTGCTGCTCGACCTCATGCTCCCCGGGATCCCCGGGACAGAGGTGTGCCGCACCATCCGGCAGACGTCGAACGTCCCGGTGATCATGGTCAGCGCCAAGGACGACGAGGTCGACAAGGTGGTCGGGCTCGAGCTCGGCGCCGACGACTACGTCACCAAGCCCTACTCCCCGCGCGAGCTGGTCGCCCGGATCCGCGCGGTGCTGCGCCGCGGCGTCGGCGACGAGCTGCTCCCCGACACCCTCGAGGCCGGCCCGGTCCGGATGGACGTCGAGCGGCACGTCGTGACCGTCGACGGCGTCGAGCAGCGGCTGCCGCTCAAGGAGTTCGAGCTGCTGGAGATGTTCCTGCGCAACCCCGGCCGGGTGCTGACCCGCGGCCAGCTCATCGACCGGGTCTGGGGCTCCGACTACGTCGGCGACACCAAGACCCTCGACGTGCACGTGAAGCGGCTGCGCGCCAAGCTCGAGCCGGAGCCGAGCGAGCCGAAGTACCTCGTCACCGTGCGCGGCCTCGGCTACAAGCTGGAGGTCTGAGCGCGGCGTGTGACCGAGGAACGAGGTCACACGCCGATCAGCGAAGAGGTCGAGGAGCGTCGGCGAGCTCGCGCAGCGGAGCAAGCGAGGTCGCGACGCGTCACGAGACCCGACCAACCGCGCGAATCCGAACCCCGCCGGGGATCCCCGGCCACGAGAGTTGGCAGCAGCACGGCCGGTGGTCTCGAGACGGCCGTGGCCGGCCTCCTCGACCAACGGAGTGGGCTACTCGACCAACGAGGGAGGGCTCGGCTCCGCCTCGTGCTCCGCCTCGACCTCCAGTACGACGTCCGCCGCGGGCTCGGTGCTCGCGACCACCGTCGCGTCCGCCTCCGCCGCGCGGCCACCGGCGGCGATGACGCAGCCGACGAGGATGAGCGGGAAGCCGACCAGCATGCCGGCGGTGACCCGCTCGTCGAGGAGCGCCACCCCGAGCACGATCGCGACGGCCGGGTTGACGTAGGTGATGATCGTCGCCCGGGTGGGCCCGGCCTCCTTGATCAGGTCGAGGAAGATCACGAAGGCCAGTGCCGTGCACACCAACGCGAGCACGACGACGCTCCCCCACGCCTCGCCGGGCAGGTCGGTCGGCGGGTCGAGGAGGAGGAACGGGCTGTAGACGACCGCGGTCAGGGTCAGCGCGCACGCCATCACCCCGAGGCCGGAGACGTCCGAGAGGGACCGGGCGAGCACGAGCGGCCCCGCGGCGTAGCAGACCGCCACGCCCAGCATCTCCGCCACCGCGAGCAGGTCGACGTGGCCGAGGTCGAGGCCGACGAGGCAGGCGACGCCGGCGAAGCCGAGCACCAGGCCGCCGCTCTGCGCGCGGGTGAAGCGCTCGGCGTGCGCGGTGACGAGGAACGCCAGCGCCCCGAAGAGGGGGACGGCAGCGACGAGCAGGCCCGCCAGCGAGGAGGAGATCCGCTGCTCGGCGTGGCCGAGCAGCACCCACGGGACCATGATCTCGATGACGGCGAACAGCAGCAGCGGCCGCCACCGAGCGAGGACCGGCGCCACCTCGCGCCGCGCGAGGGCGAGGGGCAGCAGCACGAGCGCCGCGAGCGCCGTACGCAGGAACACGAGGCCGGCGGGCGAGACGTGCTCGACCGCGATCCGGATGAACAGGTAGGGAAGACCCCAGATCAGACACATCGCCAGGAACAGCGACCAGCCGCGCTTCGTCACCGGACCAATCTAGGGACCGGCGCCGACACCCGTCGCGCGAGTTTCGGTCAGGGGTCGTCGAGATCCCGCCAGGTCCGGCCGGCGCTCTCGAGATTCGCGGATCTCCTGCGCGCGGGCCGCCCAGGGGCGACAGTGGGCAGATGCGACGTCGTACGGGATCCCTGTTCACGCTCCTGCTGCTGGCAGCCTCGCTGGTCGCCGCCGTCGGCGCCTCCACAGCGCCGGCCTCCGCCGCCCCCGGCGACTACGCGGAGCGGTGGTGCACCGTGCCGCTCGTCACCCCGTGCGTCGTGTCCTTCAGCATCAACGGCGTGGCGCAGTCGGCCGCGAGCCCGGTGGAGGTCCTGGTCTCAGAGCCGCTGGACCTCGGCGGCTACCAGGAGGTCTCGTTCACCCTCGGCGTTGACCGGCCGACGCCCTCGGACCAGCTGGAGCTGGTGATCAACACCGGCTCCGCCTTCACCTCCCAGCGCCTGCTCAACGGCAAGCTGCACCTGGCCGACGTGGACTTCTGGAACACCCCGGACGGCCACCACACCCGGGTCGTCGGCCGGCCGGTCGTCTGGTCGAGCGGCTGCGACACCGATGCGGCGTGGCCGTATCCCTGCACCGGGACCGTCACCGACACCATCGAGTTCGCCGGCGACCTCGGCATGCTGGACGAGCCGGACGGGTCGGTGGGGATGTACGTCGGCACGAACGCCATCTACAACGGGATCTTCCTCGTCGAGCAGCCCGACGGGACCAGCGCGCTGGTCACCGAGCTGGTGGCCCCGCACTTCCGCGAGGACGGCGTGACGCCGGTGGTCGGGTCGGTCCGGTTCCGCGTGTCCTACCGGCACATGCGCGACGAGATGGGCATCCCCAACCCCGAGACCCTGGTCACCGGCAGCCTCGCCGGCACCGTCAACGGCGGCACCGGTGGCGGGTCCTTCACCGGCTGGCACGACGCCGACGGGCACGGGTACTTCATCCAGGCGTCCGGGTTCACGTTCTCGCTGAAGCGGCTGAAGGTGCGCGCGGTCCGGATCACCCCGACGAAGCCGCGGATCACCAAGACCCAGCGGGTGCTGGCGAGCCGGGCGCGGGTCTACCACACCTACTCGAAGCCGCGGGGCGCGAAGGTGACCAGCTACCTCGCGCGGTGCGTCAACAGCGGCGGGCACGTCGTCCGCGACGTCGGCTCGGCCGGGTCCACGCTGATCGTGGTGGACGGGCTGCGCCGCGGCCGCGCCTACACGTGCCGGGTGGTCGCGCGGTCCCGCGCGGGCTCGAGCGTGTGGAGCGACCCGGTGCGGGTCGCGGCGCGCCCGGGCTGACCGGGGGTGTTCAGGGAGCCGGCGGCGTGTCCGACTCGAGCCAGCCGCGGAACGCCTCGAGGTTGGCCGTCGACTCGCCGCGCTCGATCCGCCACTCCCACTCCTTGCGGATGGACGACTCGAAGCCGAGCTCGAGGATCGTGTTGAACGACTCGTCGGCGTAGGTCAGCACTGAGCCGAGCAGCCGGTCGAGGTCGTCGGGCGTGACGGACGACAGCGGAAGTCGGGCGTCGAGGTAGATGTCGCCGTGGTGGTCGATGCCGAACGCGACGCCGTACATCCTCATGTTGCGCTCGAGCAGCCACCGGTAGACCCGCTCGAACTGCTCGTCGGGGCGCCGGCACACGAACGCGTGCACGCCGAGCGCGTGCGGCCCGAGGTCGAGGCGGACCGGCGTCTGGAGCTTCTTCTCCCCCGGCAGCGCGAAGCTGAAGCGGCCGTCCTGCTCGTCGAACTCGACCTCGTTGGCCTCCAGCCAGTCGCGTACGACGTCGGCGGGTCCGGTCTCGACGGTGTCGCTCATGCCGGGGCTCCCGCTTCCTGGCGCATCAGGGAGTGCGCCCGCTCGTAGACGGCGAGGGTCTGGGCGGCGGTCGCCTCCCAGGAGAACTGCTCGGCCTGGCGCAGGGCACCGGCCGCCAGCAGGTCACGGTAGTCGGCGTCCGCAACCACCCGCTCCAGTGCGAGCGCCCAGTCGTGCGCGTCGTGGGAGTCGACGAGGAGCCCGCTGCGGCCGTCGCGCACGACCGTGGTCAGCCCCCCGACCGCGGCGGCGACGACGGGGGCGCCGCTGGCCTGGGCCTCGGCGGCGACCAGGCCGAAGGACTCGTTGTAGGAGGGGACGGCGACGAGGGTGGCGGCGGAGTACCACCCGGCCAGCTCGTGCTGCGGCACCGGCGGGACGAACCGCACCACGTCGTCGATGCGCAGCTCGGCGGCGAGGCTCTCCAGCGCCGCGGGCCGCTCCAGGCCGCTCCCCGAGGGGCCACCGACGATCGGGACCACCATCCGGTCGCGCAGATCGGGCCGGCGCACCAGCAGCTCGGCGACCGCGCGGAGCAGCACGTCGGGCGCCTTGAGCGGCTGGATCCGGCCCGCGAAGAGCAGCACGAGCGCGTCCTCGCGGAGGTTCCGCTCCCGGCGCGCCTGCGCGCGCTGCGCCGCCGTCAGCGGGCGGAACACGCCGGTGTCGACGCCGGGGTGCACCACCTCGACGCGGCCCGGCTCGGCGTCGTACAGGTTGATCAGCTGCTTGGCCTCGAGGTCGGTGTTGGCGATGAGTACGTCGGCCGCCTCGACCACCTGCTCCTCGCCGATCACGCGGGCCTCGGGCTCGGGGGTGTCGCCGTCGGCGAGCGCCTCGTTCTTGACCTTCGCCATGGTGTGCATCGAGTGCACGAGCGGGACGCCCCAGCGGTCGCGGGCGAGCGCGCCGACCTGGCCGGAGAGCCAGTAGTGCGAGTGCACGACGTCGAAGTGGCCGGCCGGGTGCGCGGCCTCGGTGCGCAGCACCTCGCGGGCGAACACGCACAGCTGCCCCGGGAGCTGCTCCTTGCTCAGCCCCTCGAACGGGCCGGCGTGCACGTGGTGCACGGTCACGCCCGGCTGCATCGGGACGACCGGGTCGAGCGCGGAGCTGGTGGCGCGGGTGAACACGTCGACCTCGATGCCCTGCGCGGCGAGCCGGCGGGCGACCTCGACGACGTAGACGTTCATCCCGCCCGCGTCCCCGGTGCCGGGCTGGTCGAGCGGCGACGTGTGCAGGCTGATCATCGCCACACGACGGATCGGCTCGGGCATGCCACCTCCTGCACTGCATCCGGACTCCAGCGATAGCGCAACCCTCCCAGTGTGCCCGGCATTCCCCGTCCGCCAAGATGGAGCCCATGAGCACTCGGATCGCCGTCGTCACCGGAGCCTCCAGCGGGATCGGGGCGGCCACCGCCCGGCACCTGGCCGACGCGGGCTACGCGGTCGTCTGCGTCGCCCGGCGCACCGACCGGATCGAGCAGCTCGCCACGGAAATCGGCGGCCGCGCCGTCACCTGCGACGTCACCGACGCCGACGCCGTCGCGGCGCTCGCGGCCGCGGTCGGGCCCCGGGTCGACGTACTCGTCAACAACGCGGGCGGCGCCCTCGGCCTCTCCCCCGTCGCGGAGGCCGACCCCGCCCAGTGGCGGCAGATGTACGACGTCAACGTGCTCGGCGTGATGCAGGTGACCAAGGCGCTGCTGCCCGCGCTGCTGGCCAGCGGCGCCGGGATCGTCGTCAACGTCGGCTCCACCGCGGGCCGGGTGGCCTACGAGGGCGGCGCGGGCTACACCGCGGCGAAGCACGGCCTGCGCGTCGTGACCGAGACGCTGCGGCTGGAGCTGTTCGACCAGCCGGTGCGGGTGTGCGAGGTGGCGCCCGGGATGGTGCACACCGAGGAGTTCTCGCTGGTCCGCTTCGGCGGCGACCAGGAGCGGGCGGACGCGGTCTACGCCGGGGTCGTGGACCCGCTGGTCGCCGACGACGTCGCCGAGGCGATCACCTGGGTCGCCACCCGGCCGCCGCACGTCAACATCGACGAGCTGGTGATCAAGCCGCGCTCGCAGGCGGCGGTGCACAAGGTGCACCGGGCCTGACCGCCCGGACCCGGCTCACGCCAGGGCGCGGTCCAGCGCCGCCGTCACGTGCAGCGTGGTGCACGGGAAGACGGGGATCTCGGAGTCGGCCTGGCGGATGAGGAGCTCGAGCTCGGAGCAGCCCAGGATCGCGCCGCCGGCGCCGGCGTCCCACAGCTCGCTGATCATCTCGACGACGGAGCGGCGGGAGTCGTCGACGACCTTCCCGTGGACCAGCTCGTCGTAGATGATCCGGTTCAGCTCGTCGTGGTGGGCGGCCTCGGGCACCAGTACGCCGAGGCCGTGGCTGGAGATCCGGTCGGTGAAGAAGGTGCGCGACATCGCGAACTTCGTGCCGAGCAGCGCGACGGTCTCCACGCCCTGCTCCTTGCACGCCTCGGCGACGACGTCGCCCAGGTGCAGCAGGGGGATGTCGATGGCGTCCTGGACCTGCTCGGCGACCCGGTGGAAGGTGGTGGTGCAGAGCATCAGGAAGTCGGCGCCGGCGCGCTCGACCGAGGCCGCGGCGTCGCGCAGGACCACGGCGACGCCGTCCCAGTCCTCGGCCTCCTGCAGCGCCGTGACCTCCGCGAAGTCGACCGAGGCCATCACCGTCCTCGCCGAGTGGAGGCCGCCGAGGCGCTGCTCGACACCGCGGTTGAGCGCCTCGTAGTAGGCCGCGCTGCTCTCCCAGGACATGCCGCCGACGAGTCCGATGGTCTGCATGGGCCGAGTCTAGGGGCGAGCCGACGATGCGAGTCGGGAGGTCCGCCGCCAGTAGGCTGGTCGTTCGTGTCCCAGACTCGTCGTACCGATCTCCGCAACGTCGCCATCGTCGCCCACGTCGACCACGGCAAGACCACCCTCGTCGACGCCATGCTGCACCAGGCCGGCGCGTTCACCGCGCACGAGGCCGAGGGCGTCGCCGAGCGCGTGATGGACTCCGGCGACCTCGAGCGCGAGAAGGGCATCACGATCCTCGCGAAGAACACCGCGGTCCGCTACCAGGGCCCCGCCGCGCAGGACCTGGCCGGCGGCCCGATGACGATCAACAGCATCGACACCCCGGGCCACGCCGACTTCGGCGGCGAGGTCGAACGCGGATTGACGATGGTCGACGGGATCCTGCTCCTGGTCGATGCGTCCGAGGGTCCGCTGCCGCAGACGCGTTTCGTGCTGCGCAAGGCGCTCGAGGCGCACCTGCCGGTGATCCTCGTGATCAACAAGATCGACCGCCCGGACGCGCGCATCAGCGAAGTGGTCGACGAGGTCTACGAGCTGTTCCTGGACCTGGACGCAGACGAGTCGCAGATCGATTTCCCGATCGTCTACACGAACGCCAAGGCGGGAACGGCGACGCTCGACCCAGAGGCGCCGGGCTCCGACCTGGAGCCGCTCTTCAAGCTGCTGATCGACCACATCCCGCCGCCCTCGTACGAGGAGGGCCACCCGCTGCAGGCGCACGTGACCAACCTGGACGCGTCGCCCTACGTCGGCCGCCTTGCGATCTGCCGCGTGCGCCAGGGCGTCATCCGCAAGGGCGCGCCGATCGCGTGGTGCCGCGAGGACGGATCGATCGAGCGCGCCACGGTGACCGAGCTGTACGTGACCGAGGAACTCGACCGCGTCGACGCTGCCGAAGCGGGACCCGGCGAGATCATCGCCGTGGCAGGCCTGCCCGAGGTGACGATCGGCGAGACGCTGGCCGACGCGGAGGACCCGCGTCCACTACCGGTCATCACGGTCGACGAGCCGTCGATCTCGGTCGTGATCGGCATCAACACGTCGCCGCTGGCCGGCCAGGACGGGTCGAAGCTGACGGCACGGCAGGTGAAGAACCGCCTGGACCAGGAGTTGATCGGCAACGTCTCGATCCGCGTGGAGGAAACCGAACGCCCGGATGCGTGGGAGGTCCAGGGCCGCGGCGAGCTGCAGCTGGCGGTGCTGGTCGAGCTGATGCGCCGGGAGGGCTTCGAGCTGACCGTCGGCAAGCCGCAGGTCGTGATCCGCGAGATCGACGGTGTCCGCCACGAGCCGGTCGAGCGCCTGACGATCGACGTACCGGAGGAGTACGTCGGCGTCGTCACCCAGCTGCTCGCGCTGCGCAAGGCCCGGATGGAGCAGATGATCAACCACGGCACCGGCTGGGTCCGGATGGACTATCTCGTCCCCGCCCGCGGGCTGATCGGCTTCCGCACCGAGTTCCTCACCGACACCTGCGGCACCGGCCTGCTGCACCACGTCTTCGAGAAGTGGGAGCCGTGGGCGGGCGACATGCGTCTGCGCCCGACGGGCAGCCTGGTGGCCGACCGCCGCGGCAAGACGGCGAGCTTCGCGCTGTTCAACCTGCAGGAGCGCGGGACGCTGTTCGTCGAGCCCGGCGAGGACGTCTACGAGGGCATGATCGTCGGCGAGAACGCGCGCGCCGAGGACCTCGACGTCAACGCCACCAAGGAGAAGCACCTCACCAACATGCGCTCGTCGACGAGCGACGTGCTGGTGCGGCT
>DATMHM010000060.1:0-20509 GCA_035554935.1 Nocardioides sp. | reverse complement strand
GTACTCCAGCCCCGCCACGGTGGTGAAGGGGAACTCCTCGGCCTTGATCCAGTTGCGCTCGCGGACCTCGAGCGGGTCGACCCCCACCTCGGCCGCGAGCTCGTCCATGAGCCGCTCGATGGCGTACGTCGCCTCCGGCCGGCCGGCGCCCCGGTAGGCGTCGGTCCAGGTCTTGTTGGTCAGCACGTTGGTGGTCTGGAACTGGTAGGCGGGAAACTTGTAGATGGCGTTGAACATGAACGCCCCGAGCACGGGGACGCCGCCCCCGACGATGGCGACGTAGGCGCCGAGGTCGGCGAGGAGCTCGACCTTGAGACCGGTGACGTGGCCGTCCTTGGTCGCGGAGAGGGTGAGCTTCTGCCACTGGTCGCGACCGTGGTGGGCGCTGAGGAGGGACTCCGAGCGGGTCTCGGTGTACTTCACCGGCTTGCCCAGCTTGCGGGCCACCGCGAAGGCGATCATCTCCTCCGGCGTCTGCTGCAGCTTGCCGCCGAAGCCACCGCCGACGTCGGGGGCGATCACCCGGATCTTCGACTCCGGCACCCCGGTCGTCGCCGCCAGGGCGAAGCGGAGGATGTGCGGGATCTGCGTCGCGCTCCACACCGTGATCTGCTCGCCGGTCGGGTCGACGACCACGCTGCGCGGCTCCATGAACGCCGGGATCAGCCGCTGCTGGCGGTACTCCCGCTCGATCACGATGCCGTTGGCGCGGGCCTCGGCGATCGCCTGCTCGACGTCGCCACCCGTCCCGGCCTCGGCCGAGTCGAACTTCCACACCGCGCTGACGTTGGTACCGAGGTCGGGGTGCGCGATCGCACCGCCGTTCTCGTGCGCGGCGGCGGCCTCCTTGAGGTCGAGGGCGGCCGGCAGCTCCTCGTAGTCGACCTCGACCAGCTCGGCGGCGTCACGTGCCTCGGCCGCGCTGCGCGCGACGACGACCGCGACCGTCTCGCCGGCGAACGCGACCCGGTCGGTGGGCATCGGCAGGTGTGCCGGGGTGACCTGGTCGGGCACCACGGGCCACGCGTTGATGCAGACGCCCTGGCCCTCGCCGAGGTCCGCGCCGGTGAGCACGGCGACCACGTTGCGGCTCGCCCTGGCCGCCTCGGTGTCGATGCCCGTGATCCGCGCGTGCGGGAAGGGGCTGCGCACCATCGCCAGGTGCAGCATCCCCGGGAGCGTGATGTTGTCGGTCCACCGGGTGCGTCCGGTGATCAGCCGCTGGTCCTCCTTGCGGCGCCGGTCGCGGCCGATCTCCTGCGAGGTGGTCGAGGGGTCCTGGGTGGCGGTCATGCCGATGCACCTGCCTCGCTCGACGCGTCGCTCGACGTACCGGCGGCGTGCTGCACCGCCCGGACGATGTTGTGGTAGCCCGTGCAGCGGCACAGGTTGCCCTCCAGGCCGAGGCGGATGGCCTCCTCCGACGGGCTCGGGTTCTCGTTGAGCAGGTCGACGGTCTGCATGATCATCCCCGGCGTGCAGAAGCCGCACTGCAGGCCGTGGCACTCCCGGAACGCCTCCTGCACCTTGTGCAGCGTCCCGTCGTCGCCGGCCAGTCCTTCGATCGTCGTGACCTCGCCACCGTCGGCCTGCACGGCCAGGACGTTGCACGACTTCACGCTGCGGCCGTTGAGGTGGACCGTGCACGCACCGCAGTTGCTGGTGTCGCACCCGATGACCGTGCCGGTCTTCCCGAGCTTCTCCCGGAGGTACTGGACGAGCAGCATCCGGGGTTCGACGTCGTCGGCGACCTGCTGGCCGTCGACGGTGAGGTTGATCCGGGCCATGACTCTCCCTTGAGCGACGGAACCTTGTGACCCGGCTCACGCTAGGGAGGGTGAGGTTGGCAGATGGTTGCGTGCGGAGCCGGCCGGGCGCCGGCGATCAGGCGTCGGCGACGGCCAGGCGGGCCTTCAGCAGCGGGATGGCGGGGTGCCGGAGGCGTCCGTCGCGGCCGAGCTGGGTGAGGCAGGCCTCCAGCACCGCGGTGTCGTACGGCGCGAGCTCGCTGTAGTGCAGGACCGCATCGGGCTGGGGGTCGGCGATCAGCGCCTCGCGCACCGCGACGGCGACGTACTCCCCCATCTCCACCAGGGCCGGGCTCTCGGTGCCGGGGAGGAGGTCGCCGCCGTAGGACGCGACGGCCGCTGCGACCTCGCCGCGACGCAGCAGGGACAGGACGTGCTCGACGTCGGTGGAGATCGGCATCAGCAGCCGGTAGGGGCGCGAGGCGAGCTGGCCGGAGAGCGCGTGACGCAGGTGGGAGACCTCGGCCTTGAGGGTGGAGAAGGTGACGGCGTGGTCGCCGTAGAGCATTGCGTGGAGCTGGTCGAGGGACAGCCCGTCGGGGTTCAGCGCGAGCAGCGCGAGGATCTCGGTCTGTCGGCGGTTGAGCAGCAGCCGCTGCCCGTTGACGGTTGCCTCGGCGGTGCCGAGCAGGTTGAGGACCAGGCCCGGCTCGGGGAGCTCCTCGTCGGCGACGTCGGTGAGGTACTGGTTGCTGCGGGGCATCGCCTGCTCGACGAGGCGGGCGAGCACGCGGACCGTGGCGAGGCCGATCGGGTGGGTCCGGTCCCAGGTGGTCGAGATGTCGAGGACGCCGAGCCGGGCGCCGCTCACCGGGTCGTGCAGCGGCGCGGCCCAGCACACCCAGTTGTGCACGATCGGGGCGTAGTGCTCGGCGCTGAACACCATCGACGGGCGGTCGAGCCGGTTGGCGAGGTCGAGGGCGTTGGTGCCCACCGAGCGGTCGTCCCAGCGGCCGCCGGGCACGAAGTTGACGGTCTCGGCGCTGCGCCGCATCACCCGGCCGCCGTAGGTCCACAGCACCCGGGTGTCGGGGTCGGTGACGGCGACGACGAGGTCGCCGTCCTCGGCGGTGCGACGCAGCTCCTCCTCGACCCGGGCGACGGCGATCTGCAGCGGCGAGCCCTTCCAGAACGAGCGCGTCTCGGACTCGTCCGCGAGCGGGGCCTCGAGCACGTCACGGGCCACGGTGAGGCCCGAGCGCGACCAGCTGTCCAGGATCTCGGGGCGCACCAGCCGGGTCGCGCGGTCCCCTTCCTCGACGAAGGTGGTCCACGCGGACAGCGCCGCGCGGCGACGCTCCTGGAGCTCGTCCATGCGGTCACCCTACTCCGGCACTGTGACGGCGATCACTCCCTTCGGGGGTAGCGGGAACGTCAGCCGTGGATCCGACCGGACCGTACGGCGAGCGGCTGGCCCGAGCCGCCCCAGCGACCCGCGACGATCTCGGCCGCGATGCTGATCGCCGTCTCCTCGGGGGTCCGCGCGCCGAGGTCCAGGCCGATCGGGCTGGACAGGCGCGAGAGCTCGGCGTCGGCGAGACCGGCCTCGCGGAGCCGCTGCATCCGGTCGTCGTGGGTGCGGCGCGAGCCCATGGCACCGACGTACCCGACCTCGGGCAGGCGCAGCGCCACCTCCAGCAGCGGCACGTCGAACTTCGGGTCGTGGGTGAGCACGGTGATCACCGTGCGCCGGTCGATGCGACCGGCCTCCTGCTCCGCGGCGAGGTAGCGGTGCGGCCACTCGACGACCACCTCGTCGGCGCCGGGGAACCGGCTGGTGGTGGCGAAGACGGGGCGGGCGTCGCAGACGGTGACGTGGTAGCCGAGGAAGCCGCCGACCCGCGCGACAGCGGCGGCGAAGTCGATCGCGCCGAAGACCAGCATCCGCGGCGCGGGGGCGAACGCCCAGACGAAGACCCGCATCCCCTCGCCGCGGCGCTCGCCGTCGGGGCCGTAGGACAGCGTGCCGTTGTGTCCGGCGGCGAGCAGGCCGAGGGCGTCGTCGCGGACCGCGTCGTCGATCCGGGCGCTGCCGAGGCTGGTGCCGGCGGCGGTGGAGCCGGGTCGGATCACCCTCCGCCGGCCGACGTACGACGGGTCGGGGTGCTCCACGACGGTGGCGACCGCGACCGGCCGGCCGGCGTCGATGTCGGCCGCGATCTCGCCGAGCTCCGGGAAGCTCTCCCGGTCCACCTTCTCGACGTAGACGTCGAGGATGCCGCCGCAGGTCAGGCCGACGGCGAACGCATCGTCGTCGGAGACGCCGTAGCGCTGCAGGTGCGGCGTCCCGTCGCCGACGACCTGCTGGGCGAGGTCGTAGACGGCGCCCTCGACGCAGCCGCCGGACACCGACCCGACGGCCGAGGCGTCCGGGCCGACCAGCATCGACGCGCCGGGCGGACGCGGCGCAGAGCGGAAGGTCGCCACGACCGTGCCCATGCCGACCGTCTCCCCGGCCTCCCACCAGGCCATCAGCTGCGGCAGTACCTCACGCATCGCGCAACACCTCCAGGAGCTCGGCGAAGGTCGCCAGCGAGTGGCCGGCGAGGAAGTGGTCGACGTGCGGCAGGACGGCGACGATCCCCTGCTGCACGGGGGCGTAGCCGTCCTTCCCGCGGTGCGGGTTCACCCAGACGACCCGGTGCGCGAGCCGGTGCAGCCGGGCGGCCTGCTCGGCGAGCAGCCGCGGATCCCCACGTTCCCAGCCGTCGCTGAACACCACCACGGCCGCACCGCGCGCCATTCCCCGCTGGCCGTGCCGGTCGAGGAATGCCTGGAGCGTCTCCCCGAGACGCGTGCCGCCGGACCAGTCCGGGACCGTGTCGCCGGCCGCGGCGAGCGCCCGGTCGGCGTCGCGCAGCTGCAGCGACCGGGTGATCCTGGTCAGCCGGGTGCCGAGCGTGAACGTCTCGACGCTGCCGGTGGGCGAGGCCGCGGTGATCCGGTGCGCGAGGCGGAGCAGTGCGTCGGCGTACCCGCCCATCGAGCCGGACACGTCGACGAGCAGCACCACCCGGCGGGTGCGCGAGGTGCGGTGACGGCGGTGGATCGCCGCGGGCTCCCCCATCCGGCGCAGGCTGGCGCGCAGGGTGCGGGACGGGTCGACGCTCCCGCGACGGTGCGGCGTACGGCGGGCGGTCGGCCGGGTCGGCGGCCGGACCCGCAGCGAGGCGAACATGGTGGCGAGCAGGGCGCGCTCGCTGGGGTCGAGGGTCGCGACGTCGCGGTGGCGCAGCACCTCCGTGGCGCTGGCCGCGGCCCGCACCGGGTCGTCGTCCTCGCCGGCGGTCCCGCCGGCGCCCTCCGCGTCGGGGAGCAGCCTGGTGCCGGCACGCTGCTGCGCGCCGCGGGGCCGCAGCGTGGGTGTCGTGGTGTCGCGGTGGAACCACTCCTCGAACACCCGGTCGTGGCGCTCGAGGTCCTCCGGCGAGGCACACAGCGTGGCCCGGCCGGCGGTCCGGGTGGCCTCGCGGTCGCCGATCCCGACCACCGACACGGCGTCGAGGTAGGCGCGGGTGCGGTCCTGGGTCACGCCGACCCCCGCGGCGCGGAGCGCGGTGGCGAAGCCGAGGAGGACCTCGTCGGCGCCGCGTGCAGGAATCGCCGCTTCAGCGGTGATTCCTGCGGTTCCCGCCCGGTGCAACGGCCGAGAACCGCCAGGCGCGGCCGAGAAGTCCGTCATCCTGCGAGCATCCGGTCCAGGGCGGCGCGCACACGCTCGGCGTCGTCGCGGTACTTCACCAGCGCGCCGAGCGTCTGCGCGGCGGTCTCGACGTCCAGGTCCGTGCTCCCGAGGTGGTGCAGCGCCCGCGCCCAGTCGAGCGTCTCCGCGACGCCCGGCGGCTTGAGCAGGTCGTTGCCGGCACGCAGCTGCTGGACGACGCCGGCCACCTGCCGGGCCAGCCGCTCCGAGACCTCCGGGGCGCGGGAGCGGATGATCGCGACCTCGCGGTCGAGTCCCGGGTGGTCGATCCAGTGGTAGAGGCAGCGCCGCTTGAGGGCGTCGTGCAGCTCGCGGGTCCGGTTGGAGGTGAGTACGACGGTCGGCGGCGTGGCCGCCTGAACGGTGCCGAGCTCGGGGATGGTGACCTGGAAGGTCGAGAGCACCTCGAGCAGGAACGCCTCGAACTCGTCGTCGGCACGGTCGACCTCGTCGACCAGCAGCACCGCCGGGCTCTGCTGGAGCGCGGCGAGCACGGGGCGGGCGAGCAGGAAGCGCTCGTCGTAGAGGCTCTTCTCGGCCTCCTCCACGTCGCCGCGGGCGCCGCCGGACAGCGCCTCGAGCGCGCGCAGGTGCAGGATCTGCCGCGGGAAGTCCCAGTCGTAGAGCGCCTGCGTCGCGTCGATGCCCTCATAGCACTGCAGCCGGATCAGCGGCCGGTCCAGCGCCTCCGCGATCGCCTCCGCCAGCGCGGTCTTGCCGGTGCCGGGCTCACCCTCGAGCAGCAGCGGACGCTTCATCTCCAGCGACAGGAACAGCACCGTGGCCAGCTCGTCGTCGCACAGGTAGCCGGTCTCCCCCAGCCGGCGCGCGAGGTCGGCGACGCGGGTGTCCATGGTCCGGAGGCTATTGAGCGGGGCGTTGGTCCGAGGTTGGCTCGTCGACGTCCCGTCCGGTGGCCAGGTCGCCGCACTCCACGAGCTGCGGATCGCTGACCTCGAGGTAGCGGCGGGCGCCCCGGTCCCCCGCCGCCGCGTCGCACACCGCGGCCCAGTGGTCGCGGCCGAGCAGCACGGGGTGCCCCGGCGCGCCGTCGTACGACGCCCGCGCGAGCGCCGATGGGCCGGGCTCCGCCTGCGCGAGCACCCGCGCCACCACCGCGGGCGTGACGTCGGGCAGGTCGACGAGGTGCACCAGCGCGGCGTCCCGGGGCACGTCCGCCAGGGCGGCGAGCCCGGCGCGCAGGGACGCCCCCATCCCGGCCTGCCAGGCGTGGGCGCGGACGGCGTGCACCCGGGTCAGGTCGGCGAGCCCGTCGGCCAGCACCCACTCGGCCTCGTCGGCGGAGGCCCCGAGGACGACGGTGACCTCCGCGCAGCCGCCGTCGAGCAGGACGGTGACGGCCCGGGTCAGCCAGGGGCGCCCGTCGGCATCACGGACGAGGGCCTTCGGCATCCCCATCCGCCGGCCCGCGCCGGCGGCGAGCAGGAGTCCGTGCGTGGTCACGGGTCGACCCTGCCACAGCGGCCGGACCGGGCCGGTCAGTTCGCGACCGTCAGCAGCACCGCGGCGTCGGTGACCGCCTCGAGGTCGTGCCGCTGGGGCGGGATGACGACGTGCTCGCCGGTCGTGCCCCGCCAGGTGTCGCTGCCGGCGTGCAGGACGACCTCGCCCTCGAGGACCTGGAGGGTCGCCTCGTCGGGCGCGTCGTGCTCGCCGAGCCGCTGCCCGGCCCGCAGCGCGATGAGCGTCTGGCGCAGCCGGTGCTCGCGGCCGCCGTACACGGTGTGCGCGGAGCGGCCGCTCGACGCGTCGCGTGCGGCGACCAGCTGGGCGGCCGCCAGCGCGGTCAGGTTGGTGGTCTCCATCGCGATCACTCTCCTCCCGGCGCGGCGGACGCTGCGCCTGCTTCCGATCCTGACAGGTCGTCGGCGACCCGCGGTCCGACCTCGATCACGCCCCGGGCGCCGCGCTCGGCGTCGACCATCACGTGGTTGACGAACGGGTACGTGCCCGGCTCGGTGAGCTCCAGCTCGACGAAGCCGCCCTGGGCCGGCAGGAGCGGCAGCACCTGGGCGCCGCCGTCGGCAGCCGGACCGCGGGCCGAGCCGAGCCGCCAGGCTCCCTCCGCATAGACCGTGTCGAACCGTCCGCCGACCACGTGGAAGGACAGCGGGCGGTTGGGCCCGGCGTCGAGCACCCAGATCCGCAGCCGCTCCCCGACCCGGGCGCGCAGCGGCCGGTGGACGTACCCGTCGCGGTAGCCGTTGAAGACGACGTCACTGGGCTGCTCCGCCGCCAGCCGGGCCATGTCGACGGGGACGTCGGGGTCGGCGCCGTCGTACCGCTCCGACTGGACGAGCACGAAGGTACGGTCGACCGGCGGCAGCCCCGGCGGATCGATCACGACCGCGCCGAACAGGCCGCTCGCGATGTGTCCGCTCATCGGCATCGACGAGCAGTGGTACATCCAGATCCCCGCCCGGTCCGCGGTGAACCGGTAGGTCAGCGACCCGCCGGGCGGGATGGTGCGCATCACCCGGTCCGGCGCCCGGGTCCCGGCGTGGAAGTCGATCGAGTGCCCGATCGTGCCCTCGTTGACGAGGGTGATGACGAAGACGTCGCCGACCCGCCCGTGCAGGGTCGGTCCGGGAGCGCGGCCGTCGTAGGTCCACACCGGCCGGGTGACGCCGGGCGCGACCTCCTGCTCGTGCTCGGTGATCGTGAGGGTACGGCGGTGCACGCGCCCGGGTCCGGACGGCGGGAGCACCGGGTCGAGGATCGCGGAGGGGTCGGCGGGGCCCGGCGCCTGGTCACCACCGTGGCCGGCTCCGTGGTGTCCGGTGCCCGGCGCCGGGTCCTGCCCAGTGTCCGCGGCCTCGCCGCCGTTGACGACGACCTGCAGCACCATGCCCATCCGGCGGTGGCCGAGCACCGAGCACCACCCCTCGAGGTCGCGTCCGACGACGCCGACGTCGACGGTCGCCTCCTCGCCGGGCGCCAGGCGCCCGGTGTCCTCGCCGGAGTCGAGGACCAGGTCGTGCACGTCGCCGTCGTCGTCGTTGCGGAGCGTGATCACCAGCCGGTCGCCCGCGCGGACCTCGATCGTGTCGGGCACGAAGCGCATGTCCTCGGCGACGACGTCGACCTCGACCGTCTCGCCGGTGGGCGCCACGCCCGCCGACGCGGAGCGGGCCGCACCGCCCCCGGGGTCGACCGCGACGCCGAGGGCGACCACCAGGCCGACGACGGCGAGACCGACGGCCGCGGTCCCGCCGGTGGCCGACCGGCGCTCGGCGGCGCCCGGCTCCGCGGTCGTGGCTGTCCGACCGTGCCGCCGCCGGATGGCCCGCAGCAGGATCGGCACGAAGGAGCCCAGGGCCGCCAGCACGAGCACGGACGTGAGCACCCGGACCAGGCTGGGCACGGGGAGCAGGCAGACGACCAGGCCGGTGTTGGCGACCACCACCCGGTGGGTGCCGGCGAGGTCGAGGTCGAGGTTCATCGCGCGCACGGCCTGGGGCCCGCCGCCCATGACCACGGGCACGAGGTAGGACAGCGCGCCGAGCAGCACCTGCGCCACGAAGCCGGCGGCGAAGCCCGGGGCGAGGACGTCGAGCACCTCGCCGAGGCCGATCCAGGCGTCGACGCCGCGGCGGTCGACGACGATCGCCGCGGACCAGCCGACGGCCGTCACCAGCAGGCCGACCAGCCAGAGCAGGCCCGCCAGGAGCGAGCGGGCGGGGAAGGTGCCCGGGGGCGCCTGCCGGGCGGCCCGGAGCAGACCGGACCCGACGAGAGCCGCTCCGAGGAGGTAGCAGCCGAGGCCGATCGGCACGAGCAGCGCCCGGTCGGCGAGCGCAGCCACCAGCACCAGGACGATGCCGCCGACCAGCAGCGGCAGCGCCCGGCGGGCGCGCGCCTCGGCGCCGGCCGCGATCCGGGTGCGCAGCATCGTCGGCCCGAGCGTGACTGCCGTGCCGAGGACGCTCAGCCCGATCCAGCCGAGCACGTTGAGGGCGATGTGCGCGGTCCGCAGGCGGGTCGCCAGCGGCTCGCCCGGCTCGTGCGCGAGCCACGTGCCGAGGACCACCCCCACGAGGAGCAGGACGCCGGCGGCGGCGTACCAACCGAGCGTCCAGGCGAACCGCGAGGAGAGGGCGGCCGGCCGGCGGAGCATGCTCGCGACGTGCCACCCCACGGCGACGACGATGGCGGCGGCGCCGGCGACGACCAGCCACCGCAGGCCCGACGGCACGCCGACCACCACCGCGAGCGCGCCGAGGTCGAAGAGCACCAGTCGTCTGCTCTGCTCGGCGCGTGGGGTCGGCGGGCGGCGGGTCAGGGTGTCGGCGAAGTAGCGGCTCCAGACCAGGATCGAGTGCCCGGCCGCGCCGAGCACCAGCAGGTGGATGAGCAGCCAGCGCGGGGCCGGGACGGCCGGGTGCACGAGGCTGACGACGAGGACCGCCAGGAGCCAGCCGACGACGGGCAGGTCGCGCAGCGGCCAGAAGCCGCGCGCGCCCGCGACGCGCTCGTCCGTCGCCGGTCCGGCCCCGACGTCCACCGGTGGCTCCGCGCCCGTTCTCGTGCCGGTCAGCGGCGGGCCAGGCGCAGCCGCCAGGCCTCGGGACCACGGTCGAGGTAGGTCACCTCGATCGCGCCCTGCTCACGCTCCTCGATCTGGGCGAGCAGCGGCAGCGGGTCGTGCGGCGCGACGAGCACCATCGCCGCGCCGGACGGGACGGCCGAGAGGGCGCCGAAGATGCTGGCGTGCCGCAGCGCGTGTGGGATGACCCGCGCGTCCAACTCGGGCTCACCGTGCTCCTCGCCGCAGGCGCACGTGTGCGACACCTCGGTCAGGGGGATCTCGTTCATCGGACGTCCTCTCTCGGGTCTGGGCTCGTGCGACCAGAATAAATCACAACAGGTTTGTGTAAAATGCCGGCGTGACGAATCCCGCACGACCGGGCGACGATCGGGCGCCGGACTCGCGGCAGCGCGTGCTCGCGGCGATCCGCGCGGCCGGCTCCCCCGTCGCGGTCGACGAGCTGGCGACCGCGACCGGACTGCACCCCAACACGGTCCGCTTCCACGCCGCCGCCCTCGAGCGGGACGGACTGGTGGAGCCGCTGCGCCTGCCCAGCGGCGCGCGCGGACGCCCGCGGACGGCGTACCGGGCGACCCGGCAGGGCGAGCGCGCCGGCGAGCGCAACTACCGCCTGCTGGCCGAGGTGCTCGTCGAGGGGATCGCGAACGGCGCCACCGCCGGGCCGGACCGCGCCGAGCACCCGGCTGCCGCGGCCCGTCGGGCCGGACGGGCCTGGGGCCGGCGACTGCCGCGCTCCGGCCGCGGACGCACCCGCCGCACCATGGACGCACTGGCGGCCCTGGGCTTCGAGCCGGAGGCCAGGCCGGTACGGCGACCCACCGAGGTCCTGCTCCACAACTGCCCCTTCCTCGAACTCGTCGACACCCACCGCGACGTCGTGTGCGCACTGCACGCCGGCATCATCGAGGGCGTCGCCGAGGACACCCCCGAGGACACCCCAGCGGGTGACGCCGGGGCCCACCCCGGCGGCAGCACGGTCCTGGAGCCCTTCGTCACGCCCACGTGCTGCCGGGTGCGCCTGGGTTGATCCTGGTCAGCCGACCCGCTCCCAGCCGCGTCGCGGGCCCTGCGACCCGAGCTGGTCGTCGTCGCGGCTGCGGTAGACGACGTAGGGACGGGTGAGGTAGCCCAGCGGCGCGCTGAACACGTGCACCAGCCGGGTGAACGGCCACAGCGCGAAGAGCCCGAAGGCGACGAGCGCGTGCAGCTGGAACCCGATCGGCGCGTCCGCCATCAGCTCGGGGTCGGGCTGGAAGGCGAGGAAGGACCGGTACCAGACCGACACGCCCTCGCGGTAGTTGTACTCCCCGCCGATGGTGAAGATCGACCCGGCGATCGTGTTCCACATCCCCAGCACGATGGCGGCGCCGAGGAAGGCGTACATCACCTTGTCCATCGGCGTGGTGGCCGAGAAGACCGGTCCGACCGTGCGCCGGCGGTAGATCAGGATGGCCATGCCGATCACGGTCGCGACCCCGGCGACGAGGCCGCCGCCCACGGCGACGTAGTGGTAGAGGTGGTCGTCGACGCCGATCGCCTCGGTCCACGACCGCGGCACGAGCAGCCCGATGACGTGGCCGCCGACGACGCCCAGCATGCCGAAGTGGAACAGCGGCGAGCCGAGCCGCAGCAGCCGGTTCTCGTAGAGCTGCGAGGACCGGGTGGTCCAGCCGAACTTGTCGTAGCGGTAGCGCCACACGTGACCGACCACGAAGGTCGCCAGGCACAGGTAGGGCACGATCACCCACCAGAAGACGTCCACGTCAGCTCCTCACTGCCAGCGTCGCGGGCGCGATCAGCGCCGGCCCGTAGCCGTCCAGGCCGACCTCCTCGGCCGGCGGCCCCTGCTCGACGAGGCGTCGTACGGCGTCCGCCTCGTCACCCCGCAGCTCGGGCAGCGTCGCGCACAGGGCGACCATCGCGCCGGCCCACGGGGACCCGGTCGTGCCGTCGTCGTTGCGCCACCCCGCCAGCGCGAGGCGCAGCATCTCCACCCCGGCCCGATGGTCGGCGAGCAGCCCGCCGGCGGTCGCGGCGTCGACGGTCGCGCCGAACTGCAGCACCGCGCACAGGTGGTCGGGCAGCTCACCGGTGCTGTCGTCCCACGCCGCACCGGCAGCGCGGTAGGTCTCCTTGAACCGCAGCAGCGCCTGCCCGCGCCGCCGGGTGTCGCCGTAGGCGAAGTAGGTCAGGTGCAGCGCGCACTTGCGGGTGTGGTCGAAGGTCGCGACGTAGTCGGCCTGGAGCGCGCCCAGCGGGGTGTCGCGCAGGTGCCGCACCAGACCGGCCAGGTCGGCGTTGCCCGGCACCAGCGCCTCGATGTCGTCGAGGGCCCCGAGCAGCTCGGGTGTGGGGTAGTCGAGGAGTGCGGCGCAGGCCGCCCAGACCGGCCGGACGTCGGCCAGCCGCTGCCGGCGCCTCATGCGTCCCCCTCGCGCGGCGGGAACAGGCCCTCGGGGACGCCCTTGCCGTCCCAGTTGAGGAGGTTGACCCGTGTCGACTTGTCCTCGGGCGCGGCGACCGTGTCGCTGGTCTGGCGCTCCTGGAGCATCCGGAAGTTCTCGACCGCGACCGGCGTCGGGTAGCCGGAGCCCTCGCCGAACAGGTCGTTCTGGCCGCCGCCGTACTCGGACACCGGGCAGTCGGTGGCGAGCTCCTCGAGCGCGTGCGCCTGCTCGGCGTGCGCGGTCGGGATGACGTAGCGCTCCTCGTACTTCGCGATGGCGAGCAGCCGGAACATCTCGTAGAGCTGCTCCCCGGTCATCCCGACGGTGGCGGGGATGGCGTCGTCCGGGTCGCGACCGAGGTTGATGTCGCGCATGTAGGAGCGCATCGCCGCGAGCTTGCGCAGCACCCGGTCCACGGGCACGGGGTCGCCGGCGGTGAACAGGTTGGCGAGGTAGTCGACGGGGATCCGCAGCGCCTCGATGGCCGCGAACAGGTTGCCGCGGTCCTCCGCGTCCTCACCGGTGTCGCGGACGGCGTCGACGACCGGTGAGAGCGGCGGGATGTACCAGACCATCGGCATCGTGCGGTACTCCGGGTGCAGCGGCAGGGCGACCTCGAACTCGTTGATCAACCGCCACACGGGCGAGCGCTGCGCCGCCTCGATCCAGTCGGCCGGGATGCCGGCGGCGGCCGCGGCGTGGCGGACCTCCGGGTCGTTCGGGTCGAGGAAGCAGGAGCGCTGGGCGTCGTACAGCGCGTGCTCGTCCTCGATGCTCGCGGCCTCGAGGACCTTGTCGGCGTCGTAGAGCACCAGGCCGATGTAGCGCAGCCGGCCCACGCAGGTCTCCGAGCAGACCGTCGGGATCCCGACCTCGACCCGGGGGTAGCAGAAGGTGCACTTCTCGGCCTTGCCGGTCTTGTGGTTGAAGTAGACCTTCTTGTAGGGGCAGCCCGACACGCACATCCGCCAGCCCCGGCAGCGGTCCTGGTCGACCAGCACGATGCCGTCCTCGGAGCGCTTGTAGATCGCACCGGACGGGCAGGAGGCCGCGCACGACGGGTTGAGGCAGTGCTCGCAGATGCGCGGCAGGTAGAACATGAAGGTCTGCTCGAACTCCAGCTTCACCTTGTCCTCGATGCCGCGCAGCATCACGTCACGGGCGGCGTGCTCCTGCGAGCCGCCCAGGTCGTCGTCCCAGTTCGCCGACCACTCGACGTTCATGTCCTCGCCGGAGATCAGGCTCTTCGGCCGGGCCACCGGGAAGGTGTCGCTCTGCGGTGAGCTCAGCAGGTTGTCGTAGTCGTAGGTCCACGGCTCGTAGTAGTCGGAGATCGACGGCAGCTTGGGGTTGGAGAAGATGGTGAGCAGCTTCCTGATCCGCCCGCCTCCGCGCAGCGCGAGCCGCCCGTTGCGCTTGCGCACCCAGCCGCCCTGCCACTCGTCCTGGTCCTCGTAGGTGCGGGGGTAGCCGAGCCCCGGCCGGGTCTCGACGTTGTTGAACCAGACGTACTCGGTGCCGGTTCGGTTCGTCCAGGCCTGCTTGCACGTGACCGAGCAGGTGTGGCAGCCGATGCACTTGTCGAGGTTCATGACCATCGCCATCTGGGCCATCACGCGCATCAGTACTCCACCTCCGCCTGCCGCTTGCGGATCATCGTGACCTCGTCGCGGTTGTTGCCGATCGGCCCGATGTAGTTGAAGAAGTAGGCCAGCTGGGCATAGCCGCCGACGATGTGGTTGGGCTTGAGCAGGATCCGGGTGAGGCTGTTGTGGATGCCGCCGCGCTTCCGGTCGCGCTCGGTGAGGGGGACGTCGATCAGCCGGTCCTGGGCGTGGTGCATGTAGACCGTGCCCTCCGGCATCCGGTGGCTGACGATCGCGCGGGCCGCGACGACGCCGTTGCGGTTGACCATCTCGATCCAGTCGTTGTCGCGGATCCCGATCTTCGCCGCGTCCCGGTCGGAGACCCACACCGACTGGCCGCCGCGCGAGAGCGAGAGCATGAACAAGTTGTCCTGGTACTCGCTGTGGATCGACCACTTGTTGTGCGGGGTCAGGTAGCGCACCGACACGCCGAGCTCGTTCTGCTCGCCGATCGGCGCCTCCCCGAACAGTGTGGTCATGTTCAGCGGTGGTCGGTAGACGGGCAGCATCTCGCCCATGCCCAGGAACCAGTCGTGGTCGATGTAGAACTGCTGCCGGCCGGTGAGGGTGTGGAACGGCTTGTGCCGCTCGATGTTGATGGTGAACGGGCTGTAGCGGCGGCCACCGGACTCCGAGCCCGACCATTCGGGTGAGGTGATCACCGGCACCGGCGCGGCCTGGGTGTCGCGGAAGGTGATCTGCTTGCCCTCGTGCTCGGCGGCGAGGTCGGCCAGCTGCGTGCCGGTGCGCCGCTCGAGGAACCGGAAGCCCTGGGTCGCGAGGTGGCCGTTCGAGACGCCGGCGAGGTGCAGGATCGAGTCGGCGACCTGGACGTCGGTCTCGAGCCGCGGCTGGCCCGCGCCCGCTCCCCCGGCGACCACGCCGTGCCGCTGGCGCAGGATGTCGACCTCGCGTCGTACGTCGTAGTGGACGCCCTTGGTGAGCATGCCGGCCGACTCGAGGAGCGGGCCGATCGAGGTCATCTTCTCGTAGATCCGGCCGTAGTCGCGCTCGGCCACGGCGATGACCGGCATCGTCCGGCCCGGGATCGGCTCGCACTCCCCGAGCCGCCAGTCCTGCACCACGCCGTGCTCGGTGGCCATCGCCTCCGGGGTGTCGTGCCACAGCGGCTTGGCGACGACGTCGCGGCGGGTGCCGAGGTGGTCCACGGCCAGCTCGGAGAAGCGGCGCGCGATCTCCTTCCACGCGTCCCAGTCCGACTTCGTCTGCCACGGCGGCGCGATCGCCGGGTTGAACGAGTGCACGAAGGGGTGCATGTCGGTCGTCGACAGGTCGTGCTTCTCGTACCAGGTCGCGGCGGGCAGGACGACGTCGCTGAAGATGGTGCTGCTCGTCATCCGGAAGTCGATCGTCATCAGCAGGTCGAGCTTGCCCTCCGGCGCCTCGTCGGCCCAGCGGATCGTCGTCGGCCGCTGCTCGGGCGCCGCCTCCTGCGCGGTCGCGGCGCTGTCGGTGCCGAGCAGATGGCGCAGGAAGTACTCGTTGCCCTTGGCCGAGCTGCCCAGCAGGTTCGAGCGCCACAGGCTGAGGATCCGCGGGTGGTTGTCCTCGTGCTCCGGGTCCTCGACGGCGAAGCGGAGCGCGCCCTCCTTGAGCTGCTGCGCGACGTAGGCAGGCACCTCCATCCCCGCGGCCTCGGCGTCGTCGGCCAGCTGCAGGCTGCTGCGGTCGAAGGTGGGGTAGCTCGGGCTCCAGCCCAGGCGCACCGACTGCGCCAGCAGGTCCGTCACGCCCTTGCCGGCGAAGACGCCGGTGCCGGCATCGAGGTCGTCGGCGCTGAACGTGTCGTAGCGGTACTGGCTGGTGTTCACGTACCAGTACGCCGTCTGGTTCATGTGGCGCGGCGGCCGGTGCCAGTCGAGCGCGAACGCCAGGTGCTGGAAGCCCATGATCGGGCGTACCTTCTCCTGGCCGACGTAGTGTGCCCAGCCGCCGCCGTTGCGCCCCTGGCACCCGGTGATCGTGGTCAGCACCAGCATGGCGCGGTAGATCTGGTCGGAGTGGAACCAGTGGTTGACCCCGGCGCCCATCAGGATCATCCCGCGGCCCTCGGTGTCGATCGCGTTCTGCGCCCACTCGCGGGCCAGTCGCCGCACCTGGGCCGCCGGTACGCCGGTGTGCTGCTCCTGCCACGCGGGCGTGGCCACGCCGTCGACGTCGTCCTCGCCGGCCGGCCACTGGCCCGGGAGGTCGTCGCGCGCGACGCCGTACTGGGCCAGCATGAGGTCGAGGACCGTGGTGACGAGGCGGTCGCCGACCCGCACCACGGGCACGCCGCGACGGTGGTGGCGGACCTTGCCGTCGGGGGCGTCGAAGCGCGGGAGCTCGACCTCGACGGCGTCCTGGCGCACGTCGTACAGGCTGAGCGCGGGATCGATGTCACCGAGCTTGAGGTTCCAGCGGCCCATCCCCTCGTCGCCGAAGCGGTGGCCGATGGCGCCCTGCGGGATGCGCACCTCGCCGGACGCCGCGTCGAGGACGGCCGGCTTCCACATCGCGTTCTCGGCGCCGCCCTCGGGGTGGTCGATGTCGCCGGCGACGAGGAACTTGCCGGGCTTGAAGGCACCGTCGGCGCCCGGCTCCAGGCAGATGAGGTGGGGCAGGTCGGTGTAGCGCTTGTTGTAGTCGGTGAAGAACGGCACCTGCTGCTCGACGAAGTACTCCTTGAGCACGACGTGCCCCATCGCCATCGCGAGCGCGCCGTCGGTGCCCGGCGCCGGGCTGACCCACTCGTCGGCGAACTTCACGTTCTCGGCGTAGTCGGGCGCGACCGCGAGCACCTTCTGGCCGCGGTAGCGCGCCTCGGTCATCCAGTGCGCGTCCGGCGTGCGGGTCAACGGGACGTTGGAGCCCCACATGATCAAGTAGCCCGCATCCCACCAGTCGCCCGACTCGGGGACGTCGGTCTGGTCGCCGAACATCTGCGGCGAGGCGTTCGGCAGGTCGGCGTACCAGTCGTAGAAGGAGAGCATCGGGGCGCCGATGAGCTCGAGGAAGCGCGCGCCGGAGGTGTAGGACACCGGCGACATCGCCGGGATCGGCGAGAAGCCGGCGATCCGGTCGGGCCCCCACCGCTTGACGGTGTAGACGTGCGCGGCAGCGACCATCTCGGCCGTCTCCTCCCACGACGCCCGCACCAGGCCGCCCTTCCCGCGCGCCCGCTTGTAGGCGCGGGCCTTCTCCGGGTCCTGGACGATCGAGCCCCAGGCGACCACCGGGTCGCCGTACTGCGCCTTGGCGGCACGGAACATGTCCAGCAGCACGCCCCGGACGTAGGGGTAGCGGACCCGGGTCGGGCTGTAGGTGTACCAGGAGAACGCGGCGCCGCGCGGACAGCCGCGCGGCTCGTACTCCGGACGGTCCGGCCCGGCCGACGGGTAGTCCGTCTGCTGCGCCTCCCAGGTGATGATGCCGTCCTTGACGTAGACCTTCCACGAACACGAGCCCGTGCAGTTGACGCCGTGGGTGCTGCGGACGACCTTGTCGTGGCTCCACCGGTCCCGGTAGAAGACGTCGCCCTCGCGACCACCCGTCTTGTGGAGCGTGCGGAGGTCCTCGCTCACCTCCGCCTTCGTGAAGAACCGCCGTGATCCGATCGCTGCCTGCTGAAGCCGGGTCTCGAGGTCGGTCATCCAAGCTGCTCCTTCTGCGCGTTGACGGCGCCGTTGACGACGGTGAAGGTGAGCACGAGGGTCGCCGCGGCGGTGACGGAGAGCAGCCACAGGCCGATGGCGTAGGAGTCGGTGCGGCCGTAGACGTAGCCCATGACCAGCGGCGGGACGAAGCCACCGAGGCCACCGGCCGCGCCGACGAGGCCGGTGACGCCACCGACCCGGCCGGGCTCGGTCACCTGGGCGACGAGGGCGAAGGTGGCGCCGCTGCCCGCCCCGAGCGCCGCAGCCATCGCGAGGAAGGCGACGGTGCCGCCGGCCTCCAGCGGCGGCGTGCCGGCGGCGATCGCGGCGCAGACGGTGACGACCGCGAAGCCGACGCCCAGCACCGGCACCGCGCCGAGTCGGTCGGCAAGCCAGCCACCGACGGGCCGCATCAGCACCGCGATGACGACGAACCCGGCCATCCGGTTCGACGCGTCGGCGGCGGTCAGGCCGTGCGCGGTCTTGAGGTACGCCGGCAGGTAGACCGAGAACGCGACGTACCCACCGAACGCGACGGCGTAGAGCACGCAGGCCTGCCACGTGATCGACAGCCGCGCCGTCGCCGCCAGGCGCTGCGCGAACGGCGTGGTGGGCACGGCCCGGCCGGGCGCGTCGCGCAGCACGAGCCAGGCGAGGACGCCATAGGCCACCAGCGCGGCAGCGGTGATCAGGAACGGCGCCCGCTCGCCGAGGCCGTCGTAGAGGCGCACGGTGGTCAGGGCGCTGATCGCCGTGCCGCCCATGCCGGCGCCGAAGATGCCGACCGCCAGACCGCGGCGCTCAGGCGGGAACCAGGCATTGACGAAGGGCACGCCGACCGCGAACGCGGTGCCGCCGATGCCCAGGAAGAAGCCGCCGACGAGCAGCAGTGCGTAGGAGTCCAGCGCGACGAACGCGACGAACAGGACCGGCACCACCGTGGCGAGCGAGACGATCGGGAACATGACCCGGCCGCCGAACCGGTCGGTGAGGGCACCCACGACGATGCGGCCGAGCGACCCGACGACCACCGGGACGGCCACCAGCAGCGACACGTCGGACTCGGTGAGGAAGCCGAGGCTGCCGGTGTCCCGGAACAGCGGTCCCAGCGGGCTGAGCAGCGCCCACGCCCAGAAGTTCACGACGAAGCCGAGGGTGGCGATGCCGAGCATCAGCCACGGCGTCGCCCCGACTCGTGCGGGCACACGGGTCGTCTGCTCGGTCCCCCCGGATGTTGCTGCCACGCGCACACCTCCGGCTGTCCTGCCGTCCACGTCGACGTCCATGCGACCAGCCTCGTCGCAGTGCCGTCCTCCGTCGTAGGGCCAAAGTACCCGAGGGCACGGGTCTTGATAACCGTTGGAAAAATGACCACAGGGCCCCGGCGGAGCGGGGCCCTGTGGGTGCAGCTGCCTTCAGGCGGCAGCGACGGTGTGGACTCGATCAGAAGTCCATGCCGCCCATGCCACCGGTCGGGTCGCCACCAGCGGCGGCCTTCTCCGGCTTGTCGGCCACGACGGCCTCGGTGGTGAGGAACAGCGCGGCGATCGACGCGGCGTTCTGCAGCGCCGAGCGGGTCACCTTGGCCGGGTCGATGATGCCGGCGGCCAGCAGGTCGACGTACTCACCGGTCGCGGCGTTGAGGCCCTGGCCGGCGGGGAGGTTCGCGACCTTCTCCGCGACGACGCCGCCCTCGAGGCCGGCGTTGATGGCGATCTGCTTCAGCGGGGCCGAGACCGACGCCTTGACGATCGAGGCACCGGTGGCCTCGTCGCCCTCGAGCTCGAGCTTCTCGAACGCGGCTGCGGCGGCCT
The DNA here is from genome assembly GCA_035554935.1 of Nocardioides sp. Lineage (GTDB taxonomy): Bacteria > Actinomycetota > Actinomycetes > Propionibacteriales > Nocardioidaceae > Nocardioides. The sequence continues at coordinate 865 of DATMHM010000060.1, read as the reverse complement.
GGACCAGCGCGACGCCACCACCAGGGAGGATGCCCTCCTCGACGGCCGCCTTCGCGTTGCGGACGGCGTCCTCGATGCGGTGCTTGCGCTCCTTGAGCTCGACCTCGGTGGCCGCGCCGACCTTGATGACGGCCACGCCGCCGGCCAGCTTGGCGAGGCGCTCCTGCAGCTTCTCACGGTCGTAGTCGGAGTCCGACTTCTCGATCTCGGCGCGGATCTGGTTGACCCGGCCCTCGATCTGACCCTGGTCGCCCGAACCCTCGACGATGGTGGTCTCGTCCTTGGTGATGACGACCTTGCGGGCCTGGCCGAGCAGCTCGATGCCGGCGGTCTCCAGGGAGAGGCCGACCTCCTCGGAGATGACCTGGCCACCGGTGAGGATCGCGATGTCCTGCAGCATGGCCTTGCGGCGGTCACCGAAGCCCGGAGCCTTGACGGCGACGGACTTGAAGGTGCCCTTGATCTTGTTGACGACCAGCGTCGAGAGAGCCTCCCCGTCGACGTCCTCGGCCAGGATGACCAGCGGCTTGCCGGTCTGCATGACCTTCTCCAGGACCGGGATCAGGTCCTTGACGCTGGAGATCTTCGAGTTGACGATCAGGATGTACGGGTCGTCGAGGACGGTCTCCATACGCTCCGGGTCGGTCACGAAGTAGGCCGAGATGTAGCCCTTGTCGAAGCGCATACCCTCGGTCAGCTCGAGGTCGAGCCCGAAGGTGTTCGACTCCTCGACGGTGATGACGCCTTCCTTGCCGACCTTGTCCATCGCCTCGGCGATGATCTCGCCGACGCTGGGGTCAGCCGCGGAGATGGAGGCGGTGGAGGCGATCTGCTCCTTGGTCTCCACGTCCTTGGCGAGCTTCAG
>DATMHM010000059.1:0-50105 GCA_035554935.1 Nocardioides sp. | reverse complement strand
AGGCCGCGATCACCGAGGTCTCCACCCAGCGTGCCGAGCTCGGTGCGGTGCAGAACCGGTTCGAGCACACGATCAACAACGTCAACGTCGCGATCGAGAACCTGTCGGCGTCCGAGTCCCGGATCCGCGACACCGACATGGCGCAGGAGATGATGAGCCTCACCCGCGCGCAGATCCTGTCGCAGGCCGGCACCGCCATGCTCGCCCAGGCCAACTCGGCCCCCAACGGCGTGCTGCAGCTGCTCCGCGGCTGATCCCGCAGGACTGCACGCATCGAGTGCCGGTGGGGCCATCGGCCCCACCGGCACTCGTGCTTCACCCGCTCGTGCTCCCCCACCACCGCACGCGCACCCCCGACGGAGGACCCCATGGCAGGAACGAGCAGCATCGGCGGGCTCGCCAGCGGCCTGGACACCGCGGGCATCATCAACCAGCTGATGGCCCTCGAGGCCGCCTCGCAGACCCGGCTGAAGTCCCAGGTGACCTCGGAGCAGGGCAAGGTCAGCGCGCTGCAGAAGCTGAACACCGCGCTGCAGGCCCTCGCCACCGCGGCGAAGGACATGGTCACACCCACGACCAGCACCTGGTCCGCCCTGTCGGCCACCTCCAGCAACACCGGCGTCGCGGTCACCGCCACCACCGCGGCCACCCCCGGCACGTTCACCGTCACCGTCGGCCAGACCGCGCTCACCCACCAGGTCGCGTTCGCCGACGCGCACGCGAAGACCGACGTGGTGACCGGTACGACGACCAGCGTCCTTCTCAAGCGCGCCGGCGAGCCCGACCTGCAGGTCGACACGGCCAACGGCACCCTCGAGGAGCTCGCCACCGCGATCAACGCCGCCGACGCCGGCGTCCGCGCCACCCTGGTGCGCACCGGCAGCACCGGCGGCGTCGACCAGTACCGCCTGCTCGTCGAGTCGGCCACCACCGGCGCGGCCGAGTCCTTCGAGCTCACCGACAGCACCGGCGCCGCCCTGCTCGGCGGCGCGACCGTGCGCTCCGGCCGCGACGCCAGCATCGACATCGGTGGCATCACGGCCACCTCCACGACGAACACGTTCACGGACGTCGTACCGGGCGTCACCATCACCCTCGGCAGCAGCGCGACCGGCACCGCGGACCTCGTCGTCAAGCGCGACGCGGCCGCGCAGTCCACCGCCGTCAAGGGTTTCGTCGACCAGGTCAACGCGATCCTCGGCCAGGTCTCGACGCTGACCGCCACGTCCAAGGACACCCGCGGCACGCTCGCCGGCGACAGCACGCTGCGACGCGTCGCCGGGGCGCTGCAGGACGCGATCTACCCCGCCGACGGCAGCTCGATGGCGACGTACGGCATCCAGGTGGACCGCTACGGCAAGCTCACCTTCGACGAGAAGAGGTTCCTCGAGTCCTACGCCGCCGACCCGGCCGCAGCGACCGCCGCCTTCACCGGCGCCGACGGCTTCGCCGCCCGGGTCCAGGCCGTCGCCGACGCCGCCAGCGACAAGTACGAGGGCTCGGTCACCAGCGCGATCACCAGCCACAGCTCCGCGATCACCCGGCTCAACGAGCGCATCGCGGACTGGGACGACCGCCTCGAGATCCGGCGCGCGTCCCTCGAGCGGCAGTACACCGCCCTCGAGACCGCCCTCTCCCAGCTCCAGGGCCAGTCGTCGTGGCTGACCAGCCAGCTCGACGCCCTGTCCGCATCGACCCAGTGAGGACCACTGCCATGTACGCGAACCCCGCCGTGCGCACCGCACAGTCCGCCTACCGCGAGAACGCCGTCGCCACGGCCTCTCCTGCCCGCCTGCTCGTCATGCTCGTCGAGCGCCTCGTCCTCGACGGCGAGCGCGCGCTCGCCGCGCAGCAGTCCGGCGCCTGGGCCGACGCGCACCGCCACCTGCTGCACGCCCAGGACATCGTCGCCGAGCTCGAGGCGAGCCTCGACGTCGACCGGATGCCGGGTGGGCGCCAGCTCGCGTCGCTCTACCAGTTCCTGCGCGGCCTGCTCGTCGAGGCGAACGTGCGGCGCAGCCCCGAGCGCACCGGCGAGGCCCTGCACCTCTCCCGCCAGCTGTGCGACACCTGGCGCGAGGCCGCGATGGCGGCGGCGGTCCAGTGAGCACCGCTGCCTCTGTTCCTGGGCCTGTTCCTGTTGCTGTTCCTGCTGCCGGCCCGGCGCCGGGCGGTACGGCGTCCCGCCGGGTCACCTGGCGTGAGGCGCTGGACCGGCTCGAGGCGCACGCCGACCGGGCGGAGGAGCTGATCCGCGGGCACGCCGCGCCGGACGACGTACCGTGGTCGGCGCCGGAGGACATCGGCCCGATCCCCGACGAGTTCGTCCCGCGCGCCCGCCAGCTCCTGGCGCGGCAGCAGCGGCTGATGGCCGCGATCCCCGCGCTGATCACCGACACCCGTCGGCAGCAGCAGGTCGCCGGGCGGGTCAGCGAGGCGACGATGGCGCCGGCGCGGCCGGTCTACCTCGACATCACGGCCTGAGCGGGTTCCGGCACCGGGCCCTGGGGTCTCGAGACGGCCGTGGCCGGCCTCCTCGACCAACGGGGTGGCCCGGGGGTCTCGAGACGGCCGTGGCCGGCCTCCTCGACCAACGGGGTGGCCGGGTTCGTCGACCAACGGGGTGGCCCGGGGTCTCGAGACGGCCGTGGCCGGCCTCCTCGACCAACGGGGCGGGTCAGGCGGCGCGGGAGCGGCGCACGGCGCCGATCACCCGGTCGGCGAGAGCCTCGAGCGGGAGGACGTCGTCCGCGAGGCCGGCAGCGGCGACCGCGCCGGGCATGCCCCACACCACCGAGGACTCCTCGTCCTGGACCAGGATCCGGGCGCCGGCAGCGGTCAGCTCCCGCGCCCCGGCGAGGCCGTCGTGGCCCATGCCGGTGAGCACGGTGGCGAGCGCGCCGCCGCCGTACACCTCCAGCGCCGAACGGAAGAGCACGTCGACGGCCGGGCGGCAGAAGTTCTCCTGCGGGCCCTGGTCGAGCACGGCGCGGACGACGCCGGCGGAGCGCCGCAGCCGCAGGTGGAAGTCGCCGGGGGCGAGCAGCACCTCGCCCGCGCGCACCTCGTCGCCGTCGGCGGCCTCGCGCACGTGCAGCGCGCTGACCTTGTCGAGGCGCTGGGCGAGCATCGCGGTGAAGACGGGCGGCATGTGCTGGACGACCAGCACCGGGACGCCGAGGTCGGCGGGCAGCCGGGGCAGGAAGCGCGCGAGCGCGTCCGGGCCGCCGGTCGAGCAGCCCACGAGGAGGGCGGACACGGGCGCGGGCCGGCCGGCGGCCGGCGTACGACGCACGACCGCGGCTCCGCCGCCGGCACCCGGCGTGAGCCGGCGGATGCCCGCCAGGGCACGGATCCGCGGCACCAGCTGGTCGCGCACCGCTGCGATCCCGTCGGCGATCCTGCCGGTGTTGGACGGCTTGGTCACGTAATCCGAGGCGCCGCGGGAGAGGGCCTCGAGCGTGGCGCTCGCGCCCCGCTCGGTGAGCGTGGAGAACATGATCACGGGCAGTCGCGGGTGGCGCTCGCGGATCTGCGTCAGCGCGCCGAGCCCGTCGAGGTTCGGCATCTCGATGTCGAGCGTCACCACGTCGGGCAGCAGCTCGTCGACCATTCGCACGGCCTCCACGCCGTCGCGGGCGAACCCGGCGACCTCGATGTCGTCGGCCTGCCCGAGCGCGCTGGCCACCAGACGTCGTACCAGCGCCGAGTCGTCCACGACGAGCACCCTGATCCCGGTCACGAGCGGCCCATCGGCCCGGCGCGGTGGTCCCTGACGAAAAGCACCGTTCCGGGGCGAATTCCGGTGCTTTTCGTCAGGGAGCACCGCACCCGGCCGAATGAGCGGGCATGACCACCTCCGCCGCGTTCGCGTCCGTGTCCGCGCTCGTGCGCCGCGAGACGTCGATGGTCTACGACGAGGGCAAGGAGTACCTGGTCGAGGCACGACTCAACCCGCTCGCGCAGGCCAAGGGCCTCGGCCTCGAGGAGTACGTCGCCCGGCTGGCCTTCGACGCGGACGAGCGCCGCAAGGTGGTCGACGCGCTGACGATCAACGAGACCAGCTGGTTCCGGGACCACTCGCCCTACCAGGCCTTCACCGACACGATGCTGCCGTCGCTGCTGGAGGACCGGGCGACCGCCCGGCACCTGCGGATCTGGAGCGCGGCGTGCTCGAGCGGGCAGGAGGCCTACTCGATCGCGATGCTGCTCGACCAGCACCTGCCGATCGGCTGGTCCTACGAGATCGTCGCCACCGACATCTCCACCCAGATGCTCGAGCGGGTGCGCGCGGGTCGCTACAGCCAGGTCGAGGTGAACCGCGGCCTGCCCGCGACCAGCCTGGTCCGCTACTTCACCCGGGTCGGTCGCGACTGGGAGATCGCCGAGCGGCTCCGCGAGCGGGTGACCGTGCGGCACCTGAACCTCGCGGCGCCGTACGTCGGCCTCGGCTCCTTCGACGTGATCTGGCTCCGCAACGTCCTCATCTACTTCGACGCCGCGACGAAGGCCGACATCCTGCGCCGGATGCTCCCGATGCTCGCGCCCGACGGCTACCTGCTGCTCGGCTCGTCCGAGACCACCCTCGACCTCCCCCCGGATCTCGCCGCCTCGTGGCAGCGCGAGCAGATCGGGCGGGTGCCGGCCTACCGGCGGGCGAGTGCCATGACCCTCTCCAGTACAGGAGCCTGACCGTGCGAGCGATGATCATCGACGACTCCAGGGCGATGCGCAGCATCCTGCGCCGCATCGTCACCGGGCTGCACTTCGAGACGAGCGAGGCCGAGCACGGCCAGGCGGCGCTGGACCAGATGCGCGCGGGCGTCGTGCCGGACGTGTGCCTGGTCGACTGGAACATGCCGGTGATGGACGGCTACACCTTCATCACCGAGGTGCGGTCCAACCCGGAGTGGCGCGACGTCACGCTGATGATGGTGACCACCGAGAGCGAGCAGCGGCAGATCGTGCGCGCGCTGGCCGCGGGGGCCCACGAGTACGTCATCAAGCCGTTCACGCCCGACGCGATCGTCGACAAGCTCTCGCTGCTGGGGCTGGTGCCCGCCGGCGGCGTCCGCGCCGGGGACGGGGTGACGGCATGAACCTGCTGACCTTCCTCGACGGTGCCTCGTCCGGCCCGTCGTCGGGTGTCGAGGCGCCCGACCTGGAGGACCTGCGCTCGGTGACCGAGGACGTGTGGATGGCGCTCGTCGGCGAGGCCGACCCGCTGCTGCCCCGCGCGGTGCCGGCCGGCGCCCCGTTCGACGCCGCCGGCGCCTGGTCGGCCGCGACCACCATCACCGGCGGCTGGCGGGGCGTGGTCACCGTCGAGCTCGACGAGCAGGTCGCCCGCCACCTGACCGCGGAGATGCTCGCCATCGGCTCGGCCGACGACGTCACCGACGGCGACCTCGCGGACGCCGTCGGCGAGCTGGTCAACATGGTCGGCGGGAACGTCAAGAGCCTGATGCCCGGCCCGAGCGTGCTGTCCCTGCCGGCGGTCGCCGCGGGCCGCGCCGCGTTCACGCACGACGTACAGGTGGCCTGCCGCCTCGACCTCGCCTGGCGCGGCGCACCCGTGCGGGTGTCCGTCCACGTGCCCCACCCCTCCCCCACCGACCCCCACACCGGAGGCTCCCGATGAAGATCCTGATCGCCGACGACAGCCGGGTCATGCGGCAGATCGTGATCCGCACCCTGCGCCAGGCCGGCCACGGCGGCCACGACATCGTCGAGGCCGAGAACGGCCGCGAGGCGCTCGAGATGGTCCGGACCGAGGCGCCCGACCTGGTGCTCTCGGACTGGAACATGCCCGAGATGAACGGCATCGACTGCCTGGCCGCGCTGCGCGCGTCGGGCTCGCAGGTCGCGTTCGGCTTCGTCACCTCCGAGGGCTCCGACGAGATGCGCCAGCGCGCCACCTCGGCCGGTGCCGCGTTCCTGATCGCCAAGCCGTTCACGCCGGAGGCGTTTGACGACGCCCTCCGCAGCGTCCTGTAGGAGCCCGTCGTGGTCGTCCACCTCCCCCAACCGAAGCAGGTCCGGGACCTGCTCGCCGACCTCCTCGGCAAGGAGGTCACCCTCGAGCCCGCGACGCCGTTCGCGCCCGGGCCCGACACCCCCGCCTCCGTCGCCGTGTACGTCGACGACCAGCTCCACATCCGGGCGCTGATCGCCTGCGACCTGGCCCTGTCCGCCCACGCGGGTGCGGCGATCGGGCTGGTGCCCGTGGCCGGCGCGGAGGCCGCGATCGAGGACGGCAAGCTCACCGACACCCTCGCCGAGAACCTCTACGAGGTCCTCAACATCGCCGCCTCCATGTTCAACGTCGTCGGCGCGGAGCACCTGAAGCTGCACGCGCTGCACCCCGCCGGGCCGCCGCTGGACCCGCAGGTGCGGATCCAGACGCTCACCCTGGGCCGTCGCGAGGACCTCACCCTGGAGATCGCCGGCTACGGGGCCGGCGCGCTGTCCGTCGTACTCGTCTGACAGCGCGGCCCGCCGTACCAGTCGAGCGCCCGCCAGGTGCCGTGATCGCGAAGGACGAACGGTCGGACTAATCGGGACCAAGTCCCCCCGGTCCCGGCTCAGGTGCCCGCGGCGGGGACCGATCAGGCCCGTGAGCGACGGAGTGCTCACCCCCGCCGAAGGACCGGCACCGATGCAGCACCGACCCCCGGGGCCGGTGCCTCCCGAGGAGACCGGCCTGTGTCCTTTGCAGCGTCCGACGCCGTGGGCTTCGTCCTGCACTCCGCGATCACCGGACTGTCCACGCGCCAGCAGGTGATCGCCGACAACATCGCGAACGTCGACACCCCGGGCTTCCGGGCCCGCAGCGTCGAGTTCGAGTCCGCCCTGGAGAGCGCCATCGAGCGCGGTGCCGCACCGCTCGCCGGTCCCGGCGCCATCGGTGCCACCGTCGCCGCCACCGACACCCCGGTCGGCGCCAACGGCAACAACGTCGACCTGCGCAAGGAGTCGATCGCCGCGGTGCAGACCCAGTACCAGTACCAGGTGATGGGCCGCGCCCTCAGCGACCGCCACTCCCGCCTGTCCGTCATGGGCGGGGGTGCCGCCTGATGGGCGCCTTCGAGACGCTGCGCATCGCGAACACCTCGCTCGGCGCGCACCAGGTCTGGCTCGACGCACTGGCCGGCAACATCGCCAACGCGAACACGGTGAAGCCCACGGACGGCGAGGCCTTCCGGGCGACGTACGTCGTCCTCGACCCGCGCGCGGACGGCGGCGTCGACGTCGAGGGCTTCGCCCAGTCCAGCGCCGAGGGCCGGATGGTCCACTCGCCGGGCCACCCGCTGGCCGACGAGGACGGCTACGTCCGGCTGCCCGACCTCGACATGGCCGCGCAGATGAGCGAGCTGGTGATGGCCCAGCGCGGCTACCAGGCGTCGGTGCAGGTCACCAAGCACGCGCAGGACACCTACGGCGCAGCGCTCCAGATCGGTGCCCGCTGATGGAGATCACGCCGCTGCAGTTCCCCCACCTGTCCGGCCTCTCCGGGGTCGGCGGCGTCGGGTCGATCGCCCCGGCCGCCAGCGCGCCCGCCCCGTCGGTGCAGGCCGCGACCGGCCCGGACACCGAGTTCGGCTCGCTCGTCCTGGACGGGCTCGACCGGCTCGAGGGGCTGACCGACAAGGCCGACACGCTCGCCGTCCAGGCGGCCACCGGGAAGCTCGAGAACATCCACGACTACACGATCGCCGCCAGCGAGGCGTCGGTCGCCAGCCAGCTGACCGTCGCGCTGCGCAACCGCGCGGTCGAGGCGTTCAACGAGATCATGCGGATGCAGGTCTGAGGACGTCATGCAGCAGAGACTGACCAGCTTCCTGTCGCGCGGGCGCGACACGTTCGCGGCGTTCACCGCCGGGCAGAAGGCCGTCGCCCTCGTGGGTACGGCGGCGCTGCTCCTCGCGGCGTTCCTCGTCTTCCGGTGGGTGTCGGCCCCGAGCTACGCCCCGCTCTACTCCAACCTCGCCGGCGAGGACGCCAGCGCCGTCGTCGAGGAGCTCGAGGCCCAGGGCATCCCCTACGAGATCGCCGGTGGCGGCGGCACGATCATGGTGCCGCGCGCCGACGTCTACTCCACCCGGATCGCACTGTCCGGCAAGGGCCTGCCCGGCAGCTCCGAGAGCGGGTACAGCCTGCTCGACGAGCAGAGCCTGTCGACCTCGGAGTCGCAGGAGCGCACCAACTTCAAGCGCGCGATGGAGGGCGAGCTCAGCACGACCATCGAGTCGATCGACGGCGTCGAGACGGCCGTGGTCCACCTCGCGATCCCGGAGAAGCAGGTCTTCAGCGACGAGCAGGACCCGGCGACCGCGTCGGTCCTGGTCGACACCGCGCCCGGCACCACGCTCGAGGACGAGCAGGTCCAGGCCGTCGTCCACCTCGTCGCCTCCAGCATCGACGGCCTCGACCCGAAGAAGGTCACCGTCGCCGACGCCACCGGCAAGGTGCTGACCAGCGACGCGACCGACGGCGGCTCGGGCGCCGCCACCGCCCGCACCAAGCAGGTCGAGGCGTTCCAGGACTCGATGAAGACGGAGATCCAGGCCGTCCTCGACCGGGTGCTCGGCCCCGGCAACGCGACCACCACCGTCACCGCCGACCTCGACTTCGACAAGTCGGTCACCGAGAGCCGCCGCTACGAGGCCGCCGAGGACGTCCCTCCGGCGTCCGAGAGCACCACCGACGAGACCTACACCGGCCCCGGCGGCACCGGCACCGACGGCGCCGGCGGCGTGGTCGGCCCCGACGGGCAGATGGACCCGGGCGTCGCGGGGAGCGGCGACTCGTCGTACCGCAACCGCTCGACGACCCGCGACAACCGCGCCAACGAGACCATCGAGCGACGCGAGACCGCGCCCGGCGAGGTCGACAGCATCCACATCGGCGTCGTGCTCGACGCCACCTCCGCCGAGACCGTGCAGCCCGCGGCCGTGAAGGACCTGATCGCCAGCGCGGTCGGGATCGACGCCGAGCGCGGCGACACCATCGACGTCCAGGCGCTGCCGTTCGACCGCAGCGGCGAGGAGGCCGCGGCCGCGGAGATCGCCGCCGCCCAGGCCGCCGAGGCGGCCGAGCGCAAGAACGCGCTGCTGCGCAACCTCGGCATCGGCGGCGGGATCATGCTGATGGTGCTGCTCGCCTGGTGGCAGGCCCGGCGCCGGTCGAAGGCACGCGAGGAGGCGACGTCGTACGTCGTCGAGCAGCTCCGCCTCGAGGCCGCGACCCGTGCCCCGGCGATCGAGAGCCCGGCCCTGGCCGCGCTCGAGTCCGCCGAGTCCGACGAGGAGGAGTCGCTGCGTGACGAGCTCGTCGCGCTCGTCGAGAAGCAGCCCGAGGACGTCGCCGCCCTGCTGCGCGGCTGGCTCGTGGAGCCGCGGCCATGACCGTCCTCGCCACCCCCGGCGCGCTCGCCCAGCTCGGCGTCCGCAAGGCCGCCATCCTGCTGATCCAGCTCGGCAAGGACCGCGCCGCGCAGGTGCTGTCGCACCTGTCCGACGCCGAGGTCGAGAGCATCTCGGCCGAGATCGCCCGGCTCGACGCGGTGTCCGCGAACGAGACCAGCCAGGTGCTGACCGAGTTCCGCGACCTCGCGACGGCGCACGCCCACGTCAACCAGGGCGGGTTCGGGTTCGCCCAGCAGCTGCTCGAGCAGTCCCTCGGCCCCGAGCGGGCCAAGGAGATCATGGAGCGGCTGCACGCCGCGGCCGTGCAGATGCCCTTCCAGTTCCTGCACCGGGCCGATCCCGCGCAGCTGCGGGGATTCATCGCCGACGAGCACCCCCAGGTGATCGCGCTGGTCCTGGCGCACATGGCCGCCGACAAGGCGTCGCTGCTGCTGAGCGGGCTGCCCGCCCACCAGCAGGCCGTGGTCGCCCACCGGATCGCGGTGATGGACCGGACCTCGCCCGAGATCGTGCGCACCGTCGAGTCCGTCCTCGAGCGCAAGCTCTCCTCGATGCTGCAGCCCGCCGAGGTCTCCCGCGTCGGCGGCGTCGACCCGCTGGTCAACATCATCAACCGCTCCGACCGCCCGACCGAGCGGCAGATCGTGGAGGGTCTCGAGGGCCTCGACCCGTCGCTGGCCGACGAGGTGCGCAGCCGGATGTTCATGTTCGAGGACATCGTCGGCCTCGACGACCGCTCCGTGCAGCAGGTGCTGCGCCAGGTCGACAGCGCCGACCTCGCCCTCGCCCTCAAGGGCGTCAGCGAGGCGGTCCGCACCAAGATCACGTCCAACCTGTCGGAGCGCGCGGCGGAGAACCTGCTCGAGGAGGTCGAGCTGCTCGGCGCCGTCCGCCTCGCCCAGGTCGAGGAGGCCCAGCAGGGCGTCATCCGCACCATCCGCCAGCTCGAGGAGCAGGGCCAGATCATGGTCCGGCGAGGGAACGACGATGAGTTCGTCGTCTGAGGTCGCGTCCGTCCGGGGAGCGGGGACGGAACCGCGCGGGTCGGGAACCGGCATCGCCACACCCGAGCTGCGGGTCGCCAACTGGACGCGCCTGGGGGGCGCGTCCGTGCTCGGCGACACCGTCACCGAGTCGCTGCTCGACGGGCTCGCCGCGAAGGCGCAGGAGGCGGCCCGCGCCCAGGGGTACGCCGTCGGCTGGGCCGAGGGCCGTCGCGCCGCCGCCGAGCAGGCCGCCCGCGACGAGGCCGACCGGGCCGCGGCGCACGCTGCCGCGGAGGCCCGCCGCGACGCGGAGCACCGGGCGGCCGTGGACGCCCTCGGCGACGCGGCCGGTCAGGTGCGCGCGCAGCTGGACGCCCTCGCCCGGGCGGTCGAGGCGCAGGCGGCCGACCTCGCCCTCGCACTGACCGCCGAGCTCGTCGACGCCCGGGTCGCCGCCGCGACGCCGGCCGACGTCGTCGTACGCGTGCTGCAGGTGCTGCCCGCCACCCCCGTCGGCCGGGTCCGGCTGCACCCGTCCGTCGTCGCCTCCCCGGCGGTCGCCGACCTCGCCGACCGCGGCCTCGACGTCGTCCCCGACGCCTCCCTCGGCCCCGCCGACGCGCTCGTCGAGTCCCCCGACGGCTCCGTCACCGACCTCCGGGTGGACGAGGCGATGGCCCGCGTGCGGGAGGTGCTGTCGTGAGCGTCGAGTCGGGGTTTGCGCCGGTTGACTTGGGGTTTGCGACGCGCGAGTCGGGGTTTGCGACGCGCGAGTCGGGGTTTGCGCCGGTTGAGTCGGGGTTTGCGGCGGTTGAGTCGTCACTTCGTGACCGCGCGCTGGCCGCCGCCCGCCCCCTCTCCCTCGGTACCGTGACCGAGCTGGTCGGCCTGCACCTGGAGGTCCGCGGACTGCCGGTGGCGGCCGGCGACATCGTCGAGGTGCGTACGACGTCCGGTCCGCTGCTGGCCGAGGTGGCCGCGCTCCGGGCCGGTGCGGCGGTGTGCCTGCCGCTCGGAGCGACCACCGGCGTCCGGATCGGCGACCACGTCCGCGCCACCGGCGGGCCGCTGCGGATCAGGGTCGGCGAGGCGCTGCGCGGGCGCGTGCTCGACGGCCTCGGCCGGCCGGTCGACGGCGGTCCCGCCCTCGACGTGCTGCCCGGGCTGGTCACCGTCTCCACCGAGCACAGCGCGCCCGCCGCCCTGTCCCGGCCGCGGATCACCCAGCCGCTCGGGCTCGGCGTCCGCGCACTCGACGCCCTCGTCCCCGCCGGCCGCGGCCAGCGGCTCGGCATCATGGCCGGCTCGGGTGTCGGCAAGTCGTCGCTGCTGTCGATGATCGCCCGCGGCACCGACGCGCAGGTCAACGTGATCGCCCTGGTGGGCGAGCGTGGCCGGGAGGTGCGCGAGTTCATCGACGGCGACCTCGGCCCCGAGGGCCTGGCCCGCTCCGTCGTCGTGGTCGCGACCTCAGACGCCCCGGCCGTCGAGCGGCTCCGCGCGGCGTTCACCGCGACCCGGATCGCGGAGTGGTTCCGCGACGCCGGCCAGGACGTGCTGCTGATGATGGACTCGCTCACCCGCGTCGCCATGGCGCAGCGCGAGATCGGCCTGTCCGCGGGCGAGCCGCCGGCGACGCGGGGGTACCCGCCCAGCGTCTTCGGCCTCCTCCCCCGCCTCCTCGAGCGCGCCGGGACCTCCGAGCGCGGCTCGATCACCGGCCTCTACACCGTCCTCGTCGAGGGCGACGACCTCCAGGACCCCGTCGGCGACACCGCCCGCTCGATCCTCGACGGCCACGTCGTCCTCACCCGCGAGCTCGCCACCGCCGGCCACTTCCCCGCCGTCGACGTGCTCGAGTCGATCTCCCGCGTGCACCGCGCCGTCACCGACCTCGACCAGCAGGCCGACGCCGCCCGGCTGCGGCGGATGCTCGCCGCGCACCGGTCGGTCCGCGAGCTCGTCGAGATCGGTGCGTACGTCGCCGGCGCCGACCCGTGGGCCGACGCGGCCCTTGCGCGCCTTCCGCTGATCGAGGAGTTCCTGAGGCAGTCCATGGACGACGTCACGCCCACCGCCGAGACCTGGGCCCGGCTGCACCAGCTGGTGGCGCCATGACCCGGCAGCGCACCGGCCGGCCGCACCCCGAGGACCGCGGCCTCGCCGCCGTCGAGCGGGTCCGCGGCGTCCGCGAGACCGACAGCCGGATCGGCCTGCAGCAGGTCCTCGCCGAGCGGGCCACCGCCGTCGCCGGGCTCGCTCGACTCGAGGCGCAGCTCTCCGCCGCGCCGGTACCCGCCGCCAGCAGCCCCGCCGAGCTCGTCGCGTCCCGCACCGCGCTGCTCCACGTGGGGACCCGGATCCGGGAGGCCCGCGCCGACGTCGCCACCGCCGAGGTCGTCGCCGAGGAGGCACGCGCCCGGTGGGCGGCCGACAAGGCCCGGCTCGCCGCGGTCGAGCACCTGCTCGACAAGCGGAGCGGCGGGCGTCGTACGGAAGCGGCCCGGAGGGCGGCCCGTGAGGCCGACGACCTGGCCGCTCAGGCCTGGGCACGCCGCGAGCGGGGTGGACACTGATGGGCATCGAGCAGGTGACTGCGCGCGTCGCGCAGATCCAGTCGCAGCTCGCGCGCTTCGCCGCCGCCGGCGCGACCGGGACGAACGGTACGTCGGGTGCGGCGTTCTCGACCGAGCTCGCGGCCGAGACCGCCGGTCCGGTCGGAGGGTCGGGCGGAGGGTCGGGCGGTGCGACCGGTGGCGCCGGCGTGTCCGGCGCGGACGTGGTCGCGGAGGCGAAGAAGTACCTCGGCCTGCCCTACGTCTGGGGCGGCACCAGCATCGAGAAGGGCGTCGACTGCTCCGGCCTGGTGCAGTCGGTCTACAAGACGCTCGGCTACGACCTGCCGCGGGTCTCGGCCGACCAGGCGCGGACCGGCACCGCGGTCGCGAGCCTCGCCGAGGCCCGGCCCGGCGACCTGATCGCGTGGGACAACTCCAGCCGCAACAACGGCGCGGACCACATCGCGATCTACCTCGGCGACGGCAAGATGATCGAGGCGCCGCGCACCGGTCTCGACGTGCGGATCGTGGACGTGCCGTCGACGCCGGACATGATCCGCCGGATCATCGACACCCCGGCCGCGCGCGACAGCGTGCGGAGTGCCGGCGCCGCGGGCGTCGGGGGTCCCGGGATCGCCGCGCGGGTCGCCGAGGGGACGCCGTACGCCGGACTGATCAACGCGGCCGCCGCCCGGACCGGCGTGCCCGGCGAGCTGCTGGCGGCCGTCGCGAGGCAGGAGTCCGGCTTCAACCCGCGCGCCGTCAGCCCCGCCGGCGCGCAGGGCCTGATGCAGCTGATGCCCGGCACCGCGCGCGGTCTCGGCGTCGAGAACCCCTTCGATCCCGCGCAGGCCGTCGACGGCGCCGCCCGCCTGCTGCGCTCGCTGCTCGACCGGTTCGGCAGCACCGAGCTGGCCCTCGCGGCCTACAACGCCGGCCCGGGCGCGGTGTCGCGCTACGACGGCATCCCGCCCTACCGGGAGACCCAGGACTACGTCCGCAACATCATGGCGATGGTGAGGAACTGATGAGCATCGCACCCTTCCTTCCCGGCCTGCCCCAGCCCGCGTCGCCCGACGGCGGACTCGGGGTGGGCTCCGGCCCCGGCGGCGCTGGCGCCGGCTCTGGCGGTGGCGGTACGGCGGCCGGTGCCGCCGGCCGCGAGGGCGAGCCCGCGTTCGGCGACGCCCTGCTGGCCGCCCTCGCCGGCGGCCAGGGCGTGGTCCCCCCGCCCACCGTCGAGTTGGGGTTTGCGCCCGTTGACTTGGGGTTTGCGGCGGTTGATTCCGCAGTTGCGGCGGTTGACTTGGGGTTTGCGGCGGTCGAGTCCGCAGTTGCGGCGGTTGACTTGGGGTTTGCGGCCGGGACCGCGCCGTCCGAGGTGGCGCCGCCGGGACGTCGTACGACGAACGACGCAGCCGCCGCCCGGACGCCGCTCCCTGCCCCGACGGCAGCGGCGGGCGACGCGTCCGCCATCTCGACCACCGCGCACCCCGGATCCGCTCACCTCGAGGCCGCCTTCGTGACACCTCGCGAACCCGGACCTGCCACCTCGCGGACCGACGGCCCCGACGCCCTGTCGCCCGCCACCGGATCGATGACCGCAAGTGCGGACTCGACCGCCGCAAACCCCAACTCGACCGCCGCAAACCCCAAGTCGACGGTGGAGCGGGCGGTCGTGCAGCAGGTGTTCCCCGAGGTGACCCGGATGAGCCAGGTGGCGAGCACCGGCGGGAACGGGACGCACCGAATCACACTGACGCTTCAGCCGGAGCTGCTCGGGGAGGTCCGGGTGACCCTCGTCGTGCGGGACGGCTCCGTCCAGGTCCGGCTCGCGGGCGGTGCCGGCGCCTCCGCCGACGAGAGCGCCGCGCTGCACCGCGCCCTGGCCAGCGGGGCGCCCGAGCTGCAGCGGCTGCTCGAGCGGACCGGCGCCGAGGCGCGGGTCAGCGTGCGCGACCCGTTCGGTGGCGCGCTGTCGACCACGACCGCCGCGACCGCCGCGACCGCTACCGCCACCGCGACGTCCACCAGCACACCGGCCCCCGCGACCACCACCGGCGGCCAGCCCGGCCTGCAGGCCGGGCCCGACAGCGGCGCGGGCGCGCAGTCCGGCCCGGACGCCCGGTACCGCCAGGACGGCCAGTCCCCGCAGGAGCACACCCGCGAGCACCCGCGCGAACAGGGCCGCCAGCACGAGCAGCGGCGGGCGTCGTACGACGTCACGCCCCTCGCCCCACGTCCCACGGTCGCCGGTCGCCTCGACCGGACCGTCTGAGAGCCAGGAGGCAGCATGTCGATCACCCCGACCGAGGGCGTGGGCTACGGCGTCACGTCCGGCGCGTCGTCGACCACCGCGAGCACGACCGGCTTCGGCGACCAGCAGGTCTTCCTGGAGCTGATGGTGGCGCAGATGCGGTACCAGGACCCGCTCAACCCGACCGACTCCAGCGAGTTCATGGCGCAGACCGCGCAGTTCACGGCGCTGGAGAAGATGCAGGCCGTCGCCGACCAGACGGCGATGCTGCTGAGCACCCAGCTGGCGTTCGGGGCCAGCTCGATGATCGGCCAGACCGTGCGCTGGTACGACGAGAGCGGGGCCGAGCAGAGCGGCACCGTCCAGGGCACGACCTACCTGTCGACCGGCCCGGTGCTCAGCGTCGACGGCCACGAGGTGGCGATCACCGACGTCATCAGCGTCGGCGACGCCCCGACCATCCCCGCACCGACCACCTCGGGCAGCGGCACCACGCCGCCCCCGGGCACACCCGCCTGACCGACCCATCCGCCTGTCCCACGAAGGAGAACCACCATGCTTCGCTCACTCTTCGCCGGCATCTCCGGCCTCCGCGTCAACCAGACCATGCTCGACGTCACGGGCAACAACATCGCCAACGCCAACACCACCGGCTTCAAGGCGAGCACCACCGTCTTCTCCGACACCCTCAGCCAGATGCTGACGGCGGCGTCGGGCGGGAACGCCGAGCGCGGCGGCACGAACCCGATCCAGGTCGGCCTCGGCGTCCAGCTGGCCGCGACCAGCGCCAACTTCGGCCAGGGCTCGGCGCAGCTGACCGGCCGGGCGACCGACGTGATGCTGCAGGGCGACGGCTTCTTCGTGCTGCGCGACGGCCAGGAGAACGTCTACACCCGCGCCGGCGCCTTCACCTTCGACCAGACCGGCGTGCTCGTCGCCCCCAACGGGATGCGGGTGCAGGGCTACGCGCTCGACGGCGCGGGGCTGCCGACCGGCGCACCGACCGACGTCGACTTCAACATGATCAACGGGTCGCTGCCGCCGGGCGTCGAGCTGACGTCGTACTCCATCTCGGCCGAGGGCAAGGTCCGCGGCGTCTTCTCCGACGGGGTGCAGCGCGACGTGTGCCAGCTCGCCGTCGCGAACTTCACCAACCCGATGGGCCTGGAGAAGATCGGCGACACCGCCTTCCGCGAGTCCGCCAACTCGGGCCCCGTCGACCTCGGCGTCGCGGGCGAGGGCCAGCGCGGCCAGATCATGGCCGGCGCGCTGGAGATGTCGAACGTCGACCTGTCGGCCGAGTTCACCAACCTGATCCTCGCCCAGCGGGGCTTCCAGGCCAGCTCGCGGGTGATCACCACCAGCGACCAGGTCCTGGAGGAGCTCGTCAACATCAAGCGCTGAGTCGTCCTGATCGGGATAGTCCCGGGCGAAAAGCACCGTGACGCGCCGAATTCCGGTGCTTTTCGTCAGGGACTATCCCGATCAGCCGATGGGAGAACACGAAGTGCCACGGACGGCACGACCCGCACGACCGCACGAACACGCACACGGAGGTGCCGCGGTGATCTCGCTGACCCGACTCTCGGGGACGACGTTCCTGTTGAACGCGGACCTCGTCGAACGCGTCGACTGCACGCCCGACACCGTGGTGACCCTCGTCGACGGGACCAAGTACCTCGTGTCCGAGACGCTCGACGAGGTGCTCGCCGAGGTGATCGACTACCGCGCCGCCATCGTCGCGCGAGCGGCGCTGCCCGACGCCGCCAGCGTCCCGGCCGTGCGTACGACGCCCCGACCGGCCCGTCTCGCTGCCGTGCCCCACCCGGCCGAGACCCGGCCCGCTGGATCCGCTGGAGCCGCCGGACCCGCCGGACCCGCCGGAACGGGCCGATCGACCGATCCCACCGCGCCGACCAGCACCGACCGCCACCGGGGAGGCATGTCATGAAGGACTTCGCGAGCAGCGCCGGCATCGGCGCCGCCCTCGGCGTCATCATGCTCGCCAACATCCTCGAGGGCGGCAGCCCGGCGAGCCTGTTCCTGCTGCCCCCGCTGCTGCTGGTCTTCGGCGGCACCCTGTGCGTGAGCGTCGCCGGCGGCACCATGGCGGACGCGAAGAACGCCATCCGGTCCGTCAAGACCGCGCTGACCGGCAAGGTGGCGACGTCGGCGGACGTCGTCCCGGTCGTCGTACAGCTCTCCGACACCGCGCGCCGCGAGGGGATGCTGGCCCTGGAGAGCCGGCTCGACGACATCGACGACCCGTTCCTCGTCAAGGGCGTCACCCTGGCAGTCGACGGCATCGACCCCGAGGAGCTGCGCGAGATCCTGGAGGCCGAGCTGCACGCGAAGCGGGCGACCGACAAGCACTCGGCGAAGTTCTTCACCGACGCGGGCGGCTATGCGCCGACGATCGGCATCGTCGGCACCGTGATGAGCCTGGTCCACGTGCTCGAGAACCTCGCGAAGCCCGAGGAGCTCGGCCACATGATCGCCGCCGCGTTCCTCGCGACCCTGTGGGGCGTGCTGTCCGCCAACGTGCTGTGGCTGCCGATCGCGGCCCGCCTCAAGCGGCTCAGCGAGCTCGAGTGCACCCGCATGGAGATCGTCATCGAGGGCGTCGCCGCCATCCAGGCGGGCGCGAACCCGCGCGTGGTCGCCCAGAAGCTGCGCTCCCTCCTGCCCGCGGCCGAGCAGGTGGAGGAGGCGGCCTGATGTCGCACCGTCCCCGCCGCAAGCGGGTCCACGAGGAGGAGCACGAGAACCACGAGCGCTGGCTCGTGTCGTACGCCGACATGATCACCGTGCTGATGGCGCTGTTCATCGTGCTCTACGCCATGAGCCAGGTCGACGAGACGAAGTACGAGCAGCTCAGGGACGGGCTCGCCGTCGGCTTCGGCCGCGAGCAGTCGATCCTCAACGGCGCCGACCCGGTCAGCAGCGCCAAGGGCGTCGACGACCCCGGCGAGACCACCCACCAGCTGATCCTCGCGCAGGTGCCCGAGGACCAGCGCGACGTGGTCGCCCGGGTCCTCGACCAGGTGGTCGCGGAGTCCGACCGGCGGCGCACCGAGCGGCAGTACGGCGAGGCGCGGGTCGAGGTCGAGCGGCTGCTCGACGTGTGGCGCCGGATCGACCGGGCCCTGCGCGCGGAGGGACTGCGCGACGACGTACGCGCCACGGTCGACGAGCGCGGCCTCGTGGTCAGCCTCGTCTCCCAGCACGTCGTGTTCGAGCCCGACGTCGCCGAGCTCACCCCTCGCGGGCGCCGGGTCGTCGACACGATCACGCCCGTCCTGCAGGCGCTCAGCGAGCCGATCGAGATCGACGGGCACACCAACCAGGAGAAGGTGAGGCCGAAGTACTTCCCCACCGACTGGGAGCTCTCCCTCGCCCGCGCCGCGCACGTGCTGCGCCGGCTCGAGGAGGTCCACGGCATCCGGACGTCACGGCTGCGGGCCACCGGCTTCGGCCACACCAAGCCGCTGATCGACCCGGCCCGGGCCGGGTCGCAGGACGTCAACAAGCGGGTCGACATCGTCGTCCTCAGCCAGGAGCCCGCGGAGACCCGGGCGTTGATGGGCGAGGCCTACGAGGAGCTGCGCCGCGAGGCCGGCCTCGACGAGGCGCCCGCCGCCCGCGGCGACAGGAGCCCCGACCACACCGGCAGCACCGACAGCACCGACAGCACCGACGACACCGACAGCACCGGGCAGGGCAGCGGGGACGACGGGCACGCCGACGCCGCCGCCCGCCGCCCGCGCACCCAGGAGGACCAGCCATGAGCACCGCAGTCGCCGCACCGTCCGCCGGCGCCCCGCCCGCAGAGGAGAGGACGTCCGGCAGGAAGAAGCTGATCGGCATCGTGGTCGTGCTCGCCGTGCTCGGTGGCGCCGGCTGGTGGTTCTTCCTCAAGCCGTCCGGCGACACCGCCCCGAAGCCGGGCGAGGTGGTCAAGCTCGAGCCGATCCAGGTCAACCTCGCGAGCGGCCACTACCTGCGCCTCGGCGTGGCGCTGCAGCTCACCGAGAACGCCCACGAGGTCGACGGCAGCAAGGCCCTCGACGCCGCGATCGGCGTGTTCAGCGGCCTGCCCGTCGCCGAGGTGAACAAGCCGGCGTCGCGGGAGGAGCTGCGCCACGAGCTCGAGGAGGAGCTCGGGCACCGGTACCACGGGGACGTGATGGAGGTGTACTTCACCGAGTTCGTCACGCAGTAGGCGCACCACGGCCGGGGGTCTCGAGACGGTCGCGGGCGACCTCCTCGACCAACGGTGCCGGCACCACGGCCGGGGGTCTCGAGACGGTCGCGGGCGACCTCCTCGACCAACGGTGCCGGCACCACGGCCCGGGGTCTCGAGACGGTCGCGGGCGACCTCCTCGACCAGCGGCCGACCGGGACCCTGCCCGGTACCCCGGATGGCCCGTTGTGACCACGGGACCCTGACCGGTCGTGGCCGGGACGACCGCTCAGGTCACCCCGGCCACCGACGATGGGCCAGTCGTGACCCTCGCCCCGCAGCGGCCCCGGCGCCGTGCCCGCACGGCCGAGCCG
This sequence comes from Nocardioides sp., assembly GCA_035554935.1. Taxonomy (GTDB): domain Bacteria; phylum Actinomycetota; class Actinomycetes; order Propionibacteriales; family Nocardioidaceae; genus Nocardioides. Next base: position 30,319 of record DATMHM010000059.1, on the reverse strand, counting down.
ACGCCGTACGACTTCCGGCGGCCGATCCAGCTCAGCCGCGAGCACCAGCGCACCCTCCAGCTCGGGTTCGACGGCTTCGCGCGCCAAGCGACGACGGTCTTCACCAGCTCGCTGCGGACCGTCTGCACGGTCACCCTGGTCGGGATCGAGCAGCGCACCTATGCCGAGTACGTCGACAGCCTCGGCCCGTCGACCTACATGACCCTGTTCTCCGCCGACCCCATCCCGGGCACCGGCGTGCTCGAGGTGCCGCTGTTCGCGACGATGTCGTGCGTCGACCACATGCTCGGCGGGCCCGGCTCCGACGAGCAGCCCGACCGGCCGCTGACCGAGATCGAGGACAGCGTGATCCGCGGGCTCGTGGAGCGACTGCTCGGCGAGATGCGCTACTCGCTCGAGGGGATCGTGGCGCTGGAGCCGACCGTCACCGGGATCGAGTACAGCCCCCAGTTCGCGCAGGTCGCGGCCGCCGCCGACGTGATGGTCGTGGTCAGCCTCGACCTGCGGATCGGCGAGCGCGCGCACCGGATGTCGGTGTGCCTGCCGTTCAGCGGCCTGCTGCCGCACCTCACCCACGCCGCCGGCAACGGCGCGGTCTCGGACCGCGAGCGCGCCCAGCGCGCGGAGTCCGCGCAGCTGCTGCACGAGCAGTTCAGCCGGGTCCCGGTCGCGGTCGCGGTCCGGTTCCGGCCGATCACGCTCGACCCCGCCGTGCTGGCCGCGTTGCAGCCCGGGTCGGTCGTCCGGCTCGAGCACCCGGCGTCCGCGCCCCTCGACGTCTGCATCGCCGGCGACGAGTCCGGCAGCACCTTCGCCCACGCCACCCCTGGAGCCCGCGGCCAGCGCCTGGCCGCGCTGATCGTGACCACGCCCGAGGAGACCCCATGACCGACGCCACCACCGCGCTCGCCGAGGCCGTCGCGGAGGCTGCTGCCGCCGTGCTGCCCGCGGTGACCCCGCTCAGCCTCGGGCCGGCCCAGCCGGGCTCGCCGCACGTCGCCGCCGCCTTCGCCGGTGGCGCCGCGGCGGGGCTCGACGGCGGCGTCCCGGGCTCCGTCGTGGTGCTGGTGGGGCGCGAGCTGGTCGACGCGCTGGCCGGCAGCCCGCTCGGCGGACTCGACCTGTCCGCCGCGGTGCAGCCCGCACTCGACGCCGCCGCGCACCGGCTCGGCGCCCGCGCCCGCAGCGCCACCACGCTCGACCTCGCCGCCGACGACTTCGACGTCGAGGCGGTCACCGGCGGGGCGTTCTGGACGGTGCCGCTCATCGGCACCGGGATCGCGGCCGCCGTACTCCTCCCGGAGGCGACGCTCGCCGGCGCCCGGGAGCCGATCACCGACGACGCCGCGGCCACCGGCCCGGCGGCGGTCGAGGCGCCGGCGGCGGACGAGCCGTTCGTGCCCGCGTTCGCCGCTGTCCCGCAGCCGCAGGTCGTCCCGCGTGGCCTCGAGCTGCTGCACGGCGTCGACATGGAGGTGACCGTCGAGCTCGGCCGGACCCGGATGACGGTGCGCGACCTGCTCGCCCTCACCCCCGGCGCGGTCCTCGAGCTGGACCGTGCGGCGGGCAGTCCCGCCGACCTGCTGGTCAACGGCCGGCTCGTGGCGCGTGGCGAGGTCGTCGTCGTCGACGAGGACTTCGGCCTGCGGGTCACCGAGATCGTCGACGCCGCCGCAACGGCCTGACCGGACCAGGTGCTCCCATGACCGCCGGAGACGCGACCCTCGGCGAGCTGGCCGTCCGCCTGCTCGGCTCGCTGGCCATCGTCGTCGGCCTGCTCCTCCTCATCGCCCGCTTCGTCAACCGCCGCTTCAAGGCGCCCACCGGCGCCGCGATCCAGGTGGTGCACCGCCAGGCACTCGGCCGCGGGCAGGGCGTCGCCGTCGTCTCGGTCGGCACGCGGGTGCTCGTCCTCGGCACCACCGAGCAGCAGGTGACCCTGCTCGCCGAGGTGGAGCCGGACGAGGTCGGCCTGGATGTCGGCCTGGATGTCGGCCTGGATGTCGGGCTCGACCTCGGCCTGGAGGGCGAGGGCGACCTCGACGACGACGCAGACCGTCACGACGCGGCGCCGGCGACCTTCCTGCAGGCCGTGCAGGCGGTGCGGACCGCTGCGCCGCGCACCCCCGTGCGCACCGTGCGCGGCGGTGCCCACCGCGCCGCCGTACCCGTGAACGCGCGGACCGCCCGCGACACCGCGACCGCCGGGCCGCTCGCCGGCTCCGTGCTGTCCCCGCAGACCTGGAAGCAGACCATCGCGGCCGTCACCGGACGGCGCGCCTCGTGAGGATCCTGCAGCTGGCCGTCACCCTCCAGCAGGTGGCGGCCGACCCGCTCGGGCCCGGAGGCCCCACCGGCCCGACCGGACCCACCGGCGGCACCGGCGGCACGGGAGGCGGCAGCGTCCAGATCGACCTCAGCGGCATGACGAACGACCCCAGCAACGGGCTGGTCGTCTTCCTCGCCCTGACCCTGCTCAGCCTGCTCCCGGCGATCGTGCTCACCTGCACGAGCTTCACCAAGATCCTCGTGGTGCTGGGGCTGACCCGCAACGCGCTCGGGTTGCAGCAGACCCCGAACAACCAGGTCCTCGCCGGCCTCGCCCTGTTCCTGAGCCTGTTCATCATGGCGCCCGTGCTGTCGGCCATCAACGACGCCGGCGTGCAGCCCTACCTCGACGGCGACAAGACCACCGCGGCGGCCTTCAAGGACGGGATGGAGCCGCTGCGGGAGTTCATGCTCGACAACACCGATGACGAGGAGCTGATGCTCCTCACCAGCGTCGCCGACCGCGAGCTGCCCGACAACCGCGAGGACGTCTCGACGGCGACGCTGATCCCGGCGTTCGTGCTGTCGGAGCTCAAGGACGCCTTCATCATCGGGTTCATCATCTTCATCCCGTTCCTCGTCATCGACATCGTCGTGAGCGGGGCGCTGATGAGCCTCGGCATGATGATGATGCCGCCGGTGATGGTGTCGCTGCCGTTCAAGCTGTTGCTGTTCGTGATGGTCGACGGCTGGGCGCTCGTGATCAAGTCCCTCGTCGCGTCCTACGGAGGCGGTCCATGACCGACACCGCGATCATCGAGATCGCCCTCAAGACGATGCTGGTGGCCCTCGAGCTGTCGGCACCCATCCTCGCCACCTCGCTGGTGATCGGCTTCGTCATCTCGCTGTTCCAGTCGATGACGCAGATCCAGGAGTTCACGCTCTCCTTCGTCCCCAAGCTCGTCGGGGTCGGGCTCGCGCTCCTGTTCTGCGGCAACTGGATGCTGCACACGCTGATGGAGTTCACCACCGAGCTGTTCGAGATCCTCCCCAGCCTCCTGGTCTGAGGAGGACGAGCCCGTGGTCCTGTCCGTCGACGGTGCAACGCTGACCGCGCTGCTGCTCGCGTCCGTGCGCGTGGTGGCGTGGCTGGCCGTCGTACCTCCCTTCTCGACGCGGGGCATCCCCGCCATGGCGAAGGTGGTGCTCGCGATCGGCCTGTCGCTGACGATGGCGCCGACCCTGGCGGACCACGCGCTGCCCGGTACGACGATCGCGCTCCTGCTGGCGACCGTCACCCAGGTGCTGATCGGCGTCGCGATGGGCTACGTGACGATGCTGCTGTTCACCGCGGTCGCGGCCGCCGGGGCGCTGATCGACCTGTTCGGCGGGTTCGCGATCGCCGCCGCCTGGGACCCGCTGGCGATGAACATGAACACCGTCTTCGGCCGGTTCCACCAGGTGCTCGCCACCGCGCTGCTGGTGGTGTCGGGCGGGCACCTGCTGGTGATCGGGGGCCTGCTGAGCACCTTCCGGTTCCTGCCGCTGACCGGCATTCCGGACGTGTCCAACTGGGACGGCGTGCTGGTCACGGCGTTCTCGATGTTCTTCACCGTCGCGGTGCAGATGGCGCTGCCGATGATCGCGGTCCTCTTCGTCGCCGACCTCGCGCTCGCGCTGCTGACGAAGGTCGCGCCGCAGCTCAACGCCCTCAACGTGATGTTCCCGGCGAAGGTCGGCCTGACCCTGCTGCTCCTGGGCCTGTCGTTCCCGATGCTGCCCGGCGCGGTCGAGCACCTCGTCGAGCTCGCCAACGAGGCGATGGCGACGATGGCCGGGGCGGGGTGAGCGATGTCGGACCAGGAGAAGACCGAGAAGCCCACACCGAAGCGGAAGAAGCAGGCCCGCAAGGACGGGCAGGTCCCCCGCACCCCCGAGCTGGGTGGCTGGCTGGGGCTGCTCGTGGTGGCGCTCGCGATGGGCCCGCTGCTCGACCGGGAGCTCAACGCGATCCGCACGATGATGTCGGTGCACCTGCGCTCCGCCGAGCGGCCCTCGGTGTCGCTGGCGCTGACCCTGCTCGGTGACGCCGCACGGCACACGCTGGTCGCGCTGGTCCTGCTCGGCCTGATGGTGCTCGTCGTCGGCGTCGTGTCGGCACTCACCCAGGGTGGCTTCTACCTCTCCCCCAAGCTGGCGAAGCCGGACCCGAAGAAGCTCGACCCGTTCAAGGGCGCCAAGCGCCTCTTCGGCCCGCACGCGCTGTGGGAGGGCGTGAAGGTGCTCGGCAAGAGCGCCGTCGTCGGCCTGCTGGCGTGGGGCGCGATCCGGGCGATGATGCCGCTGGTCGGCGGGATGCTGCCGATCGAGCTGGTCCTGCACCAGGTCACCGAGGAGGTCTCCAACCTCGTCACCTCGGTGGCCGTCGCCGGCCTCGGGATGGCGGCCGCCGACTACGCGATGATGCGGCGCCGGATCGGCAAGCAGATCCGGATGAGCCACAGCGAGATCAAGCAGGAGCACAAGCAGGCCGAGGGTGACCCGATGCTCAAGGGCGCGATCCGCAGTCGCCAGCTCGCCGCCGCCCGCAACCGGATGATCGCCGACGTCGGCACCGCCGACGTGCTGCTGGTCAACCCGACCCACGTCGCCGTCGCGCTGCGCTACGACCCCGCCCAGGGCGCCCCCCGCGTCGTCGCCCGCGGCGCCGGCGCCATCGCGGCGCGGATCCGCGAGCGGGCCGCGGAGGAGCGGATTCCGCTGGTGCGCGACGTACCCCTCGCCCGCGCCATCTACCGCCACTGCGAGGTCGGCCAGGAGATCCCGCGTGAGCTGTGGGCCGCCGTCGCCCAGGTGCTGGCGTTCGTGCTCAGCCGCCGCCACGCGGGCCAGTACGGCGGCGAGCACCGCACGCCCCGGCGTACCGACGACCTGCCGGAGGTGCTCGACCGGGCGCGGCGCCGGCGGGTGGCGGCGGGGGGTGCGTGAAGCCGGGGCGTGCAGGAATCACCGCTTCACCGGTGATTCCTGCGCTTCCTGACCAGTGCAACGGCCGAGAACCGTCAGGAGCGGCCGAGAAGTTGACCGGCAACAGGGATTTCCACAGGCACGATCTTGCCCGCGTATGCGATGCCCGACGCGGGCAGGCATCGGAGATGCAACTGCCTGCCGATGACCCCCGCCTGAGCCCGATCCACCTCCGCCGCGAGCTGCTGGCGGCCGGCCACACCGACCGTTCCCTCACAAGGGCCTTGGCGAGAGGCGACCTCGCCCGCCCACGCAGGGGTGCCTATACCGACGGCCCGTCGTGGCGAGCGATGTCACGCGAGGAGCGGTACGCCGTGACATGCCGCGCTGCGTATCGTCAGGCGAACACCGAGGTCGTCCTGAGCCACGTTTCGTCGCTCCCGTTTCTGGTGGCACCGCTCTGGGGACTGGACCTCGACGAGGTCCACCTGACCCGCGAGGACGGGCTGACCGGGCGTCGGGAGCGCGGCATCCAGCGACATTGCGGCAAGCTCCTCGATGGAGACGTCGTCGAGACTCACGGTCTCCGGGTGATGTCGGCTGTTCGGGCTGCCCTCGAAACGACCATGCTCGGGTCAACCGAAGCCGGTCTCGTCGTGGTGAATCACTTCCTCCACCGGGGCGACTTCGACGTGGAAGCCCTCCGAGAGCGCTACCACGGTTCGATGGACTACTGGCCGGACTCCCTGGCCACCGACCTCGTCCTCCGCCTCGCGAATCCGCTGGTGGAGTCGGTTGCTGAGACCCGGACCGAGTACTTCTGCTTCATGCGCGGCCTGCCCCGCCCGATCGCGCAGTTCGAGGTGCGCGACGGCGACATGGTCGTGGCGAGACTCGACTTCGCCTTTCCGGACCTCGGCTTCTGGATCGAGTTCGACGGGCGCGTGAAGTACGAGCGCCATCTTCGGCCCGGCGAGAACCCCGCTGACGCCGTGATCAGGGAGAAGCGCCGCGAGGAGCTGGTTGCCGAGCTCACGGGGTGGCGTTGCCTGCGGATCACGTGGGCAGACCTCGCCGATCCCGACGCCCTGGAGCGACGGATCCGCCGCCTGATCGAGTCGATCCGCCGCGAGCGGGCGCGGCGGGCGAACATCCGGCCGGCGTCCTGAGACCGAGGTTCTCGACCGAAGCTGGCGGTTCCTGCCCGTTGCACCAGCCGAGAAGCGCAGGAATCACCGGTGAAGCGGTGATTCCTGCACCCGCTCACCTGCACCGACCCACACAACCCCTCATCCACAGCCCCACCCGGCCGATGGGCCGTACGACGCCAGGACGGCGTCCCCCTTGCAGTGCCACGGACGGCGCCGCCCCCGCGAGAGGTTGAGTCCGCCGCATGTCCGTGAAGTCGTTGAGCCGGCTCGGTGTCCCGCTCGGCATCGTGCTGATCGTCGTGATGCTCGTCGTGCCGCTGCCGGCGATGGTGCTCGACCTGCTGATCGCGCTGAACATCACCGGCGCGCTGCTGGTCCTGATGGTCGCGATGTTCATCCACAAGCCGCTGGAGTTCGCTGCCTTCCCGTCGGTGATCCTGGTGATGACGCTGTTCCGGCTGGCGCTCAACGTCAGCGCGACCCGGCTGGTACTGCTCGACGGCTACGCCGGCAAGGTGATCGACACCTTCGGCCACTTCGTGGTGGGCGGGTCGCTGATCGTCGGGCTGATCGTGTTCTCGATCCTGCTCGTGATCCAGTTCGTCGTCATCACCAACGGCGCGGGGCGGGTCGCGGAGGTCGGGGCGCGGTTCACCCTCGACGCGATGCCCGGCAAGCAGATGGCGATCGACGCGGACCTCAACTCGGGCCTGATCGACGAGGAGGAGGCGCGCCGCCGCCGCGCGGAGGTGCATGCGGAGGCGGACTTCCACGGCGCGATGGACGGTGCGTCGAAGTTCGTGAAGGGCGACGCGATCGCGGCGATCGTGATCACCCTGGTCAACCTCGTCGGCGGCTTCGCGATCGGCGTCGCCCAGCACGGGATGCCGTTCGGCGAGGCGATCGAGACCTACTCGCTGCTGTCCATCGGCGACGGCCTGGTCTCCCAGGTCCCGGCGCTGCTGCTCTCGGTCGCCACCGGCCTCATCGTCACCCGCTCGGTCGCCGACTCCGACATGGGATCCGACATCGTCGGCCAGATCTTCGCGCGCCGGATGCCGCTGCGCGTCGCCGGCTTCGGCGCGCTCGCACTGTGCCTCATCCCCGGGCTCCCGAAGCTGCCGTTCCTCGTCGCCGGCGGCCTGATGCTGATCGCGGCGAGCCGGATCGACGAGGGTACGGCGGACGCCGCCGAGGCCGGTACGACGCCCGCCGAGCTGGTCGAGTCGCCGGACTCCCCCGAGGCGCTGGTCGCGGAGATCCGCGTCGACCCGCTGGGGCTCGAGCTGTCGGCGGACCTGATCGACCTGGTCGACACCCGCACCGGCGGCGACCTGCTCGACCGCGTGAAGGCCCTGCGCCGGAAGGTGGCGGGCGAGCTCGGCATCGTGATCCCGCCGGTCCGCACCCGCGACAACCTGGAGCTGCCGCCGAGCACCTATGCGATCACCCTGTTCGGCGCGGAGGTCGCCCGCGGCGAGGCGCCGCGCGGCACGGTGCTCGCGATCGGCGACTTCCTCGGCTCGCTGCCGGGGACACCCACGCAGGAGCCGGTCTTCGGCCTCGACGCCAAGTGGATCCCCGCAGAGCTGCGCCACCAGGCGGAGATCGGCGGCGCGACGGTCGTGGACCGCGCGTCGGTCGTCACCACGCACCTGTCCGAGGTCGTCCACCAGCACGCGAGCAGGCTGCTCGGCCGCGAGGACGTGCGGCTGCTGACCGACATCGTCAAGCGCACCCACCCCGTCGTCATCGAGGAGCTCACCCCGGCCCAGCTGCCGCTCGGCGAGGTGCAGCGGGTGCTGCGGGCGCTGCTGGAGGAGCGGATCCCGATCCGCGACCTGGTCCGGATCTTCGAGGCGCTGTCGGTGCGCGCCGCTGTCTCCAAGGACCTCGACGGACTGGTCGACGCGGCCCGCGCGGCGCTGGAGCCGGCCCTCGCGGCGTCGTACGTCACCGACGGCGCGCTGCACGCCATCAGCCTCGACCCGGTGCTCGAGCAGCAGATGCTTGAGGGCCTGCGGCCCACCGAGCACGGCGCGGTGATCGTGCTCGACCCGGACGTCGCCCAGAACGTGCTGCTCGGCATCGCCCAGGCCGCGCAGGCCGCGGAGAACTCCGGCGTGCGGCCGGTCCTGGTCTGCGCGCCCCAGATCCGCGCTGCCGTACGACGCCTGGTCGGCCCGGCGGTCGAGCGGCTGCCCGTGCTGGCCTACTCGGAGCTCGGCGCCGCGCGCCAGGTCCGGTCTGCCGGCGTGGTCGGCGCCAGCGGGGCCCACCCGGCCCTCACGGCGGCGGGCGCCTGATGGCCCGCCGACCCGCTCCCGCGACGCCGGCGCTGATCGACGCGCGCGTGCTGCTGGCGGCCGCCGTGCTGGTGGCGCCGGCGGTCTACCGGGCGAGCCAGGGCCTGCTCACCCTCGACCAGGTGCTGACCCGCTACCTGTTCCTGGCGCTCGGCTGCACCGTCGCGCTCGCCGTGGGTCGCGGCCTGTGGCCGCTGCTGGCCGGCACCGACGCCACCGCCGGAGGCACCGACGACGCCACCGACGTCAACGCCGCGGGCGGCGCCGACGAGACCTCCCCCGCGGCGACGACCGCGGCGGTCAGCCCACCGCCGGGATGACCCACTCGAGCGTCGTACCGGCGCCGGGGGCGGAGCGCACCTCGAGGTGACCCCCGAGGTCGGCCGCGCGGGTGCGCAGGTTGCCGGTGCCGCGGCCGCCGCCCTCGCTGGGCGTCGCGGCGGCCGGGTCGAACCCGACGCCGTCGTCGCTCACCCGGACCCGGAACCATGCGGACGACGCGGTCAGCTCGACCGTCACCGACCTGGCGCGGGCGTGCCGGGCGACGTTGGAGAGCGCCTCGCGCAGCGTGTGCAGGACGTGGTTGCCGGCCTCCGGCACGAGGGCCCGGTCGACCGGACCGGAGACGCGCAGCACCGGCTGGAAGCCCAGCACGGGGGCGTACTCCGCCAGCAGTGCCCGGACCTCGTCGAGCAGCGGCTTCCCGGAGCCGGTGCCGAGCTCGAAGATCGCGGCGCGCAGCTCCTTGATGGCGACGTCGAGCTCGGCGACCGCGCCGTCGACGCGGGTGCGGAGCTCGGCGACCTCGAGCGCCCGGGCGCCCTGGAGCTGCATGCCGGTGGCGAAGAGACGCTGGATGACCAGGTCGTGGAGGTCGCGCGCGATCCGGTCGCGGTCCTTCGCGACGAGCAGCCTGGCGCGGTCGCGCAACGCCTGGTCGCGGTCGAGGATCAGGCCGACCTGGACGGCGGTGACGGCGACGAGGTCGAGCATGATGCCCCGCAGCGACGGGGTCGCCTCGGCCTGCTCGACGATGATCACGCCGGAGCCGGCGAGCCGGGTGTGGACCGGTACGACGAGCGTGGCCCGGCCCGGCCCGTCGGGCAGCCGGACAGGCTCGTGGGTCGCGCAGACCTCGCGGATCGTTGCCCCCAACCGATCGACGACCTCGGGGGCGGCGGCCGTCTCGCCGGCGACCTGGCGGATCTCGAGGAGGTCGCCGCCGAGCCGGACGTAGGCGACCAGGCGGGCGGCGCACAGGTCGCGCAGCGACACGACGAGCTCGTCGAGGGCCTCCTGGACCCGGACCGTGCCGGACACGTCGCGGCCGACCTCGGCGGTACTGGCCAGCCACCGCCGGCGCCACTCGACCTGCTCGTAGGTCCGGGCGTTGTCGATCATCACGCCGGCGGCGCGGGCGAGGGCCTCGACCAGGGCCTGGTCGGTCGCGGTGAACTCCGCGTCGCCGCGCTTGTTGCCGAGGTAGAGGTGTCCGAACGCCTGGTCACCGACCAGCACCGGCGCACCGAGGAAGCTGTCGATGTCGGGGTGCTCGGCGGGGAACGCGCCGGTCGACACGGGGTGGTCGGCGACGTGGTCGACCCGGATCGCGCGCCGCTCGCGAGGCACCAGCCCGAGCAGTCCGTGGCCCTGCGGCATCGTGCCGATCCGGTCGAACTGGCCGGCGACGGAGGCGTTGGGGACGAGGTCGGTGAACCGCCCCTCCTCGTCGACGATCCCGAGCACGCCGAACTCGGCGTCGGTGAGCCGGCAGGAGGCCTCGACGATGCGGGTCAGCACGCCGCGCAGGTCGAGGTCGGAGCCGATCGCGACGACGGCGTCCAGCAGCGCGCGGGCCTCCTCCGGCAGCTCGAGGTCCATCAGGCCCGATCCCCTCCCGCAGCAGTCGCTGGCATCTCAGGCTAGCCCCTTCCGTGACCCGCGGCGCCGGTCGCCACCGCCCCATCGGCACCGGGACCCCGAACCTGAGCCGTCCGCGACCGCGCGCTACCCCAGTCGCCGGAGCTGATACGTGCCATGCGTACGCGCGACGACCGTGCCGTGGTCGTCGGTCACGTCGACGTCCAGCACGAAGTCGGACTTCCCGCGCTCGTCGTACTCCGCGAGGACCCGGGCGATCTCGTCCTCGCCCAGCGTGGCGCGCGCGACGACGTCGGTGGTCGCCGGCCGGAGGAAGTCGATCTCGATCCGCTTCACCAGCGGCACCCCGCCCTCGACGGCCAGCGAGGTGCGCGGGAAGAGGCCGCCGAGGACCTCGGCGACGGTGAACAGCGAGCCGGCGTACGCCGCCCCGAAGTGGTTCACGTTGGGGCCGGCCGGCATCCGGGCGGCGACCGAGGTGCGCTCGAGCTCGACCACCTCGATCTGCATGGCGCCGATCACGGGGATCAGGCGGTGGATGTCGTCGGTGGTGGCCTGCAGATCGCTCACGGGGCCAACCTAGCGACCCCGGACCGGAACAGGATCAGGCCACGTCGTACGTCGCCTGGCCGAGCCGCGGGTGCGCGGAGCCCTCCAGCAGCACGTCGGCGACCAGGTCGACGTCGTCGATCATCGGCACGTGGCCGCAGCCCGGCAGCGTGAGGTGCTCGGCGTGCGGCAGCGCCTTCCGCGCCCGCGTGGCCTGGTACGGCAGCAGCACCAGGTCGCGGGAGCCCCACGCAACGGTGACCGGGACGGACGGGTCGATCTCGCGGTCGAACGGCTCGCCGCCCTCGATGATGGTGCGCAGCGCGGGCTTCGCGGCGACCAGGCCGCGCAGGTCTCCGAGAGCGAGCTCCGGGTCGAGTCGTCCGCCGTGGGCCATCAGCAGGCCCATCGCGGCCGCCCGGCCCGCCGCGGAGCGCATCAGCGCCGGCGCGACCGGCTGGGCGAGCGTCGCGGCGCCGGTCAGGGCGACGAAGACCGCGCGGATGTAGAGGAAGTCGAGGCTGCCGCGCCAGAAGCCCGCGGGAGCGAGGGTGGTGGCGCTGCTGACGAGGTCGTCGGCCGCCGCCTCGAGGGCGATCCGGCCGCCGAGCGAGTTGCCGGCGATGTGCGGGCGGTCCAGGCCGAGGTCGGCGAAGAAGTCGACCAGCACGTCGTGCAGCTGGTCCTTGACGGAGCGCCCGTCGTGCACGAGCGGCGCGGACTCGCCGTGCCCGGGCAGGTCGAAGAGGATCACCTCGCGGTGCTCGGCGAGCCGGTCGACGACCGGGTACCACGCCTGCCGACGGTGCCCGATCCCGTGCACGAGCACCAGCGGCTCACCGGATCCAATGCGTTCGTGGGCAAGCATGTCGACCTCGTTTCCCGCGCACCGACGCTGGTGCGACGTATGTGCAACTGGTAGTTGCGCGTACCGAGAGTAGGTGGGGTGCTAGCAGCGCGCAAGCACCTGTCGGCCGCGGATCCGAGTGGCCCACGTCACATCCGATATCCCGCCGGGGCCGATCGGCCCACCGATCTAGGCTGCTCAGCGGCCCGGACGCACCAGCCGCACGATCAGCCCCCGGCCCGGTTCCGCCCGTACGTCGGCCGCCACCAGCCCGCTCGGGAGCTCGCCGGTCAGCGTCTCCAGCTGGACCACCGAGCCGAGCTGGAGCAGCGCCGCACCGTCGGGGTGCAGCTGCTGGTCGATGACCGCGACGCACCGGCGGGCCAGCGCCAAGCCGTCGTCGCCACCGTCGATCGCGAGGGCCGGGTCGGCCGGGAAGCAGGCCAGGTGCTCGCTCAGCACCCACGGCGGGTCGGCCACGATCAGCGGGTACTGCTCGTCGGACGCGAAGTCGTCCACGGCGAGGTTGCGCACCTCGACCAGGCCGCCCCGTCCCGCCGCGTCCGCGTTGCGGCGCGCGAAGCCGCACGCCACCGGGTCGACGTCGACGCACACCAGCCGGCGGTCGGTCCCGTGCACCGCGAGCAGGCCGATGTGCCCCGCGCCGCTGCACAGCTCCAGCACCGGACCGGGCGGCGCCTCCTCGAGGATCTCCGCCGCCCACCGCGCCTGCAGCTGGGTCCACGGCCGCGGCGTGAGCACGCGGTCGTCGTACGAGATGGAGAGGGGGCCGAACGCCATCGTGAGGGGCGCGGGAGGCGCGGGGGCCACGGGTGGCGCGGGGAGCAGCTCGGTCATGGCTGGGCGATACCCAGCGCGCCCCGCTGCATGCGAGGCGTCCCAGCGGCAGTGTCCGGCGTACTCACCGCCATGGGCGCGGCGGCAGCTCCTTGATCAGCGGGTCGAGAAGGCGCGCGGACTGCTCGACGGTGAGCACCTCGGACGGGTCGAGCGGGATGACCTGCCGCTTGGACTCGTCGATCTCCCAGACGTCCTCGCCCACCAGGCGACCCTCGTCGTCGTAGGGCCAGATCATGTGCTCGACGTTGGCGACGAGGTAGTGCGCGTCGGGGTCGACGGGGGCACCAGCTGCGTCGAGCAGGGCGCCGGGCGTCTGCTGGTAGATGGTCGCCGTCGAGACGATCATGTGGTCGCCGACCGCCAGCTGCTCGTCGTCGGCGTAGAAGATGCACTGGCCGGTCCGCGACCACTCGTCATAGACGGCCTGGACGGCCTCGGCGCCGTCGAGGACGGTCCGTGTGCCGAAGACGTTGAAGTGGTACCTCGGGTGCTCGACGGTCATCTCCGGCGCGAAAATCTCCTTCCAGCGGCCGGCCATCTCGAGGTAGCGATGCCGGTTGTAGGCCTGCAGCAACCAGTGGTGGCGGGGGTTGTCCGTCGTCTCGAGCAGGCGCTCCACGGCGGCGTTGGTCATGGTGATGTCGAAGCGGCTCATGCCCCCAACGCTCCCAACCGGCCGGACCGCGGGTCTTGACTTCAGGGGACAACTTCTTGACCCTCTGCGACATGGCCCTCGTCCGCGGTACTTCGCTCCAGGGGTTCTGTGAGCTCGTCGACGAGCTGGGCGGCGACACCGACGACCTGCTCGCCCGCGCCCACCTCCCCGTGCGGCCATCGGCGACCACGACAGCTTCGTCGGCTATCGCAACGTGACCGCTGTCCTCGAGGCGGCCGCCGCCGCGACCGGCACGGTCGACCTCGGCCGGCGGCTCGCGCTGCGCCAGGGCGTCGAGATCCTCGGCCCGATCGGCGTCGCCGCGCGTACGGCGGCCACGGTCGGCGCAGCGCTGGAGGCGATCGGGCACTACATGGCCGTCTACAGCCCGGCCCTCGCCGTCAGGGTGACCCGGGAGCCCGGCGCGCGGCTCGCGACCTTCGAGTGGACCATCCTCGACCGGCGGCCACCGCCGCACCGGCAGGCCTCCGAGCTGGCGCTGGGGGTCTCGCTCCGGGTCTTCCAGCTGCTCGCCGGACCGGACTTCCGCCCGACCTCGCTGCAGTTGCGGCACCAGGCACTGGCGCCGACCACCGACTACGAGTCCTGGTGCGGCTGTCGGGTCGCGTTCGGCGCGACCGCCTACGGCTTCCGGTTCCCGCATGCGATCCTGCGCCGTCCCCTGAGCGCGGACGGCGACGTGCACGAGGTCGTGCAGCGCTACCTCGACGCGATCGCGGTGCCGACGGCGTCGACCACGACCGACGCCGTGGTCGAGCTGGTCCGGCACATGCTGCCGACCGGCGCGCTCGACCTGGACCTCGTCGCCGGCCAGCTCGCCCAGCACCGGCGGACCCTGCAGCGCCAGCTCGCCGCCCAGGGCACGTCGTTCGCCGCCCTGGTCGACCAGGTGCGACGGGACGAGGCCGAGCGCTACCTGCGCGACACCGACATGCCGCTCGGCCAGCTCACCGGCGCACTCGGGCTGAGCGAGCAGAGCGCGCTGACCCGGGCCTGCCGCCGGTGGTTCGGGGCACCGCCGAGTCGTGTCCGACGGGACCTGCGCACCTGACCGACCGCCCGGCGGTGGTGCCGGCTTCCCGACTGCCTGCGCGTCGACGCCGGCACCCGCGCCTCCGGGCTCAGGTGTCGGCGTCGACGTCGCCGCGCCAGGCGCCGGTCTCGTGCCCGCGCGCCTCGATGAACTGCTTGAACCTCTCGAGGTCGCCCTTGACCCGCCGCTCGTCGACGTTGATCGCCGAGCCGACCTTCTCGGCCACCCCGGACGGCTGCCAGTCGAGCTGCACCATGACGCGCGCGCGGTCGTCGTCCAGCTTGTGGAAGGTGACCACGCCGGCGTGCTGCGCCTCGCCGCCGGTGCTCGTCCACGCCACCCGCTCGTCGGGGTGCTGCTCGGTGATCTCGGCGTCGAACTCCCGCTCCACGCCGGCGATGCTGGTCACCCAGTGCAGCCGCTTGTCGTCGAGCTGGGTGATCGACTCGACGCCCGACATGAACTTCGGGAACGACTCGAACTGCGTCCACTGGTTGTACGCCGTCCGCACCGGTACGTCGACGTCGATGGACTCCTGGATCTGGCTCATGCTCTCCCCACCTGTTGGTCGGATCGGTCGGCCGCGGGCGGTTGGCCGCCGCGCGGCGTGGTCTCTCGGGGTACCCGACGTCCCGTCCGGGCAGACGGGCGGCGGGCCCCGCGTCAGCTCTCGGCCTCGTCCGCCAGCGTCGACTCGAGCTCGCTCTTGCTCATCGACGACGTCCCCGTGACGCCCGCGTTGGTGGCCTGCTGCTGGAGCTCGTCGCGGGTGATGTCGGCGGGCTGCTGGCCGAGGTGCTGCGCCCGCGCGTCGAGGAAGGCCTGTCCGAGCTCGGCGCGCCGGGCGTCGTCCAGCCCGGAGCGGATGCCCGGCAGCACGCTCTCCTCCTCCTCCTTCACGTGGTGGGTGACGGCGTCGACCAGGGCCTGGAGGGCCGGCACGAAGTCCGCGGAGTCCGGGTCGGTCTCGCACAGCTTCTTCGCGAGCTGGTCGGCCTCGAGGTGCTCCTTCTGGCTGTGCTCGACGTCGTCCTCGATGCCCGCATCGGTCGCGGCGGGGTAGACCTCCGACTCCTCCGCCCGGCTGTGCGCGGTGAGCAGCGTGGTCATCACCGGCAGCAGGCCGGCCCGCTTGTCGGGCTCGTCCAGGAGCGTGGCGAAGATCTTCTCCAGCTCGCGGTGGTCACTCATGATCAGGTCGACGACGTCTCCGGCCATGGCAGAACCTCTCTCGGAACCCGGCGCCGGCCGCTGGGGCCGGTCGCCCGGGATGACGGATCGCGGAGTGGCCCGACGAGCGAGCTCGGCGTCGTGCAGGGCCCCCGTGACGCCCGGTCGGGCGTGACAGCGCCGTACCCGCGACGGCGCGGGACATACGAGAGACAGGCCGTGGGTCAGCCCGAGGCGACGTCGGCGTGCTGTTCGCGCAGCTGCCGTTTGAGGATCTTCCCGCTGGGGTTCTTGGGGAGCGCGTCGGCAACGACGACGTACTTCGGCGTCTTGTAGCCGGCGAGCGCCGAGCGCGCGTGCGCGAGCACGTCGTCGGAGGTGAGATCGGCGCCCGGCTTGGGCACCACGACGGCCATCACCGCCTCGACCCAGCGCGGGTGCGAGACGCCGAAGACGGCGACCTCCGCGACGCCGGGCATCAGGTAGATGGCCTCCTCGACCTCGCGGCTGGCGACGTTCTCGCCGCCGGTCTTGATCATGTCCTTCTTGCGGTCGACGACCCACAGCCGGCCGTCGGCATCGAGGTAGCCGAGGTCGCCGGAGTGGAACCAGCCGTCACGGAAGGCCTCGTCGGTCTTGGCGTCGTCGCGGTAGTAGCCGAGGGTGGCGTGCGGCGAGCGGTGCACGATCTCGCCGACCTCCCCGGACGGGAGCGGCTCGCCGTCGTCGCCGACGATGCGGGTCTCGACGTTGAGGGCGGGACGACCGGCGGAGCCGGCGTGCGAGAGCTGCTCGTCCGGGCCGAGGATCGTCGCGAGCGGCGACATCTCGGTCTGGCCGTAGAAGTTCCACAGGTCCACGCCGGGCAGCCGCTCGCGCATCTCGCGCAGCACCTCGACCGGCATCGGGGAGGCGCCGTAGTAGCCCTTGCGCAGCGACGATAGGTCCGTGCCGTCGAAGGCCTCGGAGCGCAGCAGGCTGATCCAGACGGTCGGCGGCGCGAAGAACTTCGTGACGCGGTGCCGCTCGATCGCGGCCAGGATCGCCGCCGGGTCGGGACCGGGCAGGATCACCGACGTGGCCCCGAGGTAGACGTCGACGCCGAGGAAGCAGTCGAGCTGCGCACAGTGGTAGAGCGGCAACGTGTGCAGCTCGACGTCGTCGGCGCTCATCGAGCCGTCGATCGCGCAGGAGACGTACTGCCAGGTCAGCGCCCGGCTCGACAGCAGCGCGCCCTTCGGCCGCGACTCGGTGCCGGAGGTGAACATCATCCGGACCGGGTCGTCGTCGGCGACGTCGACCTCGGGCGGGACGCCGTCGCGGTCGCACCACTCCTGGTGGTCCACCCACCCGTCCGGCAGAGGCGGTACGGCGCCGTCGGCCCCGGGCGGGCGGATCACCGCCCGTACGCCGACCTCGTGACCCACCCGGTCGAGGGCGTCGCCGGCCACGCCGAGCAGGGCCTCCTCGACGACGAACGCCGTGGTGCCGGCGTGGTTGAGGATGAAGGCGATCTCGTCGGCGTTGAGCATGAAGTTGATCGGCACAAGGACGACGCCGATGCGCGCGGTGGCGAAGTCGAGCACGGCGAACTGCCAGCAGTTGTGGCTCAGCAGCGCGAGCCGGTCCCCCTTCTGCAGGCCGGCCGCGGCGAGCGAGGCCGCGACCCGGTCCACGACCGCGTCGAGCTCGGCGAAGGTGAGGCTGGTGCCGCCGTCGACGATCGCCGTCCTGCCGGGGACGCGCGCCGCCGTACGACGGGGCAGGTCGCCGAGCGCGTGGCGGCGGGCCCGCTGCACGTCGGCGGACATCAGCCGGCCGTCCTCGCGGAGCTCGCCGCGGCGCTGGCGCGGGTGTCGTGGCGGTCGATCCTCATGCTGGCTCCTCCCGGGACGGGTCGGCGGACCGTGGCGGCTCGCGCCACGCCCCACCCATCCTGCCCCTCGCGGTCAATCCGTCCGCCGGCGCCCGGCCGGTCAGCTCGCCTGCAGGGTGAGCGCGATGTCGACGATCATGTCCTCCTGCCCGCCGACGAGCCCGCGGCGGCCGCACTCCATGAGGATGTCTCGGACGTCGATCTCGTACTGGCCTGCGGCGCGCTCGGCGTGGCGCAGGAACGACGAGTAGACGCCGGCGTACCCCAGGGTGAGCGTCTCCCGGTCCACCCGGACCGGGCGGTCCTGCAGGGGGCGGACGATGTCGTCCGCGGCGTCCTGCAGCTTGAAGAGGTCGCAGCCGTGCTCGAAGCCGGACAGGTTCGCGACCGCGACGAAGGCCTCGAGCGGGCAGTTGCCGGCGCCGGCGCCATGCCCGGCCAGCGACGCGTCGACCCGGAACACGCCGTTCTGGACGGCGACGACCGAGTTCGCGACGGACAGCGAGAGGTTCTCGTGGGCGTGGATGCCGATCTCGGTCCGGTCGTCGAGCACGTCCCGGTAGGCGCGGACGCGCGCGGCGACGTCGTCCATGGTAAGCCGGCCGCCGGAGTCGGTGACATAGACGCAGTGCGCGCCGTAGGACTCCATCAGCTTCGCCTGCGCGGCGAGGTCCTCGGGCGCGGCGCGGTGGGAGAGCATCAGGAAGCCGGAGACGTCCATGCCGAGCTCGCGGGCGGCCTCGATGTGCTGCGCGGAGACGTCGGCCTCGGTGCAGTGGGTGGCGACCCGGACCGAGCGCACGCCGAGGTCGTGGGCGCGCTTCAGCTCGTGGACGGTGCCGACGCCGGGCAGCAGCAGCGTCGTGAGGCGGGCGTTCTCGAGCACCTCGGCGGCCGCCTCGATCCACTCCCAGTCGGTGTTCGAGCCGGGCCCGTAGTTCAGCGAGCCGCCGGCGAGGCCGTCGCCGTGGGCGACCTCGATGGCGTCGACGCCTGCCTCGTCGAGCGCGACGACGATCCGCTTGACGTCGTCGGTGCTGATCCGGTGGCGCACGGCGTGCATGCCGTCGCGCAGGGTGACGTCCTGGACGAAGATCGGGGTCGTGTCGCCAGTGCTCACTGCGCGTTCTCCTTCGCTGCGGCGATCCGCTCGGCGACCTGGAGGCCGGCCGAGGTCATGATGTCGAGGTTCCCGGCGTACGCCGGCAGGTAGTGCCCGGCGCCGGTGACCTCGAGGAACACCGACACCTGGTGGGTGGGCCGCGTCGCGTCGTCGGCCAGGAGGGTGTGCACCGGCTGGTCCTCCGGGATCTCCGTGACCTGCACCTGCTGCGCGAGCCGGTAGCCGGGCACGTACGCCGCGACGTCGGCCACCATCTTCTCGACGCTCGCGCGGATCTCCTCGTGGGTGGCGGGGTCGGGTGCGTGGACGAGGGCGAGGACGGTGTCGCGCATCATCAGCGGCGGCTCGGCGGGGTTGAGGATGATGATCGCCTTGCCCCGTCGCGCGCCGCCGACCCCGGTGATGGCGGCGGAGGTGGTCTCGGTGAACTCGTCGATGTTGGCGCGGGTGCCGGGGCCGGCGGACCTCGACGCGATGGAGGCGACGATCTCGGCGTACTCGACCGGGACGACGCGGGCGATCGCTGCCACGACCGGGATCGTGGCCTGGCCGCCGCAGGTGACCATGTTGACGTTCGGTGCGTCGAGGTGGTCGTCGAGGTTGACGGCCGGGACCACGTAGGGGCCGATGGCCGCGGGCGTGAGGTCGATCAGCCGCTTGCCGTGCCGGCGCAGCAGGGCTTCGTTGTGGACGTGCGCCTTCGCCGAGGTCGCGTCGAAGACGATGTCGATCTCGTCGAACCCGGCCATCGCGACCAGGCCCTCGACGCCCTCGTGGGTCGTCGCGACGCCGAGGTCGCGGGCCCGGGCGAGGCCGTCGGAGGCGGGGTCGATGCCGACCATCGCGCCCATCTCGACGTGCTGTGCGGTCCTCAGCACCTTGATCATCAGGTCGGTGCCGATGTTGCCCGAGCCGATGATGGCCACCTTCGTCTTGCCGGACGGCGCGCTCATCAGGCCTCCTCCCCGAACGTGACGGACACCGAGCCGAGCGTGCTGATCCGCGCGGTGACGACGTCGCCCGCAGCGACGGCCACCATCGGTCCGAGCGCGCCGGAGAGCACCACCTGTCCGGCCCGCAGCGGCTCGCCGAACTCGCGCGCGGTGCGGGCCAGCCAGGCGAGGGCGACGACGGGGTCGCCGAGCGAGGCCGAGCCGCGGCCGACGGACACCTCGACGCCGTTGAGGCTCATCGACATCTCGACGCTGACCGGGTCGATCGCCGCGAGGTCGACGTGCGGCGTACCGATGACGAACAGGCCGCTGGACGCGTTGTCCGCGACGGTGTCGGCGAAGGAGATGTCCCAACCGACGACCCGGCTGTCCACGATCTCCAGCGCGGGCGCGGCCCACGCGATGGCCGCGCGGACCTGCGCGTCGTCGAGGTCGCCGTCGGCCAGGTCGGCCGCGAGGCCGAAGGCGAGCTCCGCCTCGACCTTGGGCTGCAGCAGGCGGTCCATCGGGGCGACGCCGCCGTCGGCGACCTCCATGTCGGCGAACAGCACGCCGAAGTCCGGCTGGTCGACGCCGAGCTGGCGCTGCACGACCTCCGACGTCAGCCCGATCTTGCGGCCGACGACGACGGCGCCGGCGGCGAGGCGGTCGCGGGTGTTGCGGTCCTGGACCGCGTAGGCGGCGGCGACGTCGGTCGCGCCGACCAGGTCGCGGATGGGCGGGCAGGGCTGGCGATCGGCCGCGGCGGCCCGCAGCCGGGCGGCTGCCTCGGCCACGGCCTCGTCGAGGGCGAGGGTGGAGTCCGTCATGGGTCCACTGTCGCGACGCGAGCCGGCGGCTGCCATCACCGCGTTCCACTCACCGGTACGCTGATCGGGTGGGCGACGATCCGGCTCTCGACACCGTCCTCGGCAAGGCCGTCGCGATCCTGCGCGCCTTCCGCGCCGACGACCGGCTGCTCCCGCTCGCCGAGCTCGTACGACGCACCGGGCTCCCCAAGGGCACGGTGCACCGGGTCGCGGCCGACCTGGTGCAGCACCGCCTGCTGGAGAAGACCGCGCACGGCTACCGCCTCGCCGGCGGGCTCTTCGAGCTCGGCATGCGCGCCGCCACCGAACGCACCCTGCTGGAGCTGGCGATGCCGTTCCTGCAGGACCTCTACGAGCGCACCCACGAGACCGTGCACCTCGGCGTCCGCGAGGGCACCGAGGTCGTCTACGTCGCCAAGATCGGCGGCCACCGGCAGGCGCGCAGCCCCTCCCGGCAGGGCGGGCGGATGCCGATGCACTGCACCGCCATCGGCAAGGCCCTCCTCGCGCACGCCGGCCCGGACGTGCGGGCCGCCGTGCTCGAGGGGCCGCTCCCCCGCCGTACCCCCCACACGGTGGTGGCGCCCGGCCTGCTCGAGCAGCAGCTGGACCGGACCCTGGAGACCGGGATCGCCCACGAGCGCGAGGAGTCGACGGTCGGCCTGCTGTGCGTCGCCACGCCCGTCCTCGACGCCGACGGCCGGACCGCGCTCGCCGCCATCAGCATCACCGGTCCGGTCGGCCGGTTCCGACCCGAGCAGCACGAGACCGCGCTGCGGGCGGCGGCCACCGCGCTGACCGCGACGATCGTACGGCGACCGGGCGGGCTGTGACGGGCGGGCGCCGACGACGGATCAGGCCAGGTCGGGGCGGGCCGCCGCCCACGGCCGCGCGCGCTCCAGCTCGGCTGACAGGGTCAGCACCGTCTCCTCGCCGTCGGTCGGGCCGACGACCTGGACCGCGAGCGGCAGCCCGTCCGCCGCGCACCCGGCAGGCACGGACGCCGCCGGGTTGCCGGCGACGTTCCAGAGCGCGGTGAACGCGGTCACCGGCAGCGACCGGAGCGCCGCCCCGACGACGCCGGCGCCGTCGAGCACGCCGACCTCGGGCGGCCGGTGCGGCGTGACCGGGGTGAGCAGGACGTCGTAGCGCTCGAACAGCCGGTCGGTGCGGGCCGTCACCTTCTCCCCCTGGCGGATCGCCCACTCGACGACGCGCGGCGTGGCCCACACGCCGGCGCGCAGCACGTGGCGGGTACGCCGCTCGAGCAGGTCCGGCCGCTCGACCAGGTCGGCCTCGGAGCGGACGCCGCCGAGGAACTGCGGGACGAACGCGGCCGTGGTGTCGGGCAGACGCACGGCGAGGTCCTCGACGTCGTGGCCCAGGGAGTCCAGCAGGTCGGCGGTCTCGCGGACGGCGCGCACGTGCTCCGGGTCCGGCCGCACGCCCCGTCCGGGCGGGGTCGTCGTGACGCCGATCCGCAGGCGGCGCGGCTCGGCGCGCGCGGCGTCGGCGAAGGAGCCGGTGTCGCCGGCGCGGAAGCGGTCGCCGGGAGCGGCGCCGTCGATCACGTCGTGGAGGATCGCGCTGTCGAGCACCGACCGGGTCAGCGGGCCGACCGTGCCGAGCGCCCACCACAGGTGGCTGTTGGGCGACGAGGTGACCCGGCCGCGCTGGGGCTTGAGGCCGAAGAGGCCGCAGGCGGCCGCCGGGATCCGGATCGAGCCCCCGCCGTCGCCACCGATCGCGGCCGGGACGAGTCCGGCGGCCACCGCGGCCGCCGTACCTCCGCTGGAGCCGCCGGGGCTGCGGCCGGTGTCCCACGGGTTGCGGGTGATGCCGTGCGCGAGCGACTCCGTGAACGGCCACTGCCCGAACTCCGGCATGTTCGTCTTGCCGACCACCACCGCGCCCGCAGCCCGCAGTCGCCGTACGACCTCGCCGTCGGCCTGCTTCGGCGTGCGGTTCGCCCGGCCGCCGAAGGTGGTGACCTCCCCGGCGACGTCCAGCTCCTCCTTAACGGCGACCGGTACGCCGTGCAGCGGCCCCCGCCCGTCACGCTGCGCGTCGCGCGCGTCGGCCTCCGCCAGCGCGCGTTCGGCGGCGACCACCGTGAACGCGTTGAGCCGGCCGTCGAGGCGCTGGATCCGGTCGAGGACGCCGGCGACCAGCTCGCGCGAGCCGACGTGTCCGTCGCGGATCGCAGCGGCCTGGCCGGCGACGCCGGCGAAGAGGAGGTCGTCGTCCATGCGGCGACCGTACCGGCCGGGTCAGCGCGGACGCGCCACCCGGACCACCTCCGGCGGCAGCCCCCACTCGTCGCCGCCGAGCCGCGACAGCGGCGCGAGCCGGTCGTGCGCCGGCCGACCGTCGACCAGGACGTCCGGGTCGACCGTCACCGCGACCACCGCACCGAGGACGATGGTCGAGTCGCCGACGTCGATCGTGTCGTGGAGCCGGCACTCGATCGACGCGGGCGAGCCCGCCACCCGCGGCGGCGCGACGACCGCGCTCGCCGTCATCGCGATCCCCAGCTCGTGCGCCTCGTCGACCCTGGGGTCGTACGTCGCACTCGACGCGTTCACCTCGTCGAGCAGCGCCCGGCTGGCGAGGCTGATCGTGAACTCCCCGGTCTCGCGCACGTTGCGCAAGGTGTCCTTCGCGCCGACCGAGGTGAACTGCACGACCGGCGGCTTCGCGCTCGCCACGGTGAAGAACGAGTGCGGCGCCAAATTCCCCACCCCCGCCGCCGACACGGTCGACACCCACGCGATCGGCCGCGGCACCACGATCGACGTGAGCAGGGCGTAGGCGTTGACTCCCGGCTCGCCGGGACGGAGGACGACGTGGTCGTGGGCCATGACCTCGATCATGCCCGGCCCGCCGTACGGCCGGCGCCTCGGCTGCGACCGGTGGTGCCGGGTACCGCCACCCGCATGACATCCGACAACGACGAGACCACCGGCTCCGGCCGCGGCGGCCCCCTGGGTACGCCGACCAGCACCGCCAACGCGCAGCCGCCGTCGGCGGACCAGGACGCCAACGAGGCGGTCAGCGGCGGCGGCATGGTGGATCGGGACGACCAGGACGACCCGAAGCAGACCGCGAAGGAGACGGGGCCGACAGCGGACGGGGAGTCGCCGGAGGACTAGGCACCGTCGCAGTCGCGCCAGCCACGGCCGCGGAAAAAGCAGGAAGCCGGCCCGTCCGGACCGGCTTCCCCTGCTGGTGGAGGTGAGGGGATTCGAACCCCTGACCTTCTCATTGCGAACGAGACGCGCTACCAACTGCGCCACACCCCCAAGCGAGGGGAAACGGTAGCACCACCCCGCGGGCGGCTCCGAATCGGGATCCCCTCTTCACCTCAGCCGGTCACTGCTGCTCGTACGGCGGCTGGGAGGGAGCCGCGTCCTGCTCCTCGCCGTACGACGCCTCGCCACCGGCGTCGTCGTCGGACGTCACCGCCGGCGGCTCCTCGCCGGTCGGGGTGGGCGGGTCGGCGTCCTGGTCATGCTCGTCGGTGCCGGCGTCGACGCCGGAGTCGACGCCCGGCAGGTCGCCGGCCTGATCGGGGTTGCGGTCGACATCGGCGAGGCCGGCGGGCCGGGGCTGCTCGGCGCCGCTAGGGCCGTGGTCGACGTTCGAGCTCGCGCGTGGCTTGGCCGGGTCGTCGAACACCGTCGACTGTCCGCGCGACGACAGGTCCTCGTGCGGGGTGTCGTCGACGATCTCGCCGGGGTCGCTGAACTGGGTGTCCGGCGAGACGGCGGTCGCGGAGTCGGCCTGCCTCTTCTCCTGCTCGCGCGCCTGCATGGCGGCCTGGCGGTCTGCTGCGCTCTCCTCGGTCATGGCCGGGCGGTACCCGGGACCGCGCGGCCTACCCGAGGCTCAGGAGCGGGAGGCGAGGTTCAGGAGCCGGAGGCGCGGCGCTGCTGGTCGTCGGCGTCCGCGTCCGACTGGGCGCGCTGGGCGTCCGCCTCGCGGGCCAGCTGCGAGTCGGCCTCGTTGCGGCCCGAGCTCCACACGCCGGTGGAGTCGAGGTCGATGGTGCGGACGGTACGACCGGCGGGCGCCTTGGCGACGTACGTCGGCAGCGGCACCGGGACGGGCGTCCAGCCGTCGGCGGCGGGGCTCTCGTCGAGCACCTCGGCGGTGATGACCGGGATCTCCTCGGTGTTGCCGGAGAGCTCCTCGAAGACGTCGTCCTCGACCGCGACGACCTCGCCGGGCACCTCGCCCGTGGCGGCCTCGGCATCCTCGGCCTCGATCGTCTCGTCGGCGAGGGTACGGCGGCGCTTGCGGACCCGCGCGGCGGCGAGCCGGGCGGCGCGCTCCCGCTTCACCATCAGCCGGCAGGCGATGAGCCAGGCCACCATCAGCGCGGCGGGGCCGGCGGTCCAGGCGAGTGAGACGACCTTGCCGATGCCGAGGGCGACGACGAGGACGTTGAGCAGCAGCAGGTAGTTGAACACCCGGCGGCGGCGCTCGGCGGCACGACGGGCGGCGGCCTGGCGGGCGCGGCGGCGACGGCGCTGCTCCACGGTCAGCCCGGACGGGTGCGTGGCGGCAGCTGGGCTGGCAGGACGCGGGGCGCGCGGCGCAGGGGTGGACGCCGCGGGCTCCTCGTCGGTGGTGGCCCGGTCCTCTCGAACCGGCGCCTGTCGAGAGGCCGGCACCAGCTCGGCCTCGGTGGCCGAGACCGGCTCGCGCCGGGCCAGCACGCGCAGCCGGTCGGAGAACCCGTCCACCGAGCGGTGCGCGTTGTCCTCCTCGTGGTAGCGGAGGGCCTTCGGCACCAGGTACACGGCCCACGCCACCGCGAGTGCGACGAAGATCAGTGCGCTCAGGTCCACACCGAGAGGTTAGGAGCGTTAGCTCAAAGTGGGGCGCAAGTCCATCGGTGTGTCACAGATTGATTGGTGTGACGCGTGTGATTTGCCGGTTCATCAAGGGATGTCGCCGAACCTGCACTTCCCAGTGGTTGCTCACCGTGGGAACCGTCGGTTCGCCTGCATCCCTTGATGAACCGACAGCCGCGCAACAGCAGCCCGCCGCCCCCACGTCACTCCCCCGCCTGCTCCTCGAGCCGGACCAGCACGCCCCGCGGCGCCTCCTCGCGGGTGACCGCGAAGATCCGGTGGTCGCGCCACTCGCCGTCGATGTGCAGGAAGAGCGGCGCGTAGCCGATCTCGCGGATGCCGAGCTTCTCCACCACGCGCAGCGAGTTGGTGTTCTCGGGCCGGATGCAGATCTCGATCCGGTGCAGGCCAGCGGTGAAGAAGCAGTGGTCGATCGCCATCGCGACGGCACGCGGGATGACGCCGCGGCCCGCGAAGTCCTGGTCGATCCAGTAGCCGATCGACGCGAACTGGGCCGAGCCGCGCACGATGTTGTTGACGCTCACCTGCCCGGCGAACCGGCCGTCGACCTCGACCACGAACGGGAAGGTCGTGCCCTGCCGCGCCGACCTCCGCAGCCGCTTCACCAGCGCCCCGAACGACATCGGCCGGGCGTCCGCGCCGGGCGGCACGGTCGCGTCCCACCGGGCCAGCCACATCACGTTGCGCCGGCGCGCCGAGCGCCAGGCCCGCGCGTCCCGGCGAGCGATCGGCCGCAGCCGGACGACGGGGTCGGTGCCGGAGATGAGCTCGTTGGGCCACGCCCGACCGGGTACGCCGACCACCATCCGCTCGCGGAACGGGCCCTCACGCCGCACGCCGGACATCACCCGGCACCCGCCACGACAGCGCCCGCCACGACAGCACCCGCCACGACAGCGCCCGCCGCGACACCACCCGCCACCGCAGCGCCCGCCATCAGTGGTCGCTCCCCACGACCTGCTCCACCGCGTGCACCAGCACCGGCTCGAGCACGGCCAGCGCGTCCTTCACCCCGCCGCGCGATCCGGGCAGGTTGACCACGAGCGCCCGGCCCGCCACGCCCGCCAGGCCGCGGGAGAGGGCCGCGGTCGGCACACCCTTCGCGACGCCGGCGGCACGGATCGCCTCGGCCAGGCCCGGCACCTCCCGGTCCAGCAGCGGCCGGGTCACCTCGGGGGTCAGGTCGGTCGGCGTGAGCCCGGTACCGCCGGTGGTCAGCACCACCCGGGCCCCGGCGTCGACGGCCGCCGCGATCGCGAGGCCGACCGGCTCGCCGTCGGGACACACCACCGGCTCACCGACCTTGAAGCCCAGCCCCTTCAGGGCCGCCACGATGAGGGGGCCGGTCGTGTCGTCGTACACCCCGGCCGCGGCGCGGTTGGACGCCACGACGACGGTCGCGGGCAGCCCGTCGACGGAGGTGGTCATCGACGCCAGTCCCCCGACTTGCCGCCGGACTTCGTCTCGACCCGGACGTCGGTGATCACCGCGCCCTTGTCGACAGCCTTGACCATGTCGACCACCGTCAGCGCGGCGACCGAGACGGCGGTCAGCGCCTCCATCTCGACGCCGGTACGGTCGGTCGTCCGGACCGTCGCGACGATCTCGACGGCGTCGTCGGCGACCGACAGGTCGACCGTCACGCCGGACACGGCGAGCGGGTGGCACAGCGGGATCAGCGCGGGCGTCTGCTTGGCGCCCATGATCCCCGCGATCCGCGCGACCGCGAGCGCGTCGCCCTTGGGCACGCCGTCGCCGCGCAGCAGGCCGATGACCTCGGGCGACACGAGCACGCGGCCCGAGGCGCTGGCCACCCGCGTCGTCACGTCCTTCGCCGACACGTCGACCATCCGCGCCGCGCCCGATGCGTCGACGTGGGTGAGCCGGGCCGGCTCCTCTGGGGCTGTCATGGGACCTCCGCTGCTGGTGCTGTGCTGACCGAACCACAACCTCGCACACCCTCGCCACCCGGCCAGCAACAGGGCACGCGACAGGGCAGGCGACAGGGCAGGGCGGTGGGCCTCAGGCGGGTGTCAGCACCTCGACGGTCGCGCCCTCGGGCAGGTCCTCCCCCGGGGGTACGACGACGAGGGCGTCCGCGACGGCGAGCAGCCCCTGCGAGTGGCCGGCGTGCCCCGGCAGGGGGGTGATCCGGCCGTCGTCGGCGTAGCGGCCGGGCAGCACCGCGGTGCGGTCGCCGGCCGCGACGGGCGCGGCCAGCGTCGCGGTCCGGGTCCGCGGCGGGAGCCCGGCGAGCACGCGCAGCGCCGGGACGACGTACAGCAGGAAGGAGGCGTAGGCGGCCACCGGCGTGCCCGGCAGCGTCACCACGGGCACCGGCCGGCCGTCGACGTCGAGGACCCCGCAGCCCTGCGGACGGCCGGGCTTCATCGCGACCGGCCCGAACCAGAAGCCGGGCTCGTCGCGCAGCGCCGCCTTCACCACGTCGTGGTCGCCCGCGGAGACGCCGCCGGTGGTGACGACGAGGTCGGCGCCGGCGGCCGCGGCGAGCAGCTGGCGGCGGAACGCGTCGGGCTCGTCGGGCGCCGGGCCGAAGCGACCGACCTCCGCGCCGACGGCCGCACCGGCCGCGGCCAGGGTCGCGGTGTTGCTGTCGGGCACCTGCCCGTCGACGAGCTCGGCGCCGGTCGAGACCACGGCGAGCCGGGGCCGCGGCAGCACCGGCACCACGCCCGCACCGACGGAGGTGAGCAGGCCGAGCTGGGTCGGGCCGAGACGCGTACCGGCGCGCAGCGCCACCGCCCCGGCTGCCACGTCCTCGCCCTCGCGCCGGATGTGGCGCCCGGCGCGCGCGGCCTGCAGGACGCGGACCGGGTCGGTGCCGGTCGTCCACTCGAACGGGATCACCACGTCGGCGCCCGGCGGGACCACGGCTCCGGTCATGATCCGGATCGCCGCGCCGGGCGGCAGCGGCTGCGCCCGGTCGCCGGCCGCGACCACCCCGGCGACCGGCAGCTCGACCGGGGCCGCGTCGGCACCCGCGACGTCGACCGAACGGACCGCGAAGCCGTCCATCGCGGAGTGGTCGAAGGGGGGTACGGCGAGCCGCGCCACCACGTCGACGGCGAGCACCCGGCCCAGCGCGTCCGCGAGCGGCAGCTCGACCGGCCCCGTGACGGGCGCGACCGACGAGAGGACCCGAGCGCGGTGCTCGGCCACCGTGGAGACAGCAGCCTCCGCGGGGCCGTCAGGCATCCGACCCGCTGGCGCCCGAGAGGACCTCACCCGGGGGCACCCGCTGCGCGCCCTTGCCGTCGAGCTCGACGTCGCCGACGACCTGCACGCCGTGGCCGAAGGTCCAGTCGCCCTCGACCTTGAACGACGCGGCCTTCGCCAGCGACGGAGCACCCTCCGGGAAGCGCTTGTCGAACTCGCCGACCAGCTTGTAGTGGTCGGTGTCGAGGTCGACGTACGGCACGTCGGCGGCGACCTGCTCCAGCGCGAAGTCCGGCCCGATCGCATAGACGTCGGAGCGCAGCACCAGCAGGTCGTTGGTCGTCTTGACCGGGATGAACCGGTCGCGGCCGACCTCGACCAGCCGGGCGCCCTCGAACACCTCGACCGCCGCGCCCATCGCGGTCTCGACCTGGATCACCTTCGGGCTCGACGGGTCGGCCGGGTCGACGGTCTTCTCGTTGCGGATCAGCGGAAGGCCGAGGATGCCGTCGCGCTCGTCGAGCTTGGCGCGCATCGCCTCGAGGTCGAACCAGATGTTGTTGGTCGAGCAGAACCGGTGGCGGCCCAGGTCGGCGAGCGCCGCGCGGTCCTCCGCCAGCGTCTGGGCGGTCTCGCGCAGCACGATCCGGCCGTCGGCCTTGCGGCGCGCGAAGTGGCCGCCCTTCTTGTCGGAGGGGGTACGGCGGACCGCCTCGATCGCGAACGGCGCACCCGACGCGGCGAACCAGCCCGCGACCCGCGGCGCGGGCACGGCGCCGAGGTTGTCGGAGTTGGAGACGAAGACGTAGCGGTAGCCGGCGTCGAGCAGCCGCGCCAGCAGGCCGGTGCCGCGCAGCGCGGTGTAGATGTCGCCGTGGCCCGGCGGGCACCACTCGAGGTCGGGCTGCTTGGGGTAGGCCGCGGGCATCAGGTCGGCGGCGAGGAGCTTGGGCTCCTTGTTCTGCAGGAACTCCAGCGGCAGGCCGTCGACCGGCAGGTCCTCGTAGCGGGCCAGCGCCTCCATCGTGTCGGCGGAGGTCCGGAAGGAGTTCATGAACATCAGCGGCAGCGTCGCGTCGTACTGCTTGCGCAGGTGCAGCACCTGGCGCGCGATGATGTCGAGGAAGCTCAGCCCCCGGCGTACGCAGAGCAGCGACTTGGCGCGCTCCATGCCCATCGAGGTGCCGAGGCCGCCGTTGAGCTTGATCACGGCGGTCTTGCGGATCGCCTCGGACGCGACCTCGTCGGACACCTCGACGTCGGCCAGCGCCTCCATGTCGAGGGGCTCGATGGTGTCCTCGGCGATCATGCCGGTCTCACCGTGCTCGAGGAGCCGGTAGTAGTGCGCGAACGTGTCGATCGCGACCTCGTCGACGCCGGCCTGCCGCATCTTCTCGCGCGCCAGGTCGAGGCCGTACGTGCTGCCCTTGCTTGCCATGCTTCGATCGTAGGCTGCTTCCGTGGACACACCACAGTCGGCCGATCGCACGGCTGCCAAGACCGCCCTCCGCGACCAGGTGCTGGCCGCCCGCAAGCGCCGTCCCCTCGGGGCCGCTGCCGACTTCGCGGCCGACGTCGCGCGGGTCGCGACGGGCTGGGCGGCGGTCCGCGACGCGGCCACCGTGGCGGCGTACGTCTCGGTCGGCGGCGAGCCCGGCACCGGGCTCCTCCTCGACGCGCTCGTCGCCGCCGGCAAGCGGGTGCTTCTTCCCGTGCTGCTGCCCGACAACGACCTCGACTGGGGCGTCTACGACGGCCCGGCCAGCATCATGAAGGCCGTTCGCGGGCTCTA
>DATMHM010000058.1:0-2072 GCA_035554935.1 Nocardioides sp. | reverse complement strand
CGCTCCGGCCTGACCTTCGCGCCCGAGGGCGGCAGCGAGCGGATGCGCAAGGTGATCAACAAGATGGTCACCGAGGACGACCTGATCCGCACCGTCGCGACGGCGTACTCCCACGGCTGGCGGCAGGTGAAGCTCTACTTCATGTGCGGCCTGCCGACCGAGACTGACGAGGACGTGCTCCAGATCGCCGAGCTCGCCAAGCGGGTCATCGCGACCGGCCGCGAGGTGTCCGGTCGCAACGACATCCGCTGCACCGTCTCCATCGGCGGCTTCGTCCCGAAGCCGCACACGCCGTTCCAGTGGGCCTCGCAGCTCGACGTCGAGACCACCGACGAGCGACTCCGCCTGCTGCGCGAGACCGTGCGTGCCGACAAGAAGTTCGGTCGCGCCATCGGCTTCCGCTACCACGACGGCCAGCCCGGCATCGTCGAGGGACTCCTCTCCCGCGGCGACCGCCGCGTCGGCCGGATCATCGAGGAGGTCTGGCGCGACGGCGGCCGCTTCGACGGCTGGAGCGAGCACTTCTCCTACGAGCGCTGGATCGCCTCCGCCGAGAAGGCCCTCGCCGGCACCGGCGTCGACCTCGACTGGTTCACCACCCGCGAGCGCGAGTACGACGAGGTCCTGCCCTGGGACCACCTCGACTCCGGCCTCGAAAAGGACAGGCTGTGGGCCGACTGGGAGGACGCCCTCGCAGCCGCCGACGGTGCCGACGTCGAGGTCGAGGACTGCCGCTGGACACCGTGCTACGACTGCGGTGTGTGCCCGGAGATGGGCACCGAGATCCAGATCGGGCCGACGGGACAGAAGTTGCTCCCGCTCAGCGTCGTCTGACCGCCGCCTGCGGCCGGTCTCCTGCTCCCACCGGGTGGCGTCCCCCGGGACTTCAGCCGAACCCGACACGCAGCAGCGCCGGCATGTCTATCCTCCGGGCATGCAATGGACAGGCAGCTGGTGGATGCGTGCCCTGGCGACCGCGGCCGCGCTCGCGCTGATCGTCACGCACTGGTCCGAGCGCGACGGCTGGTTCGTGCTCGGCGTGGTGGCCCTGGTGCTCAACGTGGCCGGCATCGCCGGGAAGCTCCTCGGGCCCCGCCTCGCCGAGTCACGCCCGGCGGCGTACCACGACGGACCGGGCCGGCAGGACGACGAGGCCGCCGACGTCCACGACCAGCTGCTGTCGGACCTGGCGGACCTTCCCGCAGTCGCAGCCGCCCTCGCCGAGGCGCCGGAGGTCTGGCGGCAGGTCAGCTACCTCGACGACGAGCTCGACGCGTGCGCCTTCGGCGAGCTCATCGAGTTCGTCTGGATCGAGACCTCGCCGGACCGGGAGTGGTCGATCGCGTTCGGCGACGAGGTGAAGCCCTACGTCGACCTCGACGTCGACGACCCCGACCCGCTGCTCGAGGTGCTCCTCGCGCACCCCTTGGTCAGCGACGCGTGGCACGAGGACCGCGAGGTCTATCGCGCGGTCGTCGAGCCCGCGATGACGGTGGAGGAGTTCGCCGCCCTGGGCACCCGGGCGCTGATCGCCCACCACCTCGACGCCGTACGTCGCCTCGACGGCCTCGAGCAGCGCTGACCCCCCGAACGTCCTGCCCGCGTCGTTGGTCGAGGAGGCCGGCCACGTCGTTGGTCGAGGAGGCCGGCCACGGCCGTCTCGAGACCTCTGGCCATGGTGCTGGTACTCGCCCCACCCGTTGGTCGAGGAGGCCGGCCACGGCCGTCTCGAGACCTCTGGCCATGGTGCTGGTACTTGTCTGCGGGCTACGGCCCGTCGGTGGCCGAGATTTCAAACGGCAGCGACGAGGAGGTTGGGTGGATGGCTGGGTCCGCCGGCCGGCTACGGCGGTCTCGAGACGGTCGCGGGCGACCTCCTCGACCAACGAAGTGGCTGGGTGGACGGCCCGGTCCGACTGTCAGCTACGGGGGTCTCGAGACGGTCGCGGGCGACCTCCTCGACCAACCCGATACCCCCGTTGGTCGAGGAGGCCGGCCACGGCCGTCTCGAGACCTCTGGCCATGGTGCTGGTACTTGTCTGCGGGCTACGGCCCGTCGGTGGCCGAGATTT
>DATMHM010000057.1:0-9283 GCA_035554935.1 Nocardioides sp. | reverse complement strand
TCGTGCACCGCCACGGCGACGCGGGCGAGTTGGCGACGAAGGAGCTGCTCGACTACCTCGATGCCCAGGCCAAGCGGAACCTCGTCCTCACCTTCGGGGGCGGCGTCCAGGAGGTGCAGCGCGAGCTGATCTCGATGTTCGGCCTCGGCCTGCCGCGGGTGCCCCGATGAGCGTCCCCTCCGGTGATGGAGCAGCGAGCGCCGGCGAGCGTGTCGAGATCGTCCCCGCCGACGTCCACGAGAAGGTGATGGCGGAGGCCGAGCGGATCAAGGCGTGGGGCGAGGCCGCCGAGCGGTTCGCCCGCGACGAGGTCAACCAGCCGACGATCAACAACTGGCTCGAGGCGATGGGCCTCGACAACCCCCGCTTCACGGCGGGCGAGGCGCCGCCCTCCATGGCCCAGGTGTGGACCATGTACGGCCTCGGGGGCAGGCCGGCCGACGACGACCCGCTGCACTCGATGATGCGCGCCCTCACGGACGCCGGCTTCACCGCGGTGCTCGGCACCAACTGCGAGCAGTCCTACGAGCGCTACCTGCGGGTGGGGGAGCAGCTCCGGGTCACCACCGCGCTGGACTCCGTCGTGGGCCCCAAGGCGACCGGCATGGGCGTCGGCTACTTCGTGACCTCCCGCAACACCTGGTACGTCGAGCACGAGGACGGCACCAGTGAGAGGGTCGCCACCATGCTCTTCCGCGTCCTCAAGTTCATCCCCGCCGCTCGTCGAGCGACGAGCGCCGGCGAGCGTGTCGAGACGCAGGCATGAGCGGCCCGGTGCGCCCGGTCGTCAACCGGGACAACGCCTACTTCTTCGAGGGTACGGCGAACCGCGAGCTGCGCATCCAGAAGTGCAACGCCTGCGGCGTGCTCCGGCACCCGCCCGGCCCGGCCTGCCCCGAGTGCGGCGCCTTCGACCGCGGCCACGTCGTCGCGCAGGGCGAGGGCACGGTCTTCTCCTACCTGGTGCACCACGCGCCGCAGGTGCCCGGCAAGCAACTGCCGCTGGTGATCGCCCTCGTCGACCTCGACGAGGGGGTGCGGATGGTTGCCGAGGTGACCGGTCCCGTGGAGATCGGCGACCGGCTGCGCGTGGGCTGGAACGTGGTCGACGACGAGCTGACCCTCCCGATCTGGACGAAGGTGGACCGATGAACGGCCCGATGCAGGTGGGGGACCGGCTCCCCGAGTGGAGCCTCCCGATCACGCCGACCCTCGTGGTCTCGACGGCGATCGCGACCCGCGACTTCCAGGACGTGCACCACGACCGCGACATCGCGCAGGCGGCCGGCTCGAAGGACATCTTCGTGAACATCCTGACCTCGACGGCGCTGTGCGAGCGCTACGTCACCGACTGGGCCGGGCCCGACGTGCAGGTCAAGGGCATCGCGATTCGGCTCGGCGCGCCGGCGTACCCCTATGACACGTTCACCTTCACCGGGGAGGTCACCGAGGTGGCCGACGGTGAGGCCACCATCAAGGTCGTGGGTGCGGTGTCGCTCGGCGACCACGTCATCGGGACCGTGAGGGTGGCCTCGTGAGCGAGCGCACCCTCTCCGGCAAGGCCGCCATCGCCGGCATCGGCGCCACCGAGTTCTCCAAGGACTCCGGCCGATCCGAGCTGCAGCTCTCGGTCGAGGCGGTCCGGCACGCGCTCGACGACTGCGGCCTCACGCCGGCCGACGTCGACGGCCTGGTCACCTTCACGATGGACACCTCGGCCGAGATCGCGGTCGCCCGCGAGCTCGGCATCCCGGAGCTCCGCTTCTTCAGCCGCATCAACTACGGCGGCGGTGCCGCATGCGCGACCGTCCAGCAGGCCGCGATGGCTGTCGCGACCGGTGTCGCCGACGTCGTCGTCGCCTATCGCGGCTTCAACGAGCGCTCGGGCCAGCGCTTCGGCCAGGTGCAGAACTGGGCCGCCGCCCAGGTCAACACCAACGGGCTCGACAACGCATGGACCTACCCGCTGGGGCTCTCGACGCCTGCCGCGACGGTCGCGATGCAGGCGCGGCGCTACATGCACGAGTACGGCGCCACCTCGGAGGACTTCGGGCGCGTCGCGGTCGCCGACCGCCGGCACGCCGCGACCAACCCGGCCGCCTTCTTCTTCGGCAAGCCGATCACCCTCGAGGAGCACCAGGCGTCGCGGATGATCGCCGACCCGCTGCACCTGCTCGACTGCTGCCAGGAGTCCGACGGCGCCGTGGCGATCGTCGTGGTGTCGGCGGAGCGCGCGAGGGACCTGGCCCAGCGGCCGGCGTACATCACTGCCGCAGCGCAGGGCTCCGGCCGCGACCAGTTCGTGATGACGTCCTACTACCGCGAGGACATCGGCATCCCCGAGATGGGCGTCGTCGGTCGCGAGCTGTGGAAGCAGTCCGGGCTCACGCCCGCCGACATGCCGATGGCGATCCTGTACGACCACTTCACGCCCTACGTCCTCATGCAACTGGAGGAACTCGGCTTCTGCGGCCGCGGCGAGGCGAAGGACTTCGTCCGCGACGGGGCCATCGAGGTCGGCGGCCGGCTGCCGGTCAACACCCATGGCGGCCAGTTGGGCGAGGCCTACATTCACGGCATGAACGGCATCGCCGAGGCGGTCCGGCAGGTCCGCGGCACCTCCGTCAACCCGGTCCCGGACGTCGGGCACGTCCTGGTGACGGCGGGCACGGGCGTGCCGACGAGCGGGCTGATCCTCTCCGCCACCTGACGTTCAACGAGTGCCGCTAGCATCCCGCCATGACTCGGGGGATTCTGGCGCTACTGGTGGCCTGCGGCCTGGCGCTCGTCGGTGCGCCGCCCGCCACGGCGGCCGTCACCGTGTCGATCCGGGTGTCGGACGCAATGGTCGACGAGGGTGACCCGGTCACCTTCAGCGGAACCGCGTCGGGCGCCCGCCTCGGCAGTAGCGTGCGCCTGCAACGGAGGGTCGGCGACACCTGGCAGACGGTCGCCACCCGCACGCTGCGAACGACGCCTGCCTACTCCTTCGCCGTGACCCCGCCGCGCGGACGACCGGTCTACCGGGTGTTCAAGCCGCGTGCCCTCGGCCAGCCGGCCGCGGCCAGCGCGTCGGTGCGCCTGACAGTGCTGTGGCAGCCGACGCTGACGGCACGGGCGACGACGTACCTGGACGGCCAGCAGCGTTCGGTCACCCGGATCACGCTCGGTCACACCGGGCTCGCGGGCGTCACCCTGCGCGAGCGGCGTCGGGTCACCGCGGAGGACACGGGGTCGGGCTTCACCTCCTGGGAGCCGACCGGCCGTACGGTCGTGCTGCCGGCGTCGGGCACGGTCGCCGTCGACCGGGTCCGCGAGTCCCGCGGCACCCTGTTCGCCTACGACGCTCCGGCGGCCGGAACCCGCAAGGCGGCCTCGTCCGCGCCTGTCACGGTCGCAGTCCAGCCGATCGCCTACCAGCTCAGCTCCGGGCCGCTGACCCTTCGTGACCTGAGGCTGGGCACCACGGCGACGGTCACCTTCCAGGGCGCAGCCGGTCAGGTCCTCGGGATGGCCTACGACAACGTGGCGCCTGCCGAGGCCGACGACGACCTGATCTTCTCGCTCCACGGCCCCAACGGTGCCCCGATTCCCGACGGTTGGTTCGGCACCCAGGCGTGGAACCAGCGCTACGGCACCCAGACCGTGCGGTTGCCACTCGCCGGCACCTACCGGCTCGACGTCCGTCGCTACAACTCTGCCGCACCCGACGTCGCCTCGCTCGATGTCTGGCTCTCGACGCCGAAGGTCGTCGACGCCACGGGCCTCGTCGACCCTGACGACTACGCGCTCGACCTCTCGGCGGACTGGCCCGGCCAGGCGGTGCAGTACCGGTTCGCCGTCGGCGCCGGCGAACTGGTCACGCAGTCCGACGACTACGCCGCCTCGGCGTGCCCCGGTCACCGCGCCTTCTCCGTGGCCGGAACGGCGGTCGCGCCGTGGGACCTCGGCGCCGGGACCTACGACGAGCTCTGGTGGGGACTGCTGAGCCCGGCGGACGGGGCCCTCGAGGCGCTGTGGACCCCGTGCACCACCGTGCCGCTCGAGGAGGGGACCGGCGTCCGCACCCATCGCGTCGAGACCGCGGACCTCGTCATCGGCGGGGACGCGGTGGAGCTCGAGAGCCCGGCCGAGTACGGCGACCGGATCCGCTTCCGGTTCCAGGGAGAAGCAGGGCAGCGCATCGAGTTCGTCAACGAGTACGCCCCCCGCGAGACGGTCTGCTGCCCCCAGCTCCTCACCGACGACGGCACCCGGATCACGTGGAATGACGACGGCTCCTACCTGCTCCCCGTGACCGGCACCTACCACCTGCTCTTCGGCCGCGACACCGGTTTCCGCACCATCAAGGTGCAGGAGGCGCACGGCCACTGACCCGCCGTTGGTCGAGGAGGCCGGCCACGGCCGTTGGTCGAGGAGGCCGGCCACGGCCGTTGGTCGAGGAGGCCGGCCACGGCCGTTGGTCGAGGAGGCCGGCCACGCCCGTTGGTCGAGGAGGCCGGCCACGGCCGTCTCGAGACCCCGGTGCCCGGTGCTGGAACCCGACCGTGCCCGTCCAGGCCCGGACTACACCTCGACCCAGATGTTGTCGTGCTCGCGCATGAACGCGTCGTGCTCCTCCGGCGTCCACTGCTCGCCCCGCGCCAGCCGCTCGAGCCCCTCGAAGTAGGCCTCGCGCGGCGCGCCGGGAGCGAAGTGCAGCAGCATCGACGCCTCGGCACCCGACTCGTTGCGGAAGCCGTGCAGGCCGCCGGGCGGGACGTGCAGGAAGTCGCCGGCGCGGGCAGTCGTCCACCCGGTCCCGGTGAAGATCCGCACCTCGCCCTCGAGGACGTAGAACGACTCCGAGATGGTGCGGTGGAAGTGCGGGCCGGGGCCGCTGACGGCCTCCGAGAACTCCCAGCGGTAGAGGCCGAACAGGCCGCCGGTCGCCTCGCCGCGGGCGAGGTGGTGGACGCGGTTGCCGTTGGGGTAGACGAGGTCGGGCCCGGCGTCGCCCGGGCGGACCCAGGCCGAGGACTCGCCGTTGCCGTCGTACAGGGGCGGGGGATACGACATGGGCCCAACCTAGGCCGGGCGGGGATCTCGGATCACCCGGATTTCTTCTCGCCCGCGAGCCCGATCCCGAGGGCCACGCCGAGGAGCACGCCGAGGACGAGCAGGATGAACCGGTCCGTCGCGAGCCACAGCACGACGCCGCCGAGGCAGCCCAGGCCGAGCCACGTGAGGTTCACCCCTCCGACGGTAGCCGGTGGGCGGGTGACCGGACCCACATCCGGACGCCGCGCGCGGTGTGGGACCATGGCTGCCAAGAGCTCGCGTGCTCTGGGGTCGGTGAAACTCCGAGCCGGCGGTGACGGGGTCGCAAGGCCCGGAAGTCCGCGACCCGATCACAGCCAGTGGTCGGTTGACCAGGTGCGATTCCTGGACCGACGGTCAAAGTCCGGATGGGAAGTGCACGCAAGCGTCCGACGGACGAGCCAGCACCCGCTGCGACCGCCGGACGTCCTGCAAGCCCCGGAGTCCGCGACACGGACACGAGAGGCCGGCAGTTGACGACACCACCGGGAGCACCGGGCGCGCCCAGCCCCAGCGGGGGCTTCGCACGGGAGTACGACGCGATGCGCCGCGCCCTCGAGCTGGCGGCGAGCCCCGGCGTACCGCTCCACCCGAACCCGCGCGTCGGGTGCGTCCTGCTCGCCGAGGACGGGACCGTCGTCGGCGAGGGCTTCCACCACGGTGCGGGCACCCCGCACGCGGAGGTGGAGGCGCTGGCCGTCGCCGGTGACCGGGCGCGGGGGGCGACGGCGGTCGTCACCCTCGAGCCCTGCAACCACACCGGCC
This sequence comes from Nocardioides sp., assembly GCA_035554935.1. Taxonomy (GTDB): domain Bacteria; phylum Actinomycetota; class Actinomycetes; order Propionibacteriales; family Nocardioidaceae; genus Nocardioides. The sequence continues at coordinate 3,439 of DATMHM010000057.1, read as the reverse complement.
GGACCGGGCCGTGCGCCCAGGCCCTGATCGCGGCCGGCGTAGGACGGGTGGTGATCGCGCAGCGCGACCCGAACCCGCTCGCGAGTGGCGGCATGGACACCCTCGCGGACGCGGGCATCGAGGTCGACGCCGGCCTGCTCGCCGACGAGGCGGCCGAGGTGAACCGCGCGTGGACCTTCGCTCACCAGCACGGCCGCCCGTTCGTCACCTGGAAGTTCGCCACCACCATCGACGGCAGGAGCGCCGCCAGTGACGGAAGCTCCCGCTGGGTGTCGTCGCCGCCCGCGCGCCGCGACACGCACCTGCTGCGCGCCCTGTGCGACACGATGCTGGTCGGGACCAACACCGTCGAGGTGGACGACCCGCAGCTCACCGTCCGCGACGAGTACGACCAGCCGCTGGCGAACCAGCCGCTGCGCGTGGTGATGGGGGATCGCGACCTCCCGGCCGACCGGCGGATCTTCGACGCAGCCGCCGAGACGGTCCACCTGCGGACCCACGACCCCGCCGCCGCCCTGGCCACGCTCTACGAGGAGCACGACCGGCACCACGTCTTCCTCGAGGGCGGCCCGACCCTGGCCGCGGCGTTCCTCAAGGCCGGCGTCGTCGACGAGGTCGTCACCTATGTCGCCCCGCTGCTGCTGGGCAGCGGCAAGTCGGCTGTCGGCCGGCTCGGAATCCGGTCGATCGACAAGGCGTTGCGCCTCGAGATCACCGACACCACCGTGGTCGGGGAGGGCGCCGACGCCAACGTGCGCCTGCTCCTCCGGCCCCTGCACGAGGAGAGCTGAGTTGTTCACCGGCATCGTCGAGGAGTTCGGCACCATCGAGGAGATCGAGGACCAGGGTGACGCCATCCGGCTCACCATCGCCTCCGACCTCACCCTGTCCGACGCCGGGCTCGGCGACTCGATCGCGGTCAACGGCTGCTGCCTCACCGTGGCGGAGCGGACCGACCGGACCTGGACCGCGGACGTGATGGCGGAGAGCCTCGCGAAGACCAGCCTCGGCGACCTCGTCGTCGGCGACCGGGTCAACCTCGAGCGCGCCGTCACGGCCGAGAAGCGGCTCGGCGGCCACATCGTCCAGGGCCACGTCGACGGCGTGGGCCAGGTCGTGTCCCGCACCCCGAGCGAGCACTGGGAGATCGTCGAGATCTCGGTGCCGGCCGAGCTCGCCCGCTACCTCGTCGACAAGGGCTCGATCACCGTCGACGGCACGTCGCTCACGGTCGTCGAGGCCGGCGAGGACACCTTCACCGTCAGTCTCATCCCGGAGACCCTCGCCCGGACCACGCTCGGCTTCCGGGCGCCCGGATCCCGCGTCAACCTCGAGGTCGACGTCATCGCCAAGCACGTGGAGAAGCTCGTGCGCGCCTACACCAGGGAGAACAACGCATGAGTGAGTCCACCCGGGTCCGCCTGGACCCCGTCGAGCGTGCCATCGCCGACATCGCGGCCGGCAAGGCCGTCGTCGTCGTCGACGACGAGGACCGCGAGAACGAGGGCGACATCATCTTCGCCGCCAGCAAGGCGACGCCCGAGCTGATGGCGTGGACCATCCGCTACTCCAGCGGCGTGATCTGCGCGCCGATGCCCGGCGCGATGCTCGACCGGCTCGAGATCCCGCTGATGACCCCGCACAACAAGGACGCCTACCGGACGGCGTACACGATCTCGGTCGACGCCCGCGACGGCGTCAGCACCGGCATCTCGGCAGCCGATCGCGCGCACACGGTGCGCACGCTCGCCGACTCGGCGACCGAGCCGTGGGAGCTGACCCGGCCCGGGCACGTCTTCCCGCTCCGCTACCGCGAGGGCGGCGTCCTGGTGCGCCGCGGCCACACGGAGGCGGCCGTCGACCTGTGCCGACTGGCCGGGCTCACCCCGACCGGCGTCCTGGTGGAGGTCGTCAACGACGACGGCACCATGAAGCGCGCGCCCGAGCTGCGCGCGTTCGCCGACGAGCACGGCCTCGCGATGATCTCGATCGAGGACCTGGTGCGGTACCGGCGCCGCGTGGAGCGGCACGTGGTGCGCGAGGCCGAGACCCGGCTCCCCACGGCGCACGGCGAGTTCACGGCGATCGGCTACACGATCACCGTCGACGGCAGCGAGCACGTCGCCCTCGTCCACGGCGACCCCGCGAACCTGGGCAAGGACGGCCCGGTGCTGACCCGGGTCCACTCGGAGTGCCTGACGGGCGACGTGTTCGGCAGCAACCGGTGCGACTGCGGCCCGCAGCTCGACGAGGCGATCGAGCGGATCGTCGAGAACGGCACCGGTGTGGTCGTCTACCTGCGCGGCCACGAGGGCCGCGGCATCGGCCTGGTCGCCAAGCTGCAGGCCTACCAGCTCCAGGACGGCGGCCGGGACACGGTGGACGCCAACCTCGACCTCGGCCTGCCGGCCGACGCACGCCACTACGGCGCCGCCACCCAGATCCTCAAGGACCTGGGTGTCGAGGAGGTCCGCCTGCTGACCAACAACCCCGCCAAGGTCAGCTCGCTGGAGGATTACGGCATCAAGGTCGCCGAGCGCGTGCCGCTGACGCCGCACCCCAACGACCACAACATCGCCTACCTGCTGACGAAGCGCGACCGCATGGGCCACGAGCTGCCCGACCTGACCGATCCCGAAGGAGACAGCTGACATGGCCGGACACGGTGCCCCCGACATCGCCCCCGTCGACTGCCACGACCTCCGGGTCGCCGTCGTCGCCGCCAGCTGGCACCGCGAGGTGATGGACGGTCTGATCGCCGGCGCCCAGCGCGCGTTCGCCGACCACAAGCTCGAGGCGCCGGTCGTGGTGCGCGTGCCCGGCGTCTTCGAGCTGCCCGTGACGGCGGGCGCGCTCGCGCCGTCGTACGACGCCGTGATCGCGCTCGGCGTCGTGATCCGCGGCGGCACGCCCCACTTCGACTACGTCTGCAACGCGGCCACGGACGGCCTGACCCGGGTCTCGCTCGACCACCACACGCCGGTCGGCTTCGGCGTGCTCACCTGCGACAACGAGGAGCAGGCGCTGGACCGCGCCGGCCTCGAGGGGTCGAACGAGGACAAGGGCTACGAGGCGGCCTCCGCGGCACTGCAGACCGCGGCCACGCTGAAGAAGCTGCGCTCGCGCGGCTACAACGGCTGATTCCCGCGGTCTCGCGGCGGGGGACCGGGGCGGGGCGGCCTGCGGCGACGCCGTAGGCTGACCCCCTGTGAAGACGTTCGACGAGCTGTTCGCAGAGCTCAGCGAGAAGGCACAGACCCGGCCGGAGGGCTCCGGCACGGTCCGGCAGCTCGACGCCGGCGTCCATGCGATCGGCAAGAAGCTGATCGAGGAGGCCGCTGAGTCCTGGATGGCCGCCGAGCACGAGGGCAAGGACGCCACCGCGCTGGAGATCAGCCAGCTGCTCTACCACGCCCAGGTCCTCATGATCGCGAGCGGA
>DATMHM010000056.1:0-16145 GCA_035554935.1 Nocardioides sp. | reverse complement strand
GTCTTGATCCGCTCCATGACCTTCTCGGTGCCGACGCCGTAGGGCAGCTCGGTCACCACGATGCCCTTGCGCCGGCCGATCGTCTCGACCCGGGCGGTCGCGCGCATCTTGAAGACGCCGCGACCGCTCTCGTAGGCGTCGCGGATGCCGTCCAGGCCGACGATCTTGCCGCCGGTGGGCAGGTCCGGGCCGGGGATGAAGCGCATCAGCCCCTCGACGTCGGTCTTCGGGTGCTGGATCAGGTGCCGCAGTGCTTGGACGACCTCGACCAGGTTGTGCGGCGCCATGTTGGTCGCCATGCCGACCGCGATGCCGGTGGTGCCGTTGACCACCAGGTTGGGGATGGCCGAGGGGAGCACGGTCGGCTCGTACTCGCGGCTGTCGTAGTTGGGCTTGAAGTCGACGGTGTCCTCGTCGATCGACTCCGTCATCGCGATCGCCGGGGGCGCCATCCGGCACTCGGTGTACCGCATGGCAGCCGGGGGGTCGTCAGGACTTCCAAAATTTCCATGCCCGTCGATGAACGGCAGCCGCAGCGACCACGACTGTGCGGTCCGGACGAGGGCGTCGTAGATGGCACCGTCGCCGTGCGGGTGCAGCCGGCCCATGACCTCACCGACGACGCGGGCGGACTTCACGTGCCCCCGGTCGGGCCGCAGGCTCATGTCGTTCATCGTGTAGAGGATCCGGCGCTGCACCGGCTTCAGGCCGTCGCGCGCGTCGGGCAGCGCCCGGGAGTAGATGACCGAGTAGGCGTACTCCAGGAAGGACGACTGCATCTCGTCGCGGATGTCGGTGTCGAGGATGTGCTCCTCGAAGTCCTCCGGAAGGGGTTCCTGCTTCGTACGCCGTGCCATGGGCGCCATTCTCCCCGGTGCCTCCGACGGTGCTTCGCCGGGCGCGCCGCGGTGTGGGGGATACCGATAGATTTCTCCTCGTGACCCCCGGCGACGCCACCCCCACGCAGGAGATCCAGGCGCCCCCGGCGCACTGGGAGGGTGACGTCCTGCTCCGGGACGGTCGTACCGCCCACATCCGGCCGATCCGCCCGGAGGACGACGACCTGCTGGTCGAGTTCTACGCGCGGGTCTCCGACGAGTCGAAGTACTACCGGTTCTTCTCCCCGATGCCGGTGCTGTCCGAGCGCGACGTACGCCGCTTCACCCACGTCGACAACGTCGACCGGGTCGCCCTGATCCTGATCCTGCAGGAGAAGATGATCGCGGTCGGTCGGTACGACGTCGTGGGGGACAACGAGGCGGAGGTCGCCTTCCTCGTCGAGGACGGCCACCAGGGCCGCGGGATCGCGCAGCTCCTGCTCGAGCACCTCGCCCAGGCCGGCCGCGAGCGCGGGGTCGAGCGGTTCACCGCAGAGGTGCTGCCCGACAACAGCCGGATGATCCAGACCTTCCGCGACGCGGGCTACCGGGTCGCCAGCGGGTTCCACGACGGCGTCATCACCCTCGAGTTCCCGATCGACCCCACCGACACGGCCATCGGGGTGATGCGCGATCGCGAGCACGCCGCCGAGGCCGCGTCGATCCAGCGCTTCTTCCACCCGAGGTCCGTCGCCGTCATCGGCGCCAGCCGCCGCCAGGACACGATCGGCCAGGTCCTGGTCCGCAACCTGGTGATGGCGGACTTCACCGGCCGGGTCTACGTCGTCAACCCCAGTGCGCCCGCCGTGTCGGGCATGCCGGCCTACAAGAACGTCAACGACATCCCCGACGACGTCGACGTCGCGATCGTCGCCGTGCCGGCCGACGCCGTCACCGACGTCGTCCTCGACTGCGCCAACAAGGGCGTGCACGGGCTGATCGTGATCTCCTCCGGCTTCGCCGAGACCGGTGAGGAGGGCCGCAAGCGACAGCGCCACCTGGCCGGGCTGTGCCGCTCCTACGGCCTGCGGCTGATCGGCCCCAACTGCCTCGGGATCATCAACACCGACCCGGTCGTGCAGGTCAACGCGTCGCTGTCGTCGGTCATGCCGGCCCGCGGTCGCGCGGGGTTCTTCTGCCAGTCCGGCGCGCTCGGCTCCGCGATCCTGGAGAAGGTCAAGAACCGCGGCCTCGGCATCTCGACCTTCGTCAGCGCCGGCAACCGCGCCGACGTCTCCGGCAACGACCTCCTGCAGTACTGGGAGGAGGACGACGCCACCGAGGTCGTCATGATGTACCTCGAGTCGATCGGAAACCCGCGCAAGTTCTCCCGCATCGCCCGCCGGGTCTCGCACCGCAAGCCGATCGTCGCGGTCCGGTCCGGCCGAACCACGCAGGGCGTGCCGATGGGCCACACCGTACGACGCATCGGCGCGCCCCAGGCGGCGGTGGACGCGATGTTCCGCCAGGCCGGCGTGATCCAGGTCGACACCCTCGACGACATGTTCGACGTCGCCCAACTCCTCGCGCACCAGCCGCTGCCGCGCGGGCGCCGGGTCGCGATCGTCGGGAACTCCGACGCGCTCGGCCTGCTCGCCGCCGACGCGGCCTCCGCCGTCGGGCTGGTCGTCAACCGTTCGGTCGCGCTCGGCGCCGACGCCACCGCGGAGGACTTCGAGGACGCCCTCGACGACGCCATCGACGACCCGGACGTCGACTCCGTGATCGCCGTCTACATCCCGCCGCTCGACGTCTCCGGCGAGGAGGTCGCCAACGTGCTGGCGGCCGTCGGCGAGCAGTCGGACAAGCCGCTGGTGTCCTCGTTCCTCGGCGCCGAGGGCATCCCGGAGCTCCTGCGCGTGCCCGACGTGGCCGGCTCCTCGGCCGGACGCGGCTCCGTGCCGTCGTACCCGGCCGTGGAGGCAGCGGTGCGCGCCCTGGCCCGGGTCGTGGAGTACGCCGTGTGGCTGCACGCGCCCGACAGCCCGGCCGCCGAGGCCGGCGAGGTCGACGAGCGGGCCGCGCGCCGGCTGGTCGACGGCATCCTGGGCGCACCCGACGTCGTGGCCGCCGACCGCGAGGTCGAGCTCGACCAGGCGCAGATCACCACGCTGCTCGGCCACTACGGGATCGACCTGTGGCCGACGATCCCGGTCGCCGACCTCGACCAGGCGATCGCGGCGGGGGAGTCGCTCGGCTGGAACGTCGTGCTCAAGTCCACCCTCGCCTCCGTGCGCGAGCGGCCCGACCAGGTGCACGTGTGGCGCAACATCGACCACGTGGCCGAGATGCGCGAGGCGTGGACCGACCTCAGCCGCCTCGTCGACCCCGATGCCGGGCGGTTCGTCGTCCAGCGCAACGCCCCGACCGGCGTCCCGATCGCGGTCCGCTCCTTCGAGGACCCGCTGTTCGGGCCGGTCGTCTCCTTCGGCATCTCCGGGCCGGTCATCGAGCTGCTGGGCGACTGGTCCTACCGGATCCCGCCGCTGGGCGAGCACGAGGTGGCCGCCATGGTCCGCGAGGTCAAGAGCGCCCCGCTGCTCTTCGGCTACCGCGGCGCCGACGCGGTCGACGTCTCGGCGATCGAGGAGCTGATCACCCGCGTCGCGGCCCTGCAGAACGACCTGCCGCAGGTCAGCTCCCTCGAGCTGTCTCTGGTGCTCGCCGGCGTCGACAGCGCCCAGGTGCTCACCGCGTCGGCGCGGGTGGCCGCGGTCAAGGACCCGCGACCGGACTCGTTCGTGCGCAGGATGCCCGACCTGATCACCACGATCCCCGACTGAGCTCCTGCCACGCCGCGACGCTGCCGCGCAGGCGCGGAGGCCGGCGTGCGAGGATGCCGCCCATGGGCCTGACTGCACGTGCGCGCTCCGGTGACGACCGCGACCGGATCGCCGAGCTCAGCACCGCGATCAACCGGTCCGGCTACTACCCCGAGGTCGTCGAGGACTCCGTGTCCGACGCGCTCGGCGGCGAGCCGGTCATCTCGTTCTACGTCCACCACGAGCCGACCTTCGACCGCGACGAGGTACGCCGCCACCAGACCGTCGTGGTCCTGACGCCCACCCGGCTCGTGCTGGCCCACACCGACGAGCACGCCGGCGACGACCTGCTGCCCGAGCCCTACACGTCGACCTCGACCGAGGCGGTCAGCCTGAGCTCGGTGACCAACGTCGTCGTCACCCGGATGACCACCAACCCGACGTCGGGGCCGCGCCCGCCCGCGGAGGCTGTGCTCACGATCGGCTGGGGCGCCGTCGGCCGGCTCGACCTCGAGCCCGCCGGGTGTAACGACCCGCAGTGCGAGGCCGACCACGGCTACACCGGCACCGTGTCGTCCGACGACTTCTCCCTGCGCGTCTCGGCCGCCGCGGACGGCAAGGACGCCGTCGGCGGCCTGCTCTCGTTCGCGGCGTCGCTCTCGGCGCTGACCCGTGGCTGACGTGCTGGCCGAGGACAGCGCGACCGGCTTCTGCGAGCCGGCGTACGGCGTCCGCTCGCTGAGCGACCTCGTCCCCGCCGCGGCGCAGGCGCTCGGCAGCCCGCTGGGACCTGCCCCCTCCGGGCTCGTGCTGCCCGACGCCGCGTCCTACGTGGTGTTCCTGATCGACGGACTGGGCGCACGGCTGCTCGAGCGACACGCCCACGCAGCGCCGTACCTCTCCTCGCTGATGGCGGGCTCGGCGCCCGCCACCGCCGGGGTCCCGTCGACCACCTCGACGTCGCTGACCTCCCTCGGCACCGGGCTCACCCCCGGTGCGCACGGGCTGGTCGGCTTCACCACCCGGATCCCCGGGACCAGCGAGCTGCTCAACGCCCTGCTGTGGGACCACGACGTCGAGCCGACGCAGTGGCAGCCGCACCAGACCGCGTTCGCGTCCCTGCAGGCCGCGGGCGTGCGGGTGACGGTCGTGAACAAGCGCGAGTTCAACGGCAGCGGGCTCACCGTCGCGGCGCACCGCGGCGCGGACTACGTCGGCGTCGACCGGGTCGGTGAGCGGATCGCTGCCGTCGTCGCGGCGTCGCGTCCGGACCCGCGGCAGCCTGCGCTGACCTACGTCTACGACGGCGACCTCGACTGGACCGGGCACCGGTGGGGTGTCGCCTCGAGCCAGTGGCTGCAGCAGCTCGCCATGATCGACCACGAGGCCGAGCAGCTGCGCGAGGCGCTGCCCGCCGACCGGCGTCTGGTCGTGGTCGCCGACCACGGCATGGTCGACGTCTCGGACGAGTCCCGCCTCGACGTCTCGGAGAACGACCACCTGCTCGACGGTGTCGCGCTCGTGGGCGGGGAGGCCAGGTTCCGCCACCTCTACTGCACCGGCGGTGCGGTGCCCGACGTGCTGGCGACCTGGCGCGAGGTGCTGGGGGACCGCGCCGACGTGATGAGCCGCGCCGACGCGATCGGCCGCGGCTGGTTCGGGGCCGTCGACCCGTCCGTGCTGCCGCGGATCGGCGACGTGGTCGTCGCCTGCCGCGGCGACTTCGCGGTGCTCTCGACCGAGACCTTCCCCTACGAGGCGCGGCTGATCGGCATGCACGGCTCGCTCACCCCTGACGAGATGCTGATCCCGGTCCTGCTCGACTGACGGCCGGACGACCCGAGTTCAGCTGAACGGCAGCGGCTCGGGGGAGAGGCTGACCGCGCGCGCCCGCGCCGCGGTCAGACCGCGGCGGTGGTGCTGGCGGCAGAGGACCTCGTAGGCGACGTCGACGTCCTCGTCGGCGTGCTGGACCTGATCGACCGGCGCATCCGTTGCGTCGACGTCGCCGACGACGATCACCTCGCCCTCCGTCACCATCACGCCGTTCTCGGTGCGGGCGTTGTGGGTGGCGCGCTTCCCGCACCAGCACAGCGCCTCGACCTGCAGCACCTCGGTCCGGTCGGCGAGCTCGACCAGGCGCGCCGAGCCGGGGAAGAGCCGGGTGCGGAAGTCGGTGAGGATGCCGAAGCAGAACACGTCGATCTGCAGCTCGTCGACGACCTTCGCCAGCTGGTCGACCTGCTCGGCGGTGTAGAACTGCGCCTCGTCGCAGATGAGGTAGTCGATCCGCGCCCCCTGGGTCAGCGCGTCGACGGTGTAGCGCCAGAAGTCGAAGCCCGGCTCCACCTCGTGCGCGTTCGCCGTCAGCCCCAGCCGGGACGACACCGTCGCGACGCCCGCGCGGTCGTGGGAGGTGAAGAGCCGGCCGATCCTGCCGCGGGCCGCGTGGTTGTGGTTCGTCTGGAGCGCCAGGGTCGACTTTCCGGCGTCCATCGTCCCGGTTCGGAAGGTCAGCTCGGCCACGGGCCGCATCCTCTCATCCGGGAGGGTCCCGGGTCGGACCGCCCGGACGAGCCATCTTTACTCGTCGATCTGGTCATTCGGCTGCGCGGTGCCGGGATCGGGCGAACACTGGTGCGGGTCCGACACTCACATGGAGGTGGGGTGGCATGGGGCTCTCCAACCCGGCCGTGCGGTGGGTACGGCGAGCGCTCGGGATCGTCGCGCTGGTGTCCGTCCTGGCAGTGGTCCTGGCAACGACCGGGATCGTGCAGCAGGGCGGGCCGGAACCGACCGCGAGCATGAACGCAGGAACGTCCACGGGCCAGACCGTCGCGGACCTCGCGCCGCCCGAGCCCGAACCACTGCCGGAGGAGCCGGCCGCCGCGGCGCAGCCTGCCCCGGCCGTCGAGCCGGCAGCGGTGCGGCGAACGCCGGTCGCCGAGCCCGAGGAGTACCCCGGGGCGCTGCTCGACGCCCCGCAGGCCGCCGTGCTCGCCTACCAGCGCGCGGCACTCGTCATCGACGCCGCCGCGGACTGCAACCTGGACTGGCTGGTGCTCGCCGCGATCGGCCGGATCGAGTCCGACCACGGCCTGGGCCTCGACGGCGGCCACGAGGTGTCCGTCGACGGGCTCGTCACCCCCGACCTGGTCGGCCCCGCGCTCGACGGCCGCAAGGGCCGCGGCCGGGTCGACGACACCGACGCCGGTGCCCTCGACGGCAACCGCCGGTGGGACGCGGGCGTCGGGCCGTTCGCGCTGCTGCCCGGCACCTGGTCGTCCGTGGCGGTCGACGCCGACGGTGACGAGGTCCGCAACCCCCAGGACGTCGACGACGCGGCCCTGGCCGCGTCCGTGGTGCTGTGCGCCGGAGGCGTCGACCTCGCACGCCCGAAGGCGCTCGCGGAGGCGCTGTCGGCGTACCACCTCACGAAGGGGTTCGCCGACACCGTCGCCGCCCTCGCCGAGCGGTACGCCGACGAGCTCGCCACCGCGGCGTCGACGATCTCGACGTACGGCGGCCTGCCGGCCCCCGAGCAGCTCGCCGACCTGTGCGCCTGCGACGAGGACCTGCGCGAGGTGCTCGACCGGGTCCGCAAGCCGTCCCAGGACGGCCGGACGCCGGCCCCGGACGCCGCCGTCGTGGCCGATCCGGAGGTGACCGATCCGGCGGTGACCGGGCCGGAGGATCCGGCAACCGGTCCGTGGACCGACACGGACCCGGAGCCTGCGCCCGACCCGGAGCCTGCGCCCGATCCGGAGCCCGCGCCTGACCCGGAGCCTGTGGCCGAGCCGGAGCCTGCGCCTGATCCGGAGCCTGTCCCCGACCCGGAGCCCGTGCCCGATCCGGAGCCCGTGCCCGACCCGGAGCCCGAGCCGGCGCCCGCGCCCGCACCTGAGCCCGTGGCGACACGCGAGCCCGAACCTTCCCCCGAGCCCGAGCCCGAGCCCGAGCCCGAGCCGACACCTGAGCCCGACCCCGAGCCGGTCGTCGAGCCTTCGGACGCCCCCGCTCCGCCCGAGGACGAGGCCACGGGTCCGGCAGCCGTCGACGCGCCCTGACGAGTGTTGGGTGGGTGAGCGTGACGCATGTGTCACGCCCACCCACCCAACTATGCGGCGGGCACGCCCACCGACCGGACGCGGCCCGATGCGTCGCGTCGTCGGACCTGCCGCTGCGGCCGCGCGAGCCCGGCAGCACGGCACATCCTGCGTACGTCGATCTCTGCCGTCGACTGGGCGCCACCCGCGATCTCCTCGAGGGAGCGACGCAGGGCGGCCGCACCGCGCAGCGGACGCAACCGGTCGATCCACTCGAGCAGCCGCTCGGGCGACGTCAGGCGCTGCTGCACGGCCGCTGCCAGCGCGCCCTCAGCGGTGCGCGAGGAGGACTGGCCCGCGGCGAACAGCAGCACGGCCGGCTCGAGCCGGCACACCGGCAGGCCGGCGCCCGGACGCCGCATCGCGGCCAGGTCCCGCCTCGTCCGCACGTGGGTGACGCCGGGAAAGCCGTCGCCGACGTCGCAGGAGTGCGGCACCAGGATCGTCACGTCGTCGCGGTGCCAGTTCCGCATGCCGGCGACCTCCGCAGCGGTCAGGCCCCCGACGAGCGCGTCGCCACCAGCGTGCAGTACGCCCAGCCACATCAGCTGGTCGCGGGTCAGCTCACCCGTCGTCGTACCGATCACGGTCGGCGTGTGCGCGACCCAGCGCTCACTCGCGACGCGGCGGCGGATCACCCACCGGTCGACCCCCACGGCGGCGAGCTGTGCTCGCGTGACGAGGCCGGCCTGGCGGACCGCCAGCCGCTTCCACTGGTCCCGGGACATGTCGACCAGCCTGCCTGCTGGCGGCGTCGGCCGCAGGCGTCATCCACAGCCCCCGGAACAGGGGAGTTGGGTGGGTGAGCGTGACGCATGTGTCACGCTCACCCACCCGACTCGCGCTGGCGGGATCAGAAGGTGTGCTCGGGGGCGGGGAAGCTCGCGTCCTTGACCTCGGCGTCGTAGGCGCGGGCGGCGTCGAGCAGCACGGAGCGCAGGTCGGCGTACTGCTTCACGAAGCGGGGGAGCCGGCCGGTGCGCAGGCCGAAGGCGTCCTGCCACACCAGCACCTGGCCGTCGCAGCGGTTGCCGGCGCCGATGCCGATGGTGGGGATCTCGAGCTTGGCCGTGATCTCGGCGGCCACGTCGCCGGGGACCATCTCCATGACGACGGCGAAGGCACCGGCCTCCTGGACGGCCTCGGCGTCGCGGAGGAGGCGGTCGGCGGCGGCGCCCCGGCCCTGCACGCGGTAGCCGCCGAGCGCGTGCTCGGACTGCGGGGTGAAGCCGATGTGCGCCATCACGGGGATGCCGCCGCGGGTCATCCGCTCGATCTGCGGCACCATCTCGACCCCGCCCTCGAGCTTCACGCAGTGGGCGCCGCCCTCCTTCATGAAGCGGACGGCGGTCAGGTAGCCCTGCTCGGGCGAGGCCTGGTAGCTGCCGAAGGGCAGGTCGCCGACGACCATGGCCCGCGACACCGAGCGGCTGACCGCGCGGGTGAGGGGGATCAGCTCGTCGACGGTGACCGGGATCGAGGTGCTGTTGCCGAGGACGTTGTTGGAGGCGCTGTCGCCGACGAGGAGGACCTCGATGCCCGCCTCGTCGAAGATGCCCGCGGTCAGCTGGTCATAGCTGGTGAGCATCGAGAAGCGCTCGCCGCGCTCCTTCATCTCGCGCAGGTGATGGGTCCGGATCCGCTTGATCGGCGCGGGCGCCGCCGCAGGGGCGGGGGCTCCGCCGTAGGGGGCGGTCTCTTCGGGCGTGCTGCTCATCGTTGCTCCACTCTGGTGACTCGCGGCCCACCGGTGTGGGTCCACGTTCGTGAAAGGGCAACAACGAGGCTAGTCCCGGGGACGCCCGGCGCGCGCTGTGTGTTGGATCACCCCGGTACGGCGTCCGTGGCAGCGTCGGCCGCCGCCTCGAGATCGGCGACGACGATCCGGCGCATCCCGAGCATCGCCCGGGTGGCGGCGCCCGCGCGCGCCGGGTCGGGATCGGTCACCAGCTCGTAGAGCCGAGCGGGCACGATCTGCCACGACAGGCCGAACCGGTCCTTCAACCAGCCGCAGACCGACTCCTCGCCGCCGTCCGCCAGGGAGTCCCAGTAGTAGTCGACCTCGCCCTGGTCGCGGCAGGTCACCGAGAACGACACCGCCTCGCTGAACCGGAACTCCGGACCGCCGTTGATGCCGCGGAAGGTCAGCCCGTCGAGGGTGAACTCGCCGGCCATCACCGTGCCCGGCACGCCGCGGCCCTCCTCGCCGTAGCGGGTCAGGTGCCCGATCGAGGAGTTCGGGAAGATCCCGGTGTAGAAGGCCGCCGCCTCCTCCAGTTGGTCGTCGAACCAGAGGCAGGGCTGGATGTGGGTGCTGGAGATGCTCATGCAGGGGAGACCGGGCGCGGGCGTCGTACTCATCGGCGCACACGCAACCGCCCCGAACTGCCGGAACTGCCGGGGCTGCCCGGGGCTGCGCTCCCTAGACTCCCCCCGTGGACTTCTACTCGGCCTACGCCCACGGGTTCGCGCGCGTCGCCGCGGTGACCCTGCCGGTCGCGATCGCCGACCCGGCGACCAACGCTGCCCGGACCATCGAGCAGGCGCAGGCGCTGCACGAGGAGGGCGTCGCGGTCGCGGTCTTCCCCGAGCTGGGCCTGACGGGGTACGCCGTCGACGACCTCTTCCTGCAGGACACCCTGCTGGAGGCGGTCCGCGAGGCCCTGCTCGACCTGACCGTCGCCTCGGCGGGCCTGCGGCCGGTGCTCGTGGTCGGTGCGCCGCTGCGGGTCGGGAACCGCCTCCACAACTGCGCGGTGGTGATCCAGGGCGGCCGCGTGCTCGGGGTGGCGCCGAAGTCCTACCTGCCGACCTACCGGGAGTTCTACGAGGCGCGCTGGTTCGCCGCGGGCTCGACGGTACGCAGCGAGCGGGTCGAGCTCAACGGCGCCGAGGTCCCCTTCGGGGCGGACCTGCTGTTCGACGCCACCGACGTGCCGGGCCTGGTCCTCCACGTCGAGGTGTGCGAGGACATGTGGGTGCCGATCCCGCCGAGCGCGGAGGCGGCGCTGGCCGGCGCGACCGTGCTCGTGAACCTGTCGGGCAGCCCGATCACGATCGCCCGCGCGGAGGACCGGCACCTGCTGGCCCGCAGCGCCAGTGCCCGCTGCAACGCCGCCTACGTCTACGCCGCGGCGGGGCAGGGCGAGTCGACCACGGACCTGTCCTGGGACGGCCAGACGATGGTCTACGAGATGGGCGACCTGCTCGGCGAGAGCGAGCGATTCCCGGACGGCCCACGCGCCACGGTGGTCGACGTCGACCTCGACCGGCTGCGGCAGGAGCGGCTGCGGCAGGGGACCTTCGAGGACAACCGCCTCGGCGCGGGCATCGAGCCGTTCACGACGGTCGCCTTCGAGCTCGACCCGCCCGCCGGCGACATCGGGCTGCGGCGCAAGGTCGACCGCTTCCCGTTCGTCCCCGACGACCCGGCCCGCCTCGCCCTCGACTGCTACGAGGCCTACAACATCCAGGTCTCCGGCCTCGAGCAGCGGCTCGCCGCGATCGGTCATCCCAAGGTCGTGATCGGCGTCAGCGGCGGCCTCGACTCCACCCACGCGCTGATCGTCGCCGCCAAGGCGATGGACCGGCTCGGGCGGCCGCGCAGCGACATCCACGCCTTCACGATGCCGGGCTTCGCGACCGGCGAGACGACCAAGTCCTACGCCACCCGGCTCTCGCAGGCGCTCGGCTGCACCTTCGAGGAGCTCGACATCAAGCCCGCGGCGCGGACCATGCTGGAGGGACTGAAGCACCCGTTCGCGGACGGGGAGCCGGTCTACGACATCACGTTCGAGAACGTGCAGGCGGGCCTGCGCACCGACTACCTGTTCCGGCTCGCCAACCACCGCGGCGGGATCGTGCTCGGCACCGGCGACCTCTCCGAGCTCGCGCTCGGCTGGTGCACCTACGGCGTCGGCGACCAGATGTCCCACTACAACGTCAACGCCGGTGTGCCGAAGACCCTCATCCAGCACCTCATCCGCTGGGTCATCGACAGCAACCAGCTGCACGGTGGCGACTACGACGACGCCGCGGACCAGGTGCTGCGGGAGATCCTCGAGCAGGAGATCACCCCGGAGCTGATCCCGACCGAGGAGGGCAAGAAGCCGCAGGCCACCGAGGACTCGGTCGGTCCCTACGCGCTGCAGGACTTCACGCTGCACCACGTGATCCGGCGCGGCTACCGGCCCAGCAAGATCGCGTTCCTCGCCTGGCACGCCTGGCGCGACCAGCACGCGGGGGAGTGGCCGCCCGGCTTCCCGGAGGAGCGGCGGACGTCGTACGACCTCGCGACGGTGCGGCAGTGGCTCGAGGTGTTCGTACGACGGTTCTTCAGCAGCCAGTTCAAGCGCTCCGCGCTGCCGAACGGCCCGAAGGTGAGCCCCGGCGGCACGATGTCGCCGCGCGGTGACTGGCGGATGCCGTCGGACGCCAGCGCGGCAGCATGGCTGGCCGAGCTGGCGTCCAACGTCCCGGAACGGTGACCACCCCGCGGAGCTAGGCCTCCCTGATGTGGTCGCCGCGCACCATCCGGGCCATCGCGAAGCTGCAGAACGCCAGCGCCAGCATGCCGACGGCGAGGTGCGCGACCCCGTCGACGCCGAACAGGTTGATCGCGAGCAGAACCAGCCACACGCCGAGGACGTCGCCGCCGTAGTGCGGGGCGATCGCGACCAGCACGCCGACCGCGACGGTGATGGCGCCGATCCACATGACCGCGTCGTCCGCCGTGCCGGGAAGGAAGTTGTTCGCCCACACGGCGACGTAGCTGTCCCAGTGGTCCGTCATGATCCCGAGCATCATGTCCAGGCCCCACACCAGCGGCAGTGCGGTGAGGGTGGCCCAGAGCGCGACGCGTCCTTGGCGGTTGGCATCGATGGTGGAGAAGTGGGCGAGGTCGTTGAACTCCTCGCGCATGTCGTGGGTGAGGTTGTCCCACGCGTGAGTGCTGGCCATGATGGCTCCCTTTCTCGAGCGGTCCCCTGTAAGGGACATCAGTTTTGACGGTAGACCTGGCGCGGTCTTTCGGCAAGACTTGTCTCCGCTAGAAAATTCCGGGAGGGTCGGGCGCATGGACGAGGCATTCGGGCGACGGGTGACCAGGCTGGGCGCGTTGGCCGATCCGGTACGACGAGCGCTCTACCGCTTCGTCGCCGAGCAGCCCGGCGCGGTGAGCCGCGACCAGGCGGCCTCGGGGGTCGAGGTGCCCCGGCACACCGCGAAGTTCCACCTCGACCGGCTCGTCGAGGAGGGCCTGCTCGTCACCGAGTTCCGTCGCCTCACCGGCCGGACCGGCCCCGGCGCGGGCCGCCCGGCCAAGCTCTACCGCCGCTCCGGTCGCGAGGTCGCGGTCAGCGTGCCGAGCCGTCGCTACGACCTCGCCGGCCAGGTGCTCGCCGATGCCGTCGAGCGCAACCTCGCGGGGGTCCCGATGCCCGAGGCGCTGGCCGAGGCTGCGGACGGGGCGGCCCGGGCCGTCGTCGAGGAGAGGCCGACAGCGGCCGGCGGCCTGGTCGAGGCCCTCGCCCCCCTCGGCTACGAGCCCCGCGAGACCGACGGCGAGATCTGCCTCGGCAACTGCCCGTTCGACCGGCTGGCCGCCGACCACCGGGACCTGGTCTGCGGCGTCAACCACGCCTTCGTGAGCGCGCTCGCGCGTCGCTCCGGCCGGCCGGACCTGGCCGTCGAGAGCGTGCCGCCGGGGCGTGGGTGCTGTGTGCGGCTGCTCCTCTAGGCTGCAGCCATGGGCAAGCAGGAAGACTTCGTTCTCCGCGCTCTCGAGGAGCGTGACGTCCGGTTCGTGCGGCTGTGGTTCACCGACGTGCTCGGGTTCCTGAAGTCCGTGGCCGTGGCCCCCGCGGAGCTCGAGGGCGCCTTCTCCGAGGGCATCGGCTTCGACGGCTCCGCGATCGAGGGCTTCGCCCGGGTCTACGAGGCCGACATGCTCGCGCTCCCCGACCCGACCACGTTCCAGATCCTGCCCTGGCGCAGCGGCGAGGGCCCGGCGACCGCCCGCATGTTCTGCGACATCGTGATGCCGGACGGCTCGGCGTCGTACGCCGATCCCCGCAACGTCCTCAAGCGCACCCTGGGCCGGGCGGCCGAGCAGGGGTTCACGTTCTACACCCACCCCGAGATCGAGTTCTACCTCTTCAAGGACGAGCCGCGGGCGGGCGACGAGCCGGTCCCGATGGACCGCAGCGGCTACTTCGACCACGCGGCCCACTCGCACGGCTCCGACTTCCGGCGGGAGGCGATCACGATGCTCGAGGCGATGGGCATCTCGGTCGAGTTCAGCCACCACGAGGCCGGCCCGGGGCAGCAGGAGATCGACCTGCGGTACGCCGACGCGCTGACCACCGCCGACAACATCATGACCTTCCGGACCGTCATCCGGGAGGTCGCGCTCAGCCAGGGGCTGTGGGCGACCTTCATGCCGAAGCCGTTCACCACGCACCCGGGCTCGGGCATGCACACCCACGTCTCCCTCTTCGAGGGCGACCAGAACGCCTTCTACGAGGCGGGTGCCGAGTACCAGCTGTCCAAGACTGGGCGGCAGTTCATCGCCGGGGTGCTCAAGCACGCGAGCGAGATCAGCGTCGTCACCAACCAGTGGGTCAACTCCTACAAGCGGATGATGTTCGGCGGCGAGGCGCCGTCCTACATCTGCTGGGGCCACAACAACCGCTCGGCGATGATCCGGGTGCCGATGTACAAGCCGATGAAGGGCCAGTCCACCCGGATCGAGTTGCGCACCATCGACTCCGCGTGCAACCCCTACCTCGCCTATGCCGCGGTGCTCGCCGCCGGCCTCAAGGGCATCGAGAACGGCTACGAGCTGCCGCGCGAGGCCGAGGACGACGTGTGGGCGCTGACCGAGCGCGAGCGCCGCAGCCTCGGGATCGAGCCGCTGCCCAAGAGCCTCCACGACGCGATCGCGGTCGCCGAGCACTCCGAGCTGCTGGCCGAGACGCTGGGGGAGCAGGTCTTCGAGTTCTTCCTGCGCAACAAGCGCGCCGAGTGGGACGAGTACCGCGGTCAGGTCTCGGTGTTCGAGCGCGACCGGATGTTGCCGGTGCTCTGAGGCCGGGCCGATGAACAGGTCCAGCCAGCGCACCGACCTGCTGCGGCTCGGGTTCGTCGACCTCGACCGGGCCGTCGCCGACCTCGACGAGCTCGGGGAGGGCGCCGGCGACCTGCTGGCGTTCCTCGGCCGGACGGCCGACCCGGACGGTGCGCTGCACGCGCTGTGCCGGCTCGCCGAGGCCCTCGGGGATCCTGCCGAGCTGGTGCGGGCGCTGCGCGACGACGAGGGTACGGCGATGCGCCTGCTCGGCGTGCTGGGCGCGAGCGCCGCGCTGGGCGACCACCTGCGCGCCCACCCCCAGCAGTGGCGCGAGCTGCAGGACCCGGAGCTGGGCTCGACGCGGCCGGCGGCGTGGGCGCTGCGCGCCGGGCTGCTCGCGGCGGTCGGGGCTGACCCGCAGGCCGCCGTACCCGTGGCGACGGTGCCGGACCGGGAGGCCGTGGACGCCCTCCGGGTGGAGTACCGGCGGGTGCTGCTGCGGCTCGCGGCCCGCGACCTGACCCACCACGTCGGCGTCGACGACGTCGCCGCCGAGCTCTCCGACCTCGCCGCGGGAACCCTCGACGCAGCCCTGGCGGTGGCGCGGGCGCGCATCGGCGAGGACGCGCACGGCGTCCGGCTGGCCGTGATCGCGATGGGCAAGTGCGGCGGACACGAGCTCAACTACGTCTCCGACGTCGACGTGGTCTTCGTGCACGAGGCGGCCGCCGGCGCCGACGACCGGGCCGACGACCGGGCCGGGCGGGTGGCCGCGCGACTCGCGGCGCAGCTGATGCAGGTCTGCTCGGACCACACGGCCGAGGGCACGATCTGGCCGGTGGACGCGGCCCTGCGTCCCGAGGGCAAGGCCGGACCGCTCAGCCGCACCCTGGCCAGCCACCAGGGCTACTACGAGCGCTGGGCCGAGCCGTGGGAGTTCCAGGCCCTGCTCAAGGCACGACCGGTTGCCGGCGACCTGGAGCTGGGGCGCGCGTTCGTCGACATGGTGGCCCCGATGGTGTGGTCGGCCGCGGACCGCGAGGGCTTCGTCGAGGCCGCGCGCGCGATGCGCCGCCGGGTCCTCGAGCACATCCCCGCCCGGGAGGCGGACCGTCAGCTCAAGCTGGGCGCCGGCGGCCTGCGCGACGTCGAGTTCGCGGTCCAGCTGCTGCAGCTCGTGCACGGCCGCGCCGACGAGTCGCTCCGCGTGCCGAACACGGTGCAGGCGCTGTCCGCCCTCGCCGACGGGGGATACGTCGGGCGCGACGACGCCGCGAACCTGCGGGCCTCCTACGAGTTCCTGCGGTTGCTCGAGCACCGGCTGCAGCTG
>DATMHM010000055.1:0-5685 GCA_035554935.1 Nocardioides sp. | reverse complement strand
TCCTTGGCCGAGGTCCAGCCGTGCTCGGTCAGGGTGCCGGTGTCCTCGAGCCGGTCGATGACGTGCAGCAGGCCGGCGTCGAGGAAGCCCTTGGCTGCGGCGATGGCTTCCGCGGCGGCCATGGCGTCGGCGCCGTCGAGGGCGGCCCAGTCGCTCGCCGCGAGCGTGCTCGCGGCGTCGGCCACGGTGGTGGCCTGGGCGAGCGCTGCCGGGGAGGACATGAATCCATGATAAGGGAATACGTGTTCGAATAAAATCCCCAGCGGAAGATTTCCGAGAGCCGCCGGGAACCGAAACCGCCGCACGGGTGTCGTCATCACGTCATCGTGGAGCGAGGAGGTGGGGCGGGTGAGCGGATCGGTGTCACTCGGCGATGTGTACGACGCGTCGTACGGCCGGCTGGTCCTCCAGCTGTTCGCCCTCTGCGGCGACCTGGCTGACGCCGAGGACGCCGTCCAGGAGGCTTTCGTGAAGGCGATCGGACAGGGCCGAAGGTTCGACCGGGTGCTCAACCCGGAGGCATGGCTCCGCACCACGGCCCTCAACCACCAGCGCAACTCCTGGCGACACGCCAAAGTGGTCCGCCGGTTCGCGACCACCGTGCCCGGACCGCAGTCCGTCCCCGAGCTGGGACCCGACCATGTGGCGATGGTCCAGGCGCTCGCCCAGCTCGACCCCGACCAGCGGGCGGTCGTCGTACTGCGCTATCTGGCCGACCTCGGCACTGCCGAGATCGCTCACGAGCTGGGCGTGCCCGAGGGCACCGTGAAGTCGCGCCTCTCCCGCAGCCGCGAGCGGCTCGCCCCGATGCTCGACGACCGGGAGGAGTCCGACCATGCCTGACCTCGACAGCCTCAGGGAGCTCACCGGCGAGTTCCGTCCCCCACCGTTCGTCGACCTGGTCGCCGTCGCCACCAAGCGGCGCCGCCGCTCGGCCGTGGCAGCGTCCGCGGCGGCTGCCGCGGTCGTCGTCGCCGTCGGCGGGCTCGCTGTCACTCGCGGCGACTCGGGCCGCATTCCGGAGCCGGCTCCGTCCCCGACGCCCACCCAGACGCCCATCCCGACGCCCGTCCCGACGGCCGGGCCGGTTCCGCGCGGACCCTCCGACGTCACGTCCGTGCGGGTGACCGGCCGGTGCCAGTGCGTTCTGGAGGTGGCGGGCGAGACGGTCCCCGGCAACTGGACACTGGAGATGAGCCGAGGGGACGTCTGGGTGGCGTCGAGGAACGAGGACGACCTCTCCGCCACGCTGTGGTGGGGGAAGGGCACAGCGGTGCGGGCGATGGATGCGATCTGCTGCACCGGGGGCATCGTGATCTCCCCCGACGCCCGCTGGATCACCTGGACGCGTGACGTCGACGGCCAGCGCGTGATGGAGGTCGTGGACACCGCGACCGGGAAGGCCCGCTGGAACCGCGACGACGACGATTACGATCCCGAGCTCGACCAACTGCTCGGCACACCCGTGCTGACCAACGATGGCGTCGTTGCGTTCGTGCGCTGCACCGAGCCGCTCCCGGACTCCGCCGGGTCGACGGACAGGTGCGACGCCGCACGGGTCGAGGTGTGGGCGCCCGAGGTGGGCGTCACCGAAACCTTCTCGGCCGAGGTGACCGGGCACCAACCCCTGCTCGAGTCGACCGGCGTGCACAACGGCCTCCTGGTCCGGCCGGACACGTCGGGTCCGGTGTTGTACCTCCACGTCAGCGAACGCGGTGACGTCGAGGTCGTCGCCCACCTGCCGCAGGCCACCGTGATGGTCTCCGCAGACGAGCAGTACGCGTTGGCCGGCCGATGCCGCAGCTCCAACCAGTGCGACTTCGCCGTGCACGCCCTCGACGGCGGCGGGCGACGCCCGCTACGGGTGCCAGCCAGCGCTGCCGGGTGGATCCACGAGGGCTGGGGCCACTTCGTCGCTGAGACCGACGACCTGGTCATCGTCCAGTCGAATCCCGACATCGTCAGCCTGCCCCCCGTGCTCGCGCGGTGCAGTCTCGCGCAAGCACGCTGTGTCCGGATCGAGGAATGACTTTCCAGACGGCGACGTCAGGGTTCTTCCACGACGCGAACCTCGGGTCCTTCAACGCCTTCGCGTGACCGGAGGAGCAGCGCCGACAGGTCCAGCTCCACCGTGCCGAGGTCCGCGACCTGGATCGCCCCGGTCGGCTCGTCGTCCGTGAGGCTCAATCCGATGTCCCAGTGGTCACCCGCGTTGACCAGCGCCGTGAGTGTTCGGGCCGTCCGGTCGACGATCCAGTACTGGGTGATGCCCGAACGGCGATAGTCGTCGGGCTTGTGGAACAGATCCTCGTCCCGGGTGGACGCCGAGAGGACTTCGACCACCAGCACCGGAACCTCAGGCGACCAGAGCTCGTCGTCACGAATCCGCTGGACGGCAATGTCGGGAATCCGGCGCGTGCCCGTCGGGAGGGCGAGGCCGCGCTCGTAACGGACGACGGCGTCGGGGAACGCCTGCCGCAGGACCACATAGATCTCGCCGGCGACACCGTTGTGGTCCCCGGTGGACGGCGGGCTCATCAGCGCGACTCCGTCGACGTACTCCGCGCGAACCTGCTCGGGCAGCTGTTCGAACTCCTCGCGCGGCATGGCTCGGCGCTCGAAACGCTCGGCGTACGCGAGTTCCATGACTGCTTCCTGACGCATCGACACATCCAGTCCCTCCAGTGTGCACGCACCTCCCGAGTCGGAGAAGCGGTTGCGAGCGTGCTGGTGCCCTCCGACGCAAACCGGCAGTCGCGACTCCCGAGCGACGTGAGCCCGTGAGGCGGAGTTGACGAACCGAAATCCGCAGGCGGCCCGGCGCGAAACGAGCGGCGCACAGGATCGGGTCAGCATCCGACCCCGGACACCGCCAGGAGCCCGACCATGACCCTCACCGGCCACAGCAGCGGCGACCTCGTCGCTCGCTCCGCAGAACCGAAGCTCGTCCGTCGCCGCGGGCGGTGGATCGACGACTGGCGCCCGGAGGACCCGGAGTTCTGGGACTCGGTCGGCGCCCCGGTCGCGAAGCGCAACCTGCTGTGGTCGATCTTCGCCGAGCACCTCGGGTTCTCGGTGTGGCTGATCTGGAGCGTCTCGTCGGCGTTCCTGGTGGCGCAGGGGTTCGCCTTCACCCCCCAGCAGCTGTTCCTCCTCGTCGCGATCCCCAACCTGGTCGGCGCGCTGATCCGGGTGCCCTACACCCTCGCCGTCGGCCGGTTCGGCGGCCGGAACTGGACGATGGTCAGCGCCGGCCTGCTGCTGGTCCCGACGCTGTCGTTCGCGTGGTTCGTGACCCAGCCCGGGACGCCGTACTGGGTGTTCTGCGTGATCGCCGCGACGGCCGGCTTCGGCGGTGGGAACTTCGCCAGCTCCATGGCCAACATCAACTTCTTCTATCCCGCGCACCTCAAGGGGGCGGCGCTCGGCCTCAACGCGGCCGGCGGCAACCTGGGTGTGTCGATCATCCAGTTCTTCCTGCCGGTGGTCGTCGGCGGCGCCGGGATCTTCGGGCTGGTGAAGGCGTCGGAGGGTGGCGTCCACCTGGAGCGCGCGGCGTGGGTGTACGCCGGCCTCGCGGTCGTCGCCGTACTCGCCGCGTTCCTCTTCATGGACAACCTGTCGAACGCGCGGACCGACACCCGCCAGCAGCTGAGCGTGCTGCGGCACCGGCACACCTGGGTGATGGCGTTCCTCTACATCGGCACGTTCGGCTCGTTCATCGGCTACTCCGCCGCCATGCCGCTGCTGATCAAGCTCAACTTCTGGCACCAGGCGGGCCCGCAGGCGCCGGGGATCGGCATCAACTTCGCCTACTACGCCTTCATGGGCGCGCTCGTCGGATCCGTGACGCGTCCGCTCGGGGGGCACCTCGCCGACCGGTTCGGCGGTGCCCGTGTCACCCTCGCCGCCTTCGTCGGCCTGGTGCTGGGCACGCTGGGGATCCTCGGCACCCTGTCGCTGCTCACCCCGATCCCGGCAGGGACGGGTGCCGCGCAGACGGCCGCGGTCGACGCCAACGCCCAGGTGTTCCCGCTGTTCCTCGGGGTCTTCCTGCTGGTCTTCGCCTGCACGGGGATCGGCAACGGGTCGACGTACAAGATGATCCCGGCGATCTTCCGGACCGACGCCCAGCGCGCGACCATCGCGGACACCCCCGAGCGCGAGCTCGCGCTGCTCGACGGCACGCGGAGGTCGTCGGCCGCGGTCGGGATCATCGGCGCCGTCGGTGCCCTCGGCGGGTTCCTCATCCCGATCACGTTCAACAGTCCGTGGGTGAGCGAGCCGCTGGCCGCGACGAAGAGCGCGTTCGCGGTGTTCGCGGCCTTCTACATCGTGTGCCTCACCGTGACCTGGGCGGTCTACCGCCGCCGCGGCCGGACGTACGCCGACGCGGGGATCTGACGCGACGCTGCTCGAGCGTCAGATCACGCCGAGGGCCAGCATCGCGTCCGCCACCTGGATGAAGCCCGCGATGTTGGCCCCGGCGACGTAGTCGCCGGGCACGCCGTAGGTGTCGGCGGTCTCGAGGCAGCGGGCGTGGATGCCGACCATGATCTCCTCGAGCCGCTCCTCGGTGTGCGCGAAGCTCCACGAGTCCCGGGAGGCGTTCTGCTGCATCTCGAGCGCGCTCGTCGCCACGCCGCCCGCGTTGGCGGCCTTGCCCGGCGCGAAGGCGATGCCGGCGGCGGCGAACACGTCGACCGCACCGGGGGTGCAGGGCATGTTCGCGCCCTCGGCCACCACGGTGCAGCCGTTGCGCACGAGGGTGGCCGCGGCGTCGGCGTCGAGCTCGTTCTGCGTCGCACAGGGCAGTGCGATGTCGCACGGGACGTCCCAGACCGAGCCACCAGTGACCAGGCGCGCCGACTCGCGGGCCTCCGCGTACGCCGAGAGCCGCTCCCGGCGTACCTCCTTGACCTCCTTCAGCAGCTCGAGGTCGAGGCCCTTCTCGTCCACGACGTAGCCGCTCGAGTCGGAGCAGGCCACGACGGTGGCGCCGAGCGCGGCGGCCTTCTCGACGGCGTAGATCGCGACGTTGCCGGAGCCGGACACGACCACGGTCTTGCCCTCGAAGGAGCTGCCGCGCGCCTTGAGGATCTCGTTGGCGAAGTAGACGGTGCCGTAGCCGGTGGCCTCGGTGCGGACGAGTGAGCCGCCCCAGCCGATGCCCTTGCCGGTCAGCACGCCGGACTCGTAGCGGTTGGTGATCCGCTTGTACTGACCGAACAGGTAGCCGATCTCCCGGCCGCCGACGCCGATGTCGCCGGCGGGGACGTCGGTGTACTCGCCGATGTGGCGGTAGAGCTCGGTCATGAAGGACTGGCAGAAGCGCATCACCTCGGCGTCGCTGCGGCCCTTCGGGTCGAAGTCGGAGCCGCCCTTGCCGCCGCCCAGCGGCAGCCCGGTGAGCGCGTTCTTGAAGATCTGCTCGAACCCGAGGAACTTGATCACGCCGATGTTCACCGACGGGTGGAACCGGAGCCCGCCCTTGTACGGCCCGAGCGCGGAGTTGAACTCGACGCGGAACCCGCGGTTGACCTTGACCTCGCCCGAGTCGTCGGTCCACGGCACGCGGAAGATGATCTGCCGCTCCGGCTCGCACAGCCGCTCCAGCACACCCGATCGCAGGTACTCCGGATGGCGGGCGAGCGCGGGCTCGAGCGACTCCAGGACCTCGTAGAC
>DATMHM010000054.1:0-21128 GCA_035554935.1 Nocardioides sp. | reverse complement strand
CCAGTGCAGGAACGAGGCTCAGGACCCGCTTGTGGACAGGGAATTCTCGATCAATGCTTGTGGAGAACAGGCGCTGTTTTCAGTGACTTGTGAGGCGGTAGGGGGAGCCTTCCAGCGCCATGGCCAGAGGTCTCGAGACGGCCGTGGCCGGCCTCCTCGACCAACGGGTGGGCCAGGGTCTCGAGACCCTCGCAGCCCACAGGCGGACCGGGCCATCCACCCAGCCACCTCGTTGGTCGAGGAGGTCGCCCGCGACCGTCTCGAGACCCCCGTAGCTGACAGGCGGACCGGGCCATCCACCCAGCCACCTCGTTGGTCGAGGAGGTCGCCCGCGACCGTCTCGAAACCCCCGCAGCCGACAGCCGGACCCAGCCGTCCGCCCGGCCTTCTCGTCGCTGCCGTTTGAAATCGTCACCACCGACGGACCGCAGCCCGTGGGCGAGCCAGCACCACGGCCCGGGGTCTCGAGACGGCCGTGGCCGGCCTCCTCGACCAACGGGTGGGGGCGAGTACCTGCACCGTGGCCGGGGGTCTCGAGACGGCCGTGGCCGGCCTCCTCGACCAACGGGTGGGGGCGAGTACCTGCACCGTGGCCGGGGTCTCGAGACGGCCGTGGCCGGCCTCCTCGACCAACGACGTGGGCGGCCTCCTCGACCAACGAGGGCGTCGCGTTGGTCGAGGAGGTCGCCCGCGACCGTCTCGAGACCGCCGTAGCTGACAGGCGGACCCGGCCACCCACCGATCCCGGTCCTACGGCCCGCAAGCCGACAGCGCGACCTCAGCCGCTCCCAGGTCTCTCGTCGCTGCTGCTTGAAATCGTCACCACCGACGGGCCGCAGCCCACAGACAAGTACCTGCACCGTGGCCAGCGGTCTCGAGACGGCCGTGGCCGGCCTCCTCGACCAACGGGTGGGGGCGAGTACCTGCACCGTGGCCCGGGGTCTCGAGACGGCCGTGGCCGGCCTCCTCGACCAACGGGCGGGCGAGTACCAGCACCAACGCCAGAGGTCTCGAGACGGCCGCGGCCGGCCTCCTCGACCAACGACGTGGGCGGCCTCCTCGACCAAGGAGGGGGCGGCCGCCTTGACCACTGGGTGTGGGCGCTGGCGCTGCTCGCACCTCAACCGGCGGGGTGTGGTGGGGATCCGGCAGGATGGGGCCATGCCTGCCTACTGGATCAGCAACTACCGGGAAGTGCTCGACGCGGACAAGATGGCCGCCTACGCCGCACTGGCCGGCCCGGCCCTGACGGCCGCCGGGGGCCGCTTCCTGGTGCGCGGGATGCCGGAGAAGGTCTACGAGTCGGGCCTCGAGCAGCGCAGCGTCGTGATCGAGTTCGAGAGCGTCGAGGCGGCCGTCGCGGCCCACGACTCCGCCGCCTACCAGGAGGCGCTCGCCGCGCTCGACGGCGGCGCCGTGCGGGACCTGCGGATCGTCCCCGGCGCCTGACCGGCGCCTACAGGTCCTTGAGCTCCGGCTCCTCCTCGACCCGACAGATCAGCACGGTGCCGATCTTGTTGCGCCGCCCCGCGGCGCGCTCGGCCTCGAAGCGCAGGCCGTGGGCCTCGACGGCGGAGCCGGGGATCGGGACCCGGCCGAGGTGCTTGGCGAGCAGGCCGCCGACGGAGTCGACGTCCTCCTCCTCGATGGTGAAGCCGAAGAGCTCGTCGAGGTCGTCCACGGGGTAGCGCGAGGAGACTCGCACCATCCCGTCCGCGACCCCGCCGATGCGCTCGACCTCGACCTCGGCCTCGTCGAACTCGTCGGTGATCTCGCCGACGATCTCCTCCAGGAGGTCCTCGATCGTGATCAGGCCGGCGGTGCCGCCGTACTCGTCGACGACGATCGCCACGTGCTGGCGGCGGGCCTGCATCTCGCGGAGCAGGTCGTCGACCGGCTTGGACTCGGGCACCCAGTGCACCGGCCGCATGATCTCCTCGACCCGCTGAGTGAGCTCGACGTCGGGCGCCTCGAAGTCGCGGCGCACGACGTCCTTGAGGTAGGCGAAGCCGCGGACGTCGTCGAGGTTCTCCCCGATGACGGGGACGCGGGAGAAGCCGGAGCGCAGGAAAAGAGACATGGTCTGGCGCAGGTTCTTGTGGGTCTCGATGTAGACCACGTCACCGCGCGGCACCATCACCTCGCGCACCGTCGTGTCTCCGAGCTCGAAGACGGAGTGAATCATCCGCCTCTCCTCGGCCTCGATCAGCTCGGAGGCCTCGGCGATGTCGACCAGCTCCCGCAGCTCGGTCTCGGTCTGGAACGGGCCCTCGCGGAAGCCGCGGCCCGGCGTGATCATGTTGCCCACCAGGATCAGCAGCCGCGGGAGCGGCCCGAGCACCGTCGTCAGGGCGGACAGTGGCCACGACGACCAGATCGCGATCGACTCGGCGTGCTGCTTGCCGACCGTGCGCGGGGCGACGCCGATGACCACGAAGGAGACGACGAGCATCACGCCGAGCGCGAGGCCGGCGCGGGCCCACCACGACGCGTCGAGCCGGTCGTCGATGTGCAGGGTCACCATGACGATCGCCGCGGTCTCGCACAGCAACTGCAGCAGCAGCGCCGTGTTGAGGTGTCGCGGCGCGTCGTCGAGGACGGCGACGAGCCGGGCGGCACCGCTGCGACCCTCACTCAGCATCTCCTGGGCGCGCGCCCTGGAGAAGCCTGCGAGAGCGGCGTCCGCGGCGGCGAACAGACCGGCGAGCACGACGAGGACGGCCGCCACCACGAGCGGCCACAGACTGCCGGCGATCATGCCTTCCCCCGACCCCGCGTCAGGACGCGCGCCACTGGGCCAGGAGCTGGTCCTGCAGGCCGAACATGACCTTGTGCTCCTCGGGCTCGGCGTGGTCGTAGCCGAGCAGGTGGAGGATGCCGTGGGTCGTCAGCAGCTCGAGCTCGGCCAGCGTGCCGTGCCCGGCTGCGGCGCCCTGACGCTCCGCGACGACGGGGCACAGCACCAGGTCGCCGAGGACGCCCTCCTCGGGCTCCTCGTTGACCAGGCCGGGTCGCAGCTCGTCCATGGGGAAGGCGAGCACGTCGGTCGGCCCCTCCTTCTCCATCCACTTCCCGTTGAGCTCGGCGATGGTGGCCTCGTCGACGGCCTTGATGCACAGCTCGGCGAGCGGGTGCACGCGCATCTGGTCCATCACGAACCGGGCCAGCCGGGAGAAGTGCTTCACGTCGAGCCCGCTGCCGGACTCGTCGATGATCTCGATGCTCACTCGGCGTCGTCCTTCTCGCTGTCACGCTGGTCGTCGGGTCGGGTCGCGAACCTGCGGTTCTGACGGACCTCCTGCTGCGCCTCGCGCTGCGCGTCGAACTCGTCGTAGGCCGCGACGATGCGCGCCACCAGCTTGTGGCGCACGACGTCGTGGCTGGTCAGCCGGACGAACGCGAGGTCCTCGACGCCGTCGAGGATGCCCTCCACGATGCGCAGCCCGGACTTCGTGCCGGACGGCAGGTCGACCTGGGTGACGTCGCCGGTGACCACGATCTTCGAGCCGAAGCCGAGTCGGGTCAGGAACATCTTCATCTGTTCGGGCGTGGTGTTCTGCGCCTCGTCGAGGATGATGAAGGAGTCGTTGAGGCTCCTGCCGCGCATGAATGCCAGCGGCGCGACCTCGATCGTCCCGGCCGCGAGCAGCTTCGGGATCGACTCGGGGTCGAGCATGTCGTGCAGTGCGTCGTAGAGCGGGCGCAGGTAGGGGTCGATCTTCTCAGTGAGCGTGCCCGGGAGGTAGCCGAGCCGCTCGCCGGCCTCGACGGCCGGTCGGGTGAGGATGATCCGGTTGACCTGCTTGGCCTGCAGCGCCTGCACGGCCTTCGCCATGGCCAGGTAGGTCTTGCCCGTTCCGGCGGGACCGATGCCGAACGTGATGGTGTGCTTGTCGATGGTCTCGACGTAGCGCTTCTGGTTCAGCGTCTTGGGTCGGATCGACCGGCCGCGGTTGCTGAGGATGTTGAGGGAGAGCACGTCGGCCGGCCGCTCGGAGGTCGCGGTCTGCGCGCGCAGCATCGCCTCCACGCGCTCGACGACCTCGGGCGTGATGCCCTGGCCGGTGCGCAGGATGGCGACGAGCTCCTCGATGAGCTTCTCGGCGAGCTCGAGCTCGTGGGGCGCACCGCTGAGGGTGACCCGGTTGCCGCGGACGTGGACCTCGACGCCGAACTGCCTCTCGATGATCCCGAGGTGCTCGTCGCCCGGGCCGAAGAGGGTGACCATGTCGATGCTGTTCGGCACCACGACGGTGTGCCGGGTCGGCGCGGGGGTGATCGGTGTGGGAGTGGAGTCGGTCATGGATGCCCGGGTGGGCGGCCTTTCAGGGACGACGAACGGTCCCCTCCATGCTACGGGAGGGCTCCGAGCACGCCCACTCCTTTGCCGCCCCGGGTTCGGGAGGCCCAGCCTCGAGCCAGCCTCGAGCCAGCCTCGAGCCAGCCTCGGGTCAGCCCGGGGGCCAGGTCAGCGGGCGGCCCGCGATGACGTGGCAGTGGGTGTGGAACACGGTCTGCTGCGCGCCGGCGCCGGTGTTGAACACCAACCGGTAGTCCTCGTAGCCCTCCGCGGCCGCGACCGTGCGGGCCGTGGCTGCGATCTCGGCGAACGTGGCAGGGTCCGCGTCCGCCGTGGCGGCGGCGTTCGGCTCGTGGTCGCGCGGGATCACGAGCACGTGCAGCGGCGCCTGGGGGTTGATGTCGCGGAAGGCGACGGTGCGCTCACCGGTGTGGACGACCTCCGCGGGGATGTCGCCGGCGACGATCTTGCAGAACAGGCAGTCGGGATCGGTCACGCCGACCACCCTCCCAGATCGCGCCGCGCCGGCGTCAACCTGTTCACGCCCTCGCGCGTGGAACTAGCGTGACCATCCATGCGACCGTGGGCCACGCAGTGCTCGGCGCTTCCCCCGCCCCGTGGGGCTCGGCGGGACACGTCGTGACGGAGGCGGCGGACCTCGCGATCGAGGAGCTGTACGTCGCCCACTGGGACCAGCTGGTGCGGCTGTCCGTGCTGCTCGTGCACGACCAGGGCCAGGCCGAGGAAGTCGTCCAGGACGCATTCGTCGAGCTGCATCGCCGGTGGAGCCGGCTCGAGGACCCCGACCGCGCGCCGGCCTACCTGCGGCAGACGGTCGTGAACCGGTCCCGTTCCGCGCTGCGCCACCGGGGCGTCGTACGACGGCACCTGGCCCGGCAGCAGCGGGTCGACGTCGCGCCGGCGGCCGACCAGCCGGTCCTGGCCGACGGCCAGCGGCGCACCGTGCTGGCGGCCCTCCAGCAGCTGCCCCGCCGTCAGCGCGAGGTGTTGGCGTTGCGCTACTACCTGGAGCTGTCCGAGGCGGAGATCGCGGAGACCCTCGGCGTCAGCCGGGGCGCGGTGAAGAGCCATGCGTCGCGCGGTGCCGCGGCGCTGCGGCGGTTGCTCGCCGACCACGATTCGGAGGACGTGTGATGGACGAGCCGACCCGCCACGACCAGTCGGACCTGGGTCACCTGCTCCGGGACGCGGTCGCCGACGTCGTACCCCGGGACCACCTCGGCGAGATCCGGCAGCGCACCCGGCGGCCGGCAGCGCGGACACGGCAGCGCTGGGCAGCAGCCGTGCTCGGCGCGGGCGTCGCGACCGCGGCCGTCGTGGGCGCGGTGGCGCTGGCCGGCAAGCTCGGCCTGCCGGGGGTCGACTCGGACCCGGCAGGGACGCCCGGGCGTCCGGACGCGCTGGCGGCGTACTTCGTCGGCGACACGCCCCTCGGCCCGCGGCTCTTTCGCGAGTTCCAGGCGGTGCCCACGTCCAGCAGCGGCGAGGAGCGGGCGCTCGCGGCGTTGCGGCTGCTCGAGGTCGACGCGGGGCCGGACGACCCCGACTACCGAACGAACTGGACGGACGGGTCGTTCGCCGCCGTGCGCGTGGACGACGACCGCATCCGCATCGAGGTCTCCGACTCGGCGACGGCGGTCCTGGCCGGGCCGGACGCCCGCCAGGCCGCCCAGCAGGCGGTGCTCACCGCCCAGGCGGCGCTCGGCGACACGCGGCCGGTCCGGCTCGAGGCGGCTGCCGGGCCGCTCGCGGTCGACGGCCTCACCGAGCTCGGGCGGGAGCGCCGGCTGCTCGCGCCGGTCAGCATCACCGATCCGGTCGAGGGCCACTCCGTCGACGACCGCCTGACCGTCCGCGGCACCGTCGGCCCCGTGCAGGTCGAGCAGGAGGCCCTCGGCGCGGTCGACTGGGAACTGCGCGCCGACGACGGGTCGGTCGCGGAGTCCGGCTCGGTGCCGCTCGACGGACTGGCGTGGGAGGAGACCGCCGACATCGCCGCCGTACCGGCCGGCAGCTACCTCCTCGTCGCCGTCGTGCCCACCACGGCAGGCCCCGCCACCGACACGCGGACCGTCACCGTCCGCTGACCCGACCACCCACCACGGAAGGATCGAGCCCATGAGGCGCACCCCCCGCACTTTCTCGGCCCGCACTTTCTCGGCCCGCACATTCTCGGCCCGCACTTTCTCGGCGCTCGCTGCCGCCGCCCTCGGGCTCAGCCTGCTCGCTGCGTGCAGCGACGACGGTGACGTCGACGCCGACGACGGAAGCAGCCCGGCGGAGACCACCACGGACGCGACGACCGACCCGACCGACCCGACCAGCGCGGTCGACCCCACGGGCGCGACGAGCGACGCCACCGGCGCACCGACGGGTACCGACGCCCCCGGCCCGGAGGTCGTGCCCGTCTACTACGTCGGCGACACGCCGCAGGGCGACCGGCTCTACCGCGAGTTCACCCAGGTCGCCGGCGTCGACCCGCTCGTCGGCGCGGCCTCGGCCGTGACCGCCGGCGACCCGGTCGACCCGGACTACCGGACGCTGTGGCCCGGCGGCCGGTTCACGTCCGTGCAGCAGAGTGCCGGCGCGATCACCGTCGAGGTGCCGGACGCCGGCTGGCTCACACGCGGAAGCCTCGACCGCAGCCGGGCCCGGCTGGCCGTCCAACAGCTCGTGCACACCCTCCAGGGCGTCATCGGTGAGCGGCTCCCCGTCCGGGTGACCCTCGACGGCAAGGCCGCACCGACGCTGCTCGGTGTGGACGCCACCAACGGGCTGAAGGCTCGGCCCCAGCTCGAGGTCCTGGCTCTCGTGAACGTCACCGAGCCCGCCGAGGGCACCGTCGTCGGCGACACCTTGACCGCGACCGGACGCGCGAGCTCCTTCGAGGCGACCGTGCCGTGGACCATCGAGAACCGCGCCGGCAAGGTGGTGCGCAGGGGCTTCGCGACGGCCGACGGCTGGCTCGACAAGCTGCACCCGTGGGAGGTGGAGATCGACGTCAGCGGCCTCGCTCCCGGGCGCTACACCTTCATCGCGCGCACCGACGACCCGTCGAACGGCGAAGGCGCGGGCCCGCACGAGGACACCAAGCGGATCACCGTCGAGTGAGGTTCACCCGGCAGCGGCTCAACCGCACCCTGCTGCTGCGTCAGCACCTGCTGGAGCGGGTCGACCGGACGCCCGCGGAGATGATCGGGCACCTGGTCGGCCTGCAGGCGCAGGAGCCGATGCCGCCGTACCTCTCACTCGCGGCGCGGCTCACCGACCTCGACCCACGCGAGGTCAGCGACGCCCTGGGGTCGCGGGCGCTGGCACGGGTGCTGAGCCTGCGCGACACGGTCCACCTGCACCTGCCCGCCGACGCCCTCAGCCTGCCGGTGTGGGCCGCGCCGGTGCGCGAGCGCGAGCTGCGGACCAGCCAGTCCATCGGCGACGCGCGGACCGTCGACCGCGAGCGGTTCGCGGCCGCCGTACGCGCGGTGCTCGCCGACGGCCCGCTCCCCCAGCGCACGCTCGGGGCGCGGCTTGCGGAGCAGTTCCCGTCGTGTGCAGCGAGCCAGCTGGGCCAGGTGGCACGGGTGACCGAGGTGCTGGTGCAGCTGCCACCACGCGGCACCTGGAAGCCGACGGAGTCGACCGCCGTCGCCTATGACTTCGCCGACCGCTGGCTCGGGGGTCGCCTGCACGAGCCGGACGTGCCGGAGCTGGTGCGGCGCTACCTGCGGGCCTTCGGCCCGGCGACCGCCGCGGACATGACGACGTGGTCGGGCGTCACGAGGCTGGCCCCGGTGCTCGCCGGGATGGCCGACCTGGTGCGGCACGAGGGCGAGGACGGGAGAGTGCTGTACGACGTCGAGGGCGCGCCCGTCGCGGACGAGGACGCCCCCGCGCCAGTACGCCTGCTGGGCACCTACGACAACGTCTGGCTCTCCCACGCCGGCCGGGACCGGGTGACCGCCCCCAAGCGCCGCAACGCGTGGATGGGGGTCAGCGGTGCGCAGTCCAACGCGCTGTTCGTGGACGGCTGGCTCGAGGGGCTGTGGCGGGTCGAGAACGGCCGGGTCGTGCTCGGGGAGATCCTGCGGCCGCTCAGCAGTGCGGAGAGGGCCGGGCTGGACGAGGAGATCGGGCGGGTCGAGGCGCTGCTCGCGGGGTGAGGATTGCTGTCGTTTGGTCCCAAACGACATGTTTTCGGCCGGAATTCATGTCGTTTGGGACCAAACGACACCAGTTTCCGGCCCGAGCACGCGCCCGTCAGCCGCCCCAGCGGGCGGTGCGCGACAGCAGCGCGGACACCGCCGCCACGCCGGCGGTCGACGTCCGCAGCACCTCCGTGCCCAGCCGTACGGCGACCGCGCCGGCCTCAACGAAGCGGGCGACCTCGTCGTCGGTGAGCCCGCCCTCGGGGCCGACGACCACGAGCAGGTCGCCGTCGGTGGGCAGCGCGAGGGCACCGAGGGGCTCGGTGGCGTCCTCGTGCAGCACGACGGCGACGTCGACGGCGCCGATCAGGGCCGCCACCTCGTCGGTCGAGGCCAGCGGGAGCACCTCGGGGTGCCAGGCGCGGCGGGACTGCTTGGCGGCCTCGCGGGCGGTGGCCTGCCACTTCGCGAGCGACTTCGCGGCACGCTCGCCCTTCCAGACCGCGACGCTGCGCGCGGCCGCCCAGGGCACGATGCGGGCGACGCCCACCTCGGTGAGCACCTCGACGGCGAGCTCGCCCCGCTCCCCCTTCGGCAGCGCCTGCACCACGCTGACCCGCGGGCGCGGCTCGGGCAGCTCGGCGACGTCGCGGACGACGACCGTGAACGAGCGCTTGGTGGTCTCGCTGACCTCGCCGGTCACCACCCGGCCGAGGCCGTCGGTGAGCAGCAGACCCTCGCCGATCCGCAGGCGCCGTACGACGACGGCATGGTGGGCCTCGTCGCCGTCGACGACCACCTCGTCGCCGGCACAGACGCCGTCGAGCGACGGGACCAGGTGCTGCGGCAGGGTCACCGGGGGCCCGTCAGTGCGCGGTGAACGCGTCGCGGAGCCGGCCGAACATCCCCTTGTGCGCGGGCCGGACGTCGCCGGTCGGCTGCTCCTCGCCGCGGATCGCGGCCAGCTCGCGCAGCAGCTCCTCCTGGCGCGCGTCGAGCCGGGTGGGCGTCTCGACGGCGATGCTGACGACCAGGTCGCCGCGGCCGCCGCGCAGGCCGGGCACGCCCCTGCCGCGCAGCAGGACCTCGTGGCCGGACTGGGTGCCGGCCGGGATGGGCAGCTCGAAGGCGGTCTCGAGGCCGGCGTCCTCGGCGTCGGGCAGGTCGGCCTCGAGGGTCGGCAGCGAGATCGTCGTACCGAGCGCGCCGGCGGTCATCGGCACCGACACCGTGCAGTGCAGGTCGTTGCCGTGCCGGGAGAACGTCTCGTGTGGCGCCACGTGGATCTCGACGTAGAGGTCGCCCGCGGGGCCGCCGCCGGGGCCGACCTCGCCCTGCTCGGAGAGCTGGACCCGGGTGCCGGTGTCGACGCCGGCGGGGATCTTGACGGTGAGGGTACGGCGGGAGCGGACCCGACCGTCGCCGGCGCACTCGCGGCAGGGGTCCGGGATGACCGACCCGAAGCCGCGGCACGCCGCGCACGGGCGGAGCGTGCGGATCTCGCCGAGGAAGGAGCGCTGGACGTGCGCGACCTCGCCGGCGCCGCGGCAGGTCTCGCAGGGCACCGGGTGGCTACCGGGGGCGGCGCCCTCGCCGCCGCAGGTGGTGCAGCGCACCGCGGTGTCGACCTTGAGCTCGCGGGAGACGCCGAAGGCGGCCTCGGCGAGGTCGACCTCGATCCGGATCAGGGCGTCCTGGCCGCGGCGCACCCGCGGGCGCGGGCCCCGCCCCCCACCACCGCCGCCGGCACCGGAGCCGCCGAAGAAGGCGTCCATGATGTCGGTGAACGAGAAGCCGGCGCCCTGCCCGCCGAAGCCGCCGCCGAACGGGTCGCCGCCACGGTCGTAGGACGCGCGCTTCTGCGGGTCGGACAGCACCTCGTAGGCGGCCGTGACCTGCTTGAAGCGC
This sequence comes from Nocardioides sp., assembly GCA_035554935.1. GTDB lineage: Bacteria > Actinomycetota > Actinomycetes > Propionibacteriales > Nocardioidaceae > Nocardioides. The sequence goes on along the minus strand of DATMHM010000054.1, from coordinate 10,754 downwards.
TCCTGGCTCTCCTCGTCGGGGTTGACGTCGGGGTGCAGCTGCCGGGCCAGCCGCCGGTAGGCCTTCTTGATGGTGTCGGCGTCCGCGTCGCGGGCGACGCCGAGCAGCTCGTAGAGGTCCTGGCTCACTTCATCTCCATCACAGTGCCGGTCGTCCGGCTCAGCTCTCGTCGAGAATGCGCGACACGTAGCGCGCCACCGCGCGCACCGCCGCCATCGTTCCGGGGTAGTCCATGCGGGTCGGGCCGACGATCCCGAGCGCGGCGAGGGCGTCGTCGGGGCCGTAGCCGGTCGCCACCACGCTGGTCGCGGCGAGCTCCTCGTAGGGGCCCTCGGCGCCGATCCGGACCGTCACGGCGCCGCCGCTGGTCGCCTCGCCGAGCAGCTTGAGCAGCACGACCTGCTCCTCCAGCGCCTCCAGCAGGGGGCGGATCGAGGTGTCGAAGCTGTCGCCGAACCGGGCGAGGTTGGCGGTGCCGCCGACGACCACGCGCTCGTCGGAGCGGTGGTCGCTCATCGCCTCGACCAGGGTCTCGACGACGAGGCGGGTCGCGGAGGCCGGCTCGGGGCCGCCGTCGGCCGCCCGCGCCAGGGCGTCGAGCGCCGCTGCGGCGTCGGCGATCATCTCGCCGGTGGCCGCGAGGTTGACCCGCGAGCGGAGCGCGGCCAGGTCGGCCTCGCCGAGCTCGGCCTCGAGCTCGACATGGCGCTGCTCGACCCGACCGGTGCTCAGGATCAGCACGAGCAGCAGCCGGGTGGGCGTGAGGGCGACGACCTCGACGTGACGCACGGTCGAGCGCGACAGCGTGGGGTACTGCACCACGGCGACCTGCCGGGTCAGCTGGGCGAGGACGCGCACCGAGCGGTGGATGACGTCGTCGAGGTCGACCGCACCGTCGAGGAAGCTCGAGATCGCGCGCCGCTCGGCGGCCGTGGTCGGCTTCACGGTGGACAGCCGGTCGACGAACAGGCGGTAGCCCTTGTCGGTCGGCACCCGACCGGCACTGGTGTGCGGCTGCGTCAGGTAGCCCTCGTCCTCGAGCGCGGCCATGTCGTTGCGGATCGTCGCCGGCGACACGTTGAGGTGGTGCCGCTCGACGAGCGCCTTCGAGCCGACCGGCTCGTCGGTGGCGACGTAGTCCTCGACGATCGCCCGCAGCACGGCGAGCCTGCGCTCCTCCTGCATCCCGCCTCCTCACGTCGTCGCGGCCCGGCACCGATCCGGCTGATCTGGCACTCCACTTCGGGGAGTGCCAATGCTACCGCCGCGTCACAGGATCGGTGGGACCGGCGGCACGAGGGTTCCCCCACAGGCGGCGCCATGTAGGTTAGGCTCACCTAATCCACCAATGAAGGAGAAGGCGATGGCCCTCGACACCGGGATCGACACCGGACGTGCCGACGTCCACCGGCTCGCCGCGGCCGCCCGCAGCATCCTCGCCTGCCCGGCCGACGTACGCCTCGTCGTGGACGGCGTCGACGACATCACCGAGGGCCTGCAGGAGGGCCACCTCGCGATGCAGGACCACAGCGGCCAGCCCGTGTTCACCTGTCCCGTCGATGCCGCCCTCGCCCTGGCCGCCACCGACCGCCGCGGCGCGCTGCTGACCCTCGACAGCGGGCTCGGCCGGCCCGGGACGGCCGACCGCGAGGCCACGCTGACCCTCTCGGGCCGGCTCGAGGCCGGCGGGCTCGAGGAGTGCGAGTGCTGCTCCGACGTCCGCATGCAGGTAGTGCTGCACCTCGACTTCGCCCTACTCGCCCGCAGCGCGCCCGGCGCGGAGGATGCCCGGATCCGGGTCCCGCTCACCGCCTTCAACTCCCCTGTCCACGACCTCAACCGCGGCTTCCTCCAGCGCTCGGTCGAGCACACCAACCAGTGCCACCAGGCGGAGCTGCGCCGCGCCATCTCGACCCGGACGGGCACCCGGCTCGGCGAGGTCGTCGGCGTCCACCTCTCCGGCCTGCGCGCCGACGGCGTCGTGCTCCGGTGGGTCGACCTCACCGGGTCCCACGAGTCGCGCCTGCGCTTCCCCCGAGCCGCCGGCACGGCGAACGAGCTGGGCGACCTGCTGCGCACGGAGCTGCACGCCGGGCTCTGCTGAACACCGGGCCCGCAGCGCCGGCCGTAGGCTGACCGGGTGCCGTTCACCGAAGTCGCCGACCGGGTCTGGGTGCTGCGCCATCCGTGGTTCGACCTCAACGTCACCGCGATCGGCGGCGAACGCGGGCTGGTCGTCGTCGACACCCACGCGTCGTCCGCCGCAGCACGCGAGGTGATCGACGAGCTCCGCGCCCTGGGCTCCCCGCGGCCGACCGCGATCGTCAACACCCACGAGCACTTCGACCACACCTTCGGCAACGCCACCTTCCTCCAGCAGTACGGCGACCTGCCGGTCCACGCGACCGAGGAGGCCGCCGCACGGACCGTCCCGGCGGGCGAGCGGATCAAGGAGCGGTACCGCGCGTCGGACGACCCCCGGGCCCGGGAGGTCGTCGCCACGGAGATCCGGCCCGCCGACCGGACCTTCTCCAGCGCCGCCGTGATCGACCTCGGCGACCGCCAGGTGGAGCTGGTCCACCCCGGCCGGGGGCATACCGCAGGCGACCTCGTGGTTCGCGTCCCCGACGTCGACGTGCTGCTCGCAGGCGACCTGGTCGAGGAGTCCGCTCCCCCGGCCCTCGGCCCCGACAGCTGGCCGATGGAGTGGGCGCAGACCCTCGACCTCGTGCTCGGTCTCCTGACGCCGGCCTCGGTGGTCGTGCCCGGGCACGGGGCAGTCGTCGACCGGCGCTTCGTCGAGGACCAGTGCGACGACCTCCGGGCGGTGGCGGAGACGATCCGCGAGCTCGCCGCCAAGGGCGTGCCGGAGGCCGAGGCACTGCGCTCCGCGGAGTGGCCGTTCCCCGCGGAGGCGCTCGGGGACGCCGTACGCCGTGGCTATGCGCAGCTCCCCCGGGCGCGTCGCCAGCTGCCGCTGGCCTGAGCGTCCTAGGGTCTTCCGTCGTGGATCGCTACGGGACCGACGTGCTGGCAGGCGACTGGAAGGTCCCCCAGCGGGGCCGGGCCGTGGAGGCGCCCGCCGACCCGGGCATCGTGGTCGAGGAGGTCACCACGGACTGGTGCGGCGAGGTCGTCGCCGTGGACCGCGACCTGCACACGGTCACGCTCGAGGACCGGCGCGGCAAGCGCCGTACCTTCCCCCTCGGGACGGGCTTCCTGCTCGAGGGCAAGCCCGTCATCCTCACCGCGCCGATCACCAGGGGCGCCCCGGCGAAGCCCACCCGCACCGCCAGCGGCTCGATCGCGGTGCACGACGCGAAGGCCCGCGTCGCGCGCGCCAGCCGGATCTTCGTCGAGGGACGCCACGACGCCGAGCTCGTCGAGAAGGTCTGGGGCGACGACCTGCGGATCGAGGGCGTCGTGGTCGAGTACCTCGGCGGCGTCGACGACCTCGCCGACCACCTGCGCGACTTCAGGCCCGGCCCGAACCGGCGCGTGGGCGTGCTGGTGGACCACCTGGTCGCGGGCTCCAAGGAGAGCCGGATCGCGCAGAACATCATGAAGTCGCCGGTCGGCAAGGACGTGCTGATCGTCGGCCACCCGTTCATCGACATCTGGCAGGCGGTCAAGCCCGAGCGGCTCGGGTTCGCGGCCTGGCCGAAGGTGCCCAAGGGCATCGACTGGAAGAAGGGCACCTGCCAGCAGCTCGGCTGGCCGCACCGCGACCAGGCGGACATCGCCCGCGCGTGGAAGCACATCCTCGGCGGGGTGCGCGGGTTCCAGGACCTCGACCCGGCCCTGCTGGGACGCGTCGAGGAGCTGATCGACTTCGTGACGGTGGGCTGACCCTCACGCCAGCAGGCGGTGCACGACCCCGTCGGCCAGCAGCCGCCCGCGCAGCGTCAGCACGACCCGGTCGGGCCGGTCCTCCACCAGCCCCTCGGCCACCAGCGCGCCGAGCGCCCGCTGCCCGTCGGCGTCGAGCACGGCCACGTCGAGGCCCTCGCGGAGCCGGATCTCGAGCAGCACCCGCTCGACCCGTCGGGTCTCGGCGTCGAGGACCTCGCGGGCGTGGGCCGGGCTGTGGCCCGCGGCCAGCCGCCCGGCGTACGCCGCCGGGTGCTTCACGTTCCACCACCGCACGCCGCCGACGTGCGCGTGCGCGCCCGGGCCGACGCCCCACCAGTCGCCGCCCGTCCAGTAGGCCAGGTTGTGGCGGGACCGCGAGGCGTCGTCGCGCGCCCAGTTCGACACCTCGTACCAGCCGAGACCCGCCGCGGTCAGCCGCTCGTCGGCCTGCACGTACTTGTCCGCCAGGTCGTCGTCGTCCGGCATCGGCAGCTCGCCGCGCCGGACGCGTCGCGCCAGCGCCGTCCCGTCCTCGACGATGAGCGCGTACGCCGACACGTGGTCGGGCGCGCAGGCCAGCGCGGCGTCCAGGGTGTCCTCCCACTGCTCGGCGCTCTCCCCCGGCGTGCCGTAGATCAGGTCCAGGCTCACCTGATCGAAGCCCGCCGCCCGCGCCGCCTCGACCACCCGCGGCACCCGCTCCGGGTCGTGGGTCCGGTCGAGCACCGCGAGCACGGACGGGACCGCGGACTGCATCCCGAAGGAGATCCGGTTGTAGCCGGCCTCCCGCAGCCGCTCGAGGTAGCCGGCGTCGACGGAGTCCGGGTTCGCCTCCGTGGTCACCTCGGCGTCGGGCGCGAGCCCGAACTCCCCGTCGATCGCGGCCAGCATCCGGCCGAGGTCCCCGGCGGGCAGCAGCGTGGGCGTGCCCCCGCCGAGGAACACCGTCTGCGCGGGGAGCTCACGCTCACCCAGCACGCGACGGGCCAACTGCACCTCGGCGACCGCCTGGTCGGCGTACGACGACCGCGAGACGCCGGGCCCGAGCTCCTCGGCCGTGTAGGTGTTGAAGTCGCAGTAGCCGCACCGGACGGTGCAGAACGGGACGTGGACGTAGAAGCCGAACGGGCGCGCGCCGAGGCCGGCGAGCGCCTGCTCGGGGAGGGACCCGTCGGTCGGGGCGGGGTCCCCCTCGGGCAATGCGGACGGCACCCGCCGATCGTACGGGGCCCGGCCCGCCCGGCCGGGATCGCTACGCCCGGATCAGGACCCGGCGTAGAACGACGCGATGAGGTCGGCGTTGTTCGTCTCGACGACGTTCCGCTTCACCTTCAGCGACGGCGTGAGCTCACCCGACTCGATGCTCAGGTCGTGGTCGAGCAGCTGCCACTTCTTGATCGTCTCCCAGCGGTTGAGCTGGGCGTTGAGCTGCTCGACATAGTCACCGACCATCGCCTTGACGGCGTCGTCGTTGACCAGCTCGGTGTAGCCCTTGCCCTCCTTGCCGTTCTCGGCGGCCCAGCCGGCGATGGCGTCGGGGTCGAGGGTGATCAGCGCGGAGACGAAGTTGCGCTCGGCCCCGAAGACCATGAACTGGCTGGCGTAGGGGCAGATCGCCTTGAACTTGGCCTCGATCGCCGGCGGGGCGATGTACTTGCCGCCGGAGGTCTTGAAGAGCTCCTTGATCCGGCCGGTGATCTTCAGGAAGCCGTCGGCGTCCAGCTCGCCCTTGTCGCCGGTGCGCAGCCAGCCGTCCTCGGTGAGTGCGTCGGCCGTGGCGTCGGGGCGGTTGTGGTAGCCCGCCATGACGTGCGGGCCCTTGAGCTGGACCTCGCCGCCCTCGCCGATGCGGACCTCGGTGCCGGGGAACGGCTGGCCGACGGTGCCGAGCTTGTAGGCGTCGGGGTGGTTCACGGTCGCGCCAGCGGCGTTCTCGGTCATGCCGTAGCCCTCGAGGATGAGGATGCCGGCCGCGTGGAACCAGGCCGCGATCTCGGCGTTGAGGGCCGCGGAGCCGGAGATGAAGAACTTCACCCGGCCGCCGAAGCGCTCGCGCACCTTGCTGAAGACGAGCTTGTCGAACAGTGCGTGCTGCAGCTTGAGGCCCAGCGGGACGGACTTGCCCTCGAGCTTGAGCTGGTCGACGCGGGTGCCGACCTCGAACGCCTTCTTGAAGATCTTCTCCTTGGCACCGCCCTCGGCAGCCTGCATGGTGACGATCCGGGCGTGCGCCTTCTCGAAGATCCGCGGCGCCGCGCCCATGAAGGTCGGCTTCACGATGCCGAGGTTCTCCACGATCTTGTCGACGCGGCCGTCGATGGCCGTGGCGAAGCCGCAGGCGAGCTGCGTCGAGAGCAGCACCTTGCCGAACGAGTGGGCCATCGGCAGCCAGAGGAACTGCAGGTCGTCCTCGTGCAGGATGTCCTGCGCCTTGATGGCCTCGCCCTCGAAGACCCACGCCCTGTGCAGGGTGCGCACGCCCTTGGGCTTGCCGGTCGTGCCGGAGGTGTAGATCAGGGTGGCGAGCTGGTCGGGCGCGATCGACTTGGCGACCTCGTCGACGGCGTCCGGGTGCTCTGCCAGGTGGGCGTCACCCAGCTCGGCGAGCTGGTCGAGCGAGATCACCCAGTCGCCGTCGGCCAGCGCCGCGTCGAACGACACGACCTTGCCCAGCTCGGGGAGCTCGGCCCGGTGGTCGCGCAGCTTGGCCAGCTGCGCCTCGTCCTCGGCGAACACGATGCGGCACTCGGAGTCACCGAGGATGTACGACGTGTCGTCGCCGCCCGTCGACGGGTAGACCGTCGTGGTCGCGCCGCCGGCGCACATCACGGCGAGGTCGGCCAGGATCCACTCGTAGCGGGTCGAGGACGCGATGCCCACGCGCTGCTCGCGCTCGAGGCCCAGCGCCAGCAGGCCGGCCGCGAGGCGTCGTACGCGATCACCGGCCTGGCGCCACGTCACCGACTCCCACGCCTCCCCGCGCGGGAATCGGAACGCCTCGCGGTTCGCGCTCTGCTCCACCCTGTCCAGGAACTGCACCGCGCAGTTCTGGGGAAGGTTCTGGAGGAAGTTCGTGTCGTGATTGATGGGCATGACGCTCCCTGCATGCTCGTCCGAGACCGGCCTAACTGGGCAGTAACCTAGGCCACCGGCTCGGGCGGCGGAAGCAACGGCGCCACCTGACGGACGAATTGGTCCACTTTCATGCGGACTCTCGGCACCAGGTCGTCGATCGCGAGGAGGTCCGGGAGCCGGCTGCGATCGGTGTTGAGTGCCACGAACATGTCGCGGACGGTGACGCCGTGCCCCGGCCGGTGCACGACCTCGACCGGTGCGCCGGCCGCGACCGTCCCGGTCTCCAGGACCCGGAGGTAGGGCCCCGGGCGGGCGGCGGCGGTGAACCTCCGCACCCAGGCCCGGGGCTCGAAGCCGGTCTCCCCCATCCAGCCCTTGAAGTCGTTGCACGGCGTCCGGACGCTCACGGCCTCGAGCAGCACGCCGTCGACCTCGTCACCGATCCGCAGCCGGGTGCCGACCTCCAGCGTGTTGAGGTCGATGCCCGCGGTGGTGAGGTTCTCGCCGAAGTGGCCGTCACGGATCGGCATCCCGAGCTCGGCCTCCCAGAAGTCGAGGTCCTCGCGCGCGTAGGCATAGACCGCCTGGTCGGGACCGCCGTGGTGACGGGTGTCGGAGACCTGGTCGCCGGCGAGGCCGAGCGGGTGCACCGCCACCGGACCGACGACCGGGCGCTTGTCGATGGAGGTGCGGCCGATGCCGGCCCACTCCTTCTCCTGCGGGATGCCGACACTGATGCTCCGTACGAACGCCACGCCGTGAGGCTACCGTCGGGCCATGGGTCGGCTCCTCCTGATTTCCTGCATGGCCTGGGGGCTTGTAGTGGCCGGGTGCACCGGCGACCCGAGTCCGTCGCCGGCCGACCCGCCGCCGACCGTCGTCTCCCCACCGCGGCCGTTCCCGGCCGCGGCCGCCGGCGTGCCGGCCGGCTTCCGGGAGGTGCTCTGCCCGGACCTGCGCTCCGACGGCACCGGACTGACGGTGCGGCTCGTCGTACCGGTGGCGACGACGGACGCGCGGGCCACCGACGACGGCTGCGGCTTCAGCCATGGCCTGGTCCGCGGGGTCGGGGTGCAGGTCACACCGGCACAGACCCTCGCCGCGTACCGGGAGGAGTCGCTCGACCCGTTCGAGGACATCGGTGGTGACGACGAGGTCAGCGACATCCGCTACCGGACCGGCGTGCCGGGCCTCGGCGGGCGACGGGCGGAGGAGCTGAGCTGGCGCGTCTACAACGACGGCCTGCCCTACCTGCAGCACGCGATCCAGGCCGCGGGGCTCCGACTCAGCTGGGCCGTGCCGGACGGGAAGCCCCGCCTGCTCGACGCGTTCGACGTCGTACGCCGCTCGGTCGAGGTCCGCCCCGGCACGACCTGGTCGTGCCCGTCCTGGGGGCCGGAGGGCGGGCCTCGGCTCACCTTCACGCCGCCGGAGGACGTCGGCGGGGTCGAGCGGGAGGGCGACCGCTGCCGGATCCACGTCGAGGGCGCCCGCACCGTCCTCGAGCACGGTGCCGTGGACCCGACGCCTCCCCCGCTGGAGCGCCTGGCCGCCCGGCTGCGCCGCGACCCCGACGTGCAGGACGTCCGGCTGGAGCCCGGCGCGGGCACGATCGACGGCCAGTCCGCCGACCGGCTGACCTGGCTGGTGGTGCGCACCGAGGAGACCGAGAACCACGAGCCCGCCGGCACATGGCACATCGAGGTCCTGCAGAGCCGGAGCGCCCGCGTCGAGTGGGGTGGGACCCCGCAGTGGTGGCGCACGCACCGCTCGACGTACGACGCACTGGTCGCCTCGATGCGTACGAGCTGAGCCCCTCTCGCCCGGCCTGACGCAGGCTAGTCCTGAACCGCCTTCGCCACGATGATGCACGCGGTCACGTGGGCGCGATCGTCCTGCGCGCCATGGGCGTTGAGGATGGAGCGCACCACGATCCAGTCCCGCGCCCGGTCCTCGTCGAGGCCGGCGGCGTCGACGAGCGCATGGAAGCGGCGGCGGATCCCGTCGCGGACCGAGCCGGCGGCCCACGGGGCGGCGTACTCCTCGAAGCGGTTGCGCAGCATCGGCTCGAGCTCGTAGTGCGGGTCGCCGTTGGCCGGCTTCGGGTCGACGACCAGCCAGGCGTCCTCGCCGTACCGGCGGCCGCGGAGCACGTTGCCGTAGTGCAGGTCGCCGTGGATGACGGCGGTCGCGGGCTCGGCGACCAGGTCCCGGGCCAGGCCGAGGGCCTGCTCGACGAGGCGGCGCGGCACCGGGGCGGTCGCGGCGTCGCGGGCGAGGGCGGCCGCCCAGCGCTCGACGTACGACGCCTGGGCGCGCAACTGCGGCATCGGCGGCACGTGCAGGTCGGCGTACCTGCTCGCCACGATCTCGCAGGCCTCGAGGTCCCACGCCTCGGAGAGGTCCTCGCGGTCGAGCCTTTCGAGCAGCAGCGCCCGCCGGCCGGGGTCGGCGCGCAGCAGCTCGACCGCGCCCTTGCCACGCCAGCGCTGGAGGGCGAGGTGCTCGTGCTGCGACTCCTCGTCGGGCAGTCCGATCTTGAGCACGGCCGGGGTGCCGGACGCCGTGGTGACGGGCAGGACGAGGGAGCAGAAGCCGTGCCAGCTCCCGCCCTCGGGCGTCAGCTCCCACTCGTCCAGCAGCGCCGCGGCGGTGGCCGGCAGCCGGTCGAGCCAGGCCGCCCACGTCGACCCGAGGGCGCGTTGCGCGTCCAGCCCGGGCGGTACGCGGACCGGCCGGGTCGTCACTTCTTCGGCTTGTCCCCTGCCGGGCCGGTGGTGGAGAGCGCGGCGACGAACGCCTCCTGGGGGACCTCGACGCGGCCGACCATCTTCATCCGCTTCTTGCCCTCCTTCTGCTTCTCCAGCAGCTTCCGCTTGCGGGTGATGTCACCGCCGTAGCACTTGGCGAGGACGTCCTTGCGGATGGCGCGGATGTTCTCCCGGGCGATCACGCGGGCGCCGATGGCGGCCTGGATCGGCACCTCGAACTGCTGGCGCGGGATGAGGTCCTTCAGCTTGCCGGCCATCATCACGCCGTAGGAGTAGGCCGCCTCCTTGTGCACGATCGCGGAGAACGCGTCGACCGGCTCGCCCTGCAGCAGGATGTCGACCTTGACCAGGTCGGCGGCCTGCTCGCCGGAGTGCTCGTAGTTGAGCGAGGCGTAGCCCTTGGTCTTGGACTTCAGCTGGTCGAAGAAGTCGAACGCGATCTCGCCCATCGGCAGGGTGTAGCGCATCTCGACCCGGTCCTCGGACAGGTAGTCCATGCCCTGGAGGCTGCCGCGCTTCTGCTGGCACAGCTCCATGATCGTGCCGATGTAGTCGGACGGCGCGAGGATCGTGGCGTCGACGACCGGCTCGCGGACCTCGGCGATCTTGCCGTCGGGGTACTCGCTCGGGTTGGTGACGATGTGCTCGGTGCCGTCCTCCATGTGCACCTCGTACACCACGTTGGGCGCGGTCGAGATCAGGTCGAGGTTGAACTCGCGCTCGAGCCGCTCCCGGGTGATCTCCATGTGCAGCAGGCCGAGGAAGCCACAACGGAACCCGAAGCCCAGCGCGCCGGAGGTCTCCGGCTCGAAGGTCAGTGCGGCGTCGTTGAGCTGGAGCTTCTCGAGCGCGTCGCGCAGCGTCGGGTAGTCGTCGCCGTCGATCGGGTAGAGCCCGGCGAACACCATCGGGTTGGGGTGCTCGTAGCCGCCCAGCGGCTCCGCGGCAGGGCGCGAGTTGACCGTCACGGTGTCGCCGACCCGCGACTGGCGGACGTCCTTCACACCGGTGATCAGGTAGCCGGTCTCGCCGACGCCGATCTTCGCAGCCTTCATC
>DATMHM010000053.1:0-73097 GCA_035554935.1 Nocardioides sp. | reverse complement strand
TCATCGCGTTCGCCGAGGAGGTCGGTCTGCCGATCGCCATCAAGGCGGCGTACGGCGGCGGCGGGCGGGGTCTCAAGGTCGCCCGCACGATCGACGAAGTGCCCGAGATGTTCGAGTCGGCGACGCGCGAGGCGATCACGGCGTTCGGCCGAGGCGAGTGCTTCGTCGAGAAGTACCTCGACAAGCCGCGCCACGTCGAGACCCAGTGCCTCGCCGACCAGCACGGCAACGTCGTGGTCGTGTCGACCCGCGACTGCTCGCTGCAGCGCCGCCACCAGAAGCTCGTCGAGGAGGCGCCCGCGCCGTTCCTCACCGACGAGCAGAACAAGCGCCTCTACGAGTCGTCGAAGGCGATCCTGAAGGAGGCCGGGTACGTCGGCGCCGGCACCTGCGAGTTCCTCGTGGCCGCCGACGGCACCATCTCGTTCCTCGAGGTCAACACCCGCCTCCAGGTCGAGCACTGCGTCTCCGAGGAGGTCACCGGCATCGACCTGGTCCGCGAGATGTTCCGCATCGCGGCCGGCGAGGAGCTCGGGTACGACGACCCGGAGGTCCGCGGCCACTCGATCGAGTACCGCATCAACGCCGAGGACGGCGGCAACAACTTCATGCCGGCCCCCGGCACCCTCACCGCGTGGAACCCGCCGCAGGGCCCGGGCGTCCGCGTCGACGGCGGCTACGAGAACGGCGAGACCGTCCCCGGCGCCTTCGACTCGCTCGTCGCCAAGCTCATCGTCACCGGCGCCACCCGCACCCAGGCGATCGAGCGCTCGCGCCGCGCGCTGTCGGAGTTCGAGGTCGACGGCATGCCGACCGCCATCACCTTCCACGAGGTGATCGTCAACGACCCCGCCTGGGTCGCCGCCTCGAACCCCACCGGCGAGGGCTCGTTCGACGTCTACACCACGTGGATCGAGACCGACTTCGACAACCAGATCGAGCCCTACAAGGGCACGGCGGGCGAGGCCGACGAGCCCGTCGAGAAGCAGACCGTGGTCGTCGAGGTCGGCGGCAAGCGCATCGAGGTCAGCCTCCCGGCCGGCCTCGGTGGCCTCGGCGGCGGTGTCGCTGCCGGCGCGAAGAAGCCGAAGCGCGCGGCGGGCAAGAAGGCCGGCGCCGCGGCGTCGGGCGACTCCGTCACCTCCCCGATGCAGGGCACCATCGTCAAGGTCGCGGTCGAGGAGGGCCAGGAGGTCGCCGAGGGCGACGTCGTGGTCGTGCTCGAGGCGATGAAGATGGAGCAGCCGCTCAAGGCCCACAAGGCCGGCACGATCACCGGCCTGAGCGCCGAGGTCGGCGCCACCGTCGGCAACGGTGAGGTCCTCGCCGAGATCAAGTGAGTGAGGCCGCCGCGGCCGAGGAACGAGGCCGCGGATGAAGGCCCAGGTCGAGTAGCGTCGGCAGTCTCGCGCAGCGAAGCAAGCGAGCCTGCGACGCGTATCGAGACCCACGTGAGCCGGTGCCGGGACTGTGACCACACAGTCCCAGCACCGGCTCGCGGCGTCTCGAGACGGCCGTGGCCGGCCTCCTCGACGAACTCCTTCGCTGGTCGAGTAGACGTTCCGAGGAACGAGGAACGGCGTATCGAGACCACCCGATCCGGTGCAGGAACCCGACCGGTGACCTCCGCCTCGAAGGCCCGGGCGTCTCGAGACGGCCGTGGCCGGCCTCCTCGACGTACGGGCGTGGCCGGCCTCCTCGACGAACGGGCCTGGCCGGCCTCGTCGACGTACGGGTGGCAGGATCGTCGCGTGCTGCGGCGAACGGTGTTGTCCCTCCCGGGCCTCGCGGCGCTCGGCACCCTGGCCGGCTGCACCGACGAGGCCGGTCCGAGCACGGAGGACGAGATGACGGCAACGCCCGCGCCGGGCCGGCACGCCTACGGCGCCGACCCGAGCCAGCACGGTGAGCTGTTCCTCCCCTCTGGCACGCCGCGGGGTGTGGTCGTGGTGATCCACGGCGGCTTCTGGAGGAGCGCGTACGACGCCGGGCTCGGCCGGCCGCTGGCGGAGTCGCTCGCGGCGCAGGGCTGGGCGGCGTGGAACCTGGAGTACCGGCGGGTGGGCGCGGGGCCGGGCGGCGGGGGCGGCGCGCCCGCGACGTTCGACGACGTCGCGGCCGGCATCGACCTGCTCGCCGACCTCGACGTGGACACCTCCACCGTGGTCGCCCTGGGCCACAGCGCCGGCGGGCACCTCGCGACCTGGGCCGCCGCGCGCGGCCGGCACGGGTGGGCTGAGCGGGTGCCGGTGACCCACGTGGTCAGCCAGGCGGGCGTGCTCGACCTGCGCGCCGCACACGACGCCGGCCTCGGGAACGGAGCGGTCGCGGAGCTGCTGGGGCATCCGCCGACCGGCGCCGACGCACGCTACGACCCCGCGCAGCAGCTGCCGCTCGACGTACCGGTCTGGTGCGTGCACGGCCGCGCGGACGCGAACGTGCCGTTCGAGCAGTCGGCGGACTACGTCGCGCGGGCGACGGCGGCCGGTGCCGACGCCGAGCTGGTCGAGGTCGAGGGCGACCACTTCGTGGTGATCGACCCGGGCTCGGCGGCGTGGCGCCGGCAGCTGGAGATCCTCGACGGCATCGGGTGAGCCCCTCCTTTCGGAGGCGGCCGGCAGCCCGGGGGCCTGCGAGGATGGCGGCATGACCCGCGCCGCCGCCCTGCGCGTGGTCATCCTGCTGCTGTTCGTCGCCGGCTGGGCGACCAACCACTTCGCGGCGATGATCCCGGTGCTGCGCGACACCGAGGACCTCTCGGCGACGGTCCTGGCGGGTGCGTTCGGGGTCTACGCGCTCGGCCTGCTGCCCGGGCTGCTCGGCGGCGGAGCGCTGTCCGACCGGATCGGCCGCCGCCCGGTGGTGCTCACCGGCAGCGCGATCGCGGCGGCCGGGAACCTGCTGATGCTGGCGTGGCACCCGGCGGCCGGCGTCTACACCGGGCGCCTCGTCGTCGGGGTCGGCGTCGGCCTCGCGATCAGCGGCGGCACCGCGTGGGCCGCGGACCTCGGCGGCCGCCGGGGTACCACCGTCGCCGGTGCGACGCTCACGGCCGGCTTCGCCTGCGGCCCGCTGGCGTCGGGCATCGTCGCCGAGCTCGTGCCGTCCTCCGCCGTCGTCACCGCACCCTTCGTCCTCACCATCGCGCTGTCCGCCGCGTCCCTCCTCCTCGCCGTCCGTACGACGTCCGCCGCGCCACCCGCGCACGCGGACCCCGCGGCGGCAGCCGCGGCGCCGGATCCGCACCGCAGCGTGCTCCGCGCGCTGGCGCACTCGGTCCCGATGGCGCTGTGGGTGTTCTCCGCGGTCACGGTGCCGATCGTCGTCCTGGCCGGCCGCGTCGGGGGCGACCTCAGCGGCCCGCTGGTGCCCGGCGTCGCGTCGGCGGTGGCCCTGGGCACCGGCGTCGCGGTGCAGGTCGCCGCCCGCCGCGCCGAGTGGGGACCACGCGCCGGGGTCGTCGGGGCACTCCTCGCCGCGGCCGGGTTCTGCCTCGCGGCGAAGGTCGACGCCGACCCCGGCGTGGCGCTGTTCGTCGTCGCGTCGGTGGTGCTCGGGTCGGCGTACGGGCTCTGCCTGCGGGCGGGCCTGGTCGACGTCGAGACCCTGACCCCGCCCGAGCACCGCGGGGCGACGGTCGGCGTCTACTACGTGTGCACCTACCTCGGGTTCGGGCTGCCGGTGCTGCTCGAGGCGATGCGGTCGGGCGTCGGGACGACCGTGCCGCTGGTCGTGCTCGCCGGTCTCGCAACCGCCGCCGCCGCGTTGCGCGCAGTGCAGTTGCGCGGACCCGCCATGGCCTCCGTCCTACGCTGACCGGGTGGCCACCCCTGCAGCCGACGAGGCGATCGCCCGCTACCGCGTCCTCGACGAGCCGGGGGGTCGCGACCTCCAGGCGCTGGTCGAGCTGGCCGCGCTGGTGTGCGGCGTGCCGAATGCCGCCATCAACCTGATCACCCGCGACCACCAGCATCAGGTCGCCGCAGCCGGCATCGACCCGTCGGTGTGCTCGCGCGAGGACTCGATGTGCGCGGTGGTGCTCGCGGACCGGCGTACCGTCGTCGCCCCCGACGCGAGCCTCGACCCGCGCTTCGCCGACAACCCGTTCGTGTCCGGCGAGATCGACCGGGTGCGCTTCTACGCCTCCGCGCCACTGATCACGCCGGACGGTACGACGATCGGCCGACTGTGCGTCTTCGACACCGAGCCGCACGAGCTGGCGGCCGAGCGCGCGGGCGTGCTGCAGGTCGTCGCCGAGCGCGTGGTCGACGTCCTCGAGCTGCGCCTGCGCAGCCGCCAGCTGGAGCTGTCGATGGCGGCCCTCACCCGCACCCAGGACGAGCTGAAGCGCTCCAACGAGCTGCTCACCCTCTTCGCGGGCCAGGTCAGCCACGACCTGCGCTCGCCGCTCACCGCGATCCTCGCCAACACCGAGCTGCTGACCACGGAGCCGGCCGTCACGGCCGATCCCGGGGTGGGCGAGCTGGTGACCGCGACCCACAACGCCGGGCTGCGGATGGCAGGCATGATCGACACGATCCTCGGCTACGCACGCGTCGGCGCCGACATCGATCGGTCCGTGGTCCGCCTGGACGAGGTGCTCGACCACGTCCTCGAGGACGTGGCGCCGGCCGTCGCGCGCCGGTCCGCGGTCGTGCGGCGCGACCCGCTGCCCGAGGTCGTCGGCGACGCCACCCAGCTCTACGCCGTGCTGCAGAACCTGGTCGCGAACGCCGTGAAGTTCACCCCGCCGGAGCGGGTCCCGGAGGTCCACGTCTCGGCAGCCAGGGCGGACGACGGGTGGCGGATCACCGTCGCCGACAACGGCCGGGGCATCCCGGTGGAGGCGCGCGAGGCGGTCTTCGAGCTGCACGCCCGCGCCGACCGGTCCGTCGAAGGTGCCGGCATCGGGCTCGCCACCGCGCGCCGCGTGGTCGAGGCGCACGGCGGGCGGATCGGGATCGAGGACGGCCCCGACGGAGCCGCCGGCGCCACGGTGTGGTTCGTCCTGCCCGATCTGTCACCTTCGCAATGAGAAATAGTTCTTCCACATCACGGAATCCCCTGCTACCGTCGACGTCATGCGCAGAGCCAAGATCGTCGCCACCCTGGGACCCGCCACCTCGACCCCCGGCGTGATCGCCGACCTCGTCGAGGCCGGTCTCGACGTGGCCCGGCTCAACATGAGCCACGGCAGCCACGGCGACCACGCGAAGGCCTACGCGCTCGTGCGCGAGGCGGCCGAGCACGCCGGCCGCGGCATCGGCATCCTCGCGGACCTGCAGGGCCCGAAGATCCGGCTCGGCAAGGTCCCCGGCGGTCCACTCCCGCTCGAGGCCGGCGCCGCCTTCACGATCACCACCGACCCGGTGCCCGGCGACGCGCGGCGCTGCTCGACGACGTACGACGGCCTGCCCGGCGACGTCGCGGCCGGCGACCGGATCCTGGTCGACGACGGCCGGGTGGTCCTCGAGGTCACGGCGGTCGAGGGCAGCGAGGTCCACACCCGGGTCGTCGTGCCGGGCGCGATCAGTGACCACAAGGGCCTCAACCTGCCCGGCGTCGCGGTGTCCGTGCCCGCGCTGTCGGAGAAGGACCGCGAGGACCTGCGTTTCGCGCTGCGACTCGGCGTCGACCTGGTCGCACTCTCCTTCGTCCGCGACGCGGCGGACGCCGAGCAGGTCCGCGCGATCATGCGCGAGGAGGGCATCCACCGGCCCGTCGTCGCCAAGATCGAGAAGCCGCAGGCGGTCAGCAACCTCGACGAGGTCGTCGACGCGTTCGACGCGTTCATGGTCGCCCGCGGCGACCTGGGCGTCGAGTGCCCGCTCGAGGACGTCCCCTTCCTGCAGAAGCAGGTCATCGACGCCGCCCGCCGCGCGAGCAAGCCGGTCATCGTCGCGACCCAGATGCTCGAGTCGATGATCTCCGCACCCCGGCCGACGCGCGCCGAGGCCTCCGACGTCGCCAACGCCGTGCTCGACGGCGCCGACGCAGTGATGCTCTCCGGCGAGACCAGCGTCGGCGCCTTCCCCGTCGAGGCGGTCAGCACGATGGCCCGGATCATCGAGTCCACCGAGGACAACGGGCTGGCCCGGATGGCGCCGATCGACTGGCAGCCGCGCACCAACGGCGGCGTCATCGCCAAGGCCGCCGTCGAGGTCGCCGACCGCCTCGGCGCCCGCTGCCTGGTCGCGTTCACGACCTCCGGCGACACCGCGAGGCGTCTGGCCCGGCACCGCTCACCCGTGCCGGTGCTCGGCTTCACCCCCGTGCCACTCGTCCGCGACCAGCTCAGCCTGACCTGGGGCGTGCAGACCCACGTCGTCGAGCACGCCGACCACACCGACGAGATGATCCGCCAGGTCGACCGCGCCCTGATCGCCAGCGGCGCCGTCGACCGCGGCGACCTGGTCGTGATCATCGCGGGTACGCCGCCCGGCACGCCCGGCTCGACGAACACGCTCAAGGTGCACCGGCTCGGGGACGCGGTCGACGGCGGCTGACGGTTGCGGCCGGTTCGCCGCGGCCTGCGGGCAGAGAGTGGGGAGCTCTGCATGAACCAGGTTCATCGAGGATTCCCCACTCTCCCGACAGCCATGGCGGATGCGCGCGCGGCGGCCCGCACCAGCCCCGAGCGGCTCAGCCCGCGACGAACCCCGAGGTGTAGGCGGCGACGACGAGCTGCACCCGGTCGCGCACGCCGAGCTTCGTGAGGAGGCTGGCCACGTGCGACTTCACCGTCGCCGGGCTGATGCAGAGCTCGGCGGCGATCTCGCCGTTCGACAGGCCGCGGGCGACGGCGCGCAGCACCTCGCGCTCGCGGTCGGTCACCGCTGAGGCCCAGGCGGGTCGCGGGCGCCGGCCCGGGACGGCGTGGCCCCGGGCAGCGCGGAGCTCGCGGGCCCGGCACCCGGCCGCGCCCGTCACCGGACGCCCCGCAGCCGCCCGAGGCCCAGCCCGCGACCCAGCCCGCGACCCAGCCCGCGGCCGAGGCCCGGCGAGCCGCCCAGCCAGCGCCCGTCCAGCCGGACGGCCAGGGCGATCCACACGACCGCGGCCACCACGCCCCATCTCGTGGCGGCCGCGTCGGTGAGCCCGGGCGCCGGGTAGGGCGAGCCGAGCTCGAGGAAGAGCCCGACGACCAGCGGCGCCAGACCGAGCAGGACGACGCCGGAGGCGACCGGCGTCCCGGGCCGGGGCACCTGGCGCTGGCGTCCCACCAGCGCGACGAGGAGGGTCGCGCCGCCGAGCGCCGCCACGGCGAGCGCCCAGTCGCTGCGGTCGGTGTGGCCGGCTCCGGTGAGGAGCACGGCACCGCCGAGCGCGAGGACCGCGACGCCGGCCGCCAGCCGCGCCCACTGGGCCCAGCGGGCCCGCGGGGTCACCGCGGTCACGGCGACGGCCGCGTCGTCGTACACGAGGGCGGCGGCGGCGACGGTGACCAGGGCGGCCAGGGTGAGGGCGAGGCCCTCGACCTCCTCCCACCGGTGGGCGGCCGCGATGAGGGCGACGACCAGCCCGACGGCACCGAGCACCGGGGACCACGGCACCGCACGACGCAGGTACCAGCCCGTGTCCCGCATCGCTCAGCCCTCCAGCGGCGGGATCGGACGGGAGACGATCATCTCCTCGATCCCGGTGAAGGCGGTCGTGAGGTAGAGCGCCACGACCAGGGCGACCAGGCCCCAGCAGACGAGGCGGAGCCGGGCCGTCCGGGCGGTCCGGTCATGCCACACGGCGCCGGCGACGGCGAGTGCGCACAGCGCCAGCGCGTAGAGGAGGTACGTCGCCGGGTTGCCCGTGAGGACTGCCTGCGCGTAGCCGGGGACGCCCTCCCACGCCTCGCCGTCCGACATCGTGCCGGTGTGCCACATCGCCCACGGCACCCAGACCCGCAGGTGCCCCTGGTCGGTGTAGGAGTAGGGGAGCGAGCCGACCATCGTGCCGATCGCGACCACGACGACCGCCACCGCCGGCGCACCGGGGAACCGCAGCCAGCGACCGACGAGGACGCCGAGCACTGCGCCGCCCAGGCAGGCGACCGGTCCGAGCGCGACGAGGATGCTCCAGACGTGGAGGTCGTTCATGGTGCCGAACCAGAGCTCGTAGGGGTGGACTCCCCTGATCTGCAGGAGGATGAAGAGCTCGGCCAGCCAGGCCACCCCGGCGACGAACGGCACGAGGCACGCGCCGGCGACCGCCAGGGTGCGCTGTGCCTCGGTGCCGGGCGCGGTCCCCATCGCCTCGGCGGACACCTCCGTCGACCGGGTCAGCCGGGCCGCCACGACCAGGCTGGTGAGGCCGATGAAGAACGCCGGGATGATCGGGTGCGAGAGCATGTCGATCGCGTGGGTGGTGTCCTCGCTGACGGTCACGCCGTCGGCGAAGAACACCCACGCCTCGAGCGCGAGCGCGATCACGACGCCGAGCAGGAAGAGCGGGTGGCGGGCGAAGCGGCGCGCCTCGATGGCGACCATGGAGGTCAGGCTGGCAGAGCTGCGTGCGGGCAGGGTGGAATACACGGGAACTCCTGAGGGGTGGGTGCGGGAGCGGTTCGGTCAGGCGGGCAGGGATGCCGCTGACGGCCCGAGCATCAGCAGGTAGGCGTCCTCGAGGGTCGGCTCGGCGGGCTCGGCGCCCGGCGGGTGCGGACCGCCGACGACGCGGTGGCGGCCGGTGCCGGTGCGCCAGGTCATCACCGCGCCCGGCACCTCGTGGTCGGCCAGCCAGACCTGGCCGACGGCGGTGGCGACCAGGTCGACCACCGTCCCGTCGAAACGGACCTCGCCGTCGGCGAGCACGACCACGCGCTCGCAGAGGGCGGCGACGTCCTCGGTCTGGTGGGTGGAGAGCAGCACGGTCGACTCGTGCGCGACGACGGAGAGGGTACGACGCAGCGTGGCGCGCTGCGCCGGGTCGAGCCCGGTCGTCGGCTCGTCCAGGACGAGCAGCCGCGGGTTCCCGAGCAGCGCCTGGGCGAGCCCGACCCGGCGGCGCTGCCCGCCGCTGAGCTTCGCGATCCGCTTCCCCGACTGCTCGGCGAGCCCGACGAGGTCGAGCACGCGCCGTACCTCGTGGCGGCGGGCGCGGCGCTCGTTCCACTCCTTGAGGACGGCGACGTACTCGAGGAAGCCGAAGGTCGTCATGTCGCTGGGGTAGCCGAGCTCCTGCGGCAGGTAGCCGAGGCTGCGGCGGACCCGGGTGAGCTCGGCGTGGCCGGCATGCGGGTCGCGGCCGAGCAGGCGCACCTCGCCGCGGTCGGCGGCGATGCTGGTCGCCACGACCCGCAGCAGTGTGGTCTTGCCGGCGCCGTTGGGCCCGAGCAGGCCGGTGATCCCGGTGCCGAGGGTGAGGTCCACGCCGCGCAGGGCCTGGGTGCCGCCGTAGGACTTGTCGACCGCGGTGAGCTCGACGTTCACAGGGCTGCTCCGATCTTGCGGGTGTGGACGGAGCGCGCCGCCAGCACGGCCAGCGCGACGAGCGCGAGGCCGACGTAGACGAGCTGCTGGGTGGCCTCGATCGGCCAGGTGGGCGGAAGCTCGCGCACGGCGCCGAGGACCACGCCGCACCACAGGATCGTGACGAGCGGGCCGGCCATCCGTGGGCCGATGAAGCTGGCGAGCGCCATCAGCACCGGCACCATCGCGAGCGCCGGCCCGAACCAGGCGGCGGCGATCCACGCCGGGCCGGGGAGGAACAGGCCGAACAGCCCGGCCACGGGGAGGGTCGTGACCAGCACCCCGACGGTGCGCAGCAGCACCAGCCGGGTGCGGCCGTACGGCGCCGTCACGGCCAGCGCCTCGAACGGGTCGTCGGCGTCGCCGTACGCCGCCGCCACGCCGAGGACCGGGATGAGCGGCGCGACCAGGAGGAACGGCCACAGCCGGTCCTCGCTCATCAAGGTGGCGACCGTCGCGAAGCCCAGCGCGACCAGGCAGCTGGACAGCCAGGCGAGCCGCAGGGACGCCGCCGCGGAGAGCAGCACCGCCGACGGCTCCCGCAGGCCGAGGCGCTGGGCCAGCCGGATCGCGGCCGGCAGCGGCCGGCTCTCCACGCGCTCGCGGACCCCCGCCCACGCCTCGTCCAGGAGCGGGCCGTCGGCCAGCGGCCGGACCGCGCCGCGGCACTCGGGGCACCGCTCGACGTGCCGCTCCAGCGAGGCGCTGAGGACCGCGTCGAGCTCGCCGGCGACGTACGCCTGCAGCAGGGCGGGGTCGGCGTGCCAGGTCGTCGTGCTCATCACCACGCCTCCAGCTCGATGTCGGCCAGTGCGGTGCGCAGCTGGGCCTTGGCCCGGTGCAACCGGGTCTTCACGGTGTTCTCGCGTACGCCGAGCAGTCGCCCGGCCTCGCGCGTCGTCAGGCCGTCGAGGACGCAGGCCTGGACGACCGCGCGGAACTCGGGGGACAGCCGGCGCAGCGCCGCCCCGAGGTCGCCGTACTCGACGCCGAGCAGGACCTGCTCCTCCGCCGCCGGGAGCACGCCGTTGCCGACGGCGTCCCAGTCCGGCATGAGCAGCACCTCGCGGCGCTTGCGCAGCCGCGAGACCAGCCGCCGGAAGGCGATCCCCCACAGCCAGCCGGCGACATCGCCCTGCCCGCGCCACTTCCGGGCGTCCTGCCACATCGCGACGAAGGTGTCCTGGACGACGTCGACGACGACCTCACGGTCGTTGCAGCGGCGCATCAGCCGGGCCGACAGCCACGGGGCGTGCCGGTCGTAGAGCTCCCGCACGGCGGCCAGGTCGCCGTCCGCCGCGGCGCGCAGCAGGACGGCGTCCTCGCGCTGGCCGTCGGTCGTCTCCACACCCTCACTGTCGCAGCGGGGCGGCCGGAAGGTTCCCGGTTCGCGGGACTTTTCCCGTCGCCCGCGGCACCGGCCGGAACCAGGGGCCGGAACCAGGGGCCGGCACGGCGCGAATCATCCCTGAGGCCGATGCGCTTCATCCCCGCGGCCGATGCGGCCCGGGCCGGCGAGGGGTCAGGGTGCAGGCACCGCCGGTCCGCGGCGGCGCCAGTCGACCCGAAGGACATGCCATGACCACCACCCGCTCCCTCCGCCGCGCCGCGACCGTCGTCGTCGGCAGCACCGCCGCCCTCGCCCTCGCGACCGGCACCGCGAGCGCCCACCACTGCCTCAAGGAGTGGAACGACGCCGCCCGCGCCCAGGTCGCCGCCGGCACGCCGTGGGCACCGCTCAGCGACTTCATGTCCTTCGCCATCGTCAACTTCCTGACGGGCGGTACGCCGGAGTGCGCCGCCCACGCGGACGAGTTCACCCTCGCCTACATGGACGCCACGGACATCGCGACCGAGCCCACGATCCACATGAAGGCCACCGTGGGGGGTGGCGCCGCGCACCAGGGCCGCGACGTCGTGCCGTTCGAGTACCTCGACTTCGGCGTGCTCGAGGCCCTGATCTCCGCCGAGGAGGACTGCGCCGACGTCGTCTTCGACTGAAGCCGGTCCGCGCGGGCGAGTCGGGCGGGTGAGCGTGACGCATGGCGCACTCTCACCCGCCCGACTCCAGTAGCGTCCGTACGATGACGGGCGGCGAGGCGGAGGCAGCGGCACGGGCGCGCCTGCCCCGGGTCGACCTGGTGCGCGTGGCCGGCATCGTCGCGTTCGTCGTCGGGCTGGTCGCGTGGATGGAGACCCGCGGTCTCCCGCGCCAGGGCTACCAGGTGGTGATCATCCTGTGGCTGGCCACCGTCGTGTGGGACGTGCGGCGGCCGGTGCGCGAGCACGTCGCCTTCCTGCGCGACTGGTGGCCGCCGTTCGCCGTACTGCTGCTCTATCTCTACAGCCGCGGCGTGTCCGACGACCTCGGGATCTTCGGCGTCAGCTTCACCTGGCCGATCGAGGCGGACCGCCGGCTGTTCGGCGGGACGCTGCCGACGGAGTTCCTGCAGGCCGAGCTGTGCGGTGTCCCGTGCCGGCAGTCGATGGTGCCGAGCTGGTACGACGTCGTGCTGACCACGGTCTACTACTCGCACTTCTTCGCGGCGCTCGCCATCGGTGCGGTGCTGTGGAAGCGCAACCGCGACGAGTGGGTCTTCTACATGCGGCGCTATCTCACGATCGTCTCGCTGTCGGTGGTCTGCTACGTCCTCTACCCGATGGCGCCGCCGTGGATGGCCGCGCGCGACGGCTACCTGACCGACGACGTCGCGCGGATCACCGGCCGCGGCTGGTTCGACCTCACGTCCTCGACCGGCGGGAGCACCGCCCAGCAGGACGTGTCGGCGATCGGCAACCAGGTCGCCGCGATGCCGTCCCTGCACTCGGCGCTCGCGATCTTCATCGCGTGGTGGGTGGTCGCCCGGTTCACCGGGCCGTGGCGATGGACGGTGCTGCTCTATCCCGCCAGCATGCTGTTCTCGCTCGTCTACTACGCCGAGCACTACGTCGTCGACGAGATCGCGGGCGGGCTGCTGGTCGCCGTCGTGCTGGCCGGCTGGGCGTGGTGGGACCGGCGCCGGGCGAAGCCCACCGATCAGGCGGTCAGCCGCGACCGGCGTACGGCATCCCCGTCGCGAGGATCGTCATCCCCGGCACGCTGACGCCGAGCGGCAGGCGCGCCATCGCGACGACCGCGTCCGCGACGTGCTGCGGGTCGAAGGTGGGCTCGGGCCGCACGGACCCGTCGGCCTGGCGGGCGCCGACCGCGATCCCCGCGGTCATCTCGGTCGCGGCATTGCCGACGTCGACCTGCCCGACGGCGATGTCGTGCGCGCGGCCGTCGAGCGCGAGCGCCTTCGTGAGGCCGGTGATCGCGTGCTTCGTGGTCGTGTAGGCGACGCTGCCCGGCCGCGGCACGTGCGCCGAGATCGACCCGTTGTTGATGATCCGACCGCCCCGCGGGTCCTGGCGCTTCATCTGCGCGAAGGCCGCCCGGGCGCACAGGAACGCGCCGGTGACGTTGACCGCGAGCGTCGCGGCCCACTCGTCGACCGGCACCTCGTCGATGTCGCCGGACGGCCCGAAGGTGCCGGCGTTGTTGACGAGTACGTCGACCCGTCCCCACTCCGCGACGACCGCGCCGAACGCGTCGTCGACCTGCACCGCGTCACCGACGTCGGTGGGCAGGACCAGCGACGCGGACATCGACGACGCGGTCTCGTCGAGCAGGCCCGGGGTGCGGCCCAGCAGCGCGCACCGGAAGCCGGCGGCGTCGAGGGACTGCGCGATCACCCGGCCCAGGCCGGAGCCTGCGCCGGTGACGACGGCGACCCGGGGGCCCGGCACGTCAGGTGAACTGCCGCGACAGCACGGCGTGGCGGTTGACGTCCTTGTAGAGCAGGTAGCGGAACCGGCCGGGCCCGCCGGCGTAGCAGGCCTGCGGGCAGAACGCGCGCAGCCACATGAAGTCGCCCTCCTGCACCTCGACCCAGTCCTTGTTGAGGAGGTAGACCGCCTTGCCCTCGAGCACGTAGAGCCCGTGCTCCATGACGTGCGTCTCCGGGAACGGGATCGCGCCGCCCGGCTCGAAGCTGACGATGTTGACGTGCATGTCGTGGCGCACGTCGTTCGGGTCGACGAAGCGCTGCGTGCGCCACGCGCCGTTGGTGCCCGGCATCTCGCCGCCGGGCACGTCGACCTCGTTGGTCACGAACGCCTCGGGGACGTCGATGCCGTCGACCCGCTGGTAGGCCTTGCGGATCCAGTGGAACCGGGCGACCTGGTCGCTGGTGTTGTGCAGGGTCCACACGGCGCCGGGCGGCAGGAACGCGTAGCCGCCGGGCGCGAGGTCGTGCTTCTCCCCCTCGATCGCCAGGGTGAGCGCGCCCTCGACCACGAACAGGACGCCCTCGGCGCCGGGGTCGAGCTCCGGCTTGTCGCTGCCGCCGCCGGGCGACACCTCGACGATGTACTGCGAGAAGGTCTCCGCGAAGCCGGACAGCGGCCGCGCGATCACCCACAGCCGGGTGCCCTCCCAGAACGGCAGGTTGCTGGTGACGATGTCGCGCATGGTGCCGCGCGGGAGGACGGCGTACGCCTCGGTGAAGACGGCCCGGTCGGTGGTCAGCTCGCGCTGGTCCGGGTGGCCGCCAGTGGGTGCGTAGTAGCGGGGCTGGTCGGGCGTCTGGTCGGGCATGGGGGTCACGCTCCTCCTCGGGTGAGCAGCCGGCCCTGCGGGGCGGCGTCGATGTCGATCTTCGCGCCGCGCAGCCACGTCGAGCGGACGACGCCCGCGAGCGGCCGGCCGTGGTAGGGCGTGACGGCGTTCTTGTGGTGCAGCTTGGCGACGTCGACCACGAACGCGTCGTCGGGCGCGAAGACGCAGAAGTCGGCGTCGTAGCCCAGGTCGATCCGGCCCTTGCGGTGCAGCCCGGCCTGCTCGGCGGGGGCGTGCGACATCCAGCGGGCGACGTCGACGAGCGAGAAGCCGCGACGACGCGCCTCGGTCCACACCGCCGACAGGCCGAGCTGGAGGGAGCTGATGCCGCCCCACGCGACGCCGAAGTCGCCGGTGTCGAAGCACTTCAGGTCGGGCGTGGACGGCGAGTGGTCGGACACGACGAGGTCGATGACGCCCTCGCGCAGGCCCTCCCACAGCAGCTCGCGGTTGGCGGCCTCGCGGATCGGCGGACAGCACTTGTACTGCGTCGCGCCGTCGGGGATCTCCTCCGAGCCGAAGGTCAGGTAGTGCGGGCAGGTCTCCGCCGTGATCCGGACGCCGTCGCGGCGGGCGGAGGCGAGCATCGCGAGCACGTCGGAGCTGGAGACATGCAGGATGTGCACCCGGCAGCCGGTCCACCGGGCGAGCTCGATGACCTGCGCGACGGCGAGGTTCTCCGCGCCGCGCGGGCGGCTGTGCAGGAAGTCGTCGTAGGTCTCCCCGTGCGGCTCGGGCGCACGCTCGATCGCGTGCGTGTCCTCGGCGTGCACGATCATCAGGCCGTCGAAGGACTGGATCTCGCGCATCGCGAGCTCGAGCTGCTCGGGGTCGAGGTGCGGGAACTCGTCGACGCCGGAGTGCAGCAGGAAGCACTTGAAGCCGAACACGCCGGCGTCGTGCAGGGCCCGCAGCTCCGGCACGTTGCCCGGGATCGCGCCGCCCCAGAAGCCGACGTCGACGAAGGCCTGGCTCTCAGCCGTCTTCCGCTTCAGCTCGAGGGCAGGTACGTCGCACGTCGGCGGGATGCTGTTGAGCGGCATGTCGACGATCGTCGTGACGCCGCCGGCGGCCGCGGCGCGGGTGGCCGAGGTGAAGCCCTCCCACTCGGTGCGGCCCGGGTCGTTGACGTGCACGTGCGAGTCGACGACGCCGGGCATCAGCACCTCGTCGTCGCCGAGCTCGAGCACCTCGGGCGCCTCGAGGTCGGACGTGATCGGCTCGATGGCGACGATCGACCCGTCGCGCACGCCGATGCAGCGCGCGACCTCGCCGTGTCGCGCCACCACGCGCTGCGCGCGGATCACCAGGTCCAGCTCGCGACTCATCTGTCCACCTCCGGGCTCCACTTCCCGCGTGATTTCCACATTTCGGAAAATCATTTCTGTTCTGAGAAAGTTACGCCGGTCGCATGGTGCCGGTCAAGGCCCGCGCCGCGACCGGGGTGCGCTGCCGGCCGAGGCCGCTGACCTCAGCCTCCACGACCTGCCCCTCCCGGAGGAAGGGGCGCGGCTCGGGACGTCCGGCGGCGACGCCGCCCGGGGTGCCGGTCAGCACCAGGTCGCCCGGCTCGAGCGTCATCAGCGAGCTCACGTAGGCGAGCAGCTCGGCGACGCCGTACGCCATCCGCGCGGTGCTGCCGCACTGCCGGCGCTCGCCGTCCACCCACAGATCGAGGCGGAGCGCCTGCGGGTCGGGGACCTCGTCGGGCGTGACCAGCCACGGGCCGATCGGGGTGAAGGTGTCCGCGCACTTGCCCTTGGCCCAGGTGGGGCCGGCGGCGATCCGGGACCGCTCGCTGACGTCGTTGGCCGTCACGTAGCCGCCCACCGCGGCCAGCGCCTCCTCGACGGAGGCGGCCCTGAGCCGGCGGCCGAGCACGACGCCCAGCTCGACCTCGTGGTCGGTCGTCGTCGAGCCGTCGGGCAGCTCGATCGCGTCGTGGGGTCCGGCGACGGTCGCGGACGGCTTCAGGAAGACGACGGGCTCGTCGGGGATCGCGACGCCCGCCTCCTCAGCGTGGTCCTCGTAGTTCAACCCGATGCCGACGACCGTGCCCGGCCGGGCGACCGGGGCCCCGACCCGGGTTCCGTCGGGGACGACGGGCAGCTCGGCGGAGGCCAGCGCCTCGCGAACGACCCGCAGCCGGACCGGGTCGCCGAGCAGCGGACCGTCGACGTCGGCGAGCAGCGGCGCGAGGTCGCGCAGCACGCCGGCCGGGTCGAGGCCGGCGGGGCGCTCGGCGCCGGGCGGTCCCACGCGCAGCAGCTTCATGCGTTCTCCTTGGTCAGGATCAGGTGGTCGGCCGCGATCCGCTCGGCGAGGAGCGGGAGCAGCGCCGCCCCGTCGGTGAGGCAGCGCTCCAGGTCGGGCTCGACGTCGTTGAGGGCGTACGCCGCCGCGATGCCGGCCGCGTGCAGCCGCTCGTCGTCGAGCCGGTTCACGCCGCACACGGCGACGACGGGGATGCCCGCGGCCCGGGCGGCCGCCGCGACGCCGGCCGGTGCCTTGCCGTGCAGGGTCTGCTCGTCGAGCGCACCCTCGCCGGTGATCACCAGGTCGGCGCCGGCGAGCTGGTCGTGGAAGCCGACGAGGTCGAGGACCAGTTCGATGCCCGGCTGCAGGCGGGCCCCGAGCAGCGCCCGCGCGGCGAACCCGACCCCGCCGGCCGCGCCCGCGCCGGGCTCGTCGCGGCGGTCGGCGCCGACGGTGGCGGCGACGAGGTCGGCCCAGTGGCCGAGCGCGGCGTCGAGGCGTCGTACGTCGTCCGGGGTGGCACCCTTCTGCGGGCCGTAGGTCGCAGCGGCACCGTGCGGGCCGGTGAGCGGGTTGTCGACGTCGCAGGCCACGACGACCTCGACGCCCTCGAGCCGCTCGCGCAGTGGCGCGAGGTCGAGCCGGGCCGCGTGCTCGAGCGCGCCGCCGCCGGGACCGAGGTCGCGGCCGTGGGCGTCGAGCACCCGGGCGCCGAGGCCCTGGACGAGCCCGGCTCCCCCGTCGGTGCTGGCGCTGCCGCCGATGCCGAGCACGATGCGGCGGCAGCCGGCGTCGATCGCGGCGGCCATCGCCTGCCCGGTGCCGATGCTCGACGCGAGCAGCGGCGCCGGGCCGGCGGCGAGCCGCACCAGGCCCGAGGCGTCGGCGAGCTCGACCACCGCCAGGTCGCCGGACCGGGCGTACCCGGTCTCGACGCGCTCGCCGGTCGGACCGCTCACCACGACGGGGACGATCTCGTGGCCGGCCGCCTCGGCGGCGGCCAGCGTGCCGTCGCCGCCGTCGGCGACCGGCACCGAGGCGACCTCGACGTCGGGCCGGACCAGCCGGAGCCCGTCCGCCACGGCCGTGGCGACCTCGGCCGCGGTCAGCGATCCCTTGAACTTGTCGGCGGCGACGAGCACGCGGGGCACGAGCGGCCTCAGTCCAGCGGGACGAGGGCGGTCGGGGCGTGCTCGCCGCGCTCGGCGAGCTCCTCGAACTCGACGACGCCGTCGATCTCCAGGCCCATGGACACGTTGGTGACCCGCTCGAGGATGACCTCGACGAGGACCGGGACGCGGTACTCCGCCATCAGCGCCTTGGCCTTCTCGAACGCCGCGCCCAGGTCGGCCGGGTCGGTCACCCGGAGCGCCTTGCAGCCGAGCCCCTCGGCCACCTTGAGGTGATCGACGCCGTACCCGTTGACCTCGGGGCTGTTGACGTTGTCGAAGGACAGCTGGACGCAGTAGTCCATCTCGAAACCGCGCTGGGCCTGGCGGATCAGGCCGAGGTAGGAGTTGTTCACCACGACGTGGATGTAGGGGATGTTGAACTGGGCGCCGACGGCCAGCTCCTCGATGAGGAACTGGAAGTCGTAGTCGCCGGACAGCGCGACGACCTGGCCCTCCGGGTCGGCGGTCGCGACGCCCAGCGCGGCGGGCAGGGTCCAGCCGAGCGGCCCGGCCTGACCGGCGTTGATCCAGTGCCGCGGCTTGTAGACGTGCAGCAGCTGCGCGGCCTGGATCTGCGAGAGGCCGATGGTCGTGACGTAGCGGGTGTCGGCGCCGAACGCGCGGTTCATCTCCTCGTAGACGCGCTGCGGCTTGATCGGGACGTCCTCGAAGTGCGTCTTGCGCTGCAGCGTCCGCTTCCGCCCGGCGCATTCGGCCGCCCACGCGGAGCGGTCGACGAGCCGGCCGGCGGTCGCCCACTCGCGGGCGACCTCGACCAGCACCTCGAGCGCGGCCTTCGCGTCGGAGACGATGCTGTAGTCCGGGGCGAAGACCCGGCCGATCTGGGTCGGCTCGATGTCGACGTGCACGAAGGTGCGGCCCTTCGTGTAGGTCTCGACCGAACCCGTGTGGCGGTTGGCCCACCGGTTGCCGATGCCGAGGACGAAGTCGCTCTCCAGCATCGTCGCGTTGCCGTAGCGGTGCGACGTCTGCAGGCCGACCATGCCGGCGTTCAACGGGTGGTCGTCGGGGATGGTGCCCCAGCCCATCAGGGTCGGGACGACCGGGACGCCGGTGACCTCGGCGAGCTCGACCAGCAGGCCGGCCGCGTCGGCGTTGACGACGCCGCCGCCGGCGACCAGGAGCGGACGCTCGGCGGCCAGCATCATCGACAGCGCCTTCTCGGCCTGCGCGCGGCTGGCGGCCGGCCTCGAGACGGGCAGCGGCTCGTAGGTCTCGATGTCGAAGTCGATCTCGGTCTGCTGCACGTCGATGGGCAGGTCGATCAGGACCGGACCGGGCCGGCCCTCGCGCATGAGCTGGAAGGCCTTCTGGAACGTGCCCGGCACCTGGGCGGGCTCCATCACGGTGACCGCCATCTTGGTCAGCGGCCGGGCGATCGAGGCGATGTCGACGGCCTGGAAGTCCTCCTTGTGCAGCTTGGCGACGGGCGCCTGCCCGGTGATGCACAGGATCGGGATGGAGTCGGCGGAGGCCGAGTAGAGGCCGGTGACCATGTCGGTGCCGGCCGGGCCCGACGTACCGATGCAGACGCCGATGTTGCCGGCCTTCGCCCGGGTGTAGCCCTCGGCCATGTG
This sequence comes from Nocardioides sp., assembly GCA_035554935.1. Classification (GTDB taxonomy): domain Bacteria; phylum Actinomycetota; class Actinomycetes; order Propionibacteriales; family Nocardioidaceae; genus Nocardioides. Next base: position 53,950 of record DATMHM010000053.1, on the reverse strand, counting down.
CGAGGCCGCCTCCACGTGGCGGGCGAGCACGTGCTTGAGGCCGCCGTGCTTGCGCATCGCGCTGTAGAACGGGTTGATCGCGGCGCCCGGCAGGCCGAACAGCTGCGTGGCGCCCTCCTTCTCCAGGATCAGGACGGCGGCGTCGACCGCTCGCATGCGTGCCATGTCAGTTCCCCTTGCCGGTGTCGGTCGAGTCCGTCGAGTCGGTGGTGCGGCCGCTGAGGCGCTCGACGCCCCGGAGCAGGCCGGAGTGGTCGAGGCCGCCGTCGCCGTTGGCCTTCGCGCTCGCCATCAGCTGCGCGACCAGCGCGCCGAGCGGCGCGACGACGCCGGCCTCGCGGGCGGCGGCGGTGACGATGCCCAGGTCCTTGTGGTGGAGCTCGATCCGGAAGCCGGGCTGGAAGGAGCGGGTGAGCATGTTCTCCTTCTTCTGGTTCAGCACGGCCGAGCCGGCGAGGCCGCCGCCGAGCACCTCGAGCGCGGCCTTCGTGTCGACGCCGTAGGCCTCGAGGAAGACGACCGCCTCGGCGAGCGCCTGGATGTTGGCGGCGACGATGAGCTGGTTGGCGGCCTTGACGGTCTGGCCGGCGCCGCTCGGGCCGACGTGGACCACGGTCTTGCCGACCACGTCGAAGACCGGCTTCGCGGCCTCGAAGTCGTCGGCCGAGCCGCCGACCATGATCGACAGCGCGGCGTTGCGGGCGCCGGCCTCACCGCCGGAGACGGGGGCGTCGACGAGGCGGAAGCCCCGCTCGGTCGCCTGCTCGGCGAGGGCCGCGGTCACGTCGGGACGGATGCTGGAGAAGTCGATGACCAGCGTGCCGGGCGCGGCGTTCTCGAAGACGCCGCCCTCGCCGGCGAGGACGGCCTCGACGTCCGGCGAGTCCGGCACCATCACGCACACGACCTCGGCGTCCTTGACGGCGTCGGCGATCGAGTCGGCGGCGCGGCCGCCCGCCTCGACGAGGGGCTGGGCCTTGTCCGGGGTGCGGTTGTAGCCGGCGACCGCGTGGCCGGCGGCCGCGAGGTGGACGGCCATCGGGCTGCCCATGATGCCGAGGCCGATGAAGGCGATGTTCGTCATTGGTTGGTCCTTTCGGTTGCGGGGGTTTCGAGACGGTCGCGGGCGCCTCCTCAACCTCCGGCGGGGGTTTCGAGACGGTCGCGGGCGACCTCCTCAACCTCCGGCGTTGGTGGTGGCGGTACGGCCTCCGCGCGGCAGCCAGTCGAAGCTCGCGGCGGACGTGGTGGCGGGCTTGTACTCGAGCCCGACCCACCCGGCGTAGCCGGCCGCCTCGAGGGCGGCGAGCTGGCGGTCCAGCGGCAGGTCACCGGTGCCCGGCTCGTTGCGGCCGGGGGCGTCGGCGATCTGCACGTGGGCGATGCGGGCCGCGTGCTGGGCGATCACGGCGTCGACGTCGTCGCCGTTGACGGCCAGGTGGTAGAGGTCGGCGAGCAGCCCGATGTTGGCCTCGCCGGCCCCGGCCACGACAGCGCGGTCGATCACGGCCAGCGCGTCGGCGGCCGTCAGCAGCGGGTAGCGCTCGGCGCCGCTGACCGGCTCGACCAGGACGGTGCCGCCGATGCGCGCGGCCGCCCGGGCAGCCAGCGCGAGGTTCTCGGCGCCGACCTCGTCCTGCGCCTGCGGCGCCTCGCCGTCGACCCGGTTGCCGTAGAGCGCGTTGAACGCGGTGCAGCCGAGCCGCTCGCCGATGCCGACGGTGACGTCGACGTTGTCGTGGAACTCGCCGCTGCGGGCGCCCCAGGACACCAGGCCCCGGTCGCCGGCCGGCATGTTGCCGGCGAAGAAGTTGAGGCCGACCAGCTGCACCCCGGCGTCCTGGACCGCCGCGACGAAGGCGTCGACGTCCTTGTCGGCCGGCACCGCCTCGGCGAACGGCCACCAGAACTCGACGGCGTCGAAGCCGGCGGCCTTGACCGCCGCGGGGCGCTCGAGCAGGGGGAGCTCGGTGAACAGGATCGAGCAGTTCACCTCGTACGGGAGCTGGTGCGTCATCTCGCGTCCTTCCGTATTGCGGAACTTATTTTCTGATGCATGGAATGCTACGGACGTGATCGCGGTCACGTCAACCCCTCGGGCGAACTGCCCGGATGAACCAGCCGGGCGAGCCGGCCGGGCCGGGCGCCGCCGTACAGCGGGAAAAAGACCCCGCCCCCGCCGGGCGTGCCAGCGGGGGCGGGGTGCGGGAGGGGACGACTCAGCCGGGGAGGCCGGCGGCGACGGGCGCCTCGTCCTTGCGGCAGCGGGACTGGCCGGCGACGTCCATCCGCTCGGCGATGTAGTAGTACGCCGCGAAGCCGATGCCGCAACCGATGAACCAGCTGTAGTTCGACATCCAGTCGATCGGCGAGGAGCCGTCACCGACCAGGCCCCACAGCTTCGGCACGATCACCGAGCCGAGCGAGAACAGGCCGGAGAGGAGCAGCGCGTAGACGGCGGCGAGGTTGGTGCCCTTGGTGTACCAGTACTCGCCGTTCTCCTCCATCGTGAACAGCTCGTCGACGGTGATCCTCTGGTCGCGGACCAGGTAGTAGTCGGCGATCAGGATGCCGAAGAGCGGACCGATGAGGGCGCCCAGGATGCCGAGGGTCCAGAAGATCGCCTCGTCGTTGTTGTACCAGTTCCACGGGGTGAGGAGCACCGAGCCGACGGCGGCGATCATGCCGCCCGCGCGCCAGCTGATCTTCTGCGGGCTGACGTGGGAGAAGTCGAACGCCGGGCTGATGAAGTTGGCCACGATGTTGATGCCGATGGTGGCGATCACGAAGGTGGCACCGCCCAGGACGATCGCGAAGGTGTTGTCGAGCTTCTCGACGGTCACGATCGGGTCGGTGATCAGCTCGCCGTACAGCGGGACGGTGGCGGCGGCGGTGAGAACGGTCAGCAGGGAGAAGACGATGAAGTTGATCGGCAGGCCGAGGAAGTTGCCGCGCTTGACCTTCTCGAAGCTGCTGGCGTAGCGGGAGAAGTCGCCGAAGTTCAGCATCGGGCCGGAGAAGTACGAGACGACGGCCGCGATCGCGCCGAGCATCGCCCAGATGAGCGCCCAGCCGCTGAGCTGGTGGGGCGAGAGGTTCAGGTCGATGTTGAAGTCGACCTTGAACAGCATGTAGACGCACATCACGAACATCACGGCGTAGACGGCCGGTCCGGCCCAGTCGACGAACTTCTTGATCATCTCCATGCCGCGCCAGAAGAGCAGGGCCTGCAGCACCCAGAGGATCGCGTAGCTGATGTAGCCGAGCGCGGAGAGCCCGAGGAACTCGTGCTCCGTCAGCGGGACCGCGAAGTCGGGCCAGAGCTTGAGGAAGACGATGTTGAGCGACTGCGCGGCGAGGAAGGTCTGCACGCCGTACCAGGCGACGGCGATGAGGCCGCGGATGATCGCCGGGATGTTGGCGCCGAGGACGCCGAACGAGGCGCGGCAGGTGACGGGGTAGGGCACGCCCGCGATCTGGCTCGGCTTCGCGACGAGGTTGCAGAAGAACTGGACGATCACGATGCCGACGATCAGGCAGACGAAGACCTGCCAGGCCGTCAGGCCGATCGCGAAGAGCGCGCCCATGGTGACGTAGCCGCCGACGCTGTGCACGTCGGACATCCAGAAGGCGAAGATGTTGTAGGAGCCCCACGTCTGCTTCTTGAGCGGGGCAAGGTCGTCGTTGGTCAGGCGCGGGTGGTAGTCGCGCTTGATGACACTTTCGCCGGCCGGGTGGTCGGTCGCGTCGTGGTTCATTGATGTCTCCTCGGTGGGTTCCGGATCGCTGCGGATCAGGAGGACAGGGGCCAGCCGGTCAGCCGCTTGGGACGGGGTGGGGCGTAGGTGCGGACCTTGCTGGTGCTCAGGCCGAGCGCGACGAGGCTCTCGGCGAGCTGGACGGCGGCCGCGACCCCGTCGACCACCGGCACCCCGGTGGCCGCACGGACGGCCTCGTCGAGACCGGCCATGCCGCCGCAGCCGAGGCAGATGACCTCGGCCTTGTCGTCCTGGACGGCCAGCTGGGCCTCCGCGGCGATCGCCTTGACGGCCCGCTCCGGGTCCTCCTCGAGCTCGAGGACGGAGAGGCCGCTGGATCGCACGGAGGCGCACCTCCGGTCGAGGCCGGCGAGCAGGAGCCGGTCCTCGATCAGGGGTACGGCGCGGTCGAGGGTGGTGACCACGGAGTACGTGTGGCCGAGCAGCGAGGCCACGTGGCCCGCCGCCTCGGTGATGTCGACGACGGGTACGTCGAGCAGCTCCTGCAGCCCCTCGCGGCCGTGCTCGCCGAAGCCGGCCTGGACGACGGCGTCGAACGGACCGTCGTACGAGACGACCTCGTTCATCACCGCGAGCGCCGCGAAGTAGCTCTCGAAGTTGCCCTCGCACGACTCGGGTCCGACGCGCGGAGTGAGGGCGACGATCTCGGTGCCGGGCCGGGCCGCCGCACGGGCGGACGCGGCGATCGCGTCCGTCATCGACGCGGTGGTGTTGACGTTGACCACGAGGATCGTCGGCATCGGGGGCCCTTCGATTCTTTCCGTATTATGGAAGTCGGTTTCCGACTAAAGGAAGTGTGGTCCCCGTCACACAGAAGTGTCAAGAGACCTGCCGCGATCGGCCGGCCGCGTTGTACCTTCCTCCAAGAGGAGGCACCCGTGCTGCTGGCAGAGCTCCTGGAGACGCCCGGGCTCGGGCTGCGCCTGCTGCACGCCCCGCCCGGGTCGCTCGAGCGGCCGGTCGGCCGGACGATCACCATCGACCTGCTCGAGCCCGGCCGCTACCTGACCGGCGGGGAGCTGGTCCTCTCCGGGCTGGTCTGGCGCCGCACCGCCGAGGACAGCGAGACCTTCGTGGCCTCGATCGCCGGCCGCGGCGCGGCCAGCCTGCTGGCCGGCGCGGCCCTGCTCGGCTCGGTGCCCGAGGACCTGGTCGACGCCTGCCGCCGGCACGGGCTCGCCCTCGTCGAGGTGCCGGTCGACGTGCCCTTCGCCGACGTCACCGAGCATGTCGCCGCCGCCGGCGCCGCCGGGGTCAGCGCCCGGCTGTCGGCGAGCCTGGTCCGCCAGCGACAGCTGCTCTCCGCCATCGCCTCGGGCCGCAGCCTGGACGAGCTGGCCGCCCGGGTCTCCTCCGAGACCGGGCACCCGTGCCGGGTGATCACCGCCAGCGGCCGCCACGTCGTCCCCGGCGCGACCGAGCTCGACGCCGACGCCCTCGACGCGCTCACCCGCTGCTTCCTCACCGCCGACCTCGTGCCCGCGGTCGCGGTGGCCGGCGGTACGACGTACTCCCTGTTCTCCGTCGGGTCGGGGCTCGCCGACCGGCTCACCGGCTGGGCGCTCGTCGTCGAGGGCGACCACCGGACCTGGCCGCAGGACGACCTCGACGCCGTGCACGAGCTCGGGGCGATCGCCGCGCTCGACCGCTCCCGACGCGACGAGGGACTCCGTGTGCTGCGCCCGCTCGCGGCCGAGACGCTCGGGCAGGTGGAGTCCGGCGCGTCGCCCGCGGAGATCGCCACCCGCCTGCGCCAGTCCGGCCTCGACCCCGACCGCCCCCTCGTGCTCGCCGTCGCCGAGCTCGGCCGCAGCACACCGGAGGCCACCGCGACGGTGCTCGAGGACGTCTCGCTCGCCCTCGGGGCGTCCGTGGTCGCGCCCGCCCGCGACGGCGGCGTCGTCGCGTTCCTGCCCGCCACTCCCGGCCTCACCGACCACCTGCGGCGCTCGCTCACCCGGCTGGCCCCCGGCCTCCAGCGCGGCTCGCTGTCCGTCGGGCTCAGCGGGGAGAGCGGCCTCGACGCGCTGGCCGGCGCGCTGGAGGAGGCCCGGTTCGCGCACCGGGTCGCGCTGTCCGGCGGCGGCGCGGTCGCGCTGGTCGGCTCCGAGGAGGTCACGTCGCACGTGCTGCTCCTCGCGACGGTCCCGGACGACGTACGACGCACCTACGCGCAGCGCGTGCTCGGACACGTTCTCGACCACGACGAGCGCACCGGCGGCGACCTGGTGGCCACCCTCGGGGAGTTCCTGGCCTGCTCCGGGTCGTGGACCCGGACGGCCGAGTCGCTGCACCTCCACGTCAACACGGTGCGCTACCGGATCGCCCGCGTGGAGGAGCTGACCGGGCGGGACCTGTCCACGCTGGAGGACCGGGTCGACGTGTTCCTCGCCCTCAAGTCGCTGTGAGCGGCGAGGGCGCCCGGTCGACGCCTCCGGGGCTGGACGATCGCACAACGCCGGCCCCGCAACGGCCCCCATCTTCAGAGGATCGGCGGGTGCCCGGCGGGCACCGTCCAGGACGATGCTGTGTGTCGTGGGTCACAGCGAACGACCCGGTGACGAACGCCCCCAGAAAGGTGTGAGGCGATGAAGGCAGTCCTGAGGTCGATGCGGCCGGAGAAGCCCGGGAGGAAGGCGCCCGGAGCCGCGGTCCATCCCGTCGACGAGGTCCTCCCCGCGGGGAAGCTCGCGGTCTACGGCATGCAGCACGTGCTGGCGTTCTATGCCGGTGCGGTGATCGTGCCGATCCTGCTCGCGAACGCGATCGGGCTGAGCACCGACCAGCTCATCCACCTCATCAACGCCGACCTCTTCACCTGCGGGATCGCGTCGATCATCCAGTCGGTCGGGTTCTGGAAGGTCGGCGTACGACTGCCGCTGCTGCAGGGCGTCACGTTCACCGCGGTCTCGCCGATGATCGCCATCGGCCTCGCAGCCGGCGGCGGCACCGACGGCCTGCTCGTCATCTACGGCGCGGTCATCGTCGCCGGCCTGGCCACCTTCTTCATCGCCCCGTGGTTCAGCCGGCTGATCCGGTTCTTCCCGCCGGTCGTGACCGGCTCGGTGATCACCATCATCGGCATCGCCCTGCTGCCCGTCGCGGCCGCGGACGCCACCGGCGGCGCCGGCCCGACGTCCGACCCGACCAGCGGCCGCAACCTGGCCTACGCGATGGGCACGCTCGCCCTGATCGTCGTGATCCAGCGGGTCTTCAAGGGCTTCATGGCGACCGTCGCCGTGCTGATCGGCCTCGTCGTCGGCACCCTCGTCGCCTGGGCGCTGGGCGACGCGCACTTCGACGCGGTGTCCGAGTCCGGCTGGGTCGGCGTCACCACGCCCTTCCACTTCGGCTGGCCGCAGTTCTCCTTCGCCGCGATCGTCTCGATGATCGTCGTCATGCTGATCACCGCCGTGGAGACCACCGGCGACGTGTTCGCCACCGGCGAGATCGTCGAGAAGCGGGTCGGCCGCGAGGACATCGCCCGCGCCCTGCGCGCCGACGGCCTCGCCACCACCCTCGGCGGCACGCTCAACTCGTTCCCCTACACCTGCTTCGCCGAGAACGTCGGCCTGGTCCGGCTGACCCAGGTGAAGAGCCGCTGGGTCGTCGCCTCGGCCGGCCTGATCATGGTCCTGCTCGGCCTGCTGCCGAAGGCCGGCGCGATCGTCGCGGGCATCCCGCACCCGGTGCTCGGCGGCGCCGCGCTCGCCATGTTCGCCACCGTCGCGGTGGTCGGCTTCCAGACGCTGACCAAGGTCGACTTCCACGACCACCGCAACGTCGTCATCGTCGCGACCAGCGTCGGGCTCGCCATGTACGTCACCGCGCAGCCGCAGGTCTCGCAGGCCGTGCCGGACTGGGCCGAGATCATCTTCGGCAGCGGCATCACGCTCGGCAGCCTGACCGCCATCGTGCTCAACATCGTCTTCCACCACGTCGGCAAGGACTTCGGCCCGGCCGTCGCGGGGATGCCCGGCGACACGGTCCGCCTGGACCAGGTCAACGAGATGGGCCGCACCGAGTTCGTCGACACCTTCGCCGGCCTCTTCCAAGGCCCGCGCTGGATGGTCGAGCGGGCCTGGGACCAGCGTCCCTTCTCCGACACCCACGCGTTGCGCCGCGCCTTCCAGGAGGCCCTGTTCAGCGGGTCGCCCGAGGAGCAGCGCCTGCTGATCGAGTCCTACCCCGAGCTGGGCTCGCGCCTCGTCGCCGAGGGGATGATCGGCGAGGAGTCCCTGCGCGACCAGTCCTCGCGCGGCCTGACCCACCTCGCCGAGCCGGACCAGGAGGCGCTGGCCGCACTGACCGACGCCTACCGCGACCGGTTCGGTTTCCCGCTCGTCATCTCGGTGCGCGACGCGACGTCGCTCGACCGGATCCTCGCCGAGGGCCGGGAGCGGCTCGGCAACTGCGAGCGCCAGGAGCACGCCGCCGCCCTGATCGAGATCGCCAAGATCGCCGGCCACCGGTTCGACGACTTCCTCCGCGACGCCAACCCGATCCACAGCGCCCGCACCCGCACCCCCTGGAGCAGCCCGCGATGAACGCCCCGAGCATCACCGTCAACGGCGACGAGGTCCCGCTCGCCGGCGTACCCGCGCACACCACGACGCTGGACTGGCTGCGCGGCCGCGGCCTCACCGGCGCCAAGGAGGGGTGCGCGGAGGGTGAGTGCGGGGCGTGCTCGGTGCTGGTCGCGCGGCCGGGCACCGACCCGGACGCCGGCGCCGCCACCGAGTGGACGGCCGTGAACGCGTGCCTGGTGCCGGTCGCCGCCCTCGACGGGCAGGAGGTCGTCACCAGCGAGGGCCTCGGGACGAGCCACGCGCTGCACCCGGTCCAACAGGAGCTCGCCGTGCGGGGCGGCTCGCAGTGCGGGTACTGCACGCCGGGGTTCGTGTGCAGCCTGGCGGCGGAGTTCTACCGCCCCGGCCGTACGGCGACCGGCAGCCCCGGTGGCGGGTGCGACCACGAGCACGGCCCCAACGGCGTGGACCTGCACGCGCTCAGCGGCAACCTGTGCCGCTGCACCGGTTACCGCCCGATCCGGGACGCGGCGTACGCCCTCGGCTCCCCCGAGGCCGGCGACGCCCTCGCCGCCCGGCAGCAGCAGCCGCCGCCGGAGCCGCGGCCCACCCGGGTCGCCGTCGACGGACACGAGTTCGTCCGCCCGGCGACCCTCGCCGAGGCGCTCGACCTGCTGGTCGAGCGGCCCGACGCGCAGGTCGTCGCGGGCTCGACCGACTGGGGCGTCGAGGTCAACATCCGCGGCCGCCGTGCCCCGCTCGTCGTCGCGGTGGACCGGCTCGCCGAGCTGCGCGACCTGTCGTACGGCGACGACCACGTCGAGATCGGCGCGGCACTCACGCTCACGGAGGTCGAGCGGCGCCTCGACGGCCGGATCCCGCTCCTGGCCGAGGTGTTCCCGCAGTTCGCCTCGCGGCTGATCCGCAACAGCGCGACCATCGGCGGCAACATCGGCACCGGCTCCCCGATCGGCGACCTGCCGCCGGCCCTGCTCGCCCTCGACGCCGACGTCGTGCTGGCCTCGCCGCGCGGCGAGCGGGTCGTGCCGTTGGCCGACTACTTCACCGGCTACCGGAAGACCGTGCGCGCGGCCGACGAGCTGATCAGGGCGGTCCGGCTGCCCCTGCCGCTGGCGCCGGTCACGGCCTTCCACAAGATCGCGAAGCGCCGCTTCGACGACATCTCCAGCGTCGCCGTCGGCTTCGCCCTCGAGGTCGTCGACGGCACCGTGCTGCGCGCCCGCGTCGGGCTGGGCGGCGTCGCCGCCACCCCGATCCGCGCCGTCGCCACCGAGGACGCCCTGGCGGGCCGCGCCTGGACCGAGGAGACCGTCCGTCGCGCCGCCGCCGTGCTCGCCGGCGAGGGCACCCCGATGGACGACCACCGCGCGAGTGCGTCGTACCGCTCCGCGATGCTGGGCCAGTCCCTCCTGCGCCTCTTCCACACCCACGCCGACCGTCAGGAGGTCTCCGCATGAGTGCCCTGTCCGAGCGCCCCGAGAACCCCGTCGTCGGGATCCCGCTCCCCCACGAGAGCGCCGCGCTCCACGTGACCGGCGAGGCGCTCTACACCGACGACCTCGTCGGCCGGATCACCGGCACGCTGCACGCGTGGCCCGTGCAGGCGCCGCACGCGCACGCGCTCGTCACGACGCTCGACCCCGCGCCGGCGTACGACGTCCCGGGCGTGGTGCGCGTGCTGACGGCCGCCGACGTGGCCGGCGTCAACGACGCGGGCGTGAAGCACGACGAGCCACTGTTCCCGACCGAGGTGATGTTCCACGGCCACGCCGTGTGCTGGGTGCTCGGCGAGACCCAGGAGGCCGCCCGGCTGGGCGCGGCGGCGGTCGCTGTCGACTACGAGCCGCTGCCGTCGCTCGTCACCGTGCAGGAGGCGATCGCGGCGGAGAGCTTCCAGGGCGCGCGACCGCACCTCGAGCGCGGCGACACGAGCGCGGCCCTCGAGGAGGCGGCGCACGTCTTCGAGGGCGAGTTCGAGTTCGCCGGGCAGGAGCACTTCTACCTCGAGACGCACGTCTCGCTGGCCCTCGTCCACGAGGGCGGGCAGGTGCTGGTGCACAGCAGCACCCAGCACCCCTCGGAGACGCAGGAGATCGTCGCGCACGTGCTCGGCGTCCCCAGCCACGAGGTGACCGTGCAGTGCCTGCGGATGGGCGGCGCGTTCGGCGGCAAGGAGATGCAGCCGCACGGGTACGCCGCCATCGCCGCCCTCGGCGCGCGGCTGACCGGCCGACCGGTGCGCCTGCGCCTCAACCGCACGCAGGACATGACGATGTCCGGCAAGCGGCACGGCTTCCACAGCACGTGGCGGGTCGGCTTCGACACCGAGGGCCACCTGCTGGGGCTCGAGGCCACGCTGACCGCGGACGGCGGCTGGAGCCTCGACCTGTCCGAGCCGGTGCTGGCGCGCGCGCTGTGCCATATCGACAACGCCTACTGGGTGCCCAACATCCGCGTCGACGGGCGGATCGCGCGCACCCACAAGACCTCGCAGACCGCGTTCCGCGGCTTCGGCGGACCGCAGGGCATGCTCGTGATGGAGGACCTGCTGGGGCGGTGCGCCCCGCTGCTGGGGATCGACCCGATGGAGCTGCGGCGGCGGAACTTCTACCGCGCGCACCACACGACGCCGTACGGCCAGCCGGTGCGGCACGCGGACCGGCTCGAGGCGTGCTGGGACCAGGTCACCGAGTCCGGCGAGGTCGTCCGGCGGCGCGCGGAGATCGAGGAGTTCAACCGCCAGAACCCCCATTCCAAGCGGGGTCTGGCGATGACGCCGGTCAAGTTCGGCATCTCGTTCAACCTCACCGCCTTCAACCAGGCCGGCGCGCTGGTGCACGTCTACAAGGACGGCTCCGTGCTGATCAACCATGGCGGCACCGAGATGGGACAGGGCCTGCACACCAAGATGCTGCAGGTCGCGGCGACGACCCTCGGCGTCCCGCTGGCGCGGGTACGGCTCGCGCCGACCCGGACCGACAAGGTGCCGAACACGTCGGCTACCGCGGCGAGCTCGGGGGCGGACCTCAACGGCGCCGCGATCAAGAACGCCTGCGAGCAGATCCGCGAACGGCTCGCGCAGGTCGCCGGCGCCCGGCTGGGGATCAGCCCGAACGACGTCCGCTTCGACGCGGGCACGGTGCGCGGGCTGTCCGCGGCGTCCGGGTCGCTCGGCTGGGACGAGCTGGTCAACACGGCGTACCACCAGCGGGTTCAGCTGTGGGCGGCCGGCTTCTACCGCACCGAGGGACTTCACTGGGACGCCGCGAGCATGCGCGGCGAGCCGTTCAAGTACTTCGCGTACGGCGTCGCCGCGGCCGAGGTCGAGGTCAGCGGGTTCACCGGCGCCCACGCGCTGCGCCGGGTCGACATCGTCCACGACGTCGGCGACAGCCTCAGCCCGCTCATCGACATCGGCCAGATCGAGGGCGGCTTCGTGCAGGGCACGGGCTGGCTGACGCTCGAGGACCTGCGCTGGGACACCTCCGACGGCCCGAACCGGGGTCGGCTGGCGACCCAGGCGGCGAGCACCTACAAGCTGCCGAGCTTCTCCGAGATGCCCGAGGTGTTCCGGGTGACGCTGCTGGAGAAGGCGCACGAGGACGGCGCGGTCTACGGCTCCAAGGCCGTCGGCGAGCCCCCACTGATGCTGGCGTTCTCCGTGCGCGAGGCGCTGCGCGAGGCGGCGGCCGCCTTCGGCCCGCCCGGCGCGAGCGTCGACCTCGGCAGCCCGGCGACGCCGGAGGCCGTCTTCTGGGCGCTCGACCGCGCCCGTACGCCGGCGACGACCGGGCCCGACACCGACGCCGACACTGCCGAGCCGGTGCTGGCCGGCGGGAGGTGAGCGAGATGGAGTGGCTCAAGGCGGTGCAGCGGCTGCGGGAGCAGCGGGTGCCGGGCGTGCTCGTCACGCTGGCGTCGGTGCACGGCCACTCGCCGCGCGAGGCCGGCGCCAAGATGGTCGTCGCGGCCGACCGCACCTGGGCGAGCGTCGGCGGCGGGAACCTCGAGGCGGTGGCGATCGAGCGCGCCCGCGCGATGCTGGCCGGCGGGTCGACCGCGCCCGAGACCGTCGAGTGCTCGCTGTCCGACAAGGCGCCCTACCAGCACGGCGTGCAGTGCTGCGGCGGCGAGGTCGAGCTGCTGCTGGAGCCGCTGCCCGTCGTACCCTCCGTCGCGATCTTCGGCATGGGCCACGTCGGCCTCGAGCTCGCGCGCATCCTCGCCCGGCACGACATCGAGCTGCACCTCGTCGACTCGCGCTCGGAGCAGCTCGAGCCCGGGCAGCTGCGCGCGCTCGACGACGCCGTCGCCGGCGTGCACGTGCACCGGGTGCCCGTGCTGCCCGAGCTCGTCGTCGGCGAGCTGCCTGCCGGCACGCACGTCCTCGTGATGACGCACGACCACGCGGAGGACGCCGCCCTGTGCGACGCCGCGATCCGCGCGTCGCACCTCGCGACGATCGGGCTGATCGGCTCGAGCGCGAAGTGGACCCGCTTCCGGGCCAAGCTGGCCGACGAGGGCCACGTGCCCGAGGCGATCGCCCGCATCACCACGCCCATCGGGCTCCCCGACCTGCCCGGCAAGGAGCCGGCCACGATCGCGGTGAGCGTCGCGGCCTGGCTGCTGCAGGTGTTCTCCCGGGAGCACGCCCCCACCGACCACCGACCCGAGGTGACCACATGACGTTGTTCCGGGGACGCTTCCTCGACACGCCCCACGACCCGTTCACCGGCGGCGCGCTGCGCGCCGAGGAGGACGGCGCGATCGTCGTCCGCGACGGGGTGATCACCGCGCGCGGCCCGTTCGCCGACGTACGCCGAGCGCACCCGGACCAGGACGTCGTCGACCTGTCCGGCGGCGTCGTGCTGCCCGGGTTCGTCGACACCCACGTGCACTTCCCCCAGGTCCGCGTGATCGGCGGCCTCGGCATGCCGCTGCTCGACTGGCTCGACCGGTGCGCGCTGCCCGAGGAGGCACGGCTCGCCGACACGTCGTACGCCGCCGGCGTGGCCACCGACTTCGTGCGCGGCCTCGTCGGAGCCGGTACGACGACGGCGCTGGTCTTCGGCAGCCACTTCGCCGGCGCGGTGGACGCGGTGTTCGCCGAGGCCGCGCGCGTGGGGGTGCGGATCACCAGCGGCCTGGTCGTCAGCGACCGGCTGCTGCGCGACGACCTGCTCACCGACCCGGCCCGGGCGCTCGAGGAGTCCGTCGCCCTGGCGCGACGCTGGCACGGCACCGGCCGCGCCCGCTACGCGGTGACGCCCCGCTTCGCGCTGTCCTGCTCCGACGCGATGCTCGCGGCCTGCGCCGACGTGCTCGCGGAGGTGCCCGGCGCGATGGTCACCTCCCACGTCAACGAGAACGTCCGCGAGGTCGAGGGGGTCCGCGACCTGCACGGCTGCGACTACGTGACGTCGTACGACCGCCACGGCCTGGTCGGCTCCCGCACCGTCCTCGCCCACGACGTGCACCCCACCGACCCCGAGCTCGCGCTGCTCGGGTCGCGGGGTGCCGCGGTCGCACACTGCCCGACCAGCAACGCGGCGCTCGGCAGCGGCCTGTTCCCGCTGGCCCGGCACCGCGCGAACGGCGTCCGCGTCGCGCTCGGCTCCGACGTCGGCGCCGGGACCGGCTTCTCGCTGCTGAAGGAGGGCCTGCAGGCCTACTTCGTGCAACAGCTCCTCAGCGAGCTCGGCGTCCCGCTCTCCCCCGCCCACCTCCTCCACCTCGCCACCAGCGCCGGCGCCGACGCGCTCGGCCTGGCCGCCGACGTCGGCGACCTCTCCGTCGGCAAGCGGTTCGACGCCCAGTGGCTGCAACCCGCCGAGGGCACCCCCCTCGACGTCGGCCTCGCCCACGCCTCCTCCCCCGACGACGCGCTGGCGCGGGTGTTCGCACTCGGCACGCCGGCCGACGTGCGCGGGGTGTGGATCGACGGGGCGCTGGTCGGCGGGGAGTCGAGCGAGCCCGCGTCGGCGCTGCGGGTGGTCTGAGGTCCGCCTCAACACACCCCGGACGTCGAGGAGGCCGGCCACCACCGCTGGTCGAGTAGCCGTTCCGAGGAACGAGGAACGGCGTATCGAGACCACCTCACCACGGTCTCGACACACCCCGGACGTCGAGGAGGCCGGCCACGGCCGTCTCGAGACGCCCGGCCCCGCACGGCCGACCCGCCCCACCCCAGTACCGGCACCGGCTCACCAGGTCTCGAGACGGTCGCGGGCGACCTCCTCGACCAACGAGCCGAGCACCCTCCGCTGGTCGAGTAGCCGAGCACCCTCCGCTGGTCGAGTAGCCGTTCCGAGGAACGAGGAACGGCGTATCGAGACCACCCCACCCAGGTCTCGATACGCCGCTCCGCTCGTCCCTCGCTCCACGGCTACTCGACCACCGACACACCCCGGACGTCGAGGAGGCCGGCCACGGCCGTCTCGAGACGCCCGGACCCCGCACGGCGGACCCGACCCATCCCAGTACCGGCACCGGCCCACCCGGTCTCGAGACGGTCGCGGGCGACCTCCTCGACCAACGAACCGAGCACCCTCCGCTGGTCGAGTAGCCGTTCCGAGGAACGAGGAACGGCGTATCGAGACCACCTCACCACGGTCTCGACACACCCCGGACGTCGAGGAGGCCGGCCACGGCCGTCTCGAGACGCCCAACCCCGCACCACGGACCCGACCCACCCCAGTACCGGCACCGGCCCACCCGGTCTCGAGACCGTCGCGGGCGACCTCCTCGACCAACGGACCGACCCACACCGCTGGTCGAGTAGCCGTTCCGAGGATCGAGGAACGGCGTATCGAGACCACCCCACCCAGGTCTCGATACGCCGCTCCGCTCGTCCCTCGCTCCACGGCTACTCGACCACCGAGCCGGGCCGGGTCCTCGACCAACCCTCAGCAGACGACGCGCCGCAGCTCCGCCGCGATCGCGGGCACCCGCTCCCGCGCCACCCGCGCGGTCGGACCGGACACGGAGACGGCGAGGGGGAAGGGCGAGGAGGGGACGGGGACGGCGACGCAGCGGGCGGCGTACTCGTCCTCCTCGTCGTCGATCGCGTAGCCGCGGCGGCGTACGCCGTCCAGGGCGGCGAGGAGCTCGTCGACGGTGCCGACGGTGTGGTTGGTGCGCCGCGGGAGTCCGGTACGACGCACGAGCTCGACCACGGCCGGGTCGGCCAGCTGCGCGAGCATCGCCTTGCCCACCGCGGAGCAGTGCGCCATGGTCCGGTGGTGCGGGGCGGTGGAGGTGCGCATCGGGTGCGCGGACTGGACCTGGGCGACGTAAAGCACGGCGTCGCCACACAGGGTCGCGGCGCTCGCGGTCTCCCCCGTGGCGCGCTCGAGGCGCTGCAGCCACGGGGTGAGCGCGGGGCCGACGGGGTGCAGGGCGAGGCCGCCGAGCGCGACCAGGCGCGGGCCGAGGCGGTAGCGCCGGTCGGGGTCCTGGTGGAGGTAGCCGGAGCTCACCAGTGAGCGGACCATCCGGTGCGCGGTGGAGATCGGGACGCCGCACGCGGCGGCGAGATCGCTGAGGCCGATCGGCTCGCCGGAGTCGGCGACGTGCTCGAGAAGGCCGAGCGCCCGCCCCAGGGACTGGAGCGGGCGCGTCGGGGTCTGCATGGTTCCTCCCGGAGGTCAGTGCCTGGCGATGTCGTCGTCGAGGCGGTCGCCGAGGCCGTCGCGCCGGTCCTCCGACGCGGCGAACACCGAGGCCCCGGAGCGGTTCCCGGCGGTGACCTCGTTGAACAGCACGTTGAGGACGACGGCGACCAGCGCGGTCGCGCTGATGCCCGAGTGCATGATCACGCCGAGCCACTCGGGGAAGGCGTCCCAGAAGGTCGGTGCGGCGATCGGGATGATGCCGACCGCGATCGCCACGGAGACGATCACCATGTTGAGGTTGTCCTGGTAGTCCACCCGCGACAGCGTGCGGATCCCGCTCGCCGCCACCGAGCCGAACAGGACGATGCCGGCGCCGCCGAGCACGGGATAGGGGATCGCGGCCACGACCGCACCGACCACCGGCAGCAGGCCGAGCAGCAGGAGCACGAACCCGCCGGTGGCGACGACGTACCGGCTGCGGATGCCGGTGAGGGCGACCAGGCCGACGTTCTGGGCGAACGCGCTGCACGGGAAGGTGCCGAAGAGCGGCGCCACCGTGGTCGCGGCCATGTCGGCCCGCAGGCCGCCGGCGACCCGCTTCGCGTCGACGTCGGTCTCCACGATCTCGCCGATCGCGAGGATGTCGGCGGTCGTCTCGGTCATGATCACGAGGATCACGATCGTCATCGACACGATGGCCCCGACCTCGAAGGTCGGGCTGCCGAAGTGCAGCAGCGGCGGTACGGCGATCGGGTCGGCGTCGCCGACCGACGAGAAGTCCGCCTTCCCGGCGATCGCCGCGATCACGGTCCCGACGACGAGGCCGATCAGGATCGAGAGCCGCGAGATCGCGCCCTGGAACAGCCGGCTGATCGCCAGGATGATCAGCAGGGTCAGGCCGGCGTAGCCGATGTTGGTCATCGACCCGAAGTCCGGCGCGGTGGCGTCGTTGCCCATCGCCCACCGGAA
Organism: Nocardioides sp.; assembly: GCA_035554935.1. Taxonomy (GTDB): domain Bacteria; phylum Actinomycetota; class Actinomycetes; order Propionibacteriales; family Nocardioidaceae; genus Nocardioides. Next base: position 37,039 of record DATMHM010000053.1, on the reverse strand, counting down.
CGACACCGGCATCAGCGACAGGCCGATGACCGTGATGATCGTGCCGGTGACGACCGCGGGGAACAGCCGCACGAGTTGGGCGAAGAACGACGACAGCACCAGTCCGATCAGGCCCGCGACGATGATCGCACCGAAGACCGGGCGGAGCCCGTCCTCGCTGGCGATGGTGACCATCGTCGAGACGCTCGCGAACGAGATGCCCTGCACGATCGGAAGCCGGCTGCCGAAGGGACCGATGCCGAGCGTCTGCAGCATCGTCGCGAAGCCCGAGACGAAGAGTCCGGCGGTGACCAGCAGCGCAAGGTCCGTGGCCGAGAGTCCCGCCGCGCCGCCGACGATGAGCGGCGGGGCGATGACGCCGCCGTACATGGTCAGGATGTGCTGCGTGCCGTAGGCCAGCAGCTGTCCGGGCGGGTGGCGCTCGTCCTCGGGCCGGGTCGATGCCGGCGCGGTGGAGCCCTTCCTGCGGCCGAGGCTGGGTCGACTGATCATCGGCCGCCCCCTCAGCAGAAGCCGGGGATCGCGTGCCAGGCGTTCCCGGCCTCCGGGGCCTCGTCGCGTACGACGGACGCCTCGATCAGGCCGTAGGGCCGGTCCGCGGCGAAGAACACCTCGCCGGGGTTGTCGAGCCCGAACGGCGAGAGGTCCGAGAGGAAGTGGTGCTTGTTGGGCGCGGAGAACTTGATCTCCGCGACGTCGGCGTGCTGCTCGAGCACGGAGGTGCCCATGCCGTGCAGGGTCTGCTGGAGGGCGAGGCTGTGGATCTCGGCGAAGCGCTGCAGCAGCAGGGCACGGATGGAGTCGTAGGACTTGTCCCAGTCGACCGCCGTGCCGTCGTAGCGCCAGCGGGCGACGAGCGAGGTCGCGAGGATCCGGTCAGTGGTCTCCTGGAGGGTCGTGTACTCGTCCTTGAGGAAGCCGTGGAACTCCGAGCCGGTCGACTTGAGCACGACCAGGTCCTTGATGCCGGACACCACGTGGGCGACCCGGTCGGCGCCGCGGCCGTCGACGTTGACGACGGTGGTGCGTACGCCGCCGCCGGAGCGCACGAACGAGTGGTCGTGCCCTGCGCCGTCGACCTCGATGCGGTCCCAGGCGTACTCGTCGACCTCGACGCGGGCGCCGTCCGCGGCCGGGCAGGCCTCGAGGTAGCGGTCGGCCAGCGCGAGCGCGAACTCCTCGATCGACGCGACGCCGATCTTCTTCGCGTAGGCGAAGACGGTGTTCTTCTGGGTGTCGGTCGGCAGCACGTCCTTCTGGTCGCCGCTGGTGTGGGCGTCCTCGAAGCGGCCGCGCAGCGCGGTCGAGACGTTGAGGTCGCGGATCTGGTGGCGGGGCGTGTCGCGGACGATCCGGACGACGCGGTTCTCGGCCTTGCCGTACTGGTTGGGTCCAAGGCGGATGGGCATGTCAGCTCCCTCGGTAGGTGGAGTAGGCGAACGGGCTCAGCAGCAGCGGCACGTGGTGGTGCCGCTGGTCGGTGACCGCGAAGGTGACGGTCACCTCGGGGTAGAAGCACTCCTGGCCGGTCGCCGCGCAGTAGGCGGCGGTGTCGAACCGGAGCTGGTAGGTGCCGGCGGGGACCTGGTCGGGTCCGAGCTCGGCCACCCGGCCGTCGTCGTCGGTGGTGGCCTCGGCGAGGACGGAAGCGCGGTGGTCCGGCTGGTCGGCCTCGATCCGGCTGAGCCGGACCGGGACACCGGCGGCCGGACGGCCGAGGGCGGTGTCGAGGACGTGGGTGGTGATGGCGCTGCGGTGGCTCATGCGGAGACCTCCTCGGTCGTCAGGACGCGCTCCAGGCGGAGCAGCGCAATCTTGCGCAGTTCCTCGGCGACCACGGCCGCCTCGGTGGCGGGGTCGTTGTCGAGGCGCTCGCGCAGCGAGGCGAGGACCCGGTCGGCGGAGAGCCCCGAGGCGCAGATCAGGAAGACCCGGCCGAAGCGCTCCTCGTAGGCGCGGTTGCCCTCGGCGAGCGCCCGGGCCGTGGCGTCGTCGGTGCCGACGCCGGCCTGCTCGCGACGCGACCACGCGGCCTCCGCGTGCTCGCCCTCGGCGCGCTCACCGATCCGCGGGTGCGCGGCCAGCGCCCGCTCGACGTCCGCCCCGGTGAGCTCGCGGGCAGCGTCGTCGGCCGTCCGCAGCACGGCCGCCTCGTCGTCGTACGGACGGCCGGCGAGAACGGCGTCGACCCAGCGCGGCACGTCGCAGCACGCCTGCAGCGCGGGCCGGACGACGTCCGGGGAGGCGGTGTTGAACAGTTCGAGGTCCATGAGGCCCTGCTCTCTCGCTGTGCGGAAAAGGGATTCCGTATGCAAGGAGCGTGGCATGTGACCGGGGTCACGTCAACAGTTTGTTGAAAACTTCTTCGCGCTGGTCGAGGAGGTCGGTCACGACCGTCTCGAGACCACCCGCTGCGGTGCACCCCACTGGCCCGGTCCCAGCACCGTCCCACCGGGTCTCGAGACGGTCGCGACCGACCTCCTCGACCAACGGAGTGACCGACCTCCTCGACCAACGGAGTGACCAGATCAGCGCTCGCGGTTCAGGTAGTTGTAGACGGTGAAGCGGGTGACGCCGATCGCCTCGGCGACGATCTCGGCGCTCTTGCGGAACTCGAAGGCGCCGCGCTCCTCGAGCAGGCGTACGGCGCGCTGCTTCGTCGGGCGGTCGAGATCACGGAGGTCGCCGCCGAGCTCGTCGGCGACCTCGGCGAGGAGGGCGTCGAGGCCCGAGGCCGTACGACGAGGGGCGGCCGCGCCCTCGAGGCGGACCTGGAAGGTGACCTGGTCGGCGCCGTGGTCGAGGCCGGCCGCGACGACGGCGGCGAGGGTCGCCAGGACGGCGTCGCGCTCGCCGCGCATCGACGTACCGAGGGGGCCGAAGTCACAGTCCAGGCCTGACGCGCGGGCGGCCTCGAGGGCGGCGGTCGCGTGCTCGGGCGGCTCTCCCTCACCGCGGAACGGCTCGGTGGTGAACTCGGCTTCGACGCGCATGGCGGCAGGCTACCCACGCAGGGGGCAGCCTGCCGCCGGGCGCGGGCAGGTCAGGCAGGGACGGGACGCCGCGCCAGCTCGGCCAGGCGGCGCTGGTCGATGCCGGCGAGCTTGTCGACCTCGTCGACGCCGACGGCGCCGCACTCGACGCCGCGCAGCACGAAGGCGGCCAGGGCGGCCGCGGTGGCGGGCTCGTCGAGATAGCTGGACTCCCCGCCGTGGACGTAGGCGCGCAGCCGGGCGGCGGCGACGTCGAGGCCCTCGCGGAAGAAGGAGTACGTCGCGACGTACCGGCTCGGCAGCTGGGCGGGATGGAGGTCCCAGCCTTGATAGATGCCGCGCGCGAGCGAGCGGCGGACCAGGCGCAGGTGCAGCCGCCAGGCCGCGCGGACCGCGTCGCGGTCGCCGACGGGCAGCACGTTGGTCGAGCCGTCGGAGACGAAGACGCCGGTGCCGGCGGCCGCCACCTGCATCACGTCCTTGGCGTGGTCGGCGACGGGGTGCTCCATGCTCTGGTAGGCCGCCGCGACGCCGAGCGAGGCCGAGTAGTCGTAGGTGCCGTAGTGCAGGCCGGTGACCCGGCCGGCGCCGGCGGTGATCATCCGCGCGATCAGCGCGGTGCCGTCGGAGCCGAGGATCGCCTGCGGCGTCTCGACCTGGATCTCGAAGCGCAGCGAGCCGGCGGCGATGCCGTGTGCCTGCTCCAGCGCGTCGAGCGCGGTGACCATCGCGGTGACCTGCTCGACCGACGTGACCTTGGGGAGGGTGACCACGAAGCCGTCGGTGAGTCCGCCGGCGCGCGCGATCTCGCCGAGGAACAGGTCGAGCGTGCGCAGCCCGCGGCGCCGGGTCGGCGCCTCGAAGGACTTGATCCGGATGCCGTGGAAGGGCGTCGCCGTGCCGGCTCGTACGGCGGCCGCGAGCACCCCGGCTGCGGCGAGCACGGCCGCGTCCTCGTCGGCGTCCGGCCGGGCGCCGTACCCGTCCTCGAAGTCGATCCGCAGGTCCTCGATCGGCTCGGCCTCGAGCTTGGCCGTCACCCGGTCGTAGACCTCGGCGGCGAGGCTCGGCCGCAGGTCGAGCGCCTCCGCCACCTCGATCGCGGAGCGACCGTGCAGGGCCAGCACGCTGCGCGCGTCCTCGGACCACTCGGTGACGGTGTGCTCGTCGTAGCGGTCGCCGGGGACGTAGACGGTGTGCACGGGCTGTCGTACGCCGCGGTCGCCGGGGTAGCCCGCGGCGAGGGCGGCGTCCGCGTCGGCGAGGGTGCCGTCGAGCGCGGCCGCCAGGTCGTCGAGGTGGCTCATCGAGCGACCACGGCGTCGTAGGCGGGGAGGGTGAGGAAGTCGACGTAGTCGTCAGCGAGCGCGACCTCCTCGAAGATCCGCCGCGCGTCGGCGAACCGGTGGTCGGTGCCCTCGGCGCCGGCGACGATCTTCGCCAGCTCCTCGTCGAGCACCTGGCGGACCAGGTCGGCAGTCACGACGGTCCCGTCGTCGAGCTTCGACTCGTTGCGCACCCACTGCCAGATCTGGGAGCGGGAGATCTCGGCGGTGGCGGCGTCCTCCATCAGGTTGTGGATGCCGACCGCGCCGAGCCCGCGCAGCCACGCCTCGAGGTAGAGCAGGGCGACCTCGACGTTGTCGCGCAGGCCCTCTCCCGTGATCGCGCCGGGCGTCGAGGCGACGTCGAGCAGGTCGTCGGCGCCGACCTCGACGTCGTCGCGCTGGCGCTCGACCTGGTGGGGCCGGTCGCCGAGGACGCCGTCGAAGACCTCGCGGCAGACGGGGACGAGGTCGGGGTGGGCGACCCAGGAGCCGTCGAAGCCGTCGCCGGCCTCGCGCTCCTTGTCCTCGCGCACCTTCGCGAACGCGCGGGCGTTGACCTCCTCGTCCTTGCGGCTCGGGATGAACGCGGCCATGCCGCCGATCGCGTGGGCGTTGCGCCGGTGGCAGGTCTTCACCAGCAGCTGGGCGTAGGCCCGCATGAAGGGGGACGTCATACCGACCGACGAGCGGTCCGGCAGCACGAAGGACGGGCCGGAGTCGCGGAAGTACTTGATGACGCTGAACAGGTAGTCCCAACGGCCCGCGTTGAGGCCGGACGCGTGGTCGCGCAGCTCGTGGAGGATCTCGTCCATCTCGAACGCGGCGGGGATGGTCTCGATGAGGACCGTCGCGCGCACGCTGCCGTGCGGGATGCCCAGCTCGGCCTGGGCGTGGGTGAACACGTCGTTCCAGAGGCGGGCCTCGAGGTGGCTCTCCATCTTCGGCAGGTAGAAGTAGGGGCCGCTGCCGCGGGCGAGCAGCTCGGCCGCGTTGTGGAAGAAGTAGAGGCCGAAGTCGACGAACGCGCCGACCACGGGCTTGCCGTCGACGAGCACGTGCTGGTCGTCGAAGTGCCAGCCGCGCGGGCGCATCACGATCGTGGCGAGGCGCTGGTCCTGCTTCAGCTCGTAGGTCTTGCCCTGCGGCGAGGTGAAGGAGATCTGCCGGCGGATCGCGTCGCGCAGGTTGACCTGGCCGCCGACGACGTTGCTCCAGTGCGGCGTGCTCGCGTCCTCCATGTCGGCCAGCCACACGCGGGCGCCGGAGTTGAGGGCGTTGATGGTCATCTTCCGGTCGGTGGGGCCGGTGATCTCGACGCGCCGGTCCTGCAGGTCGGCCGGCGCGGGCGCGACCGTCCAGTCGCCGGCGCGGACGTCGGCGGTCTCCGGCAGGAAGTCGAGGCGGCCGGTGCGCGCCACCTCCTCGCGGCGGGTACGGCGGGCGGCGAGCAGCTCGTCGCGGCGGGCACCGAAGCGGCGCTGCAGGCCCGCCACGAACGCGAGTGCCTCGGGCGTGAGGATCTCGTCGCCCCGCTCGACCTCGTCGCCTGCGATCTGAATGTCCACCGGTTCCATCTCCTTCGTTGCGGTCATCGGGCTGCCTCACGCACCCCCGCGGCCACGGCCGGCGCGACCGCCGGGTCGAAGACCGAGGGCACGATGTAGCTGGCGTTCACCTCGTCGGGGTTGACGGCGTCGGCGATCGCCCGGGCGGCGGCGAGCATCACCTCGTCGGTGATCTCGCGTGCGCCCGCGTCCAGCATTCCGCGGAACAGCCCGGGGAACGCGAGGACGTTGTTGATCTGGTTGGGGTAGTCCGAGCGGCCGGTCGCGACCACCGCGGCGTGCTCGCGCGCGGCGACCGGGTCGACCTCGGGGTCGGGGTTGGCGAGCGCGAACACCACCGCGTCGGGCGCCATGATGGCGATGTCGTCGCCGTCGAGCAGGTCGGGCGCGGAGACGCCGATGAAGACGTCGGCACCGGCGAGCGCCTCCTTCAGCGAGCCGGTGAAGCCGGCGTCGTTGGTGTGCTCGGCGATCCAGGCGCGGTCGGGGTCGAGGCCCTCCTGGCCGCGGTGCACCGCGCCGTTGCGGGCGCACGCGACGACGTCCTTCGCGCCCTGGGCGAGCAGCAGCCGGATGATCGCGTGGCCGGCGGCGCCGACGCCGCTGACCACGATCTTCACCGACGACAGCTCCTTGCGGACCACGCGCAGCGCGTTGGTCAGCGCGGCGAGTACGACGATCGCGGTGCCGTGCTGGTCGTCGTGGAAGACGGGGATGTCGAGCTCGGCACGGAGCCGCCGCTCGATCTCGAAGCAGCGGGGCGCGGCGATGTCCTCGAGGTTCACGCCGCCGTACGACACGGCGATCGCCTTGACGATGCTGATGATCTCCTCGGTGTCCTGGGTGTCGAGGCAGACCGGCCAGGCGTCGACGTCGGCGAACTGCTTGAAGAGCGCGGCCTTGCCCTCCATCACCGGGAGCGCGGCGCCGGGGCCGATGTTGCCGAGGCCGAGGACGGCGGAGCCGTCGGTCACCACCGCGACGGTGTTGCGCTTGATGGTGAGGCGGCGCAGGTCCTCGGGGTTCTCGGCGATGGCGCGACAGATCCGCGCGACGCCGGGCGTGTAGGCGCGGGAGAGGTCGTCGCGGTGCTTGAGCGGCACCTTCGGCACCACCTCGAGCTTGCCGCCGAGGTGCATGAGGAAGGTGCGGTCGCTGACCTTGCGCACGGTGACGCCGGGGACGCCCGCGAGGGCGTCGGTGACGGACTCACCGTGGTCGACGTCGACGACGTCGCAGGTCAGGTCGACGACGAGCGTGTCCGCGTGGGACTCCGCGACGTCGAGGGCCGTGACGGCCCCGCCCGCCGCGGCCACGGCGGCCACCAGGCTGCCCGTGGCGCCGGCGGAGGAGGGGGTCTCGACGCGGACCGTGATGGCGTAGCCGGGGCTCGGAGTCGCCATGATTTTCCTCTCCATGGATGATCGTTTTCGCATTGTGGATAGTAGTCCGGATCACACGCCCGGCGCAACCGCTGCCGGATTTCCTCTTTTCGACGCTAGACTTCCGTCATCCGGAAGTGAAGACCGGAGGACCGAGGAGTACGGATGAGCGAGAACCAGACCGGGGCCAAGGGCCGCGCCGGCGGCGTCCAGTCGATCGAGCGGGCGTTCGGCCTGCTCGAGACGATGGCGGACGCGGGCGGGATGATGGGCCTCTCCCAGCTGGCCACCGCCTCCGGGCTCCCGCTGCCGACGATCCACCGACTGGTGCGCACCCTCGTCGACCTCGGCTACCTGCGTCAGGAGCCCAACCGGCAGTACGTCCTGGGCCCGAAGCTCATCCGCCTCGGCGAGAGCTCCTCGCACATGCTGAGCACGTGGGCGCGCCCGCACCTGGCCCGGCTCGTCGACGAGCTCGGCGAGTCCTCCAACCTGGCGATGCTCGACGGCGACCAGATCGTCTACGTCGCCCAGGCCCAGTCGCGCCAGTCGATGCGGATGTTCACCGAGGTCGGTCGCCGGGTCTCGCCGCACTGCACCGCCGTCGGCAAGGCGATCCTCGCCGGCATGGCACCGGAGCAGGTGCGCGACATCCTCAAGCGCACGGACATGGTCCGCCACACCGACACCACGATCACCGACCCCGACTCCTACCTCGAGCAGCTCGAGTGGGTCGGCGAGCACGGCTACGCGCTCGACGAGGGCGAGCAGGAGGAGGGCGTGCGCTGCGTCGCGGTCACCGTCCCCGGCTTCGGGTCGCGCCTGGCGATCTCGGTCAGCGGCCCGACCGGCCGGATGAGCGACGAGCTCGTCGAGCGCGCCGTACCCCTGCTGACCGACGCCGGGAAGCAGCTCGCCGCCGACCTCGGCTGAGGGTCACCGCCAGAAGTCAGAGGTCGTCCGGCCCCGGCGGCAGCTGCCGCTTGTGGGCCGTGCGTCGATAGGCGTCCTCGATCACCTTCCGTGCGCGCTCGCCGACCTCCTCGCCCAGCAGGTAGGCGTCGATCTCCGCATAGGTGACGCCGTAGGCGACCTCGTCCGGCAGCGCGGGCCGCAGCTCCTCGAGGTCCGCGGTGGGGACCTTCTCGACGAGCGGCTCGGGCGTGCCGAGCTCGCGCGCGATCGCCCGCACCCGGGACTTCGTGAGGCCGAGCAGCGGTCCGACGTCGAACGCGCCGTCGCCGTACTTGGTGAAGAAGCCCATCACCGCCTCCGCGGCCTGGTCGGTGCCCACCACCAGGGCGCCGAGGCGGCCGGCGACGGCGTACTGCGCGACCATCCGCTGCCGGGCCTTGATGTTGCCCTTGACGAAGTCGGCGACCTCGACGGGTACGTCGTCGCTGGTGGTCGCCGCGTGCATCGCGTCCACGGCGGGCTTGATGTCGACGGTCAGGCTCGTCGTCGGCTCGATGAAGTCGACCGCGGCCTCCGCGTCGGCCTCGTCGCCCTGCACCCCGTAGGGCAGCCGGACCGCGGTGAACGCACGCCCGGTCCGGGCGCAGGCCAGGCTGGCCAGTCGTCCCGCCACCGTCGAGTCGACGCCGCCGCTGATGCCCAGGACGTAGCCCGAGGCGTGGCTGCGCTCGAGGTACGTCGCGAGGAACGCGATCCGGCGCTCGGTCTCCGCAGCGGCGTCGAACTCGTCGGGGACCCCGAGCTCCGCGCGGATGCTCGCCTGGTCGACGCGCTCGTGGCCCGTCTCCTTCGATGCGGTCACGTCACCCATGCAGCGCGCGGTACCCGGGGCGGGCCGGCCACAACCGGGCGCGGCCCGGCGCTCACGTCCGAGTCAGTTCAGCGGCAGCACCGGGTCCACGAGCATCAGCACCCGGCCGAAGACGCTCGACAGGATCGGGATCAGCCCGCCGCTCCCGCTGTAGTTCGGCCCGTCGTTGCTGCCGACCTCGGTCCAGCCGGCGACGACGCTCTCCGGGACGTAGCCGTGGCGGACCCGCTGCGGGTGGTCGCCGACCGGGAGGTAGGCCAGCTCCTCGCCGGTGTTGAAGTCGATGACGGCGACGGCGTCGGACTCGCTGAGCGAGATCCAGCAGGTGTTGGCGAGGCCCTCGGTCGTCCAGTAGGGCTTCTTGTACTCGTGGCCGGTGGTCGTCTCGTCGTACAGGCGGTAGCTGCCGGTACGGCGGTCCACCAGGGCGGCGTAGTCGTCCATGGTCCCCGCGGCGCACATCCTGGTGCCGGCGGCGTTCATCGCGAGGCCGTGGTGGGCGGAGTCGTTGACGTACTCCTCCAGCGGCACCTCGGGGATCCGGTTGGGCAGCTCGATCAGCCGGGTGACCTTGCCGACGCGCGGCTCGGGGATGCCGCCGGCGGTGTAGGTGACCTTGCCGTCGATGTCCGCGGCCTGGGTGTCGAACTCGACGATGCCGTGGAAGTAGGACACCTGGAAGTAGATGAAGCGCTGCCGCGGCGCGATGGCCATCGGGCGCACTGCGGCGCTCATCCCCTCGAAGCCGGCCTCGGCGAGCTCCTTGCCCATGTCCCAGCGGTGGTCGATCGAGAAGTCGGCGTTGTCGACGACCTGGTACCAGCGGTCGCCCTTGATGGCGTCGTGCAGCGGGCCGATCTTGACCGGCCCGATCGAGTTCTGGTCGCCCGGGGTGTAGACCCGCCCGATCGACGCGTGGTAGATCCGGGTGCCGTCGGGCGAGTAGTTGTTCTCGTGCGGGGTCTCGCCGGAGGCGAAGGTGCGCAGCCGGTCGCCCATCCGGACCTGCTGGCCGTCGACCACCTCGTCGACCATCGAGTACTCGATGACCTGCGCCTCGGTCGAGTCACTGACCAGCAGCCGCCGCCCGTCGGGCGAGAGGCCCATGTGGTCGGTGCGGTAGCCGTCCATCTGCTGCTCGCGGACGATGCTGTCCGTACGACCCGCGGTCGCCTTGGCGAGGTCGATCCAGACCACGTCGGCGAAGCTCGGGCGGGAGACCGCGACGTACCGGCCGTCGTTCGTGGTGAACATGTCGTCGACGTACTGGTCGTGGCCCTCGCCCGGCCCCTGCTGGATGAGGTAGTAGAACGCGAGCTGGTCGGGGTTCTTCTGGATGTCGGCGATCTCCTGCGCCTTGTCGGGCACGAAGTCGATGCCGGTCTTGAGCATCGTGCGCGTCCGCGCGTCGATGATCGAGGCGGTGCCGGCCCAGTTGTTGCCGACCAGCATCACGTCGCGCAGACCCGTCGGCGCGGCGGCGGACGCCGGGGACGTCGCGGCGGAGGTCGGGGCGGTGGGCGGGGACGCCACGAGCGCCAGCGAGGCGGTGAGGACTGCGGTCAGGGCGATGGCGGTACGGCGCATTTCGGGTGCTCCCGGTTCGGTGCGGTCGGGCGGTGCGGTCAGGCGGTGCGGTCAGGCGGGGAAGGTCAGGCGGCTGGGGCGGACGTAGTCGGTCGGGTCGGCGATGAAGCGCAGCGCCGGGCGGGTGGCCGCGGGGATCTCCGCCAGCCCGTCCCGCAGCGGCTGCTCGTAGCCGGCAGCCGGCGAGCTGACCGGCGGGGTCCAGTTGTCGTGGTGGCTCGGCACGAAGATCCGCGGACGGACGGCCCGGACGTAGTCGAGCGGGTCGCGCAGCCCGTTGGTGAGCTGGCCGAAGCCCTGGATGGCGCCGACGTGGACGGTGGTGCGGGGCAGCGCGGCGAGCTGGTCCACGACGACGGGGTGGTCGCGGATCGGGCCGGCGCTGTCGTTCCACAGCAGCGAGAAGCGGCCGACCTGGAACCGGTAGAGCAGCGTGCCGCCCTCCTGGTCCGTCTGGTGGGCCAGCAGGCCGAGCAGGTCCTCGACCGTGGGCGGATGGGTGAGGACGGGTGCCAGGTCCGGCGGCGGGAGCAGCGGCGCGTGCTCGCCGTCCGGCGCCTGGGCCGCGGAGTGCACGTGCTGGATCGCCATGATCCTGACCCGCCGGCCGAGACGGAGGTCGGTACGCGCTCCGACCGCGGTGAGGGGCAGCGGCCGGGTGCGGATCGGCCCCGGCGCCTGCCCGGCGATCTGGTCGCAGTGTGCCGCGGTGCCGACCACGACGGCACCGGATGCCGCGGCGATCTCGCCCGCGTCGGCGGCATGGTCGAAGTGGCCGTGGCCGATGAAGACGTGGCTCGGCCGGAGCGCCGCGAGCTCCTCCGGCGAGGTCGGCACGAGGTTCGAGTAGGCCCCGCGCGGCACCCACGCGTCGAGCAGGACGACGTGGCCGTCGATCGCGAGGGCGAAGTTCGTGACGCCGAACCAGGACAGGATCACCCGGTCCCGGCGCACCGCTCCGGAGGGGGCGACGTTCGCCGTACCGAAGAACTTGCGGCGCGCCGCGACCGTCGCGGCGGGGAGCGGGGCCGCCTGGGCCCGCCCCGTCACGCCGGCGAGGGCGAGGGTCGCCGCGGCACCACCCGAGAGGACCGAGCGGCGGACCAGCTGACGGTTGCTCATGTGGGGCACAACGACACCCTGTCCTACGAGTGCCGCGGCTCACCGTCAGTGTGTGAGTTGTTGCGTACCTGCTTTGTCAGGAACTGACAGATCCGCCCATGGCGGTACGGGCGACCTGGAGGACGAACCGGTCCCAGGGCTGGCGCGGGTCGCGGCCGGTCACGGCACGGATCCGCCGGGCCCGGTAGCGCATGGTCTGCGGGTGCACGCCCAGCGCCGCGGCGGCCGCGGCGGCCCCACCGGTGGCGAGCAGCGCGTCGAGACCCTCGAGCAGGTGCTCCTGCCCGGGCCGCGCCAGGTCGCCGAGCACGCTGCGGGCCACGACGCCCCGGTCGGCGTCGGCACTGGCGGCAAGGAGGGACAGCACCTGGGCGTCGCCGTCGACGAGGACGCGCCGATCCTGCCAGGCGTACGGCGGCGCGGTGGCCAGGCACGTGCTCGCCAGCCGGAACGCCCGCGCCACCTCCGCGAGCGGCTGCTGCCGGACCAGGCACCCCACCCAGTCCCACTCCACGAGCTGCGCCTCCAGCGCAGCCACGTCGAGGCCGCCGGCGAGGACGACGCCGAGCTCGCCGCGGACGACGTGGAGCCCGGGCCGGTCCTCGCCGGCCGCACCGGCCAGCGCCCTGACGTCGGCGAGGGCGGGCGCGTCGGCCTCCTGTCGCCGCGGCCGGGCGACGACCAGCCACGGCCGGCCGGGCAGCGTGATCCCGAGCGTGCGGCAGCGGTCCGCGAGCGCGGCCGGGCTCGAGTGCCGCCCCAGCACCAGGTCGTTGAGGAGGTCGCCGAGCGCCAGGTCCCCCTCGCCGTCGATCCGGCTGACCGACCCCTCGTAGCCCGCGAAGATCGCCTCGGACAGCAGGTCGACGGTCTCCAGCCACAGCGTCGAGGCGTCGGCCACGTCCGCGACGGTGAGCACGTCCCCGAAGCGCTCGGTCAGTGTCCGCATGACGTACGACGCCGCGACCCGGTAGGCGCGCAGCACCGCCGGCAGCGGGCGACCGTCCATCGCGCGCACGGCGCCGATGCCCTGGAAGCGCCGCAGGTCCTCGTCCGTGAGGCCGCCGTCGGCGACCCACAGGTCCAGCAGGCGGGTGGTGGCCCAGCGGGCGATCGCGGCGACCTCGGTGAGCTGGGTCCGGTCCAGCGCGGCGTAGGCGGGGATCTCGCGTACGACGGCGTCGAGGATCCCCTCGACCAGCGCGTCCATGTCGCCCCTGATCGCCTGACCGGCGCCCCGCCGGACGTCGCTCGTCACCGGCCGACCATAACCGGAGGACCACCGCCGCTGACAGCGTCCCAGCACTGGCCGCACCACGAGCTGGCTGAACGAAGATCTCGACGAAGACTGACCCCGCGTCGCCGGCAACGGCGCATCCGGTCTACCTGTCGTGCTGATACCGGTCGAGCGAGAGCTCCACATCGACGCCGTTGATGTGGAACACGATGCGCCCATTGGTCGCACCGGCTGCGGCGGCGTACTCAGCCAGGGTAGAGAGCAGCAAGTCGTCGCGACTCTCGATCCAGGAGACCGCGGCCTGCTTCACTCCCATCCGCTCCGCGAGGCCGGCCTGGGTCTGCGCAGCGAGTTGTCGGATCTCGGCGAGGCCCTCGGCATGGACACGATCCATGTGGGCCGTGCCCTCATGGATCAGGTCGACCGCCTTCCGCATGTGACGTGGGTCCGGCCGGAGCGCAGGTCGACCCGGAATCGCGTCACCCATCGACAATGACGAAGGGCCTCCGATCAGCGGTTCAGCTGGTCGGAGGCCCTTTTCTGAGCCGCCTGTCGGAATCGAACCGACGACCTAATCATTACGAGTGATTCGCTCTACCGACTGAGCTAAGGCGGCCTTCGTCGACGCACGCGTCGGCGACCGCGGAAGCATACCGAGCGGGGTCGGCGCGGAGCGAATCCGGCCCCGCCTCGGGCGCCCCGGGCAGGTCAGGCGGCGACAGCCGGCCGGGCGGGCGCAGCGGCGGGCTCGGGGGCGCCGATGCCGGTGACCATGGTCTGCTCGGCGTCGCACCAGCAGGTGAAGGTGACCACGATGCCGTGGTCAGTCGTGGCCATGCCGGTGACTTGGCTGGGGAAGATCAGCTCGCGGCGGTGGCAGGAAGTACAGGTGTGGGTGAACATGAGCGGCCTCCTTCGATTCGTCGGAGCACGGGGGAGACATCCGACCTCTTCCATGGTGCGTCACCCGCAGACCAAGGGGTAGCCTGTCTTTCCGTTCCTAGCCCTAGGAATCCCCTATCAATGTGAGCCGGGTCTCGTCATGTTGTCCCTGCACCAGCTGACCTGCTTCATCGCGGCCTACGAGCACCGTTCGCTGACCCGGGCCGCCGAGGACCTCGGCTACGCGCAGCCGTCGGTGTCCGAGCAGATCCGCAACCTGGAGAAGTCGCTCGGCGTCCCGCTGTTCCGCCGGGTCGGGCGCGGCGTCGTACCCACCACCGCCGCCGACACCTTCCGGCCGCATGCCGAGAAGGTGCTCGCGGCAGCCGACGAGGCGCAGCGCGCGGTCACCAGCATCAAGTCACTCGAGACCGGAACGATCCGGTTCGGGATGTTCGGCGTCGCACGGTTGTACGGCGGCGCGGGGCTCGTCGCGGACGTGCTGGAGCGCTACCCGGGGGTCCGGGTGGAGCTCGTCGGACGGCACTCGATGGACGTGCAGGAGAACCTGCGCCGTGGGCGGTTGGAGGCGGCGATGATCGCCGTCGCGGGCCTGTCGAGCGAGGGCATGTCGATCACCCCGATCGCGCGGGACGAGCTGGTCTACCTCTCCGCCGATCCGGAGCGGCTCAAGTCGCCGGTGACGCCGAAGCGGCTCGCGGAGGCGAAGCTGGTCATGCCGGAGAGCACCTACCGCGAGTCGGACTCCGCGCGGATCGTGCTGCGGCGGATGCTGCACGAGGCCGGCTACAACCCGGTCACCCGGATCGAGGTCGAGGACGTCGAGACAGCGGTCGAACTGGTCGGCATGGGGCTCGTCGACTCGGTCACCAACAAGGGCGTCGCGCTGCAGCTGCTCCCCCGGCTCGCGCCCGGCGCCGGCTGGGTGCCGCTGCGGCCGCGGGTCTACGACACGATGGCCATCGTGCACCGCGCCGGCGCGACGCTGTCGCCGGCGGCGAAGCTGATGATCGAGCTGGCCACGCAGCGGATCCAGGCGATCATCGAGCCGGTGTGAGGGTCATGGGGTCGGGTTGCTGCACCATCTTGCGTGGTCTCGAGACGGCCGTGGCCGGCCTCCTCGACCAACGGGAATGGCCGGCCTCCTCGACCAACGGGGGTGGCTGCACCATCTCACCGGGTCTCGAGACGGCCGTGGCCGGCCTCCTCGACCAACGGAGGGTCAGCACTCCAGGCCGTCCTCGGGCACCGTCCCGTCGATCAGGTAGGCGTGCACGGCCTTGTCGATGCAGGCGTTGCCCTTGAAGTAGGCGGTGTGCCCGTCGCCGTCGCGGCTGACCAGCACGCCGGAGTCGAGCTGCTCGGCCATCGCCACGGCCTCCTTGTAGGGGGTGGCGGGGTCGCGCGTCGTACCGAGCACGACGATCGGGGCGGCGCCGGAGCCGTCGATCACCAGGTCCGGCTCGTCGGTGGCGGTGAACGGGATGCCGTGGCAGGCGGTCAGGCCCCACGCGAAGACCCGGCCGAAGGTGGGCGAGGCCTTCTCGAAGTCGGCGAACTGGGCAGGCACCTCGTCGACGCTGATCGAGGTCGGGTCGTCGAGGCAGTTGATCACGGAGATCGCCTCGAGGCTGTTGTCGGTGTACTCGCCACCCTCGCGCGAGCCGTAGAAGTCCGCGAGCAGCAGCAGCGTGCTGCCGTCGCCGGCGAGCGCGCCCTCGAGGCCCTGGTCCAGGAAGCTCCAGTTCTCCTCGCTGTAGAGCGGCGTGATCAGGCCGTAGAACGCCAGCCCGACGGTGAGCTCGCGGCCCTCCGCGTCGTCCGTCTTCAGCGGCTCGTCCTCGATCGAGTCCAGCAGGTCCTTGATCGTCTTCAGGCCCGCGTCCACCGTGTCGCCGAGGAAGCACGAGCCGCCGTCGACGCAGTCCTGGATGTAGGAGCGCAGCGCGGTCTCGAAGCCCTCGGCCTGGCTCAGCGAGCCGTCGCGCGAGGAGATCGACGGGTCGACCGCACCGTCGAGGACGAGGCGGCCGGTCTTGTCGGGGTAGAGCTCGGCGTACGTCGCCCCGAGCCGCGTCCCGTAGGAGAAGCCGAGGTAGTCGAGCTCGTCCTCGCCGAGCGCCGCCCGCAGCACGTCCATGTCGCGCGCCGCCTCGACGGTACTGACGTGGGCAGCGACCGTCGCGGACTTCGCCTCGCAGCCGGCCCAGAAGTCGGCGGAGAGCTCCTCGCTCCTGTCGACCTCCTCCGGCGTGTCCGGGTCGGGGTCGCTGGCGATCTGCGCGTCCAGCTCGTCGTCGGTCACGCAGTCCACGGGCGCGGAGTCGCCCGTCCCGCGCGGGTCGAAGCCGACGATGTCGTACGCCGCCCGCAGCTCGGGCGCGAAATAGAGCTCGGCGTCCTCGACGGTCGACGTACCGGGCGCGCCGGGGCCGCCCGGGTTCACCACCAGCGAGCCCTCGCGCTCGCCGGTGGCGACGGTCCGCTCGAGGGCGAGCTCGATCGTGCCGAGGGACAGGTCCTGGTAGCTGATCGGCACGTCGAGCGTCGCGCACTCGTTGGCGCCGCAGGACGACCACGACAGCTCCTGCTCGTAGTAGCTGTCGAGGGAGCGCTCGCCCTTCTCGACCCCCGGCCCCTCGCTCGTGTCGGACTTCGGGCCGCCCTCGTCGTCGTCACCCGTGAGCAGGTACACGCCGATCCCGATCGCGCCCACGATCACCAGTGCCCAGATCACGCTCACCGCGATGACCAGCTTCTTGCTCACGTCCGTCGCCTCTCGCTCGGGCAGGTCACCGCTGGGGTGCCTTCAGTGCGACCATCATCGACTCCAGGGCAAGCGCGACGGGCACGTTGAACTCCAACATCTGCTCCCGCGCCGCGAAGATCCATCCGATCCGGCGCAGGTTCAGCTCCGGCGTCGAGCTCTCGACCACCGTCTCCACCTGGTCACGGATGTCCTCGTTGACCAGTGCTCCCGGCGCACCGGTCGCGACCGCGATCGCGTCGCGGTAGACCGACACCAGGTCCGTCAGCCCCCGGTCGACCACGTCGAGGTGGCGCCGCTTCGCCCGGGTGCGCTGGCCCTTCTCGAGGGCGGCGAGCGCGGGGCCGTACTCCCGCGGCCGCCGGCCGCGCTCGACCACGCCGTACGCCGCATCGAGGTCCGCCTTCTCGCGGGCGTCGAGCTCGGCGGTGATCGCGTCGGCCTCGTCCTTGGCGGTGCTCGCCAGCCGCGCGGCCGCGTCCATGCAGCGGCCGAGACTGGTCAGCCGCGCCGGCATCGACACGACCTCCTGCCGCCGCTTGCGGACGTCCTCGTCGAAGGCCAGCGCACGGGCCCGGCCGATGTGGCCCTGGCTCGCGCGGGCGGCGTACGACGCCAGCGGCTCCGCGACGCCGCGGGCGGCCAGGAAGCCGGCGACCTCCGGGGTGGTCGGCGTCGCGAGGGTGACCAGGCGGCAGCGCGACCTGATCGTGGGCAGCACGTCCTCGACCGTCGGCGCGCACAGCATCCACACGGTGCGGCCGTTGGGCTCCTCGATCGCCTTGAGCAGCGCGTTGCAGGCCTGCTCGGTGAGCCGGTCGGCGTCCTCCACGACGAGGATCTGCCAGCGGTCCCCCATCGGGCTCAGCGAGGCTCGGCGGACGAGCTCGCGCACCTCGTCGACGCCGATCGACAGCTTCTCGGTGCGGATCACGGCGACGTCGGCGTGCGAGCCGCCGAGGACCGTGTGGCAGGCGTGGCAGCGGTCGGGGCAGTCCGGCCCGACGCCGCCCTGCGGGCACTGCAGGGCGGCCGCGAACGCGATCGCCGCGTTGGACCGGCCCGACCCCGGCGGGCCGGTGAACAGCCAGGCGTGCGTCATGCCGACGCCGGCGACGGCCTTCTCCAGCGCGGTGATCGTCGGCCGCTGCCCGACCAGCGTGCCCCACACGCCGGCGGGAGCCGTCGTGGACGTGGTCGACATGGGGGTCGTGCTCATCGACGCACCGCCTGCGCCAGCAGCGGCTCGACCCGTTCCGCGATCGCGGCGGCGATCTCCTCGATCGGCGCCCGGGCGTCGAGGACCAGGTAGTGCTCCGGGTCGCGGGCCGCGAGGTCGAGGAAGGACGCCCGCACCCGCTGGTGGAACTCCAGCGACTCGCCCTCGATCCGGTCGCGGCCCTCGAACCGGGCCAGCCCGGCCGACGGCTCGAGGTCGAGCACGACGGTCAGGTGCGGACGCAGGTCGCCGGTCGCCCAGCGCGCGACGTCCTCCAGCTCCGCGGGGTCGAGCGCCCGGCCGGCGCCCTGGTAGGCCAGCGTCGAGTCGACGTACCGGTCCGTGATCACGACGTCGCCGCGCGCGAGGGCGGGCCGGACCAGGGTCTCGACGTGCTCGGACTTGTCGGCGAGGTAGAGCAGGAACTCGGTCTTGTGCGCGAGCTCGCCCGTCTCCGGGCTGAGCACGATCCGGCGCATCTCCTTGCCGACCGGGGTGTCACCCGGCTCGAAGGTGAGCAGCGCCCGGTAGCCGTCGGCCTCCAGCCGGTCGCGCAGCAGCCGCGACTGCGTCGACTTCCCGCCGCCCTCGCCGCCCTCGAAGCAGACGAAGACGCCGGTGTCGGCGTACAGGCCCGGATGACTCGTCACGGAAGAAACCTAGACGACCCGCCCGACACGTCGGTGGTCGAGGAGGCCGGCACGTCGTTGGTCGAGTAGTCCGCCACCTCGTTGGTCGAGTAGCCCGGCACGTCGTTGGTCGAGTAGCCCGAGCCCCTGGGCGTATCGAGACCATGGCGAGATGGTCTCGATACGCCGTTGCTCGTTCCTCGCAACGGCTACTCGACCAACGAAGGGCAAGATGGTCTCGATACGTCGGTGGTCGAGGAGGCCGGTCACGGCCGTCTCGAGACCTCCGGGCCCGGTGCAGCCAACGCGGCCCTCAGGGTTCCGACACCGGGTCGAGGGGTCTCGAGACGGCCGCGGCCGGCCTCCTCGACCAACGGGGGCGAGATGGTCTCGATACGCCGTTGCTCGTTCCTCACAACGGCTACTCGACCAGCGAAGGGCGAGGGGGTCTCGATACGCCGTTGCTCGTACCTCGCAACGGCTACTCGACCAGCGATCACTTCTTCTTCGCGGCCGTCTTCTTCGCAGTCGTCTTCTTGGCGGCCGTCTTCTTCGCGGCGGTCTTCTTCGCGCCCTTCTTGGCGGCCTTCTTCGCCGGGCCCTTCGCCCGCCGCTCGGCGAGCAGCTCGGCGGCGCGCTCGATGGTGATCGACTCGACGGAGTCGTCCTTGCGGAGGGTGGCGTTGTACTCGCCGTCGGTGACGTACTCGCCGAACCGGCCCGCCTTCACCACGACCGGCTGCCCGGAGACCGGGTCGTTGCCGAGCTCCTTCAGCGGCGGCGCGGCCGCGGCCCGGCCGCGCTGCTTGGGCTGGCTGTAGATCTTCAGCGCCTCGTCGAGGCTGATGTTGAAGATCTGGTCCTCGCTGGCGAGCGAGCGGGAGTCGGTGCCCTTCTTGAGGTACGGGCCGTAGCGGCCGTTCTGCGCGGTGATCTCCTCGCCGTCCTCACCTGTGCCGACGATGCGCGGCAGCGAGATCAACTTCACCGCGTCCTCGAGGGTGACGGTGTCGAGGGACATCGACTTGAAGAGCGAGCCGGTGCGGGCCTTGGCGCTCTTGGGTGCGTCCTCGGGGAGCAGCTCGGTGACGTACGGGCCGAACCGGCCGTTCTTCGCGACCACCCGCAGCCCCGTCTCGGGGTGGGTGCCGAGGTCGATCTCCTCGCCGGCGGGGTTGGCCAGCAGCTCCTTCGCCTTCTCGACCGTGAGCTCGTCGGGCGGCAGGTCGTCCGGCACGTTGGCGCGCACCCGCGTGCCCGCACCGTCGTCGGGGCCCTCGAGGTAGGGGCCGTACTTGCCGACCCGCAGGTCGATCCCCGACTCGGCACCGTCCGCGTCGCGCACCGGGAAGGTGGCCAGCTCCTTGGCGTCGATGTCGCCCAGCTCGGTGACCAGCCGCTGCAGGCCGGCGATCCGCTCGGAGCCGTAGTAGAACTCGGTCAGCTCGCCGACCCGGTCCTTCTCGCCGCGTGCGATGTCGTCGAGGACGGTCTCCATCAGCGCGGTGAAGTCGTAGTCGATGAGCCGCGTGAAGTGCTCGGTCAGCAGCCGGACCACGGAGAACGCGATCCACGCCGGCACCAGCGCGGTGCCCTTCTTGTAGACGTAGCCGCGGTTGAGGATCGTGCCGATGATTGAGGCGTACGTCGACGGCCGGCCGATCTCGCGCTCCTCGAGCTCCTTGATCAGCGTGGCCTCGGTGTAGCGGGCCGGCGGCTTGGTCTCGTGCCCGTTCGCGGACAGCGACGCGGCCGAGACGGCGTCGCCCTCCTGCAGGTTCGGGAGCCGGGTCTCCTGGTCGTCCTTGGCCGCGTTGTCGTCGGTGCCCTCGACGTAGGCCTTGAGGAAGCCGTGGAAGGTGATGACGCGACCCGACGCGGAGAACACCACGTCCTCGCCGGTGCTCGCAGCCCCGCCGAGTCGGATCGACACCGACTGCCCGACCGCGTCCTTCATCTGCGACGCGACGGTGCGCATCCAGATCAGCTCGTAGAGGCGGAACTGGTCGCCCTTCAGGCCGGTGTCGCCCGGCGTGCGGAACGAGTCGCCCGCGGGCCGGATCGCCTCGTGCGCCTCCTGCGCGTTCTTGACCTTGCTGGCGTAGGTGCGCGGCGCGTCGGGGAGGTACTCGCCGCCGTACAGCTCCTGCACCTGGGCGCGGGCCGCGGCGATCGCGTTGCCGGACAGCGTGGTGCTGTCGGTACGCATGTAGGTGATGAAGCCGTTCTCGTAGAGCCGCTGGGCCACGCTCATCGTGACCGACGCGCTCATGCCGAGCTTGCGGCTCGCCTCCTGCTGCAGGGTGGTGGTGCGGAAGGGGGCGTACGGCGAGCGGCGGTAGGGCTTCGACTCGACCGACCGGACGTCGTACGACGTGTCGGCGAGCGCCGCGACGAGCGCCTCGGCCCGCCGCTTGTCCAGGTGGACCACGTCGGCGCGCGCCTTCAGCTGGCCGTCCTGGCCGAAGTTGCTGCCGGACGCGACGCGGGTGCCGTCGATCGTGTGCACCTTGGCGGGGAACATCCGCTGGTCGTGCTTCGAGCCGGCGTCGAAGGTGCCCTCGAGGTCCCAGTAGGAGGCGACCTTGAAGGCCATCCGCTCCTTCTCGCGGTCGACCACGAGGCGGGTCGCGACCGACTGCACGCGGCCCGCGGACAGGCCGGACATCACCTTGCGCCACAGCACCGGCGAGACCTCGTAGCCGTAGAGGCGGTCGAGGAGGCGGCGGGTCTCCTGCGCCTCGACGAGGTCCATGTCGAGCTCGCGCGGGTTGGCGGCGGCCTCCTGGATGGCGGCCTTGGTGATCTCGTGGAAGACCATCCGCTTGACGGGGATGTTCTTCGGCTTCAGCTCGTCCAGCAGGTGCCAGGCGATCGCCTCCCCCTCGCGGTCCTCATCGGTGGCGAGGTAGAGCTCGTCGGCGTCCTTGAGCAGGCCCTTGAGCTTGGAGATGTGGCTCTTCTTGTCCCGCGGCACGACGTAGTAGGGCTCGAAGCCGTTCTCCACGTCGATCGCGAGCCGGCCCCACGGCTTGTCCTTGATCTTCGCCGGGGTGTCCGCGGCGTTGTTCGGGAGGTCGCGGATGTGGCCGATGGAGGACTCGACGACGAAGCCGTCGCCGAGGTACCCGCCGATGGTGCGGGCCTTCGCCGGCGACTCGACGATCACCAACTTGTGTGCCACGTGTGGACCTTCTTGCTGGAAGCTGCTGGATGGAACCGGTCTTACGGCCGATCACGGTAGCGCGTGCTGTCCAGTCCCCGTGCCGGCGGCGTCCACCGTGGGCGCCGCGGGGTCGCCCCGGTCACGCCCCGGTCAGGGCACCCTCACTGCACCTGGATGCGCTCGATCATCGCCTCGTTGGCGCTGATCAGGTCGGCGTCGCCGATCGAGGCCATGCCGATGTAGAGGCCGTAGGTCTCCGGGTCGCCGGTGTCGACCACGATCACGTCGGTCACGTCGCCCTCGGTCTGCACGCGGGCGCTGTCGACGCGGATCTCGGCCGTGATCCGGTGCGCCGGCTTGCCGTCGACCGTGACCGCCTCGTTCGTCAGGTCGGTGCGCCCGGTGAATCCCTCGTAGACGTCCTCGTCGCCGGTGAGGCACTGCATGATCACCTCGGCCGCCTCGGCGACGTCGTCGAACCCGTTGCTCCTGGCCAGGCCGCCGACGCCGGTGAGGCTGATCCAGAACTCCTCCACCTCGACGTACTGCAGCACGAAGGCGTCGGGGAACGAGAACGACACCTGGTCGCCGGTGGCGAGGTCGTAGCCGCTCTGGCGCGGGATCGTCAGCCCGCCGCCGCTCAGCGTCCGCGCCGCCGGGTCGGGGTCCTGCGCGGGGTCCGGGTTCCCGCCCGTGCACTGGATGCCGCTGGGCACGATGGTGCTGGACTCGCTCGGGTCGCCGGACTCGCTCTCGCTCGCGCCCTCGCTGGTCTCCGAGCTCCCGCCGCTCGCCTCGCCGCCGTCGTCGTCGGTGATCGCGCGGATCCCGAAGAACCCACCGACGCCGAGCAGCACCAGCGCCACCACCGCGGCGATCACGATCGCGACGAGCTTGCCGTTGCCGCCACCACCGCCGGTCCCGCCGTACGCCGGCTGGGGGCTCCACTGCTGGCCGTACTGCTGTTGGCCGTACTGCTGCTGGCCGTACTGCTGGCCCCACTGCTGGTGGGGCTGGCCGTACTGCTGCTGGCCCGGCGGCGGCGGGGCGACCGGCGGCACCGCGCCGTGGACGGTCTGCTGCTGGTCCGGGGGCAGAGGCTGCTGCTGCGGCTGCTGGGGCTGCTGCGGCTGGCCGGGCGCGCCGCCGGGCGGGTTGGTCGTGGTCATCTGGCTCCACGAGTGGCCGTCCCAGTACCGGTAGGTGTCCGGTGCGCCAGCGGGGTCGGGGTACCAGCCTGCGTTCGTCACGGGGACAGTCTGCCTCACCGGCCCGCGGCTCTCCGGCCGCACGAGGAAGGCTGCGCGCCGGGCGGGGAGGTCGCGCGGATGGGACGACCTCGCCGTGGTCTCGATACGCCCTCGCCCAGGGGCTCGGGCTACTCGACCAGCGGCACTGCGCCTTCGCCCAGGGGCTCGGGCTACTCGACCAGGGAGGGGGTCGGGGAGGGGGCCGGCTCGAGGAAGCCCTCGGCGACCAGGTCCGCCAGCTCCGGGAGGTAGACCTCGCGCAGGCTCGCCGGGTCCCTCTCCAGCAGCTGGCCGACCGCGTCGACCAGCGGACCGAGCGGCAGGTCTCCGTCGCAGGCGCCGACCACGGCGGCGGTGACCGTGTCGACCTGGCGGGCGCGGCGGAAGCCGCGCTGCTGGCGCAGCACGATCGCCGACGGGTCCTCGGCGCCGACCGGTCCGGTGGCCTCCTGCAGGACGTCCTCGCGGAGCACCAGGTGCGTGTCCGGCCCGACCGCGCGGGCGGCGGCGGCCGCGTCCGCCCACGCGGCGATCGCCGGCGCGATCGGCTGCTCGACGTCGTACGGCCACTCGAGGAGCTGGTGCGCGGCGGCGCGGTCGGTCGACCCGGGTGAGCGCCGGCGCAGGTTGATCCAGCCGAACCCGATGCCGCCGACGCCCTGCTCCTCCAGCCACGACAGCCAGGTGTCGTAGCGCGCGGCGTAGGCGGCGCGGTCACCACCGGTCGCGGGGTGGTGGCCGGCGTCCTTGAGCCAGAGCTCGACGTACGACGCCGGGTCGAGCACCTCGCGCTGCACGACGAGCGCGTCGCACTCGTCCGGGAGCCAGCCGGCGAGCCGCTCGTCCCACGGGCGGTCGCGGTCGATCACCCAGTTCGCGAGGACCTGGCACCAGCCGCCCTCGGTGAGGTGGTCGGGCGCGGCCCGCACGATGTGCTCGACGACCTGGTCCCCCGGCAGCCCGGAGTCGCGGTAGACGAGTCGCTCGCCGGTCGCCGGCGAGATCACGAACGGCGGGTTGGTGGCGATCAGGTCGAACCGCTCGCCCGCGACGGGCGCGAAGAAGGAGCCGTCCCGGACGTCGACCTTGTCGTCCACGTCGTTGAGGGCGGCGTTGAAGCGCGCGATCGCCAACGCCCGCTGGTTGACGTCGGTCGCGACCACCCGGTCCGCGTGGGTCGCGAGGTGGAGGGCCTGCACCCCGCAGCCGGTACCGAGGTCCAGCGCCGTCGTCACGTCGTGGCGCAGCGTGAGCTGCGCGAGGCTCGACGACGCCGGGCTGATCCCCAGCACGTAGTCGCCGGTGACCCTGGTCGGCGCGCCGTCGAGGCCGGGCGTCAGGTCGCTGACCACCCAGAGGTCGCCCTCCTCGGTGGCATAGGGGCGTACGTCGAGGCGCGCCGCCACCTCGCCCACGGACTGCACGAGCGCGCCCGCGTTGACCATCCGGTCCACCAGGCCGGGCAGCGCCCGCTCGGCGTCCGCGGCCGGCACCGCCGTCTGCAGCAGGAACAGCCGGACCAGCGTGGCGAGCGGCCCGCCGTCCGTCGTACGCCGCAGGCCGGGGGTGGTCTCGTTGCGGGACAACGCCGCGTGGCCCTGCGGCCCGAGCAGGTCGCTGACCGCGTCGTAGGTGAAGTCCGCGGCGACGAGGGCTTCGCGGAGCGGGGCGGCGAGGGCGACGGGCAGCACGGGTCAACGGTAGGGGGTCGTGGGGCTCCGCCGGCCGCCGGTGGAGCCCCACGTCCGGGTCCGTCAGACGGGGTCGGCGGCCTCCACCGGCGCCTCGTCGCTGATCGTCGACGAGCGCTGCTTGGAGACGAACACCGCGGCGAAGATGCCCGAGGCCGCGGCGAGCGCGATCAGGATCCGCACCACGTCGTTCTCGCTGCCGCCGTAGGACAGGCTGATGATCGCGCCCACGATCAGCAGCGAGACCAGGTTCATCACCTTGAGCAGCGGGTTGATGGCCGGGCCGGCCGTGTCCTTGAACGGGTCGCCGACGGTGTCGCCGATGACGGTCGCGGCGTGGGCCTCCGAGCCCTTGCCGCCGTGGTTGCCGTCCTCGACGAGCTTCTTCGCGTTGTCCCACGCACCACCCGCGTTGGCGAGGAAGACCGCCATCAGCGTGCCGGTCGCGATCGCGCCCACCAGGAACCCGGCGAGCGGGCCGACGCCGAGGCCGAAGCCGACCGCGACGGGAGCGAGGATCGCGAGGATGCCGGGGGTGGCCAGCTCGCGCAGCGAGTCGCGGGTGACGATGTCGACCACGCGGCCGTACTCCGGACGCGCCGTGCCCTCCATGATCCCGGGGATGTCGCGGAACTGGCGGCGCACCTCCATGACGACGGCGCCGGCCGCACGACCGACGGCGTTGATGGCGAGGCCGGAGAACAGGAACACCACCGCGGCGCCGAGCAGCGCGCCCACGATCAGCTTGGCGTCGTAGACGATGAAGTCGCCGAGCAGGTCGAGCGAGCCGAGGCCCGACTCGTCCTCGACCGCGTCGGCGTAGGACTCGAAGGCCGACTGGGTGTACGACGCGAACAGCGCGCTCGCGGCGAGCACCGCGGTCGCGATGGCGATGCCCTTGGTGATCGCCTTGGTCGTGTTGCCGACCGCGTCGAGCTCGGTGAGGATCTGTGCCCCCTCCTCGCTGACGTCGCCGGACATCTCGGCGATGCCCTGGGCGTTGTCGGAGACCGGGCCGAAGGTGTCCATCGCGACGATCACGCCGACCGTCGTCAACAGGCCGCAGCCGGCCAGCGCGACCGCGAACAGCGCGAGGGTCGTGGAGCCGCCGGCCAGCAGGGCGGCGCCGAACACGGCGGCACCGATCACGATGGCGGTGTAGACCGCCGACTCGAAGCCGACGGCGAGCCCGGACAGGATGACCGTGGCGGCGCCGGTGAGCGAGGTGGCGCCGACGTCCTTGACGGGGCGGTGGTCGGTGCCGGTGAAGTAGCCGGTGAGCGCCAGGATCGCGGCGGCGAGGACGATGCCGATCACGACCGCGCCGGCGGCGAAGAGCGCCGGGCTGAGGTCGGCGCTCTCGCCGCTGCCGCCGGTCAGGTCGCCCCACTCGCCGGGCAGGTACACGAACGCGGCGATCGCACTGGCCACGGCGCCGACCGCGGCGGAGATGTAGAACGAGCGGTTGATCGTCGTCAGGCCGCTCTCGCCCGCGCGCGGCTTGGTGAGGTAGACGCCCGCGATCGCCGACAGCGCGCCGAGCGCGGGGACGATCAGCGGGAAGACCAGGCCCTTGTCGCCGAACGCCTGCGATCCAAGGATCAGCGCCGCGACCAGCGTGACGGCGTACGACTCGAACAGGTCGGCCGCCATGCCCGCACAGTCGCCGACGTTGTCGCCCACGTTGTCGGCGATGGTCGCCGCGTTGCGGGGGTCGTCCTCGGGGATGTTCTGCTCGACCTTGCCGACCAGGTCGGCGCCGACGTCGGCGGCCTTGGTGAAGATGCCGCCGCCGACCCGCATGAACATCGCGAGCAGCGCGGCGCCGAAGCCGAAGCCCTCGAGCACGTTGGGGGCGGCGTCCTGGAACATGATCACGACGACGCTCGCGCCGAGCAGGCCGAGGCCGACGGTGCCCATGCCGACCACCGCGCCGGTCCGGAAGCCGATGTTCATCGCCGGGTCGCGGCCCTGCTCGTTGGCCGCCGCGGCCACGCGCAGGTTGGCGCGCACCGCGAGCGACATGCCCAGGAAGCCGATCGCCCCGGAGAACCCGGCACCCACCAGGAAGAAGACGGACCGGAAGATCCGCACCGCCCACTCCGACTGCAGGCCCGAGGCGCCGTCCGACGTGTGTGCCGGGAGCGCGAGCAGGACGACGAAGGCGATGGCCGCGAAGATCGTCAGGGTCCGGAACTGGCGGGTGAGGTAGGCACTCGCCCCTTCCTGGACGGCCTGTGCGATCCGCTGCATGTTCGGGGTGCCCTCGCCGGCGCGGAGGACCTCCGATCTGAACATCGTGGCCATGGCCAGGGCGACGAGGGAGATGGCCGCAACGGCGATCACGAGGGCGAGGTCGCCCCCGGTCAGGTCGATGTCGGCGGCTACCAACGGACGGGGCATGCGAGTGCCTCCTGGGGGAGTTCAGGTACGGGTCGAGGGGACCCAGGTCTGATCGTGCCCGGAGTCTACGCAGACTGTGATGCGGAACACACGGAGGTTGTGACGCGAGTCACAGATGAGGATCGCGTCAGGCGAGCGCGGTCTCGGGGCTCTCGTGGATCACGAACACCTTGGCGAGACCGGTGATCTTGAAGATCTTCAGGAGACGGTCGGCGTTGCACACGAGCTCGAGCGAGCCGTCGTGGGCGCGGACCTTCTTGAGGCCGCCGACGAGGACGCCGAGGCCCGTGGAGTCGAGGAACTCGACGTCCTGCATGTCGATCACGAGGTGGTAGGTGCCGCCGGCGACGAGCTCGGTGATCGTGTCGCGGAGCTTGGGGGCGGTGTAGACGTCGATCTCGCCACCCACGGCGACGACGGTGCGCCCACCGACCTCGCGCGTCGACAGTGTCAGATTCACGACCCTCACCCCGGGAGCTCTACGAACGTCTGCAGTATGGAGTCAATCAAACCATGCCCACTCCGACTCCGCACGAAGACCGGGAGAAGGCACCAAACCGGCGCCCACCAGCACTGCGGCTCCGCCCGTGTCGGCCGTCCTTGCGACAATCGGTCAGTGAGTGTCGAGACCCGTACGCCGGCGCCGAGCGCGCCCGGCCGACGCGACCCCGTCGCGGTCCTCGACCGGCTCACCGCGCTGCCGGGCCGGGCCGACCGGCTCACCCACCTCGAGCGGCTCCCCGCCCGCCGCGCGGTCACCGCCGCCTGGCCGGCCTGGACCGACGAGACGTTGCGGACGTCGTACGCCGACCGCGGCGTGCACCAGCCCTGGGCGCACCAGGTCGCGGTCGCCGAGGCGGCGCACCGCGGCGAGCACGTCGTGGTCGCGACCGGTACGGCGTCCGGCAAGTCGCTCGCCTACCTGCTGCCCACGCTCTCGGCGATCCGCGCGGCCCGCGGTCCGCGCGGACAGCGCGGCGCGTCGGTGCTCTACCTGGCGCCGACCAAGGCGCTGGCGCACGACCAGTGGGCGGCGATCCGCGGCCTGGGCCTCGACGTCCGCGTCGCCACCCACGACGGCGACAGCACGATGGAGGAGCGGGACTGGACCCGCGACCACGCGGAGTACGTGCTGACCAACCCCGACATGCTGCACCGCTCGCTGCTGCCCGGCCACCAGCGCTGGACCCAGTTCTTCCGGTCCCTGCAGTTCGTCGTCGTCGACGAGTGCCACCACTACCGCGGTGTCTTCGGGGCGCACGTCGCGCAGGTGCTGCGCCGGCTGCGCCGGGTCTGCGCGTCGTACGGCTCCTTCCCGACGTTCGTCCTGGCGTCGGCGACCGTGGCCGAGCCCGAGGTGACGGCGCGGAGGATGACCGGGCTCGACGTGACCGCCGTGACCGAGGACGCCTCGCCGCGGGGCGAGGTCGCGGTCGGGATGTGGGAGCCGCCGCTCACCACCTTCACCGGCGAGAACGGCGCGCCCGTACGCCGCCCGGCGACCGCCGAGACCGCGGACCTGCTCGCGGACCTGGTCGTCGAGGACGTGCGGACGCTGGCGTTCGTGCGCTCCCGGCAGGGCGTGGAGAACGTCGCCCGCCGGGCCGGCGAGCTGGTCGAGGAGGTCGACCCGTCGCTCGCGGGGCGGATCGACTCCTACCGGGGCGGCTATCTCCCCGAGGAGCGGCGGTCGCTCGAGGAGGCGCTGCGCAGCGGCCGGCTGCTGGGCATGGCCGCCACCAACGCGCTCGAGCTCGGCATCGACGTGAGCGGGCTCGACGCCGTGCTGGTCACCGGCTACCCCGGGACCCGCGCGGCGTTCTGGCAGCAGGTCGGCCGCGCGGGTCGCGACGGCGGGAGCGCGCTCGGGATGTTCGTGGCCCGCGACGACCCGCTCGACACCTACCTGGTCCACCACCCCGAGGCGCTGCTCGGGCGACCGGTCGAGGGCACCGTCTTCGACACCGACAACCCCTACGTCCTCGGCCCGCACCTGTGCGCCGCCGCGCAGGAGCTGCCGGTGACCATCGCGGACGTCGAGCTCTTCGGCCCGCGGACCCGCGAGGTCCTCGGCTCGCTGGTCGAGCGCGGGCTGCTGCGCCGCCGCCCGGCCGGCTGGTACTGGACCGACCGGTCCCGCGCTGCCGACCTCGCCGACATCCGCTCCGTCGGTGGCCAGCAGGTCTCCCTGGTCGAGGCCGGCACCGGCCGCGTGGTCGGCACCGTCGACGGCGGCCGGGCGCACGGCACCGCCCACACCGGCGCGATCTACCTGCACCGCGGCGAGACCTGGCTCGTGGAGGAGCTCGACCTCGACGAGCACGTCGCGACGCTGCGCCGTACGGACGTCGACCACACCACCTCCGCGCGCGACGTCACCGACATCGCCGTCGTCGCCGAGGCCGAGCACGTGGACTGGGGTCCCTGCCGGGTGTCCTTCGGCCGGGTCGAGGTGACCAGCCAGGTCACCTCCTTCCTCCGGCGCCGGGCGCGGACCGGCGAGGTGATCGACGAGACCCCGCTCGACCTGCCGCCGCGGACCCTCGAGACCGCGGCCGTGTGGTGGACGGTCCCCGACGCGGTGCTCGCGCCGATGCTCGCGGCGGCCGACCTCGAGGTCGCCGACCTGCCCGGAGCAGCGCACGCCGCCGAGCACTGCTCGATCGGCCTGCTGCCCCTCTTCGCCACCTGCGACCGGTGGGACATCGGCGGGGTCTCCACCGCCCGGCACCCCGACACCGGCGTGCTCACCGTCTTCGTCCACGACGGCCACCCCGGCGGCGCCGGGTTCGCCGAGCGCGGGTTCCGCACCGCCGCCGCCTGGCTGCGCGCGACCCGGGCGACCATCGCGTCGTGCGAGTGCGCCAGCGGCTGCCCGTCGTGCATCCAGTCACCCAAGTGCGGCAACGGCAACGACCCGCTCGACAAGCGCGGCGCCGTGGCGCTGCTCGACGCCCTGCTCGCAGGAGCGCCCGCGGCCGACCCCGCGGGGTAGCCTGCCGACCATGGTGATCTTCGGGCTGCTCCTCCTCATCGCCGGTGTCCTCGGCATCCTCTGCGGCGTGTTCGGCAGCGACTACGACGTCGACGGCAAGGACCGCCGCACCACGGAGATCATCGGGATCAACGTCGACCCCGAGGTCCTCTTCCTCATCGGCGCCGCCTCCGGCCTGCTGATCATCGCCGGTCTGTGGTGCATGAAGGTCGGCGCGAGGAGGGGCTGGCAGCGGCGCAAGGAGCAGAAGCGGCTGACCGAGCTCTCCGAGAAGCTCGACGAGGTGGAGCTGGAGCGGCGTCGCGAGGAGCTCTCGGGGCGCGACCGCGACGACACCCCCTGAGGGTCGACCAATGATGGTCAGCCGGTGAGGCTCAGCCTCAGACTCAACCGGTGAGGCTCAGCCTCAATCCACCGACCTCCGGCGAGCCGAGCGTCATCGCGGTGTCAAGGATGTCGTGACGGAGAACCGGGTCCGGCGCGGGCCCGGCCGGTCAGGTCCCGGTCCTGGCCGAGCCAGCGCGGACCGGTGACGGTGACCTCGACGACCACGTCGTCGCCCTCCACGACACAGGTCGCGAGTGCCGCTCCGTTGGCGGTCGCCACCTCGCCCGCCACCGTGCACGGGGCGCCGGAGCGGTCCGCGAGGGTGCCGGCTCCGGCGAGCGCGGCCAGGTCGGCCGCCGCCTGGGCGGTGCGGTGGGCCACGACGATCGCGCCGACCACCCCGCAGGCGGCGCCGACGAGCAGCAGCACGCCGGCCATGGCGACCACGAGCACCGTGGCCGCACCCCGCTCGCCCCGGCCTCTCATCCGACGTCCTCCTCCGCCAGGGCGACCGCCTCGGCGTCCAGGGTCGCGCCCGGCAGCGAGGAGAACAGGCCGCCCGGGCCGGCCATCGAGCCGCTGGCGCGGACGACGACCCGGTCACCGCTGCGGGTCACCGACAGCCGCACCCCGTCCGGCGCGACCCGCTCGCCGATCGCCAGCGCAGCGGCCTGGTCGTCGCCGCGCGCGAGCGCCCGGGCGGTCTCGCGGGCTGCGTCGACGGTGCGGACCTGGCCGACCGCGACCGCGAGCAGCCAGGCCAGGCCGGCCGTGACCGCGAGCAGCAACGGCAGGCCCGTCGCGAGCTCGGCGGTCACGGCCCCGCGCTGACCGGTCTCTCGCTGACCGGTCTCTCGCTGACCGGTCCGTCGCTGGCCAGTACGTCGACCCCTCCGCGGAGCCAGGTTCAACGCAGGCCCAGGAGGTTGAGGACGTGGTCGAACAGGGTCTTGATCAGCTGGTCGCCGAAGCCGCCGCTGAGCAGCTTGTAGAGCAGGCCGGCGAAACCCGCGCCCGCCGCGGTGGCCACGGCGTACTCCGCCGTCGTCACCCCCCGCTCGTCGCCGCCCCCGCCCCCCAGCGTCCGTGTCCCCAGCGTCCGTGCCCCCACCGTCC
Source organism: Nocardioides sp. (assembly GCA_035554935.1). Lineage (GTDB taxonomy): Bacteria > Actinomycetota > Actinomycetes > Propionibacteriales > Nocardioidaceae > Nocardioides. The sequence continues at coordinate 5,573 of DATMHM010000053.1, read as the reverse complement.
GTGCCCCCATCGTCCGTGCCCTCAGCGTCCGTGCCCGTGCCATGGGTTCTCCTCTCCTCGCGGCCACCCGGTGCGGCCGTCGGGAAGGAGCCTGCGCCTCCGGCCCGACCACGGGCTCCGCTGCGGGCGCGGCCTGTGGACGGTCGCCCGGCGTCCACAGGCAGGAGGCCCGCGGACGCCCCGTCGAGGGACGGATGGGACCAGCGGGGTCAGGTGATGCCGGCCGCCAGCGACACCGCGAGCGGCACGATGCCAAGCAGCAGGAACGACGGCAGCAGGCAGATGCCGAGCGGGACCGCCGCCCGGACGCCGACCGCCCGGGCGCGGTCCTCGACCTCGGCCCGCGCGCGGTCCGCCAGGTCCGCGCCGAGCCGCTCGACCGCGCTGACGACGGGGGCGCCGGTGCGTTGCGCGCGCGCCATCGTCCGGCCGAGCGGCCCGAGCTCGGGGTCGGCGGCCAGCGCGCCCCACACCGCCTCCGGGTCCGCCCCGAGGCGCAGCCGCGCCGCGACCGGGACCAGTCGGTCCGCCGCCGGCCCGGGCAGCGCCCGGCACACCAGGTCCACCGCGTCGACCGGTCCCGCCCCGGAGCGCAGCGCGGCGGCCAGCAGCGCGACGACGGGCGGGAGGTCCCGTCGTACCTCCTCCCGCCGACGTCGTACGGCGACCGGCTCGGCCCGGCTCGCGACGACGCCCACCACGGTGCCGGCGACCAGCCCGGCCGGCAGCGCGAGCGGTCCGCCGACCACGGCGGTCGCACCGGTGCCGGCGAGGGCGGCCCACACCCAGCGGCCGCGGCGCAGCAGGCCGGGACCGCCGTCGGTCGCGACCGGCGGTGCCGACGTCGGGGGTCGGGGCCGGGCCGGACGTCCGGGCACGACGAGCGTGGTGGCGAGCCCGGCGAGCAGGGCGACGAGCAGCGCCGTCACGAGAGCCGGTCCACGTCGCGGGCGAGGGCCTCGACCCAGGCCAGGCCTGCGTACCCGAGCGCCAGGCCGCCGGCGAGGCACGCGAGTCCGGCCGGTTGGCCGAGCAGGAACTGCCACGGCGCGGCGCCCGTACCGCCGCCCATCGCGAGCGCGACCAGCGGCAGCGCGGCGAGCAGGCGCGCCGTGGCACGGGCGGAGGCGAGCTCGCCTGCCACGATCCGCCGGGTCTGCTCGGCGGCGCGCAGGTCGACCGCGACCCGGCCGAGCACGTCCGCGAGCCCGTGCCCGGTGCGGTGGGCGACCTGCCAGGCCGCCGCGACGACCCGCAGCGCGGCCGCACCGGGCACGGCCGCCAGCTCGCGGAGGGCTGCGGCGACGTCGCCACCCGACGTCGCGGCGCGCGCTGCGGGAGCGACGAGCGGCCACTCCACCGCGGCCAGCTCCAGCGCACGACCGGCGGTCTGGCCGGCGGCGAGCTCGGCGCGCAGCACCTCGCACAGCTCCACCACCCGGCCCCGCGTCGCCGTCGCGTCCCGGTCGGCGCGACGGGCCCGGACCAGCCGCAGGACGCCGTACCCCGTCGCGGCGGCGAGAACCGCCGGGACGGCGATGCCCGGCACCAGCGCCAGCCCCGCTCCACCGACGGAAGCCGGGACCAGCAGCGCCCGCGACCGGGGCCGCCCCGACGGACGCACGAGGAGCCCGGATCCGCGACGGGTTGCCGGCAGCGCGAGCACCACGGCGAGCGCGGTGGCACCGGCCGCCACCAGCAGGGCGGTCACCGGCCGGTCCGGTCGAGGAGGTCCAGCAGGCGGCGCGACCCGGGGCCGGGCACGAGAGCGCCGTCGGCCCGGAAGGTCGCCGCCGGCACCGTCCGCACCGCACCGGCGTCGTCGCGGTCGAGGACCGCGACCTCGCCCAGCCGGCGCCGGCCCGTCCCACGGTCCCGGACGACGTGCAGGACGACGTCGAGCGCCGCCGCGAGCTGGCTGTGCGCGGCGGACCGACCGAGCCCGGCGCCGAGGGCGAGTGCCTCGACCCGGGCGGGTACGTCGGCGGTCGAGTTCGCGTGCAGGGTGCCGCAGCCGCCCTCGTGGCCGGTGTTCATCGCGGCCATCAGGTCGACCACTGCGCCGTCGCGGACCTCGCCGACGACGAGCCGGTCGGGCCGCATCCGCAGCGCCTGGCGGACCAGGTCCCGCAACCCGACGGCACCCGTCCCCTCGAGGTTCGCCGGGCGGGCCTCGAGCCCGACCACCTGCGGGTGGTCGGGCCGGAGCTCCGCGGCGTCCTCGACCACCACGATCCGCTCGGCCGGGTCGACCGCCCCCAGCAGTGCGGACAGCAGCGTCGTCTTCCCCGTCCCGGTGCCTCCGCTGACGAGGAACGCGCGCCGGGCCGCGACCACCTGGCGCAGCACGTCGAGGCCCTCGTCGGTGACACCGCCCGCGGCCCGCAGCCCGGCGAGGTCGAAGCCGGACCGCCGCGGCACTCGCAGCGAGATCGCCGTCCCCGGGTGCGCCAGCGGGGCGAGCACGGCATGGCAGCGGGTCCCGTCGGGGAGGCGGACGTCGGCCCACGGCGCCGCGTCGTCGATCCGCCGGCCGCCCGACGCGACCAGGCGCTGGGCGAGCCGGCGACAGGCGTCCTCGCTCGCCAGCACCACCTCGGTCTCCTCGAGCCCGTCGCCCCGGTCGATGCGCACCGGGCCCGGGCCGTTGACGAGGACGTCGGTGACGCCCGGCGTCCGCAGCAGCGGCTCGAGCGGGCCGGCACCGACCACCTCCCGGCGCAGCGCCTCGTAGACCGCGAGGACCGTCGCGTCCCCGACCGGGCGTCCCGCCGACCGCAGCGCCTCGGCGACGCGGTGCGGGGTGAGCTCGCCCGGACGGGCGACCAGGTGCTGACGGACGTCGTCGACCAGGGCGGCCGTCGCCGGCCCGCCCACCGGGTCGTCGTGGCCGATCATGCCGCCGCCTCCCCGGCTGCCTCGCCGGCTGCCTCCCCGGCTGCCTCCCCGGCCGCCTCCCCGGCTGACCTGTCGACCGGGACGTCGGGTCCGCCGAGCGGTGCCACCGTCTCGCCGAGGATCCGTGCTGCGGCCCGGGCCAGCGGCCCGCGGTCGGACCGCAACGGGCCCAGGCCGAGGTCGACCGCCTCGCCCAGCCCGCGCTGGTCGCGCATCTGGGCGCGCACCCGCAGCCCGACGGCCCGCTGCACCTCGTCGGCGGCGAAGCCCTCGCCGCGCAGCACCACCGCGGGCTCGGGGTGGTCCGCGAAGCGGGCGCGCATCCGCGCCGCACCGGCGACGCCGACCACGCTGCCGACGGTGACCACGAGCAGCTCGTCGCAGCGCGCAGCCAGCTCGTCGATCAGCCGGTCCGGGCTGCGGGGCAGGTCGAGGACCACCACCGCGTGTCCCCGGCGCGCCGCCGAGACGGCCTCCCGCACGGCGAAGGCCTGCAGCGTCTGGGCACGGCCGTCGACGTACCACGACAGCACGCCGAGCGAGCCCTGCTGCGGCAGCGCCTCCCGCAGCGCCCGTGCCGAGAGCCGGCCGGTCGTCTGGCACAGCGCGTCCCAGCGGAAGCCCTCGTTCCGCTCGACGCCGAGCATCCGGTCCAGGCCCGGGCCCTGCGGGTCGCAGTCGATCACGACGGCCGGCGCGGTCCGTGCCGCCCACTGGCCGAGCGCGCACGCCAGCGTCGTGGCGCCGGCCCCGCCGCTGCCGCCGATCACGCCGATCACCCGGCCGCGGTCGGACTGGTGCTCGGTGAGGTCGGCGAGCAGCTCCACCAGCCAGTCGCTCGACCCGGGCAGCTCGACGACCTGCTCGGCACCGAGCTCCAGCGTGGTCCGGAAGAGCTCGTGCGGCGGCCGCTGGTCGGTCACCACGTAGCAGCGCCGGCGCCGCTCCGGCGCCAACCTTCGCAGGTCCTGCGCCAGGTCGGCACCGACGAGCACGACCGGCGCCCGGGCCCAGCCGCGCAGCGCGGACAACGGGTCGCGGACCACCGCCGGGGTCACGTCGGCCGCGGCGGCGAGCGGCAGCAGGGTCGCGAGCAGGTCATCGTCGGAGGTCACCACCAGGACAGGGACATCGGGCCGGCCAGAGGCGCGGGCGGAGGAGCGGGCGGATCGGGTACGGGAGTCGTTTCGGGTCATGCCGAGGTTCTCGCCGGACCCCGACGCCGGTACGCACGCCCTGCCGGGCCCTGTGGACGGACGACGCCGCGAGGCCGCCTGTGGAGGGCGGGTGCCGGTTCCTGTGACGCGTGGCACCTACGATGTGCCCATGGCCCAGCTGGCCCGCTCCGGTACGGCGCCGACCGCGGCGTTCTTCGACCTCGACAAGACGATCATCGCCAAGTCGAGCGTCCTCGCGTTCAGCAAGCCGTTCCAGGCCGGCGGACTGATCTCGCGCCGGGCGGTGCTGCGGTCGGCGTACGCGCAGTTCGTCTTCGTCATCGGCGGCGCCGACCACGACCAGGTCGAGAAGATGCGCCAGTTCATGTCGCAGCTGTGCGCCGGCTGGGACGTCGCCACCGTGCGCGAGATCGTCGCCGACACCCTCCACAACGTCGTCGACCCGCTGGTGTACGACGAGGCGGTGCGCCTGATCGAGGAGCACCACGCCGCCGGGCGCGACGTCGTCATCGTGTCCACCTCCGGCAGCGAGGTGGTCGAGCCGATCGGCGCCCTGCTCGGCGCGGACCGGGTGATCGCCACCCGGCTCAAGGTCGAGGACGGCCGCTACACCGGCGAGATCGACTACTACGCCTATGCCGAGGAGAAGGCGAACGCGATCCGGCAGCTCGCCGAGACCGCCGGCTACGACCTCGCCGCCAGCTACGGCTACTCCGACTCGGTCACCGACGTCCCCATGCTCGAGGCCGTCGGCCACCCGCACGCGGTGAACCCCGACAAGGAGCTGCGCAGGATCGCCGCCGCCCGCGGCTGGCCGGTCCTGGTCTTCAACCGGCCCGTCGAGCTGCAGTCGCGGATCCACCTGCCGCCGCCGAAGCCGACCCTCGCGGCGCTCGCCGTCGGTGGTGTGGTCGCCGTCGGCGCCGCCGTCTGGATCGGCGCCCGCCGCCGCACGCTCAGCGCCTGACCGGCGCCCGGGGAGCCGCTGCGCGGGGAGGCGTCCCAACCGGTAAGGGAACCCCGGATGTGCCGAAAAGACAAGCCTTGAAGGTGGGCCGCCAGCGGCGTACAAAGGACATCAAGAACTCAAGAGCAACACGTGATCCACCGGTACCCACGCGGCGATCTACCCTTCTGAATTGGGCGCTGACATCCGGAACACTTCCGGAGCAGTCGTTGATGGTGCACGCTTGGTAGCCAACGGTTCACGTGTCAGCGGTGGCACCCGGGAGATTCCTTCACCCGGGTGCCACCTGCCTTTTGGGCCGAGCGTGTCGCGGATCGAGTGCATCGGACGGACCCTCCGGGCCCGCCCTCGCGCTCGATGCGGCTTCGCCGCCGCGCGTCACGCTGCCGGCCCCGCAGTTGCCTCGGGTGCACCCACCGGTCCGCCCGGCGGCAAGACTGAGCCGGGGAGGTCGAGGAGCGCCGCGACCGAGGAACGAGGTCGCGACGCGCGTCTCGAGACCCGAGCGCGCGCCGCGACCGAGGAACGAG
>DATMHM010000052.1:0-33387 GCA_035554935.1 Nocardioides sp. | reverse complement strand
CGACCGTCTCCTGCTCGGTGGTGGTGCCGACGCGGGTCATCGCGACCGGGGTGGACTCGTCGCGGCCGGCCTCGACCAGCGCCTTGGCCACGGTGTCGATCGAGCTCACCGCGGACAGCAGCACCAGCGTGCGGTCGTCGGCGTAGCAGGACCAGTCGACCTTGGCCTCGGAGCAGTTCACGACCGCGACCTCGCCGTGCTTCTTGTCGGTGAGCGGCACACCGGCGTACGCCGGCACCGCGGTCACCGAGCTCACGCCCGGCACGATCTCGAAGCCGACGCCGGCCTTGACGCAGGCCTGCGCCTCCTCGGGGCCGGAGGCGTAGAGGAACGGGTCGCCGGTCATCAATCGCACCACGCGCTGCTTCTTGCCGTGGCGTACGACGACCTTGGCGCGGGCCGCGTGGGTCAGGGGCTGGCCGTCCTCACCGAAGCCGCCGTCGACGATCTCCGGGCCGTCCTCGCCCTCGGCCAGGCCGAGGACGGAGCGGACCAGGGCGACGTGCTCGGGGGCCTCGGTCACGATGACCTCGGCGCTCTCGATCAGCTCCACGGCGCGCACCGTCAGCAGACCGGGGTCGCCCGGTCCACTGCCGACGAACGACACCCAGCCCGGGGTCGCCCCCTTGTCCTGGCTGCTGGCCTGCGGGGTCTGTACTCGCGTCATGCGTGCTGGTTCCTCACTGGTGGTCCCTGTTCAAGTGGTGCCGTCATCAGGTCTGCTGCTCCCTCGTCGAGCATCGAGCCCGCGAGGCGTGTTCCCAATTCCTCGGCGTCGTCGACCGGGCCGGTGGCGCTCATCCGGACCGTGAGCGCGCCGTCGAGCGACATGGCCACGGCTCGCAGCCACAGCTCCTCGCCGTCCTCGCCCTCGACCACCTCGGCGAGCGTGCCCAGCGGGGCCGAGCAGCCGGCCTCGAGGGCGGACAGGACGGCGCGCTCGGCAGTCACGGCCGCGCGGGTGGCGCGGTCGTCCAGCTCGCCGAGCGCGGCGACCAGGTCGGAGTCGTCGGTGCGGCACTCGACCGCCAGCGCGCCCTGTCCGGGCGCGGGCAGCATCTGCAAGGGGTCGAGCACCTCGGTGACCTCGTCGAGCCGGCCCAGGCGCGCGAGCCCGGCGCGGGCCAGGACGATCGCGTCCACCTCGCCCTCGCGCACCTTGCGGATCCGGGTGTCGACGTTGCCGCGGATGCCGTGCAGCTCGAGCCCGAGGCCGAGCGCCTCGAGCTGGCTCACGCGGCGCGGCGAGCCGGTGCCGAGGCGGCTGCCGACCGGCAGCTCGCCCAGGGTGAGGCCGTCACGGGCGACCACCACGTCGCGCGGGTCCTCGCGCGGCGGGATCGCGGCCAGCGTGATGCCCTCGGCGGGCGTGGTGGGCAGGTCTTTGAGCGAGTGGACGGCGACGTCGACGTGTCCGTCGAGCAGCGCGTCGCGCAGGGCGCTGACGAAGACTCCTGTGCCGCCCAGGGAGGCCAGCGGGGCGGCGCTGCGGTCGCCCTCGGTCGACACCTCGACCAGCTCGACCTCGCGGCCGAGGCGCTCGCGGATCAGGTCGGCGACCATGCCGGACTGGGTGGTGGCCAGCGCGGAGGCACGGGTGCCCAGGCGAAGAGTGCTCATTGCTTGTCCTCCGCCCTCGTCAGCGCGTCGACGGCGTCGGGGTCGAGGCGGAACAGCTCGGCCAGGGCGGCGGTGTAGGACACGGCCGGCTCGGCGTCGGCGAGCTCCTTGACGCGGACGGTCGGCTCGTGGAGCAGCTTGTCGGCGACCCGGCGCACGGTGTGCCGGATCTCCTCGCGAGTGGCGGTGTCGAGGTCGGGCAGCCGGCTCTCGAGGCGGGTCATCTCCGCGTCGACCACCGCGGTCGCCATGGACCGCAGCGCGACCACGGTCGGCGTGACGCTGGCCTGCCGGCGGGCTGCGAGGAACGCGGTGACCTCCTCGCCGAGGATCCGGCGGACCTCGAGCACCTCACGGCCGGTGTCGGTGTGGTGCAGCACCTCCGCCAGGTCGGCCAGCCCGATGAGGGTCACGCCCTCGAGGTCGCGCACCTCGGGGTCGATGTCGTGCGGCAGCGCCAGGTCGACGAGCGCGACCGGCCGGTCGGCGACGCCGAGGCGGGCGGCCGCGAGCTTGGGCACGTCGATGATGGAGCCGGCCGAGCCGGTGCAGGAGACGACGAGGTCGGCCTTCGCGAGCTCGGCGCCGAGGTTCTCCAGGGGTACGGCGTGTGCGGCGTACTGCTCGGCCAGGCGCTCGCCGCGGTCGGCGGAGCGGTTCACGACCGTCAGGTGGCCGGCACCGAGCCGGCTCACGGTCGCGGTGGCGAGGCCGGCCATCGCGCCGGCGCCGATCACGACGACGTACTTGCCCTCGACGGGTCCGATCGCCGCGGCGGTCTCGTCGAGCGCGGCGCTGACCAGGGTCGGCGCGACCTGGTCGATCTCGGTCTCCGCGCGGGTCCGCTTGCCGACCCGCAGCGCCTGCTGGAAGAGCAGGTTGAGGGCGGGTCCGACGGTGCCGAGCTCCTGGCCGCGGCGCAGGGCGTCGCGGGTCTGGCCCAGGATCTGGCCCTCGCCGACCGCCATCGAGTCCAGCCCGGCCGCCACCTGGAACAGGTGCGAGATCGCGCCGTCGTCGTAGTGGACATAGAGGTGGGGCAGCATCGACTCGGTGGACTCGCCGGCCCGCTCCACGAGGAGCCGGGAGATCTGCTCGATGCTGCCGTGGAACCGCTCGACCTCGGTGTAGATCTCGAGCCGGTTGCACGTGGAGATGACGGTCGCCTCGGTGACGTGCTCGCAGGAGGCGGCGTCGGCGACGAGCTTGTGGACGCCGTCGTCGTCGAGCGCGACCTTCTCGAGCAGCGACATCGGCGCGGAGTTGTGGGAGATCCCGACCACCAGCACGCTCATGCGACACCTCCGTCCGCGCCGACGGCGGCCGCCTGCTCGGCGCCCCCCGCCTTGCGCTGCTCGTGGTAGGCGAGGATCTGCAGCTCGATCGACAGGTCGACCTTGCGCACGTCGACGCCCTCGGGCACGGCGAGGACCGCCGGTGCGAAGTTGAGGATGCTGGTGATGCCGGTCGCGACCATCCGGTCGGCGACGGACTGCGCGGCCACGGCGGGCGTCGCGATGACGCCGATCGCCACGTCGTGGTCGCGGACGATCGCCTCGAGCTCGTCGAACGGCTGGACGGCGACGCCGGCGACGGTCCGGCCGACGAGCGCGGGGTCGGCGTCGAGCAGCGCCACGACCCGGAAGCCGCGGCTGCGGAAGCCGGAGTAGTTGGCCAGGGCGTGCCCGAGGTTGCCGATCCCGACGATCACGACCGGCCAGTCCTGGGTGACGCCGATCTCACGGGCGATCTGGTAGCGGAGGTAGTCGACGTCGTACCCGACACCGCGGGTGCCGTAGCTGCCGAGGTAGGACAGGTCCTTGCGCAGCTTGGCGCTGTTGACGCCGGCGGCGGACGCGAGGTCCTCGCTCGAGCAGGTGCGGATGCCGTTGTCGGCCAGGCCGGTCAACGCCCGCAGGTAGACAGGCAGGCGGGCGACCGTGGCCTCCGGGATGACCCGGCTGGCATCCGTCGAACTCCGTGCGGTCACAGCTCCACTTTCCAGCCGCACCCGGGACGCTCGCGGGGGGTGCGACCAGATCACTGTAGGAGTTTGTGAACGTGAGAACAAAACCGGCGAGAGCGCAACTCGGCGACCGCCGGAGATGGGTCACACCGGGCGCGGCCCGCCCCGGTGCCCGCTCGTGTGCTCGCCCTTGTGCTCGCCTCCGTGCGCACCCCACTGCTCGCCCTTGTGCTCGACCGGCCAGACCACGAACCGGTAGGCGAGGAAGTTGAGCACCAGGCTGCAGGCGATCGAGGCCAGCTTGGCGGCCCAGATGCGTACGTCGTCCGCGCCGAGCCCTGCCAGGGACGGGTCCGGCCCCTGCCCGAGCAGCCAGAGCCAGCCGTGGATGAGCAGCGGCTGTGCCACCCACATCACCAGGCCGGTGCTCGCGACGAACAGCACCGCGTGCCGCACGGTGAGGCGCTCGGCCCGGAACGTGAAGAGCCCGTTGACGACGAAGCTGAACACCATGCCGGCGCTGCTGGAGACGAAGTTGGCGACGGTGATGCCCAGGGCGTCGTGCAGCAGCACGAAGAGGACCGCGTCGATCGCGGTGTTGCAGACGCCGACCACCGCGAACCGGACGGCCGTGGCCCGGTGCCCGCGATGTGCGGGGGGCGCGTGGTCGCCAGAGGCGCCGGGCTCGCTCAGGACTCCGCCCTCGCGACGTCCTCCAGGCCCGGGTCGAGCGCGCCCATGTCGCGGTGCCGGCGCGGCTCGACGTCGTGGCCCCGCCCGCCCGTTCGCCCGTCCGCCCGCCCGTCGCGAGCGACCATCGCCAGCGTGTAGAGCGGCCGGTCCTGCGTCTCGACGTAGACCCGGCCGAGATAGCTGCCGATCACACCCATCATCACCAGCTGGATCCCGCTCAGCATGAACATCCCGACGCCCAGGAACGCCCAGCCGGGCACCGACTCCTCGGGCCGGAAGAGCCGGACGAACAGCACGTAGCAGGCCAGCAGCACGCTGAAGATCGAGATGGCGTAGCCGAGCCGGGAGATCATCTTCAGCGGTGTCGTGGAGAAGCCGATGATGCCGCTGGCCGCGAAGCTGATCATCTTCTTCAGCGGGTAGCCGGTCTCCCCGGCGAACCGCTCGTCGCGGTCGAAGAGCAGCGCCTCCTGGCGGAACCCGACGTGGGCGACGATGCCGCGCAGGAACCGGTCGTGCTCGCGGTAGCGGGACACCTCGGCGACCACGCGGGCGTCCATCAGCCGGAAGTCGCCGACGTTGCGCGGGATCTGGGTCGAGGCGAGCCGGTCGAGGGCCCAGTAGAAGCCCCAGGCGGTGGCGCGCTTGAACGGCGTGTCCTTGCGGGTGCGGCGCTGGGCGTAGACCACGTCCACGCCCTGCTCCCAGCGCTCGATCATCTCCAGGCTCACCCGCGGCGGGTCCTGCAGGTCGGTGTCCATCACGATCACCGCGTCGGCGCCGGTGCCGTCGGCGAAGAGGTCCAGGCCGGCGGTGACCGCCAACTGGTGGCCGAAGTTGCGCGAGAACTGGACGACCGTCACCCGCGAGTCCCGGGCGCGGAGCTCCACGAGGCGCTCCAGCGATGCGTCGCGGCTGCCGTCGTCGACGTACACGAACTCGAAGGCGAGGTCGGGCCGGGTCGAGGTCGCCTCCACCAGCGCGGCGTGGAAGACCCCGATGTTCTCCTCCTCGTTGTAGACGGGGAGGACGTAGGCGATCCGGCGGGGGGCGGCCGGCGCGTCGCGGTCGTGCATGATCCCCGACCCTAGATGACGACGGCGGCCAGCAGGACCACCGCCACCGCCGCGGAGGCGACGGCGAGCAGGCCCTGGAACCGGCCGAGCCAGCGCACCACGGCGGCGTCCCGTGCGGTGGCCACCCCGTCGGCGGGCGCGGGAGCCCGTCCGGTGCCGATCATCCGCTCGCGCAGCACGATCGCCGCGGCGATGCCGAAGAAGGGCGCGGCGGTCGTCCAGTAGCGCCCGCCCGCGACGTGCACGAACGGCTGCACCAGCAGCGCGCCGAGGCACAGCTTGGCGAGCACGTCGAGCAGCCGCGCCTCGAGGCTGCGCCGGGCGACCCGCACCAGGAAGGCGGCGACGAGCAGCAGCGTGGGGAAGTAGACGAGCCACGTCGTGCCCATGACGACCCAGCCCCAGACCGTGCCGACCGGGCCGCGGCCGTCCTCGGGCACGACGTGGTCGACGAAGACAGCGGGCTGGAGGGCGTAGGCGACGAGGTTGTGGTCGACCTGGTCGAGGTAGCCGCCGACGGTGACGTCGCGCAGGGCGTGGTCGGACATCTGCTGGAGCACCTCGACCTCGCTGGTGCCGGTCGCCCGGCCCACCTCGCGGGCGTAGCGCAGCGGGCGGAACCACAGCGTGCTGTCGGGGTCGCACTCGCCGAAGCAGACCTGCTCGCGGTCGCCGAACGTGTTGGCCTTGACCGTCGGCACCGTCGTCGTGGTGATGACGCGGGCGCCGAGCACGCTGGAGGCGTACGCCGACCACGGCGCCAGCAGCGCGACGAACAGCACGCCGGCGAGGGCGCTGGCCCCCACCGCCCGCCACCGGTCGCGGCCGCGGAGCAGGAGCAGCGCGGTGAGCAAAGTCAGCACCCCGAGGCCGGCGAGCAGGATGACGGTGCTCGAGCGGAGGTAGAGCGCGGCGACGGAGAGCAGCCCGATCGCCGTACCGTCGCGCCAGGTGGGCGCCGCGTCGCGGCGCAGGGCGCGGAAGACCTCGACGAGGCGCAGCACGAGCAGCACCAGGACCAGGCCGGCGGCGAGGTCCCCCCAGGCGCCGTACGTGAAGAACACCCACATCGGCACCAGCCCCGGGAACACCGCGAGGACGACCGCCCAACGGTGCCCGAGGGTGCGGGCGACCGCGCGCAGCACGACGACGTGGAGGACGAGCGTGACCAGGCCGAGGTAGCCGCGCACGAGTGCGGGGCCCGCATCGGGCAGCACGAGGTAGAGCGGCGCGGTCACGATCGACATGCCCGGCATGAACCAGCCCGACGCGACGAGGTTGCGGTCGAGCTCGGCGCGGTCCGGGGCCGTGAACGCGGCGAGGTCGCGGATCGCGTTGGACAGCGCCATGCCGCCGTTGAGGTAGGCCTGCTCGTCGCCGTGCGGCGGGGAGCTCGTCACGAGCGGGAAGAGCAGCACCTTCATCACGACGTGCGCCACCACCAGCCAGCCCAGCAGCACGGGCGGCGGCGGCAGGCGCCGGGCGAGCGCCACGAGCCTGGTCTCCAGCGCGCTCACCGGGTGGGCTCCTGGTCGGGGTCCCAGCGCTTGGTGGACTTGGGGTCCGAGCACAGCGGGTCGTCGGGGCGCGCCGGGGCGACGACCGGGAGGTCGAGCACGAACTCGCCGCGCACGAGGGTCTCCGCGTCGGTGCCCGGCAGGTCGGCGGCGCTGATCCGGACCGTGGTGGCGCCGTCCGCGAGGGAGACCGACAGCGTGTCGCCGTCGTCCTCGCGCGACTGCTCGGCGAAGCCGACCGACGTGAACGCCTCGACCATGCGCGCCATCGCCTCGTCGCGCCCGACGAGGTCGTACTGCCCGCGCAGCTCGCGCCGCGGACCCTCCGGGCCGTCGACGTCGCCGTCGTGCCGGACCTGGTGGGCGAGGTCCAGCTCGGCCCCACCCGGGAGCGGGTAGCACCCGGTCGCGAGGGCGTCGGGCGGCAGCGGCGGCCGGTAGTTGTCGGTCGGCTCCGCGCGGCCGAACCGGTGGCTCAGCAGCAGCACCGCAACGACGGCGAGGGCCACGAGGACCCCGACGGCGACGCGGGCCCTGCGCTGCCGGGGAGCGACGGCGGGAGTGGGCACGGTCGCCGAGGATAGCCCCGCGGGCCCACCGCCCCCGGGACGGTCAGCGCCCGGCGACGAGCGCGCGGCGCAGGCGGTCCGGGCTGACCCGCCAGAAGTCGTGCTGCAGGCCGTCGACGAAGGTCACCGGGATCTCGTGGGCGAAGCGGTCGGCTAGCTCGGGGTCGTCGTCGATGGACACCTCCACCCAGGACTCACCCAGCTCGGCGCAGACCGCCGCGATCACCGCACGGGCGTCGTCGCACAGGTGGCAGCCGGGCCGGCCGTAGAGCGTGACCCGCGCGGTTCCGGCGCTCATTCGAGGATCCCGAGGGCCTTGCGCCGCTCGGCGCCGCGCAGCACGCCCTTGCGCACCTTGCCGGTGACGGTGCGCGGCAGCGCGTCGACGACCTCGATCCGCGTCGGCCGCTTGTACGGCGCCAGCCGCTCCTCGGCGGCGGCGCGCACCGCGGCCGCGACCGCCTCGGCGTCCGCACCCTGCTGCTCGGGGACGACCCAGGCGACGACGGCCTCGCCGGTCCGGTCGTCGGGCACCCCGACGACGGCGGACTGGTGCACCTCGGGCAGCTCGTCGAGGACCGCCTCGACCTCGGTCGGGTAGACGTTGAACCCGGAGACGATGACCAGCTCGCGGACCCGGTCGACGAGGAACAGGTCGCCGGCCGGGTCGAGGAAGCCGACGTCGCCGGTGGACCACCAGCCCTCCTCTCCGGGGCCGTCGTGCCCGTCGGGCCAGTAGCCGCTGAAGAGGTTGGCGCCGCGGATCTGGATCTCGCCGGGGTCGTCCGCCTCCGAGCCGGTCAGCGGGAGCCCGTCGTCGTCGACGAGCCGCAGGTCGATGCCCGGGAGCGCCGCGCCGACCGACCCGGGCTGGGGGTCCGCCGACAGCAGCGTCGTGGTGACGACCGGCGCCGCCTCGGTGAGCCCGTAGCCCTGGTGCACCGGGATGCCGACCAGCGCGGTGAACTCCTCGACCACCTCCGCCGGGAGCGGCGCGGAGCCGGACAGGATCATCCGCACCGGGCCGAGCCGCTCGGCGAGCGCCTCGACGCCCCGCCACACGGCGAACACCGGCGGGGCGACCGGGACCACGCTGCACGCCTCGTCCTCGATCAGGTCGAGCGTGCCCTCGGCGTCGAACCGGTCGGTGAGCACCAGCTTCGCGCGGTGCCGGATCACGCCGCCGAGGACCGCGCCGAGGCCGTAGACGTGGAACAGAGGCAGCACGCCCAGGACGACGTCGCCAGAGTGGATCATCGGCGGCTCGACGGTCGCGACCTGCTCGACGTTGGCGAGCAGCGCGCGGTGGGTGAGCATCGCCGCGCGCGGCAGGCCCGACGTCCCGCTGGTGTAGAGCAGCACGGCCAGCTTCTCGGGGTCGGGCAGCGCCGGGACCTCCCGCGCGGCGTGCGCGCGCAGGTCGTCGTACGACTCCTCGCCGGAGGCGGCCGGCGCACCGACCACGACGACCCGCGGCAGCGGCCGGCCCTCGTCGGTGGCGGCGGCCGCGACCTCGGCGCGGGCGACGGCCTCGCGCACGGTCGCGAGCGTGCCCGGGTCGGCGACCACCACCCGCGCACCGGAGTCGACCAGCATCCCGGCGAGCTCGGGGAGCACGGAGCCGGGATTGACGGGTACGGCGACCGCCTGGGCCCGCAGCACGGCGAGATAGGTCGTGACGAACTCGAGCCGGTTGCCGAGCGCGATCATCACCCGGTGGCCGGCGAGCACGCCGAGCGAGCCGAGGCCGGCGGCGACGCGCGACACCTCGTCGTCGAGCTCGGACCAGGTCACGCCACGGCCACCCGCCTCGACGACGGCGAGCCGGTCGGGGTGCTCGAGCGCGGCGTCGCGCACCAGGGCTGCCACGTCGGGCACGGCCGTGGCCTCGTCCTTGGGCATGGGGGCGATCCTACGACGCGGCCGACGCCGTGGCCCGGCCCCCGACGCGATCCCTATCCTTGGGCCATGGGTGCGCCCCCCGACCGGCCCCGCCGGCTCAACCTCCAGCAGCGTTCGAAGCTCGCCGGCGAGGCGGCCGCCGCCGCGGCGGAGGTCGAGACCGCGCTCTCGTTGCCGGCCGACCCGCGCGCGGCCGCGTTCTTCGACGTGGACAACACGGTGATGCAGGGCGCGAGCATCTTCCACCTCGCCAAGGGGCTCTACCGGCGCGACTTCTTCACCACCCGCGACCTGCTCGGCGCCGCGTGGAAGCAGGCCTACTTCCGGGTGGTCGGCGTCGAGGACCCCGAGCACGTGGCGGAGGCGCGCAACTCGGCGCTGGCGTTCATCGCCGGGCACACGGTCGAGGAGCTCGAGGAGATCGGCGAGGAGATCTTCGACGAAGCGATGGCGCACCGGATCTGGCCCGGCACCCGGGCCTTGGCGCAGATGCACCTCGACCAGGGCCAGCGGGTCTGGCTGGTCACCGCCGCCCCGATCGAGATCGCCAGCCTGATCGCCCGCCGGCTGGGCCTGACCGGCGCCCTCGGGACGGTGGCCGAGCACGTCGACGGGGTCTACACGGGCCGCCTCGTCGGCGACATGCTGCACGGCCCCGCCAAGGCGATCGCCGTGCAGGCGCTCGCCGAGCGCGAGGGCCTCGACCTCGCCGCCTGCTCCGCCTACAGCGACTCCGCCAACGACCTGCCGATGCTGGGCCTGGTCGGCGACCCGTGCGCGATCAACCCCGACGCGAAGCTGCGGGCCCACGCCCGCGCCCACGGCTGGCGGATCCACGACTACCGGACCGGCCGCAAGGCGGCCCGGGCCGGCCTGGTCGCGAGCTCCGCGGCTGCCGGCGCGGCGGTCGCCGGCGCCGTCGTACGACGTCAGGTCCGCCGCCACCGCTGACGCCCGCGCACGCGCCCAGTTGGCCCGGTCGGCGACCGTACTGGTCAGTAGGAACCAGTCCGACGGCACCCGATCAGATAACGGGTTCCGGTACCACCACACCGCCAACCCCCGTAGGATCCCCGTAGGGGACGAGGGAGGGGACCCGCATGACCTGGGAGCGCAGCGACGTCGCACGGGGGCTGGACGCCCTGCGTGCTGCCGTGCTCGCTGCGCTGACCCTCGAGCCGTCCCCGGCACTCGCCCTCGCCGGCGTGCCGGCAGGACCGGTCGGCCGCGCGCCCCGCAGCGACAGCCGGTGGCTGATGAGCGAGGCGCACGCCGAGGTCCCCGGCGACGGCTACGACCGCGGTGCCGCGCAGGGCGGCTACGGCGACGCGACGCTCGCCACCTCCTCCGAGGACTCCCCCGAGGCCCGTGAGCGCCTGATCGGGCTCGTCGACCTGGCGCGCGGCGGGGACGCCGAGGCGTTCGGCCTGCTCTACGACCACTACCAGCCGTCGGTCTACCGGTTCCTCTACTACCGCACCCGCTCGGTCGTGGTCGCCGAGGACCTGTGCTCGGAGACCTTCTTCCGCGCGCTGCGGAACATGCCGTCCTTCCGCTGGCAGGACAAGGACTTCGGCGCCTGGCTGATGACGATCGCCCGCAACCTGGCCACGGACCACTTCAAGGCCGGCCACACCCGCCTCGAGCTGACCACCGAGGACATGGGCCAGCACGACGACGCCACCGAAGGTCCCGAGAACGCGGTGCTCGCGAGCCTGACCAACGAGATCCTGCTCGAGGCCCTGACCAAGCTGCCGAACGAGCAGCGCGACTGCCTGATCATGCGCTTCCTGCAGGGCCTGAGCATCGCCGAGACCGCTGCGGCCCTGGGCCGCAGCGACGGCGCCATCAAGCAGCTCCAGCTGCGCGGCGTCCGGAACCTCGCCAAGCTGATGCCCGAGGGGATCCGATGAGCACGCCGCGGCCCCACCAGCGGCCCCACCAGCGGCCCCATCAGCGGCCTGTGGTCAATTCGGACTACGCCGGCATGGTCGCTCGGAGCGTAACCAGCCCTGCCGTCAGGTCGTTGGACGTCCGAGAGCACGAACGGGCCGCGATGGCCCGTGTGACACGAGGACGGACGTTGTGATGCGCGGGAACGCCTGGTCGCGCGGCGCCGAGGAGTTCGACGCGGCTGTCTCCGGCCGCGCCGGAGCCACCGACACGAACGCGGAGCTGCTGGAGCTGGTCGCCGCCCTGCGCGCCGTCCCGCCCGTCGAGGCCCGTCCCGAGTTCGTCTCCTCGCTGCGCTCGCAGCTGGTCGCCGCCGCCGAGCGCGCCCCCGCGCAGGCCGAGCAGGACCTCGCCGCCCGGCTCACCCCGCGGCAGCGCCGCGGCTCCCGCGAGCGTCGCCTCGCTGCCGTCGTCGGCGGTTTCGCCGTCGTCTCCGCCAGCGGGTCGATGGCGATGGCCGCGCAGGACGCGCTGCCCGGCGAGGTGCTCTACCCCGTCAAGCGGGCCATGGAGAACGCCCAGACCAACCTGCAGCCCGACGGCGCCTCGAAGGCCGACACCCTGCTCTCGCACGCCCAGGCCCGCCTCGACGAGGTGCAGGAGCTCACGGCGCGCGGCGCGGACGCCGAGGTCATCTCCTCGACGCTGCAGGACTTCACCGACCAGACCGAGCAGGCCTCGGAGCTGACCCTCGACGACTACGCCACGACCGGCGAGACCGATCCCGTCGCCGCGCTGCGGGCCTTCGCCTCCGACAGCATGGACGTGCTCGGCGCCCTCGGCCCGATCGTCCCCGAGGACAGCCGGTCCATCCTGATCACGGCGACCCAGACGGTCCGCCAGGTCGACATCGCCGCCTGGGAGGCCTGCCCGACCTGCGCCGACGGCGACGTCACCGAGCTCCCCGACTTCGCGCTGCAGCAGTTGAGTGCCGTCCTGAGCGGTGAGATCCCCGGTCAGGCGTCGGTCACCCGGCCCACCGGCGAGACGAAGCCGGAGCAGGCTCCGGTCGAGGAGCCGGTCAGCGGCGAGGAGGCCCCGACCGACCTGCCGACGATCCTGCCGACCGACTCGCCCGACCTCGGCAAGACCGTCGACGACGTCACCGACCCGATCGTGGGCGGCGGCAGCACGGACGAGCCGACCGACGCCCCCACGACCGACGGCAGCCAGACGACGCTCACCGGCACGCTCGTCGGCGGGCTCGACGGCATCCTCGGCGGCCTGCTGCGCTAGTGGCGTCGCCCGTGGGCGTGTCGTCCCACGGGAACGACCGGGTTTCGAGACGCGTCGTCCGTCCCGCGCAAGCGCGGTCCGGACCGACGCTCCTCAACCTGCGTGACTTCTCGATGAGACGAGCAAGCTCGTCTCATCGGTCACTTGAACACGGACTCGCGCTGCATCAGAAGGCCGTAGAGCGTCTGCTGGATGGTCTCGCGGACCTGGTCGGTCACGTTGAACACGAGCATCGGGTCCTCGGCGGCACCGGCGTCGTACTCGTCGGTCCGGATCGGCTCGCCGAACTCGAGCAGCCACTTCGACGGCAGCGGGACCAGGCCGAGCGGGCCGAGCAGCGGGAAGAACGGCGTGATCGGGATGTAGGGCACACCGATCAGGCGGGCGAGCGAGGGGATGTTGCCGACCAGCGGATAGATCTCCTCGGCGCCGACGACCGACAGCGGGACGATCGGGACGCCGGTGCGCAGCGCCGCGGAGACGAACCCGCCGCGGCCGAAGCGCTGGAGCTTGTAGCGCTCGGAGAACGGCTTGCCGATGCCCTTGAAGCCCTCGGGCCACACACCGACCAGCTCGCCGCCGCGCAGCATCCGCTCGGCGTCCTCGTTGCAGGCGAGGGTCGCGCCACCCTTGCGGGCCAGCGACCCGACGACGGGCAGGCGGAAGACCAGGTCGGCGCCGAGCGGGCGCAGGTGCCGGCCGGTGTGGTCGTGGATCGAGACCATCGTCATCAGGCCGTCCACGGGGATCGTGCCCGAGTGGTTGGAGACCACGAGGGCGCCGCCGTCGGCCGGGATGTTCTCGACCCCGCGGACCTCGATCCGGAACCACTTCTGCGCGATCGGGCGCAGCGCGGCCATGAAGAACCGCTCGGTGACCTCGGGGTCGAAGCCGTACTCGTCCACCGTGTAGTCGCCAGTCAGCCGCCGGCGCAGGAACGCGAGGAAGCGCGCGAGCTGCGGCTCCCACTGGTCCCCGAACAGCTCCTTCGCCGCGTGCTGGAACGCGCTGAGCCAGTCGCCGACGGGGATCCCGGCCAGCGGGCTCAGCCCACGCTCCTCGGTCCGGGCCGCCGCGACGGGGGCGAGGCCACCGTCGAGAGGGGCGGTCGCGATGACCGGCTCGTCGGTCCGGATGACCGGCTCGGCGGGCCGGTCACTCGGCGTGGCGGGCTGCTTCTTCTCCGTTGCGGGCTTGCCGGCTGCAGGCTTCCCGGCTGCCGGCCTCGCGGCTGCGGGCCGGGCGTCGTCCTGCGCGGCGCTCCGTCCGGGGGAGGCCGGCTTCCCGGCCGGGGCGTCGGCCTTCTTCGCCGGCGCCTTCCGGCCGCCGCCGGCCTTGGGCGCGAGGCCGCGGGCGGCCGACGACGGGCGGGTGCCGGTGCCACGACCGGGCTGGCCGCGGGTACCGATGGGGATGATCTCGGCGTCAGCCATCCTTGCCTCCGGCAACGGTGAGCTGGGCGGGACGGTCGTCGTCGACCGGGGGGAGCCGCTCGGCGAGCGAGGCGAGGGCCCGTTCGGCCCGTCGCGCACCCGGGGGCAGGGTGGCGACGAACTCGGCGAAGGCCTCCGCCGTGGTGTACGACGGCTCGAAGCCGAGCTCGGTGCGCATCCGGGTCGTGTCGACGCCCCGGCCGTAGGTCAGGAACGCGAGCAGCTCGGGCGACAGGTCGGCGCGGCGGACCGACTTGAGCACCGACCCGAGGCCGCCGAAGGCGGCGCCCGGCAGCGGCACGCTGCTGCGACCCATCCGGCGCAGCGCCTGGGAGAGCATGAGGAGACCGTCGCCGGCGACGTTGAAGGTGCCGGGGATGTCGGCGAGCACCGCGTGCCGCAGCACGCGGTTGAGGTCGGTCTCGTGGAGGAACTGCAGCCGCGGGTCGAAGCCGAGCACGGTGGGGACCACCGGCAGCCGGAAGTACGACGCCAGCGGGCTGACCACGCGCGGGCCGATCACGTTGGCGCAGCGCAGCATGGTCACGGAGACGTCGGGGCGGCGGCGCGCGAACCCGCGCACGTAGCGCTCGACCTCGTTGACGTCCTTCGCGTAGCCGCTGCGCGGTGGCCGGCGCGGCTCCATGTCCTCGGTGAACATGGCGGGATCGGCGCTGCTGGCGCCGTACGCGGTGGTCGAGGACTTCACCACGACCTGGCGCACCTGCTCGGCCTTCTGGCAGGCGGCGAGCAGCTGCATCGTCCCGATGACGTTGAGCTCCTTCATCGTGCCGCGCGCGCCGGCGGAGCCGGGCGTGGCGATGACGCTCATGTGCACGACCGTGTCGACGTCCTCCTTGGCGATCACCTTGGCGATCACCGGGTTGCGGATGTCGGCCCGCACGAAGGTGACGTCGCCGAGGTCCCCGCGCGGGGGCATGACGTCGACGCCGATGACACGGTCGACCCCGGGGTCCGAGGCGAGCGTGCGCGCGAAGGTCCTGCCGAGGTCACGCGAGACTCCGGTGACCAGGACCGTGCGACCAGCGCCCATCCCACTGACTCCTCAGGGTTCGGACCGGCGCGCGCCAGGGCGCGCCGGCAACGGCGAGCTGTGGCGTTACTTGCCGAGCTTGCGACGCTGCACGCGCGTCTTCTTCAGCAGCTTGCGGTGCTTCTTCTTGGCCATCCGCTTGCGACGCTTCTTGATGACAGAACCCACGTGGAACCTCTCCAGCCCGCCGGACCGGGTGGCCGACGCTTGCGTACGACGCTCCGGGCAGACCCCGGAGCACCGGGTCAGCCTATCCGGCACACGCCGGGCGCGGTGAATCAGCGTCCGCGGTGGGATGAAGGTCTCACCACCACGGGCGCCGGGGGCTGCCGCCGGCTGGCGCTATCCGGCGGAGTAGAAGGACTTGCGGAGGTACTCGTTGACGTCGTCCTCGGTGACCCGGAACGAGCGGCCGACCCGGACGGCGGGGAGCTCGCCGTTGTGGACGAGGCGGTAGACGGTCATCTTCGACACCCTCATGACCGAGGCGACCTCGGCGATGGTGAGGAACTTGGGGTCCGGTAGGGACTCGTTGCGCTCGCGCGACGTAGGAGCCATGACAACCACGCTTTCTGCGCGTCCGTCACCGCCTTCCCCAGCTGTGAATCCTGCGGACGCCTCCTGCGTGAGAATAGGGCCGGATGTGACTCGTGGGGAAGAGTTCTACCTCTGAAACTTTTGGGACCGCGGCGTGTCGTCTTGACCGGCGGGCGGACGAGGGCCTGGCGGGACCGGCTCCAGAGGGGCCCGGGGCCCTCCGCCCGGCCCTGTCGGAGGGCGCTGGCAGACTGCCCCGCATGACGATCCGGGCGCTCCTCCTCGACCTGGACGACACCCTCGTCGACCACCGGGGTGCGGCGGAACGGGGCGTGCGCGCCTGGATCTCCGGACTGGGCCTGGCCGACACCCCGGCCGACCTCGAGGGGCTCGTGGAGCGCTGGTTCGCGCTCGAGACGCGCCACTACGAGCGCGCCCAGCGTCGCGAGCTGACCTACACCGAGCAGCGGCGGGTGCGGATCCGCGAGTTCCTGCCCGGGTGGGACCTCGCCGACGACGCGCTGGCCGACGACGTGTTCGCCGGCTTCCTCGGCTGCTACCAGGCGGCGTGGCGGGCCTTCGACGACGCGGCCGCCGCGATCGAGCGCGCCCGCGCCGCCGGACTGCCGGTCGGGATCCTCACCAACGGCGAGCACGCCATCCAGACCGAGAAGCTGCGCCGCACCGGCCTGCTCCGCCGCGACGTGCCCGTCCTCGCGTCGTCGGCGCTGCCGGCGGCCAAGCCGGACCGGCGCGCCTACCTCGCGGCCTGCGACGCGCTCGGCGCGGACCCGGCCTCGACCCTCATGGTCGGCGACTCGCTGCGCCACGACGTGGTCGGTGCGCAGGACGCCGGCCTGCAGGCGCGGCTGCTCGACCGGTTCGGCCGGTACGACGCCCGCCGGGCCGGCGTACGTGTGCAGGCCGTGCGCGGGCTCGCCCACCTGGACTGGGCGACCGCCGCGGCCAGCTGACCGATCAACCGACCGCGGGGGAACCTCAGCTGCCGAGCTCGGCGGAGCGGTCCCGGGCCGCCTCGAGCGCGGCGAGGAAGGCCGCGCGGACGCGGTGCACCTCGAGCTCGCGGAGCGCGGCGGCCGTCGTACCGCCCGGCGAGGTGACCTGCTCGCGCAGCACGGCCGGGTGCTCGCCGGTCTCGCGGAGCATCGTGGCCGAGCCGACGAGCGTCTGCACGACGAGCTCCTGGGCGACGGTGCGCGGAAGGCCGAGGTGCACGCCGGCCTCGATCATCGACTCGACGACGAAGAAGACGTAGGCCGGCCCGGAGCCGCTGATCGCGGTGACGGCGTCCTGCTGCTTCTCGGGGACCTGGACCACGCGCCCGACGGACGCCATCAGCTGCTCCGCCTCGGCGAGGTGGCTCTCGTCGCAGTGGGTGCCGGGCGAGATGGCCGACATGCCCTGGTCGACCAGCGCAGGGGTGTTCGGCATGACCCGGACGACGGCCACGCCGTCCGGCACGTGCGACTCGACGAAGCCGGTGGTGATGCCCGCAGCCAGGGAGACCAGCAGCTGGCCCGCGCGCAGCGACGGCGCGAGCACGGCCAGCACGTCGGCCATGTCCTGCGGCTTCACGACCAGCAGCACGGTGTCGGCCGCGGCGGCCTCCGCGACCTGGTCGACCACGGTGACGCCGTACCTCTCGGCGAGCTCGGCCGCACGATCGGGGCGCTTCTCCACGACGACGAGGTCCTCGGCGCGGCGGCCGGCCCGGATCAGGCCGGAGAGCAGCGTCTCCCCCATCACTCCGGCACCGATGACAGCGGTCCGCTTCTCAGCCACGGTCTTGCTCACTCACTTCTTCGAGATCAACGACGTGAGGAACAGTGACAGGTTCTGCGGACGCTCCGCCAGTCGCCGCATCAGGTAGCCGTACCACTGCTCGCCGTAGGGCAGGTAGACCCGCACCCGCTCGCCGCTGGCCGCGAGCCGCCGCTGCTCGGCGGGCCGGACGCCGTGCAGCATCTGGAACTCGTAGCTGCCCTGCGCGCGGCCGTAGCGGCTGGCCAGCGCCTCGGCGATCTCGACGAGCCGCGGGTCGTGGGTGGCGATCATCGGGTAGCCGTCGCCCGCGAGCAGCACCTTCAGGCAGCGGACGTAGGAACGGTCGACGTCGCCGGGCTCGGTGAACGCGACGGCGGCCGGCTCGTCGTACGCGCCCTTGCAGAGCCGGACCCGGCTGCCGGCGTGGGCGAGCTCGCGGCAGTCGGCCTCGGTGCGGTGGAGGTAGGCCTGGAGGACCGCGCCGGTGCCGGGGAACTCCTCGCGCAGCGCCCGGACGACACGCAGTGTCGCGTCGGTGGTGGTGTGGTCCTCCATGTCGATGGTGACCGTGGTGCCGGCGCTCGCGGCGGCCCGGCAGATCCTGCGCGCGTTCTCCAGCGCGATCCGCTCGCCGCCGTCGAGCCGCAGCCCGAGCGCGGTGAGCTTGACCGACACCTCCGCGCGCCGGCCGAGGCGGGCGTCGGAGATCCGGTCCAGCAGCACCCGGTAGGCCTGGACGGCCGCGGTGGCCTGCACCTCGTCGAGCGTCTCCTCGCCGAGGTGGTCGATGGTGACGTCGATGCCCTCGGCGGCGAACGCCTGCGCAGCCGCGAGCGCGTCACTGACCGTCTCGCCGGGGACGTAGCTGCGGACGACGCCGGCCGAGAGCGGCAGCGTCGACACCAGGCGCTGCGCCGCGCCACTGCGCGAGAGCAGCAGCAGGGAGTCGCGGATCGGTCGCACACCCCGAATCTACGGGGGTTTCGGCTGTCCGTGTGCGTCCGCCCCGTCAGCCCGCCCGTCAGCCCGCCCGTCAGCCCGCCCGTCAGTCCGTACGCCGGCGGAGGGTCGCCGCGCCGACCGCGAGCGAGGCGAGGGCGAACCCGGCGACGATCCCCACGTCGCGCCAGACCGTCCCGGTGGCGCTCGTGGTCGCCAGCTGCTCCATCGCGTGCACCGCCCAGGTCAGCGGGAGCAGGTTGGCGACCACCTCGAGCACCTCCGGCAGCCGGTCGCGCGGGATGATCAGCCCGCACAGCAGGATCTGCGGCACGACCACCGCCGGCAGGAACTGCACGGCCTGGAACTCGGTGCGGGCGAAGGCGGACACGAACAGCCCCAGCGCGGTGCCGAGCACGGCGTCCGCGACGCCGACCACCCCGAGCAGCACCACCGGACCCCGGATGTCGAGGTCGAGGAGGCCGACGGCCACGCTGGCCGCGAGGGCGGCCTGGACCGCGGCGACCGCCCCGAAGGCCAGCGCATAGCCGAGGAGGAAGTCGAGGCGGCCCATCGGCATCGTGAACAGCCGCTCGAGGGTGCCGCTGGACCGCTCGCGCAGGGTCGTGACGCTGGTGACCAGGAACATCACGAAGAACGGGAAGATCGCCAGCAGCGCCGGGCCGATCCGGTCGAAGACCATCGGCGTGGCCTCGTAGATCCACCACAGCAGCGCCTGCAGGAGGCACGGGAGCACCAGCAGCATCGCGAGGGTGCGGTGGTCGCGGCGCAGCTGGGTGAGCACCCGCGAGGCGACGGCGAGGGTGACGCGGGCGCTCATGCTGCCTCGCCTCCCTTGCCGGGGTGCTCGACGAGGGCGAGGAAGGCGCCCTCGATGTCATCGACGCCCGCGCGCTCCTTGATCGCGGCGGGCGTGTCCTGGGCGAGGATCCGGCCCTCGCGCATGAGCAGCAGCTGGTCGCACCGCTCCGCCTCGTCCATGACGTGGCTGGACACGAGGACGGCGGTGCCGGCGTCCGCGATGCGGTGGAACATCGCCCACAGGTCGCGGCGCAGCACCGGGTCGAGACCCACCGTCGGCTCGTCCAGGACGAGCAGGTCCGGCCGGCCGAGGAGCGCGATCGCCAGGCCGACCCGCGAGCGCTGGCCGCCGCTGAGCCGGCCGACCACGTCGTCGCGCCGCTCGCCCAGGTCGACCCCCGCGAGGGCCTCGTCGACCGCCGCGGCCGACCGGCCGAGCACCCGGGCGAAGAAGCGCAGGTTCTCGGCGACCGTCAGGTCGTCGTACACGCTGGAGGCCTGGGTCTGGTAGCCCACCCGGTCGCGCAGCGGCGGGCTGCCCGCCGGCTCCCCCAGCACGACGACCTCGCCCGCCGCCACCCGCTGCACGCCCACCACGCTGCGCAGCAGGGTCGACTTGCCGCACCCGGACGGACCGAGCAGCCCGGTCACGCCCGGGCCGACCACCAGGTCGAGGCCGTCGAGGACGACCCGGCCCCCGCGCACCACGCGCAGCCCGGTGATCTCCACGACTGAATTCATCACATGTTGAATAATGCGCCTCCGGGGCGGGGCGCGCAAGAGCCGAGCAGCTGTAACACGCTGTTCACCGTCTTTTCGATCGTTCCAAGCACGTGAATTGCGCCGTCAGGCGGCGGGTAGTCCGGCGAACAACGTGTTACAGCGACGGGATCCGGGGAGCGGCGGGGCCGGGGGCTACAGCGGGGCGGCGAGGAAGCGGTCGAGGACGGGCGCGTACGCCGCCACGAGCGCGTCCGCGTCCATGGTCGCCAGCGGCTCGGCGCGCACCACGTAGCGCAGCAGCAGCACACCGATGACCTGGCTGGCGACCAGCGGCATCCGCTCGCCGGGGCGGTCGACGCCGAGCGCCTCCCCCAGCGGCAGGAGTACGACGGGCAGGAAGCCCTCGCGGAAGAGGGACTCACCGCCGGGCTCGACGAGCCGGCGCACCATCGCGAGGAGGGCCGGCCGCACGGCGGGGTCGTCCCAGACGGACAGCAGGGCGCGGATCAGGCGCTCGCCGGCGCCCTCGAGGGAGCCGACCACCCGCTCGGCCAGCACCGCCCGCGGGTCCACGGGCAGCTCGAGCGCGGCGACGAACAGGTCGTCCTTGGAGCCGAAGTAGTGGTGCACCAGCGCCGGGTCGACCCCGGCGTCGGCGGCCACACCGCGGATCGTCGTACCGGCGAAGCCCGCGTCGGCGAAGCGGGTCCGGGCGGCGGCGAGGATCGCGGCGCGGGTGTCGGGGCTGCCGCGGCGCCGACCGCGGCTCGGGGGTCCGGAGCGCGTGGACGCGGTCATGCGCCCTCCGGAGCCGGGTCGGCGACGACGGCCGCGAGGTGCTCCCGGGCGAACTCCAGGGACTCGCGCAGGTCGGCCTCCCGTTCCTCGCGGGTCGTGCACCGGCGGGTGTTGATCTCCAGCACCACCTCGCCGGCGAAGCCGGTCCGCGCCAGATGCTGGAGGAAGGCGGCCGCGCCGATGTCACCGCGGCCCGGGACGAGGTGCTCGTCCTTGGCCGAGTCGGTGCCGTCGGTGAGGTGCACGTGGCGCAGCCGCGGCCCCAGCCGCTCGGCCATCGCGACCGGGTCGGACCGCGCGATCGCCGCGTGCGAGAGGTCGATCGTGGTGTTGGCGTAGGGCTCGTCGGAGGGGTCCCAGCCCGGGACGTACATCTCCAGGTGGCGGCGGGAGGCGCGCCACGGATACATGTTCTCCACGGCGAAGGCGATGCCCGAGGACTCCTCGAGCGCCGCGATGCCGTTGACGAAGTCGCGGGCGTAGTCGCGCTGCCAGCGGAACGGCGGGTGCACGACCACCACTTCCGCGCCGACCTCGTGCGCCATCTCGGCCGAGCGCGCCAGCTTGCCCCACGGCTCCACCCCCCAGACCCGCTGCGTGAACAGCAGGCACGGCGCGTGCACCGCACTGATGGGCAGGCCGTGGTGCTCCGACAGCCGCCGGACCGCGGCCGGCTGCTGGGACAGCGCGTCGATCCCGACCATCACCTCGACGGCCTCGTAGCCGACGCTCGCGGCGTAGCCGAACGCGTGCGCCGTCGACTCGGGATAGACCGAGCTCGTGGACAGGCCGATCCGCGGCCGGCTGCCCGGCCGGCTGCCCGATCCGGCCGCCGCGGTCATGACGCGGTCATGACTCGTCGTTGACGCTGAGCTTGTCGAGCCGCTCCAGGATCACGCCCTCGCGCAGCGCCCACGGGCAGATCTCCAGCTCGGAGAGGTCGAAGATGTCCATGCAGGCCTCGGCGACCAGGGCACCGGGCACGATCTGGTGGGTCCGGCTCGGCGAGACCCCCGGCAGCGCGGCCAGCTCCTCGGGCGACATCGCGACCAGCTTCGGGATCCAGTCCCGCAGCTCCGCGAGCGGCAGGGTGCGCGGGACCATCGGGCCCTCGCCCGACGGGGCCGCCCCGCAGATCCGCGCCAGCGAGCGGAAGGTCTTCGACGTCGCGGACGCCCGGTGCGTCGTACCGGCACGCAGCAGGTGGCCGGCGTCGCGGGCGATGTCGGCGCGGATCCGGCGCCGGATCTGGCGCAGCCGCCCCTCGTCGGGCTGCTCGGCGAAGTCGGCGCGCGCGAGCCGCGCCGCACCGAGCGGCAGCGACCAGGCGACGTCGGGGCGCTCGTCGGTCCCGGCCGCGATCTCCAGCGACCCGCCGCCGATGTCGAAGACGGCGAGGCGCCCGGCCGACCACCCGAACCAGCGTCGTACGGCGAGGAAGGTCAGCCGCGCCTCGTCCTCACCCGGCAGCACCTCGATCCGCACGCCCGTCTCGCGCTCGACGTGGGCCAGCACCGCGTCGGAGTTGCCGGCGTCGCGCACCGCGGAGGTCGCGAACGAGAGCATCTCCTCGCAGCCCTTCTCCTCCGCGACCTGCACCGCCTGGGCAGTGAACGCCGACAGCGCGGCGATACCGGTCGACGACACGTCGCCCGCCTCGTCGAGGTGCTCGGCCAGGCGCAGCGGCTCCTTGTAGGAGAACGCCGGCAGCGGCGCGGCGCCACCGTGGGCGTCCACCACGAGCAGGTGACCGGTGTTCGAGCCGATGTCGAGCACACCCAGACGCATGCGTCGAGTCTAGCCGCGGGGCGGGCCGCACCGGCTGCGCCCTTAGACTTGCCCGGTGCCAGAGGTCCCGCTCGATTTCCCCCGTGCGTGGGTCGAATTCGCCAATCCCGCCGACGAGTCCGAGGTCCTGCGCTGCGACCTGACCTGGCTCACCTCGTCGTTCACCTGCATGTTCGGCAGCGGCTGCGCCGGGATCTACGCCGACTCCCCGGACGTCGGCTGCTGCACCCTCGGCGCGCACTTCGCCGACAAGGACGACGAGAAGCGGGTCGCCGGCTTCGTCGAGCAGCTCACCCCCGAGCACTGGCAGGCGCACCCCGGCCGGCCGGTGCGCCGCAAGGACTGGGTGGAGAAGGACGAGGACGGCGAGCGCAAGACGCGCATGCACACCGTGGACGGCCAGCGCTCGTGCGTGTTCGCCAACCGCGCCGACTTCCACGCAGGCGCGGGCTGTGCGCTGCACGGGCTGGCGCTCGAGCAGGGCCGCAACCCGCTCGAGACCAAGCCGGACGTGTGCTGGCAGCTGCCGATCCGCCGGACGTTCCGCGACGTCGAGCGGATGGACGGCACGTCGTACGTCGAGGTCACCATCACCGAGTACGACCGCCGCGGCTGGGGCGCCGGCGGGCACGACCTGGACTGGTACTGCTCCGGCAACACCGAGGCGCACGTCGGGGTCGAGCCGGTCTATGTCACGAACGAGGCCGAGCTGACCGAGCTCATGGGCCGCAAGGCGTACGACGAGCTGGTGCGCCACTGCGAGGCGCACCTCCGGTCGCGGTCGGCGCTCGCCCTGCACCCTGCCGACCCGAGGTGACGGGACCCGGCTGATGCCGGCCGACCGCCACCCCTCTCGATGTCAAGAGGAACCGACCCCGCTGCTCCGCGCGTGCCGGGGCCTGTTCAGAATGTCTGACATGCGCCTCGACCATCTCTCCTACGCGGCCGGCCCCGACGGACTCGAGAGCACGGCCGCGCGCCTCGGCGCCGCCCTCGGTCGGGAGTTCGCCGACGGCGGGGTGCACCCGCGCTTCGGCACGCGCAACATGATCCTGCCGCTGACCGACGACACCTACATCGAGGTCGTCGAGGCCCTCGACCACCCGGCCTCCGACAAGGCGCCGTTCGGCCAGGCCGTCAAGGCCCGCTCCGCGCTCGGCGGCGGCTGGCTCGGCTGGGCCGTGGCGGTCCCGGACATCACGATCATCGAGCAGCGGCTCGGCCGCTCCGCCGTCCCCGGCTCCCGGCACCGCCCCGACGGCGCCGAGCTGCGCTGGCAGCAGATCGGCATCAACGGCCTCATCGCCGACCCGCAGCTGCCGTTCTTCCTGCAGTGGGACACCCCGGCCGACCTGCACCCCTCGCGCGGCGCCGACGGCACCGTGTCGCTCGCCGGCATCGAGATCGCCGGCGACCCGCAGCGCGTCAGCGAGTGGCTCGGGGAGACCGTCGAGGCCCCGCTGGAGGACGTGAAGGTCGAGTGGGTCGCACCGCACGGCACCCCCGGCATCCTCGCCGCCCAGGTCCTCACCCCGAACGGCATCGTGCGGATCTGACGCACCCGTCCGGCCAGGGCCCGTCTCCGTCAGCGTCCGTTCGATGAGACCGGCGAAGGGCGCGATCCCCAGCCCGAACATCTGGAACCACACGGCGACCTACGAGCTCGAGAACCGCGCCGCCGACCCCGACGGACGGCTCTGGACCGCCATGGAGGCGCGGGCCGACTGGTCCGGGCAGGTCGTCCTCGACCTCGGCTGCGGCACCGGGTTCCACCTGCCGCGGTTCGCGGAGAGGGCAGCGCGGGTGATCGGCGTCGAGCCGCACCCCGGCCTCGCCCAGCTGGCCCGGCGCCGGCTGCGCGGCCACGCCGTCCAGCACGCGGAGGTCCTGGTCGGGACCGCGCAGCACGTCCCGCTCCCCGACTCCTCGGTCGACGTCGTGCACGCCCGGTGGGCCTACTTCTTCGGCCGCGGCTGCGAGCCCGGGCTGGTCGAGCTCGACCGGGTGCTCCGGCCCGGCGGCACGGCACTCGTCATCGACAACGACGGGTCGCGCTCCACCTTCGGTGCCTGGTTCCGCCGCGGCTACCCCCACCTGGACCCGCCGGCCGACACCGAGCGGTTCTGGTCATTGCGCGGCTGGACCCTCGACCGGGTCGACATGGGCTGGCGGTTCGGCTCGCGCGCGGACCTCGAGGCCGTCGTACGGATCGAGTTCAAGCCGGAGGTCGCCGACGAGGTCCTGCGGAACCACGACGGGGTCGAGGTCGACTACGCCGTCAACCTGTGGAGCAAGGTGCACTGACGGCCCGGCACCGGGGCAGCGTTCACACGGAGGTCTGCCGGACGGCGAGGCTCGGCGCGAGCAGCGTCTCGCGGACCGCGACCTCCCGCGGGGAGAGCAGGTCGACCAGCGCGCCCACGACCTCGACCGCCACCTCCTCCAGTGGCTGGCGGACCGAGGTCAGGCCCATCACCTGGGCGACCTGCGAGTCGTCGAAGCCGACGACGGGCAGGCCCGGCCCGGCGTGGATGCCGCGCTCGCGCAGCGTGTGCAGGACACCGACCGCCAGGGTGTCCGAGGCGCACACGAAGCCGGTGGGACCGACGGTGTCGAGCAGCGCGGCGGCCGCCTCCCTCCCGGCGTCCACCGTGTCGGGCACCGCCGCCTCCAGGCCGGCGGTCGACAGGCCCTGCGCGACCATCGCGCGGTGCCAGCCCGCCCGGCGGTCCTCGCCGATCCGCGACCCGGGCGCCCAGCCCAGCCAGGCGATCCGCTCGTGGCCGAGCTCCCGCACGTGCCGGGTGGCGGCCTCGACACCGGCGGCGCCGTCGACGTCGACCCAGGGGTGCGTCGCGTCCGGGTCGTCCCACGGCCGCCCGAACGCCACGAACGGCGCCCGCCGGGCCGCGAGGGCCACCGTCTGCGGGTTGCCAAGGTAGGTGTCGGTCACCACGAACGCGTCGACCGCGGTGGAGCGCAGCAGGTCGTCGTACCCGCCCAGCGGGTCGGGCAGCTCGCCCTCGGCGACGGGTCCGCCCGAGAAGAGCAGCACGTGGTAGCCGACCTCGCGCGCGGCCTCGACGAGCGCCCGGACGAACCGGTCCATCGCCATGTTGGCGGTGAACTCCTGGGACGGGCCCAGCCGCAGGCCGACCAGTCGCGACGAGCGGGTGCGCAGCTGTCGCGCGGCGTGGTTGGGGCTGTAGCCGAGCCCGTCGATGGCCTCCAGCACCCGGGCCAGGGTGTCGGGCCGGAGGAGGTCGGGGTTGTTGATCGCATTCGAGACCGTCTGCCGCGACACCCCGGCACGCTCGGCGACGTCGGCGAGCGTGGCCGGCTGGCGGGAGGTCTCCACGGCGCAATTCTCCCATGGCGGGCGCGTCCGCACCGGTTCCGTCGGAGGCGTGCCCTAGCGTCGGGCCCATGGCTGCTTCGAAAACACGTTCGAACTACCAGTGCGGCGAGTGCGGCTGGTCCACCGCCCGCTGGGTGGGCCGGTGCGGCGAGTGCCAGGCCTGGGGCTCGGTCGCCGAGGTCGCCCGCGCCGCGTCGTCCACCACCAGCCGTACGACGGCCGCGCCGGTCACCCGCCGGGCGATCCCGATCGGGCAGGTCTCGGCGGAGCGCGCCGTGCACCACCCCAGCGGTGTGCCCGAGCTCGACCGGGTCCTGGGCGGCGGGCTGGTGCCCGGCGCCGCCCTGCTGCTCGCGGGCGAGCCCGGCGTCGGCAAGTCGACACTGCTGCTCGAGGTCGCCTCGCGCACGGCCGAACGCGCCCAGCGCACGCTCTACGTGACCGGTGAGGAGTCCGCCGCGCAGGTGCGGCTGCGCGCCGACCGCACCGGCGGGATCCACGACGAGCTCTTCCTCGCCGCGGAGACCGACCTCGGCGCCGTACTCACCCACATCGAGCAGGTCCGGCCGACGATGGTGGTCGTCGACTCGGTGCAGACCATCGGCGCGGCCGACGTGGACGGCGTCCCGGGCGGGGTCACCCAGGTCAAGGAGGTCGCCCAGGCACTGGTTCGGGTCGCCAAGAGCCGCGACATCACGATCGTGATGATCGGCCACGTCACCAAGGACGGCGGCATCGCGGGGCCGCGGGTCCTGGAGCACCTCGTCGACGTGGTCCTCCACTTCGAGGGCGACCGCAACTCCCGGTTCCGGATGGTGCGGGCGGTCAAGAACCGCTTCGGACCGGTCGACGAGGTCGGCTGCTTCGACCTCGGACCCGACGGCATCAAGGCGGTGGAGGACCCGACCGGCATCTTCACCGAGCGCCACCACGGCCGCGTGCCGGGCACCTGCGTCGCGGTCACCATGGAGGGCCGGCGGCCGATGCTCGCCGAGGTGCAGTCGCTGGTGACGCTCTCCCCCGCCGAGCGGCCGCGCCGGACCACCTCGGGCCTCGACGGCTCGCGGCTGGCCATGGTCCTCGCCGTGCTCCAGCAGCACTGCGGCATCAAGCTCCACCAGCACGACGTGTTCGCCTCGACCGTCGGCGGCGCCCGGCTCACCGACCCCGGCAGCGACCTCGCGGTCGCGGTCGCCCTCGCGTCGTCGACCTTCGTCAGCGCGCCCCCGGCCGGCGTGGTGGCGATGGGCGAGATCGGCCTGTCCGGCGAGCTGCGCCGGGTCCGCGACCTGCCGCAGCGACTCGCCGAGGCCGCGCGGCTGGGGTTCGCGCTCGCGGTGGTCCCCGCGGACCCGGGCGCCGCCCAGGGCGCGCGCGGGCCCTCGCGGGACCGGATGATCGAGGGGATGCGGGTGATCGAGGCGCCCGACGTGCTGTCGGCGCTGCGCCTGCTCAACCTCGACCGGCGCACGAAGCACGCGCTCGAGGTCGTCGACGGCAGCGAGTGAGCGCCGATATCCGGCATGGATGGGCGCCTGCGCGGATAGGGTACGACCGTCCGACCACTGATCCCTGAGGAGCGTGCGTGGCCACGTCGGCCGATCCCCGGCTTCGCGAGACCCTCGCGTCCATCGCCCCCGGCACCCCCCTGCGCGACGGACTCGAGCGGATCCTGCGCGGCCGGACGGGGGCGCTGATCGTCATCGGCCAGGACCGCCTCGTCGACAGCCTGTGCACGGGTGGCTTCGAGCTCGACGTACCGTTCACCGCCACCGGGCTGCGCGAGCTCGCCAAGATGGACGGCGCGATCATCGTCGACAACGCGCTGACCCGGATCATCCGCGCCGCCGTGCACCTGATGCCCGACCAGTCGATCCCGTCGGAGGAGACCGGCACCCGGCACCGCACGGCCGACCGCGTCGCCAAGCAGACCGGCCACCCCGTCATCTCGGTGTCGCAGTCGATGCAGATCATCGCGGCGTACGTCGGCGACACCCGTCGCGTGCTGGAGGACTCCGGCCAGATCCTCTCCCGCGCCAACCAGGCGCTGGCCACCCTCGAGCGCTACAAGCTGCGCCTCGACGAGGTGTCCAGCACCCTCTCCGCGCTCGAGATCGAGGACCTCGTGACGGTGCGCGACGTCGCCGTCGTCGCCCAGCGGCTGGAGATGGTCACCCGGATCGCGCGCGAGATCGAGGACTACGTGCTCGAGCTCGGCACCGACGGCCGGCTGCTCGCCCTCCAACTGGAGGAGCTCATCACCGGGGTCGACACCGAGCGCGAGCTCGTCATCCGCGACTACGTGCCGTCACGGCGGCGCAGCCGCGAGCCCGACGAGCCGCTCGGCAAGCTCGAGCAGCTCTCGGCCACCGACCTCGTCGACCCGTCCGCGGTCGCCAAGGTCCTCGGCATCGGCACCGGCGAGCACCTCGACGGCGCGGTCGCGCCCCGCGGCTACCGGCTGCTGACCAAGGTCCCCCGCCTGCCGTCCAACGTCGTCGAGGGCCTGGTCGACCACTTCGGCACCCTGCAGAAGCTGCTGTCCGCCGGCATCGACGACCTCCAGGCCGTCGAGGGCGTGGGCGAGCTGCGGGCCCGCAGCGTGCGCGAGGGCCTGAGCAGGCTCGCCGAGTCCACGATCCTCGAGCGGTACGTCTGACCGACCGCGGCCGGGTCGGTCTGCTGGACGAGGTCCAGCAGACCGACGACGTGGGTTCAGGGGATCCGGAACACCGTGTTGTGGTGCACCCGCTCGGCCGCCCGGTAGCCCAGCGGCGCGAGGTGCGCCGCGACCCACTCCTCCGGCACGGACTCGAGGATGATCAGCGGGCGGCAGCGCTCGATCGTGCGCACGGCACCCGATAGCGCCGCCTCCTCGTGGCCCTCGACGTCGAGCTGCAGCACCGAGACCGTGCGGTCCGCCGGCACCCTGGCGTCGATCGAGTCGATCGGCACCTCGACGGTGACACTGCCACCGAGGACCGTCTCGCCCTCCCGGACGATCCGGCTCGCGCCGCCGCGCGGCACACCCTGGGCGTTGATGGTGATCAGGTCACCGCGGCCGGACTCCGGCCCGAGGCCGAGCCAGTGCAGGGAGACGTTGTCGATCTGGTTGAGCTCCAGCGTCGTCCGGGCGCACTCGTAGCTGTCCGGGTTCGGCTCGAAGGCGTGCACCCGCGCGCCCGGCGCCAGGCCGGACGACAGTCCCGGCAGGAAGTCGCCGAAGAACGTGCCGGCGTGGACGACGTCGCCCTGCCCGCACTCGCGGCGGATCAGCGCGATCGTGTCGGGCTCGTAGACCTCACCGGCGATCACCATGCGCGCCGCGGTCCGGTGCGCGGAGGAGCGCGGGACCGCGTACCGGCCGTACTCGTTCTCGGCGGTCACGAAGAGCGAGTCGACCGGTTCCTGCGGTGTGGGCTGGTGGGTGGCCTGCGGCGTGGGCTGGCGGGTGGGCTGCTGTGGTTCCTGGTGGTGCGCCGATGACCGCTTCCCGAGCCAGCGCTTGATGATCGTCACCTGTTCGAGTCTAGGCATCCTCGGCCGTCCGTGCTGCCCCCGGTGCGTCCCGGCTGGTTCGTGTCGCCCCGCAGCGGACTCAGTTGACGGGCCGCTTCGGCTTCTTCGTCGGCGTCGCGGTCGGCTTCGGCTCCGGGGTCACGCTGACGGTGCGGGCGGCGGGGCGCGACAGCGTGAATTCGGCCGTCGCGGGCTCACCCCCCAGCGCCGCGGCGGAGATGGTGAAGTCGCCGGGCAGCACCCACGCCGTCCGCCTCGAGCAGCCGGCGGCGGACTCGCGCGCGTTCCAGACCAGCTCGACGACGGTGGCCACGGTCCGTCGTACGACGACCGCCTGGCCCGGCACGGCGCGTGGGCACTGGCGGGTGGTCCAGAGTTGCCGGCCGTCCTCGGCGATGTTGACGACGACGCTGTCGCTGGCGACCTGCCAGGTGCAGGCCTCCGACTCGACGGTCTGCAGGGAGAGCATGAGGGTGACGTCGGCGCCGGCCTCGGCACCCTTCGCCACCGACGGCACGACGACGACGTCTGCGGGGTCGCAGGGGCCCTCGGGGGCGGCGAGGGTGGGGCGGGCCGAGGCGGCCTTCGGCCCGGTGGTGACCGCCGCGGTCGACTCGCCGACGGTGACGGTCTCGGTCGCGGCCACCCGAGCGCCGACCTGCTCGGCCACCGGTGCGTCGTCCTTCCCGTCGCTGCCGCCGGTGAGCCAGCGGGCGATGACGAAGACCAGCGCGAACGCGACACCCAGCACGAAGGCCCGGCGCCTCCAGTAGACGCCCGGCGGCAATGGGCCGCGGGGGGTTCCACCGAGGGCGCTGGAGGGACGGCGCGGGGCGGACATGCCTCCGACCGTAGCCAGCGCCCACCCCCGATCCGGGGTGACCCGCCGCGCAGGTCCGAACTGGTCCGACGTCACAATGGGCGGCGATGTCCTCGACCGCCCCCAGCACCCCAGCCGACCCGGCCAGCGAGCTCGTCGGGCCGATCCTCGACTGGTACGACGCCAACGCCCGGGACCTGCCGTGGCGTCGTCCCGAGGCGTCGGCGTGGTCGGTCCTGGTCAGCGAGTTCATGCTGCAGCAGACACCCGTCGTGCGGGTGCTGCCGGTGCACGCGACCTGGCTGGAGCGGTGGCCCACCCCTGCGGACCTCGCCGCCGAGGCGTCCGGGGAGGCGGTGCGGGCGTGGGGACGGCTGGGCTACCCGCGCCGCGCGCTCCGGCTGCACGCCGCCGCCACCGCGATCACCGAGCAGCACGGCGGCGAGGTGCCGGCGTCGTACGACGACCTGCTGGCACTCCCCGGCGTCGGCGACTACACGGCGGCCGCGGTCGCGGCGTTCGCGCATGGGCAGCGGCAGGTCGTGCTCGACACGAACGTGCGGCGGGTGCTCGCCCGCGCGGTGACCGGGGTTGAGTTCCCGCCGCGCTCGGTGACCCGTGCCGAGCGTGACCTCGGCGCCGCCCTGCTGCCCGAGGACCCGCCCACGGCGGCGACCTGGTCGGTGGCGGTGATGGAGCTCGGCGCGCTGGTCTGCACCGCCGACCGGCCGCGCTGCGACGCCTGCCCCGTGCGGGAGCGCTGCGCGTGGCAGCAGGCCGGCGCCCCGGCGTACGACGGCCCACCCCGCCCGGTGCAGGCCTGGGCCGGCACCGACCGCCAGTGCCGGGGCCGGCTGATGGCCGTCCTGCGCGACGCGCCCGGCGCGGTCGACAAGGCTCGTCTCGACCGGGCCTGGGACGTCGAGGAGCAGCGCGAGCGGGCCCTCGTGTCCCTCCTGGCCGACGGGCTCGTCGTACGGACCCCGCAGGGGCAGTACGCCCTGCCCTGAGGGCCCCCGCGCGATAGTCCCGGGCCAAAAGCACCGTTTCCGACGGAATTTCGGTGCTTTTGGCCAGGGAGTATCCCGATCTGGTGCAGAAGTGACGGACGGGGAGCGGGGGACGGGTCAGTCGTTGCCCGCGGCGGGGAGGTCGCCCTCGCCGGAGCCCTCGCCGCTGTCGGCGGAGCTCTCCGAGATCGTCTCCAGCGGCGGCAGGTCGGGCAGCACGCCGACCTTCTGGCCCTGGAAGGTGAAGGTGGCGTTCGGGCCCTCGCCCTCGACGTCCACCAGCACGATCTGGCCGGGGCCGACCTCGCCGTAGAGCATCTTCTCGGCGAGCACGTCCTCGATCTCGCGCTGGACCGTCCGGCGCAGCGGGCGGGCGCCCAGGACCGGGTCGAAGCCGCGCTCGGCCAGCAGGTTCTTCGCCGGCTGGGTGAGCTCGAGCTGCATGTCGCGGTCCTTCAGGCGCAGCTCCACCGCGGCGATCATGTTGTCGACCATCGCGACGATCTGCTCCTGCGACAGCGGCGGGAAGACGATGATCTCGTCGACGCGGTTGAGGAACTCGGGGCGGAAGTGCTGCTTGAGCTCCTCCGACACCTTGCCCTTCATCCGCTCGTAGGAGCCCGCCGCGTCACCGGCCTGGTTGAAGCCCAGGTTGATGCCCTTGGCGATGTCGCGCGTGCCGAGGTTGGTCGTCATGATGATGACGCAGTTCTTGAAGTCGACGACCCGGCCCTGGGAGTCGGTCAGGCGACCTTCCTCCAGGATCTGCAGCAGGCTGTTGAAGATGTCCGGGTGGGCCTTCTCGACCTCGTCGAAGAGCACGACGGAGAACGGCTTGCGGCGCACCTTCTCGGTGAGCTGGCCGCCCTCCTCGTAGCCGACGTAGCCCGGGGGCGAGCCGAAGAGGCGCGAGACGGTGTGCTTCTCGCCGAACTCCGACATGTCGAGCTGGATCAGCGCGTCCTCGTCGCCGAAGAGGAACTCGGCGAGCGTCTTGGACAGCCACGTCTTCCCGACGCCCGAGGGGCCGGCGAAGATGAACGAGCCGCCGGGGCGCTTCGGGTCCTTCAGGCCGGCACGCGTACGACGGATCGCCCGCGACAGCGCCTTGACGGCCTCCTCCTGGCCGATGACCCGCTTGTGGAGCTCGTCCTCCATCTTGAGC
Source organism: Nocardioides sp. (assembly GCA_035554935.1). GTDB lineage: Bacteria > Actinomycetota > Actinomycetes > Propionibacteriales > Nocardioidaceae > Nocardioides. The sequence goes on along the minus strand of DATMHM010000052.1, from coordinate 1,104 downwards.
AGCCGGGTGGACTCCTCCTCCGACAGCTTCACGATCGGGATGCCGGTCGCGACGGCGAGCACCTCGGCGATCAGCTCCTCGTCGACCTCGGCGACCTCGTCCATGTCACCGGAGCGCCACTGCTTCTCGCGCTCGGACTTGGCGAGGATCAGCTGCTTCTCCTCGTCGCGCAGCCGGGCGGCGGCCTCGAAGTCCTGGCCGTCGATCGCGCCCTCCTTGCGCTGGCGAACGTCGGCGATCTTGTCGTCGTACTCACGCAGGTCGGCGGGCGCCGTCATCCGGCGGATCCGCAGCCGCGAGCCGGCCTCGTCGATCAGGTCGATGGCCTTGTCGGGCAGGAACCGGTCGGAGATGTAGCGGTCGGCCAGGGTCGCCGCGGAGACCAGCGCCTCGTCGGTGATGGTCACCCGGTGGTGCGCCTCGTAGCGGTCCCGGATGCCCTTGAGCATCTCGATCGTGTCGGCGATCGACGGCTCGGGCACCTGGATCGGCTGGAAGCGGCGCTCGAGCGCGGCGTCCTTCTCGAGGTACTTGCGGTACTCGTCGAGCGTGGTCGCGCCGATCGTCTGCAGTTCGCCGCGGGCCAGCATCGGCTTGAGGATCGAGGCGGCGTCGATCGCGCCCTCGGCCGCGCCGGCGCCGACGAGGGTGTGGATCTCGTCGATGAACAGCACGATGTCGCCGCGGGTACGGATCTCCTTGAGCACCTTCTTCAGGCGCTCCTCGAAGTCACCGCGGTAGCGCGAGCCGGCGACGAGCGCACCCAGGTCGAGGGTGTAGATCTGCTTGTCCTTCAGCGTCTCCGGCACGTTGCCCTTGACGATGTCCTGGGCCAGGCCCTCGACGATCGACGTCTTGCCGACGCCGGGCTCGCCGATGAGGACCGGGTTGTTCTTCGTCCGGCGCGAGAGCACCTGCATGACGCGCTCGATCTGTTGAGCACGTCCGATGATCGGGTCGAGCTTGCCCTCACGCGCGTCCTGGGTGAGGTTGCGGCCGAACTGGTCGAGGACGAGCGACCCCGCCGGGGTGCCCTCGGCCTGGCCCTGGGCCTGACCGACGCCCGCGCCGGCCTTCTCACCCTGGCCGCCCTGGTACCCCGCG
>DATMHM010000051.1:0-22407 GCA_035554935.1 Nocardioides sp. | reverse complement strand
GACCCGATCGCGTGGGAGGAGCGCACGCCCTCCGAGGTGCCGCCGTTCGACCACGAGCGCGCGGCGGCCGCCGTACGCGAGCTGCTGATCGCGATCGGTGAGGACCCCGAGCGTGAGGGGCTGCGCGACACCCCCGACCGGGTCGCCCGCGCGTACGCCGAGCTCACCATGGGCCTGCGCCAGGCGCCGTCCGACGTCCTCACGACGACGTTCGACCTCGGGCACGACGAGATGGTGCTGGTGCGCGACATCGAGCTGTGGTCGATGTGCGAGCACCACCTCGTGCCCTTCACCGGCGTGGCGCACGTGGGCTACATCCCGGCCGAGACCGGCAAGATCACCGGGCTGTCCAAGCTGGCCCGGCTCGTCGACCTCTACGCCAAGCGGCCCCAGGTGCAGGAGCGGCTGACCACCCAGGTCGCCGACTCGCTGATGGAGCTGCTCGAGGCCCGCGGCGTGATTGTGGTGATCGAGGCCGAGCACCTGTGCATGACGATGCGCGGGGTCCGTAAGGCCGGCGCCCGCACGATCACCTCCGCGGTCCGCGGGATCATGCACAACCCGGCCACCCGCGCCGAGGCGATGGCGCTGATCCACAGCCCGCGCGGCTGACCGGCCGGCAGGCACGGACGGGCGCGGTCGCGGTTCAGCTGCGAGCGGGCGTCAGGTCGATGACGCGGTTGTGGGGGAAGGCCCGGATCAGTGCGTCCTGGCGCTGCCGCAGGTCCGGGATCGGCTGGTGGTCGCGGATGGCGCGGGCCGCGCTGCCCTCGTCGTCGAGGAACTCCTGCAGCGAGAGCTGGGCGACCTGCCGCTGGGTGCCGCGGTAGTAGTCGCGGAACTTGTAGCGGCCGCCGGCGACCTTCGTCGACAGCTGGACCCAGTAGGCGGGGATCCCGAAGCTCTCGGCCACGATGATCCCGTGCAGGCTGGAGGACAGCACCAGCTCGCAGGAGGTGATGTCCTCGACCACCTTGCGCGGTGACTGGCGGGCGTCGATGAGCAGGTGGTCCGGACGCCGCCGCACCTCCTCGAGGATGTCGACCGACTCGTCGACGTAGTGGACCACGACGCCGACCCGGTGTGTCTTGCGCGGCGCCGCCGCATAGGCACGACTGGCCAGCATGCCCGGATCGCCCATCGGTACGTCGGCGGGCTCGAACCCGACCCGACGGCAGCTCGCCGGGCCGCGCAGCGCATAGACCGTGAGCCCGTCGAGGTCCAGGTCGTCGCCCCCCTTGATGAAGCCGGAGCCCCAGACGTCGATCTGCTGCCCGGGCCGGCGGTGCTCGGCTGCGAGCTCCATCAGGGAGCCCGCGCCGATCAGCTCGCAGCTGGCGAGCGGGGTGTGCTCGCAACGCAGCCCCCACAGTCGCTCGATGATGTCGGTGGCGATCTCGTCGCCGAAGTTGCGGAACTTGTTCGGCCGCCACCAGTACATCCGCACCGGCAGTGCCCGCCGGTTGAGCCGACGCTGCAGCGGCAGCGGGAGGCTGACGACCCGCCGGCGCAGGTGTCCCGGCGCTTCGAGGTCCCGGCGAAAACCGACGCGCATCACGTGTCACCCAGTCTGCTGAGGGGAGGGGAACGGTCCGCGATCCGCGGTGGCCGACCGACGAACGCCCGGGAGTCTAGGCCATGGCCCCCCGTCGAGTGGCGGCCAGTGGCGGCCATGGCGGCCCGGGGCGGCCCGGGGCGGTGCAGGCGGCGCAGGCAGCCGGGCCGCCGGGCCGGGGACGGGCCGATAGGGTCGGCCGAGTGACAGCACTGCCTCTGCTGATGGGCATCGTCAACGTCACGCCGGACTCCTTCTCCGACGGCGGACGGTACGACGACCCGGAACGCGCGATCGCGCACGGTCGCCGGCTGCTGGCCGAGGGTGCGGACGTCCTCGACGTCGGCGGCGAGTCGACCCGGCCCGGCGCGACCCGGCCACTGCTCGAGGAGGAGCTCGACCGCGTCGTACCCGTCATCGAGGCGCTGGCGGCCGACGGCGCGACGGTCTCGGTCGACACCATGCGGGCGGAGGTCGCCGCGCGGGCGGTCGCGGCGGGCGCCACGATCGTCAACGACGTCTCCGGCGGCCTCGCCGACCCCGCGATCCTCGACGTCGTCGCCGACACCGGCGCGACCTACGTCGCCATGCACTGGCGCGCGCACAGCGACAGCATGCAGCAGTTCACCGAGTACGACGGCGGCGTGGTCCGGGTGGTGGCCGACGAGCTCGCGCAGCGGGTCGAGGCGATCCGGGCCGCCGGCGTCGCGGACGAGCGGATCGTGCTGGACCCCGGGCTCGGGTTCGCCAAGCTCGCCCACCACAACTGGGAGCTGCTGCGCCACCTCGACGAGCTCAGCCTCGGCTTCCCGCTGCTGGTCGGCGCCAGCCGCAAGACCTTCCTCGGACGCCTCCTCCAGGACGACCAGGGCGCCCCGCGACCGGTGCCGGAGCGGGAGGCCGCCGGCGTGGCGCTCTCCGCGCTCCTCGCGGCCGGCCTGGGCGGCGCGCCGGTGTGGTGCCTGCGGGTCCACGATGTGCGCGCCCACCACGACGCATTGGCGGTTGCGGCACAGTGGGGGGCACAGACCGCTGATCGGGCAGCGGGTCGAGAGGCGACCGGGAGGGAGCGCAGGTGACCGACGAGCTGAGCATCATCGGCATCGAGTGCTTCGCCCACCACGGGGTCTTCGAACACGAGCGGCGCGACGGGCAGCAGTTCGTCGTCGACCTCGTGCTCGGGGTGGACACCCGACCGGCCGCCGCGTCCGACGACCTCGCCGAGACGGTGGACTACGGGGGCCTGGTCGACCGGGTCGTCGCCGCCGTCGAGCGGGATCCGGTGGACCTCATCGAGACCCTTGCCCAACGGGTGGCCGATGTCACTCTGTTGGACGGTCGTGTTGAATGGGCGCGTGTGACGGTGCACAAGCCGGACGCTCCCATCCAGGCGACGTTCGCGGACGTGCGGCTCACCATCACCCGGCACCGCGAGGTGCCGGACGCAGCGGGAAACCGAACCGGAAAGGCAGAGGCCCCAGCATGACCGAGACCCCCAACCCGAACATCATCGACGCAGACACCCTCACCGGGGAGATGCGCCCGATCAGGCGGGTGGTGATCGCGCTCGGCTCGAACCTCGGCGAGAGGTTCGCCAACCTGCAGGGCGGCGTCGCGGCGCTCGCGGACACCCCGAACGTGTGGGTCACCGGCGTCTCGCCGGTCTACGAGAGCACCCCGGTCGACTGCCCGCCCGACTCCCAGTCCTTCCTCAACGCGGTCGTGCTCGCGGACACCACGCTGTCCGCGCACCGGCTGCTGGACCGCGCCCACGCCGTCGAGGACGCCTTCGACCGGATGCGCAGCGAGGTGCGGAACTCCCCGCGCACGCTCGACGTCGACCTGATCGTCGTCGGCGACCGGCGCAGCGACAAGGAGGAGCTGCAGCTCCCGCACCCGAGGGCGCACGAGCGCGCCTTCGTCCTCAAGCCGTGGCTCGACCTCGAGCCAGACGCGGAGTTCCTCGACCGCGGCCCCGTCGCGGAGCTGCTGGCGAAGGTCGGCACCGAGGGCCTCGTCCCGCGCCCCGACCTGGTCCTCGAGTTCGAGTGACCTTCCGCCCGCGCATGACCCGACCATGACCCGGCCATGACCCGGGAGGGTCCCGGCGACCGGGTCGACGAGCCCGACCCGCAACGCCCGGAGGATCCCGGTCGTTCGATGCGGCCGATGTCGACGCTGACCCTGGTCGGCTGGGCCCTGGTGGGCCTGGTCTGCGGGTGGGCGGTGCACCCGGTCGCCGACCGGCTCGGCTTGGTCCCGCCGCTGGTGACCCTGGCCCAGCCGCTGGCCCTGCTGCTGCTCGCCGCGATCCTCGGCTACGTCGCCTGGGTGACCCACCGCGCCGTGCACGTCCGGAAGGTCCGGCTGGAGCCGCACCAGGCCGTCAACCGGCTGGTGCTGGCCCGCGCCAGCGCCCTGGTCGCCGCCCTCGTCGGCGGTGGCTACCTCGGCTACGCGCTGAGCTGGGTCGGCGACGCCGCCGAGCAGGCCGACCAGCGGATCCTCGGCTCGCTCGCTGCGGCCGGCTGCGCCCTCGCCGCCGTGGTCGCCGCGCTCCTCCTCGAGCGCGCCTGCCGGGTGCACGACGACAGCCCCGGCGACGGGGGATAGTCCCGGACCAAAAGCACCGAAAACGGGTCGATTCCGGTGCTTTTGGCCAGGGACTACCGCGGGGGCGTTACTTCTGTGACTGGTGTGACGAGCGTGTCGTCCGTCTCAGCGGGGTCCGGCGTCATAACGTGAGGACATGACTTCCCCAGTCGGCAACCGTCGTCGCCAGCGGTCGACCCGCCTCGTGGTCGCCGCGCTCCTCATCGTGGTCGCGGCGCTGGCCGTCGCGGGCACCGCCGTGACCGGGTCCGCGCTGCTCGTCACGCTCGCCGGAGCGGCCGCCGTGCTGCTCGGCGCCACCGCCACCAAGATCACCCACACCGAGCTGATGGACTCCCGTGAGGAGGCCGCCCGCGACCGCGCCCAGCAGGCGCGCGCCTACGCCGAGCTGACCGAGGCCCGCACCGCCGAGAACGTCGAGTTCGCGGCCGACATGACCGGCAAGGTCGCCCGGCGCGACGCGACCATCTCGCGGCTGGAGAAGCGCCTGGGCGACGCGGCCTCCGAGCTGGCCGACGCCCGCCGCGAGCTCTCCGAGGCCCGCGAAGCGGCCGCCGAGGCGCAGCGCAGCGCCGACCGGCTCGCCGAGCGGCTCACCGACGCCGAGGAGCGGGCCGGCCACGCCGTCGTCCGCGTCGCCGAGCTCGAGGCCGAGCTCGACGTCGTCCGCAGCGAGCTCGACGCCGAGCGCGCCGCCGCGAACAGCTGGCGCAAGGGCCGCACCGCCTGACCTGCACCGCCCGACCCGCACCGCCTGAGCCGTTCCCGCCCGCCCCTCCTATGCTGATCACCATGGGCGGGCGCGGGTGAGGTGGCCACGGGGCGCCGTCACCCGGCGCTGGATCCGCGAGCACCGCCTCAGCGTGGTGATCCCCGTCTACAACCTCGCCGACTCCCTCGGCCCCTGCCTCGAGTCGGTCCTGGCGCAGCCCGTCCCGGACCTCGAGGTCGTCGTGGTCGACGACGGCTCCACCGACGACTCCGCGGCCGTCGCCGCCCGCTGGGCCGCGCGCGACCCCCGGATCACCCTGGTCCGGCAGGACAACGGCGGCGTCTCCCGGGCCCGCAACGTCGCGGTCGAGCGCTGCACCGGCGACCTGCTGACCTTCGTCGACCCCGACGACATCGTCCCGCCCGGCGGCTGGCAGCCGCTGCTCGTCAGCCTGGCCCGCACCGGCTCCGACATCGCGATCGGCATGATGGAGCGGGTCGACGGCTCCGGGCGCCGTACCCGCCCGCCGCTGCTGGACCGCAACCACGCCACGCAGCGGCTGCGGACCACGGTGGCGGAGATGCCGCTCGTCCTCGCCGACGTGTTCCCGTGCAACAAGGTGTTCCGGATGGACTTCTGGCGCCGGCACGACCTGCAGTTCCCGCTCGACATCCGCTACGAGGACCAGGTGCTGTGCACCGACGCCCTGCTCGCGGCCCGCGCGCTCGACGTGCTCACCGAGACCGTCTACGACTGGCACGTGCGCGACGACCTCACCTCGGCCACCCAGCGCCGCGGCCGGCTCGACAACCTCCGCGACCGGGTGGTCACCAAGCAGATGACCATCGACCGGGTGCTGGCGTACGGCGACCCGGAGGTCACCCGCACGCTCTACCGCTCGGTGCTGCCGATCGACATGTGGGAGCACTTCCGTGCCGCCGTCGCGCCGGGGACGGAGTCACCGGACGACTACTGGCGGATCCTCCGCGAGGGCCTGCTGGCCACGTGGAACGACACCACCGTGCCCTTCGAGGACACCGAGCTGCCGCCCGGGCAGCGGCTGATGGGCTGGCTGGTCGCCCAGGACCGCCGCGCCGACCTGGCGCGGCTCATCGCGCAGATCGACGGCCCCGGCGTACCCGTCGAGGACGGGCGCTACCTGCACCCGTGGTACGACGACCCGGCCGTGCCCGCCGTGCTGGGCCGCCGCGACCCCTGACCCGCCCGGGCCGGCCGGTCAGGGAGCGACCGGCGTCGGCGTCGGCTCGCCGGAGGCGCGCATCGTCGTCGCCCGGACCCGCTCGACGACCCGCTCGCAGCACCCGCCATCCCGCTGCGGGAACGTGGCGTCGATCCGCGCCTTGTAGTCGGGCAGCGGGTCGGCACCGTGCTCCAGCGCCGCGATCGTGGCGGCGACCGCGTCGGAGCTGGTCTCCGCCACCGGGCCGAAGCCGTCGCGGTGGTAGTCGAAGTAGCCGGCCCGGCCGACGTGGCCGCCCCCCAGCACGGTGTCGGCGTCGAACTGGAAGTAGACGACCGGCCGCTCGAGGTAGGCGGCGTTGAACGCGACCGACGAGAAGTCCGTGACGAACGCACGGGCCCGCCCGAACAGCTCCTGCACGTCGTTGCCCTCGTAGGACAGTGCCTCCACGTGGGCCGGCAGGTTCATCATCGGCAGCAGCGGCTGCAGGTTGGGGTGCGGCAGGAAGCCGAGCTTCACCCCGGCCGCGGCGCAGGCTTCGGCCAGCGCGGGGTCGGTGAGGTAGGCGAGCCACGACTTCACGAAGTAGGAGTCGAGCAGCGACAGGTCCAGCTCGCGGCGCTGGGTGCCCTCGATGATCGGCGGCAGCAGGCCATTGCGCCACGTCGGCGTCACCAGCAGCAGGTCCCGCTTCTCCGGCGGGAAACGGCGGCCGACCTCGAGCATCCGGTCGAAGCGCGGGAGGCCGGTCATCGCGACCTCCTTCGTCGTGAAGATGTACGACGTCGCGTCGCCGGCGATCGAGGCGAGCTCCTGAGGGGTGGAGACGACGAAGGTGTCGATCCGCTTCGGGTCCAGCCAGCTCGACAGGTCGTCCTTGATGACGCCGTGCTGGAGGAAGTGGAAGCGCCACCGGGGGAAGGTGAACTCGTGGATCGCGGCTGGGCTCACGATGGCTGCGTCGGCGTGGGAGGACAGCAGGTGGCTCGCGTTGGCGAGCAGCAGCCGCCACTGCACCGACCCGTAGGCCACGAGCCGGTCGCCGTGCCCCTCCTTGCGGAACCGGTCCCACTCGGGCGTGCCCTTCTCGAGCACGAACCACGCGTTGATGTCCGGATGATGCTCGCGCAGGTGCCGGAACAGGATCTCGGCGCTGTCGTTGGCGTCGTGCACCCGGTCCATCAGGACCCACGCGTCGGCGTACCGGGTCCGGGCGGGCGGGCGGTGGTAGAGCCGCTGCGCGACCTTGCCCTTCTTCGACCTCGGGGTCCGCGGCCGCACGTGGAGCGGCATCCGGCTGCGGAAGATCGAGCTGTCGTTGAGCCAGTAGCGCAGCTGTCCGGGCGGCATCACGCCGACCGGCTCTGGCGGGAGCTCCCAGTCGCGGAAGACGAGGTCGACGTCGGCACCGTCGAGCGCGACCCGGATCGTCCGGTTCGCCGGCAGCCAGACGATCCGCTCCTTGAGCAGGGTGCGGCCGTAGAAGTCCCAGTGGCGGACCTTGGCGTGCGCGGGCACGATGGCCTCGCCGTTGGAGCGCCAGGTCTCCGCCGGCAGGTCGCCGGTGAAGTAGTAGCTGGCGCGGACCAGGTCCTGGTCGGGGTCGAGCCGCGACAGGTCCACCGTGGCGGAGTGCCAGGGCTGGTCGGCGTACGCACGGCGCAGCACGTCGCGGGTGATCTGCCGGACGCTGGGGGAGATGTAGCGGATCGCGCGCTCGACGTCGATCGAGCCGAGGATCTGCTCGGCGAGGGCGTGGAACTCCTCGGTCAGCTCGCCCTCGACCGGCCGGCCGGCCGGGCCCTTGGCGTCGACGAGGCTGAAGTACCAGTGCAGCTCGTAGAGGATGAAGCTCGCCAGCCAGCCCGGCACCTCGCCGTACTGCTCCCGCGAGCGCTCGATCAGGTCCAGATAGCCGTGCCGCAACACCGCGGTGTAGCGGCCGGGGTGTGCCGCCGCGGTCTGGAGGGTCGAGCTCGCGTCGGCGCGCTTGCGGTAGAGGTAGCGCGCCTTCTCGAGGAAGCCGACCTTCGGCGCGGGGGAGAGCAGCAGGTAGCGGCTGTTGAAGTGGCCGTCCTCGAAGTTGGGGCGGACCCGGCTGTCGAAGGTGAGCCCGTGCTCGCGGATCCGGTCGAGACGGAAGAAGGTCGCCGGCGAGGAGCCGTGGAAGCACTCGGGGCTCAGCGAGAGGTCGACGTAGGGGCTGCCGCTGAACATCGACCGCAGCGGATGGGTGTCGGTGATCCGCCCGGTGGTCTCGTTCCACAGGATCCGTGCGGTGGCGACCATGTCGGCCTCCGGCTGGCGGTCGAGGAACCGCGCCACCGCCTTGAGGTAGCCCGGCTCGAGGACGTCGTCGGGGTCGGGGAACGTGATCCACTCGCCCCGCGCGGCGGCGATGCCGGTGTTGCGTGCGGCGCCCTGGCCGGCGTTGTCCTGCGTGATGACCCGGACCGTCTCCGGACGCCGGGCGGCCCACTCGGCGAGGATCTGCGAGGTCTCGTCGGTGGACCCGTCGTCGACCATCACCACCTCGGCGTCGGCGAGGAAGGCTCCCTGGTCCTCGATGGAGTCGATGAACTCCTTCAGGTAGGGCGCCACGTTGTAGGTGGCGCTCACGATCGAGAAGCGGGGGCGTTCCGCAGCGGTCATCGACAGTCCTTCTTGCATTCCGAGAGGTGGGTCGTCCCCAGCGCGCCGGTCACGAACGGCTCGAGGTAGGGAGCCAGCGTATGGGCGTAGGTCGCGGTGAGGTGGGAGGCGTCGAAGTAGGTGATCACGCCGCCGTTCACCACGCTGCACTCGTCGCCGGTGCAGATGTGGTCGGTGAGGTCGGCCACGGTGATGCCGGGGTCGTCCAGCGCGACGGCCGCGTCCACGGCCGGGTCGGCGGTCAGCCAGTCGGCGCGGGTGCCGTCGCACTCTGCGGCGTAGTCCTGACCGGCGTCGGCGACGCAGGTGGGTACGGCGAAGCCCGGGACGGGCGTGTCCCGGATGACCAGCACCGGGATGTCGGCAGCCCGGAAGGTGGCGAGCACCGACCGGAAGCCCTCCTCGTAGACGGGCAGCGACGACGGCAGGTCGTGCCCGACCGCACTCACCGACACCCGGTTGGACATCACGACGAGGTCGGGCTGCGCAGCCGCGACCTCCTCGACGGTGCGGCGCACCCAGTCCTGGCAGGCCTCGCTGAACTCGATCGTGCTGAACCGCTGCAGCATGTCGGACGACGCGCACTGCGACGCGAGGTGCGTGGTGACGCGGAGGTCGTTGCGCCGGGCGATCACCTGCAGCGCCGGCAGCCACTGCCCGGCGTGCGAGTTGCCGAACAGCGCGACCGTCGTCCCCGACCGGCGCTTCCCGAAGGTGCAGTCGCGCGTGGGGAAGGAGGGCGTGAACGACCAGCACTGCCGGCCGCCGACGTCGCGGTAGGCGGCCGACCTGTCCTTCGGTGCCAGCGCGGGGGTGGGGAGCAGTTCGTCGTACGCCGTCTCGTCGCACTCCTGCGGCCGCTCGAGGGCCGGTGCGCCGAAGCAGGGGCCGCCTGCGCGCAGCGCTGCTGCCAGCTCGGTGCGGGCGTCGTCGTCGAGGCTCCCGACCTCGCGCAGCTGCATCGTCGCCATGCCGACGACGACGGCCATCGCCCCGACCGCGACGACGTAGGTGCCGCGGCGGAACCGGGCGACCCGCGCGGTCCGGAACGGCTGCTCGACGTAGCGCTCGGTCAGCGCGGCCAGGACCAGGGTGAGCGCCAGCACGACACCGAGGCCGACGGCGCCCGGCTCGCGCCCGAGGACGTACGGCGCCACCACGATGAGCGGCCAGTGCCACAGGTAGACCGAGTAGGACACGTCGCCCAGCCACTGCACCGGGCGTGCTGCCAGTGCCGGGCCCGGGGTCGCGCGCTCGGTCGCCTCCGGCGCGCCGAGCAGCACGAGCGCGGCGCCGACGACGGGCAGCGCGGCCTGGTAGCCCGGGAACGGGGTCGCGTGGGTGTAGGTGAAGCCGGTGACCACCAGCATCGCCAGGCCGGTCCACGACAGCAGGCCCCGGGCCCGGGCCGACAGCTGCCGGCGCGCCTCCGGGCGGCCGAGGTGGGCGACCAGCAGGGCCAGCAGGCCGCCGGTGCCGAGCTCCCAGATCCGGGTGGGCGTCACGAAGTAGGCCCGCGCCGGGTCGCTGTCCGTCAGCGCGATCGAGTAGGCGAGAGAGACCGCGACGACGGCGCCGAGGCCCACCGCGAGGACCAGCTCACGTCGTACCCGCAGCAGCCGGGCGGCGAGCACCAGCAGCCCGATCAGGATCGGCCAGAAGAAGTAGAACTGCTCCTCCACCGACAGCGACCAGAAGTGCTGCACGGCGGTCGGGTCGGCGTCCTGCGCGAGGTAGTCGACGGCGCGGTTCGACAGCGACCAGTTCACGACGTAGAGCGCCGCCGCGCGGGCGTCCTGCGCGTTGGGCTCCCACTGCGTCTCGGGGCCGAAGACCCGCATCAGCAGCAGCGAGCAGGCGAGCACGGTCAGCGAGGCGGGCAGCAGCCGCCGGATCCGGCGGCCCCAGAAGTCGAGCAGGTCGCCGCCGCGGGCGGGCGGGCGGCCGAGCAGGTGGGCGGTGATCAGGAAGCCGGAGATGACGAAGAAGACGTCCACGCCCACGAAGCCGCCGGGCAGCAGGGGCGCGTGCAGGTGGTAGACGACGACCATCGCGACCGCCAGCGCCCGCATCCCCTGGATGTCGGTGCGCATCGCCCGTCCGGCGTGGTTGTGCATCGATGATCTCCTCGCGATTTACGACGCACGAGGTTACGCGGACCGGGGGACCGGCCCCAATCGGGCGCTCGGGAGCCGGGACCGCCGGTGTGACCCAACCCACGGGGCGGACCCGTTCCCGGGCGGTTGACGCAGGCGTACCGTTGATGCGTCCCGGAACCCCGGGTCGCACCATTCCAGCACAACTGAGCACAACGTCCGGTACCCACACCGGCTGCCGCCCCCGGGCGGCGGTGGACGGCGGGACGGGAACGAAAGGTTCACGAATGCACCACCTCCGTGTGGGTGTCGTCGGCGCGGGCCGCGTCGGCGCCGTCCTGGCCGCCGGTCTGCGCGCGGCCGGCCACCCCGTCGTCGCCGCTGCCGGCGAGTCCGACGCCTCGCGCCGTCGCGCCGCCGACCTGCTGCCCGGCGTCCCGCTGCTCAAGCCCAGCGACGTCGCGCGTGCCAGCGACCTGCTGCTGCTCACGGTCCCCGACGACATGCTCCCCAACGTGGTCCGCGTGCTCGCCGACAGCGGTGCGCTGCGCGAGGGCCAGTACGTCGCGCACACCTCCGGGCGCCACGGCCTCGCCGTGCTCGCGCCGGCCGCCGCGGTCGGTGCGCGGGTGATCGCGCTCCACCCGGCGATGACCTTCACGGGCACCGCGGTCGACCTCGACCGCCTGCGCGGCTGCGTCTTCGGGCTGACCGCCGGCTCGGCCGAGCGCGAGGTCGCTGCGAGCCTCGTCGCGGACCTCGGCGGCACTGCCAACTGGGTGCCCGAGGAGATGCGCACCCTCTACCACGCGGGCCTGGCGCACGGCGCCAACCACCTGGTCACCCTCGTCAGCGAGGCGATGGGCCTGCTGGCCGCCGCCGGCGTCGGCGACCCCGCCGGCACCCTGCGCCCGCTCCTCGACGCCGCCCTCGACAACGCGCTGCAGCACGGCGACGCCGCCCTCACCGGGCCGATCGTCCGCGGCGACGTGAAGACGGTGGCCGCCCACCTCGCCGACATCTCCGCCAACGCGCCGGACACCCTGTCGTCGTACGTCGCGATGGCGTGGGCCACCCTCGACCGTGCCGTCACCGACGGCCGGCTGCTGCCCATCCGGGCGCGCCGGATCGCGGAGGTCCTCGGCGCCCACGACGACGGCGATCACCGGGCGCGCTTCGAGGCCCGCTTCACCCGCACCGGCGAGGAGCGCCACGCGTGACCACGCTGACCACGCCGGCTGTCGCACGCAGCCGGGCCGACCTCCTCGCGCTGCGCGGCGCCGGGCCCGTCGTGTTCGTGCCCACCATGGGCGCGCTGCACGAGGGGCACGCCACGCTGCTGCGGATGGCGCGCGAGCGCGCCGGCGAGCACGGCAGCGTCGTGCTCTCGATCTTCGTCAACCCGCTCCAGTTCGGCCCGGGCGAGGACCTCGACCGCTACCCGCGGACCTTCGACGCCGACCTGGCGATCGCTGCTGCCGAGGGCGTGGACGTCGTGTTCGCCCCGACCGTCGTGGAGATGTACCCCGACGGCGTCCCGCACCAGGGCCCGGAAGGCCCGGCAGGCTCGGCGGCCGGGGCCGTCCGGTCGGTCACCGTCGAGCCCGGCGCGCTCGCCGACGTGCTCGAGGGCGCCAGCCGGCCGGGCCACTTCCGCGGCGTGCTCACGGTCGTCGCCAAGCTCTTCGGCCTGGTCCGCCCCGACGTCGCGATCTTCGGCGAGAAGGACTACCAGCAGCTCGCCCTGATCCGCCGGATGGTCACCGACCTGTGCCTGGGCATCGAGATCGTCGGCGCGCCCACCGACCGCGAGGACGACGGCCTGGCCCGCTCCAGCCGCAACCGCTACCTCGACGCCGACCAGCGCCAGCAGGCAGCGACCCTCAGCCGGGCCCTGCGCGCGGCGCAGGACCGGGCGGCGTACGGCGTCCCCGCGGCCCGCTGGGCGGCGATGAGCGTGCTGAGGTCCGAGCCGGGAGTGGAACTGGACTACCTGGCGTTGACCACGACGGGGCTCGACGAGCTCCCCGACCACCCCGAGCCGGGCACCGAGGGCCGGATCCTCGTCGCCGCCCGGGTCGGCACCACCCGCCTGATCGACAACATGCCCCTGATGTTCAACCCGGCCCCGACCGCTGCCGCGGCGGGGACCACCACCACCGAGGGAGACAGCTGATGCTGCGCACCATGATGAAGAGCAAGATCCACCGCGCGACCGTGACGCAGGCCGACCTGCACTACGTCGGCTCGGTGACCGTCGACGAGGACCTGCTGGAGGCGGCCGACCTGCTGCCCGGCGAGCTGGTCCACATCGTCGACATCACCAACGGCGCCCGCCTGGAGACCTACACGATCGCCGGCGAGCGCGGCAGCGGTGTCATCGGCATCAACGGCGCGGCCGCCCGCCTGGTCCACCCGGGCGACCTGGTGATCCTCATCGGCTACGGCCAGATGAGCACCGAGGAGGCGAAGGAGTACCAGCCGCACGTCGTCTTCGTCGACGCCGACAACAAGATCATGGCGACCGGCTTCGACCCCGCCGAGACCTTCGGGGACCCGACCCTGTCCCGCGGCGACGTCACCGCCGCGCGCTGACCGCCCGGGATCAGTAGCCTGACCGGATGCCTGACCAGCACCCCGCGGCCCCGGCCGCCGTACGACGCCTGCCGGGCCGGCTGACCGCGCCCGGTCCCGGCTGGACGACCCGGGCCGACGTGGTGATCGTCGGCTCCGGCATCGCCGGCCTCACCGCCGCGCTGCGCCTGCGCGGCCAGGTGGAGAAGGTGCTGGTCGTGACCAAGGACGTCCTCGCGGCGGGCTCGACCCAGTGGGCGCAGGGCGGGATCGCCGCCGCGCTCGGCCCGGAGGACACGCCCGGGGAGCACGAGGTCGACACCCTCGTCGCCGGCGCCGGCGCCTGCGACCTCGAGGCGGTCCGGGTCCTGGTCAACGAGGGCCCGGCCGCGGTCCACGAGCTGATCGCGCTCGGCACCAACTTCGACCAGACCGCCGACGGCGAGCTGTCGCTGACCCGCGAGGGCGGCCACCACCGCGACCGGATCGCGCACGCCGGCGGCGACGCCACCGGCGCCGAGATCCAGCGCGCGCTGATCGCGGCGATCGAGGCGGCGCCGGACATCGAGGTGATCCAGCACGCCCTGGCCGTCGACCTGCTGCTCGGCCAGGACCCGGACGACCCCGACGGGCCGGCCGGAGTCGCCGGGCTGACCCTGCACGTGATCGGCGAGGGCGAGCGCGACGGCGTCGGTGCCGTCCACTGCCGGGCCGTGGTGCTCGCCAGCGGCGGCCTCGGCCAGGTGTTCTCCCAGACGACGAACCCGGCGGTCGCGACGGGCGACGGGATGGCCCTGGCGCTGCGGGCCGGCGCGACGCTGCGCGACCTCGAGTTCGTCCAGTTCCACCCGACGGTGATGTACCTCGGCCCCGACTCCCGCGGCCAGCAGCCGCTGATCTCGGAGGCCGTCCGCGGGGAGGGCGCCTTCCTCGTGGACGGGCTCCCGGAGGACGGCGGCACCCGCTTCATGCAGGGCGTCCACGAGCTCGCCGACCTCGCGCCGCGCGACGTGGTCGCCAAGGCGATCATGAAGCGGATGCTCGAGACCGGCCGGCCGCACATGTGGCTCGACGCCCGGCACCTCGGCGCGGAGTTCTGGGAGCGGCGCTTCCCGACCATCCTCGCGACCGCGCGCTCCCACGGCGTCGACCCGGTCACCGAGCTGATCCCCGTCGCGCCCGCCTGCCACTACGCCTCGGGCGGCGTGCGCACGGACCTCCACGGCCGCACCGACCTGCCGGGGCTCTACGCGACCGGCGAGGTCGCCTGCTCCGGCGTCCACGGCGCCAACCGGCTCGCCTCGAACTCGCTGCTCGAGGGCCTCGTCTTCTCCCGCCGGATCGCCGAGGTGCTGCCGGCCGAGCTGCCCGCCTGGCGCGAGCCGTCCGCCGACGGGCGCACTGCCGGTCTGGTCTCCGGCGAGGTCCGCCGTGAGCTGCAGGAGACGATGTCCTCGCGCGCCGGCGTGCTGCGCTCCGCTCCCGGCCTCGCCGAGGGCTCCGCCGTGCTCGACAAGCTCGCCGGCCACGGCGCCGACACCGTCGACCAGGCGTCGTGGGAGGCCACGAACCTGCTCACGATCAGCGCCGCCCTCGCCGACGCGGCCGCGCTGCGCGAGGAGACCCGCGGCTCCCACTGGCGCGAGGACTTCCCCGAGCGCGACGACGAGGCCTGGGCCGGCCACTTCGACGTGCGCATGTCCGACGGCGTCACCACCGTCTCGTTCTCGCCCTCGCCGGCGACCGACGGACAGCTCGCCGACCAGGCCCCGCTGTCAGGAGAGGACCGCGACGCATGATCGCCCGGACGCCGTACGACGCCCTGCCGGCCGCACTCGTCGACGAGATCGCGGCCGCGGGGCTGGACCCGCGCGCCGTCTTCGACCACGTCGCACTGGCCTTCGAGGAGGACCTGCCCGGTGGCGTCGACGACGCGACCAGCGCGGCGATGCCCGACATGGGGCAGGCCGTCGCCGACTTCGCCGCGCGCGAGCCGGGCGTGGTCGCCGGCCTGGCGATCGCGGAGCTGGCCTTCGTCTACGCCCTCGGCGACGAGGTGAAGGTGACCGGCCGGGTCCCCGACGGCACCCGGGTCGCCCCCGGCGACGTCGTGCTGACCGTGAGCGGACCGGTCAAGGGCGTGCTCACCGGCGAGCGCACGGCCCTGAACTTCGCCTCCCACCTCTCCGGCGTCGCGACCGCGACCGCGCAGTGGGTCGACGCCCTCGCCGGCACCCGCGCCCGCGTGCTCGACACCCGCAAGACGTTGCCGGGCTGGCGGGCGCTGCAGAAGTACGCCGTGCGCTGCGGCGGCGGCGTCAACCACCGGATGAGCCTGGTCGACCGCGCGATGGTGAAGGACAACCACGCTGTCGCCGCCGGTGGCGTCGTCGAGGCCTACCGCGCCGTCGTCGCCGCCAACCCCGGCCTGCGGGTCGAGGTCGAGGTGATGGACCTCGACGAGCTCCGCGCCGTGCTCGCGGCCGGCTGCACCGAGGTGCTGCTCGACAACATGAGCACCGCGGACATGGCCGAGGCGGTCCGGATCAACCAGGCCGCCGGCGGCCAGGCCACGCTCGAGGCGTCGGGCGGCCTGACCCTCGAACGGGCCCGCGAGGTCGCGGAGACGGGCGTCGACTTCATCTCCGTCGGCGCGCTCACGCACTCCGTCAACGTGTTCGACATCGGACTGGACTTCAGGGCGTGAGCCTGCTCGCGGCCGACATCGGCAACGCGCACACCGTCCTCGGCCTGCTCGAGGACGGCGACGTCGTCGCGCACTGGCGGGTGTCGACCAACGAGCACCGCACGGCTGATGAGTGGTCGGTGCTGCTGCGCGGGCTGCTCGGCCGCCGCGAGGAGGCCGTCACCGGCGTCGCGGTGTGCGCCACCGTGCCGGCCGTGCTCAACGCCTGGCGGGAGATGCTGGCCCGCCACCTGCCCGACGTGCCCCACGTCATCGTCGAGCCGGGCATCCGCACCGGCGTCCCGATCGTCGTCGACAACCCGCGCGAGGTCGGCACCGACCGGATCATCAACGCCCTCGCCGCCGCCTCCGAATACACGGGGCCGTCGGTCGTGGTCGACTTCGGCGGCACGGCCACGACCTTCGACGTCGTCGACGCCGCGGGGCGTTACGTCGGCGGAGCGATCACGCCCGGCATCGAGATCTCGCTGGACGCGCTCAGCCGCGGCGGGGCCCAGCTGCGCATGGTCGAGCTGGTGCGCCCGCGCAGCGTGATCGGCAAGAACACCGTCGAGGCGCTCCAGTCCGGCATGGTGTTCGGCGTCGCCAGCCAGGTCGAGGGCATGGTGGAGCGGCTCGTCGCGGCGCTCGGCTCCGTCCCGGGCGAGGTCAACGTGATCGCCACCGGCTACCTCGCCCCGCTCGTCGTCGACGAGTGCCGCTGCTTCACCGACCATGCGCCGTGGCTCACACTGCGCGGGCTGGAGCGCGTCTTCCGCCGCAACGCCACTTCCTGACCCGGGCCCGGACTCTCCTATGCTGGGGCGCGTGACGGTGCAAGAGCCAGGGACTGCGGACACCATGCTGACCGGCCTGAAGGCGGTTCCGGGTGGGGTCTGGCGCACCTACCTCGCCCCCGAGGCGAAGGTCGTCTTCGAGTCCCTCAACAAGAACGCCTGCACCAGCCTGAAGTGGATGATGGCGGACCTCGCGGGCGAGGACCTGTCGACCTTCGTCGCCGGCGACAAGCCCTACATCGAGGACTCCGAGACCGTGCACGACCGGGACCTCTGGGTGGTCTCGCCCCGGCTCAACGACCTCAGCCCGGAGCAGCGCGCCGGGATCCACCCCGACAACGGCTGGTTCGTCTTCGCCGTCGTACGGGACCCGCGGCTGCGACTGTTCTCCGCGTGGCAGAACAAGCTGCTCATCGAGACGCCCTTCAGCCACCGCTGGTCCCGCGAGTGGTGGTACCCGCGCCACCCCCTGACGGCCGAGACGGTGGTGGAGGACTTCGCCAAGTTCGTCGAGCTCTTCGAGAAGGAGCCCGACCACTGGCTGCGGGCGAAGGACGCGCACTTCCGTGACCAGACGGAGATGCTCGTCGAGCACGCAGTGCCCTACTCGCGGATCTACGACATCAGCGAGATGAAGCAGTTGAAGCAGGACCTCGACGCGCACCTCGCGACGCAGGGTCTGCCGCCGGCCGACCTGCCGCGCGCCAACCCGACCCCGCTGCGCGCCATCGGTGCGTTGTACGCCGACGGGGTGCGCGAGCGCATCGAGCGCATCTACGCCGCCGACTTCGAGCGGTTCGGCCACCTGTGGGACTTCTCGAAGACCGAGAACGCCGAGCCGTGGCGCAAGGAGGACCTGAACGCCTGCGAGCAGGAGGCCGTCCTCGGCCGGCGCATCGGCGAGCTCCACCGGATCACCCGCGCGCAGCGCGAGGAGCTGGCGTCCCAGCGCGAGGAGCTCGAGCAGGCGCGCCGCCGGATCGCCGAGCTGGAGGAGCAGCAGCAGCAGCCGCGCCGGTGGCGCCGCGGCGCCGGCCAGTAGGCCTTCAGCGCAGGGTGCTGCCCTCGACCGCACGCAGCCAGGCCACGTGCTCGTCGGCGGTGTCGACCAGTGCCCGCACCCGGGTGAAGGTGTCGTCGTCGAGGCGGTGCCGGAGCTCCTCGAGCATCCGGTGGTCCTCGCCGCCCACGGGCGGGGCAGGAACGCGGGCGGCTCGCCGCGGCCGCAGCGCCCGCTTCCACCACGGCCGTTCCCGGGCCGCTGCAGCGTCGCGCTCGGCCTGCTTCCGGGCCCGCCACCACGCGACCTCGGCGCGCACGCGCGCTGAGGCGGCGGCCGAGAGCGCATCGACCGCGGCAGCCGACTCGGGGTCGAGCTCGTCGCGCAGCACCAGGTGGTTCAGCTCGGCGAGGAAACGCGGGTAGTAGTCGGCGGTGTAGTGCACCTCCATCGCGCCCCACGGGTGATCGGCGAAGGTCACGTAGTGCTCGCGGCCGAGGTCGATCTCCTGCCAGCCGTAGGCGTCGCGCGCGTGCTCGTGCAGCTGCCGCCAGAACGCCGTACGACGTCGCGCCGCAGCCCGTCGCCGAGGAGGACCGAAGGGGCCCGGGGTGCTCTCCCCGCTCGCGATCGTGGACGACACGTCGAAGCCGCAGTGCAGCACGACCAGGGCGTCGGGGCAGTGCTCGGCGACGTGGGCCGCAAAGCGGTCCATCGCCTCGGTCCACAGCGCGAAATAGCCGTCGCGGTCGTCCTGCCAGCGCAGGAAGGTCGTCGCGGGGTCGCCCTTGAGGCGGTCGAAGAGGTCGGTCTTGTGCAGTCGCCACCGGTTGTTGGTGAGATATCGGCCGTCCGCGGTCCGCACCACCCCGAAGTGCACGTCCCCGAAGAAGTCCAGGACGATCACGTCGGGCTGCTCGGTCCGCAGCAGGTCCAGGATCTCGCGCGAGAGGTCGGAGCGGACGTTCCACATTCCGTAGTCGACCATCGGGGCCACCGGCTCCCACGGCTCCTCGACCGGCGGCGACATCAGCGCGATCATCGAGCTCTGGTTGGTCGTCGGCCCGACCTTGAACCACCGCTTGTAGCCGGGGTTGAAGCGGGAGTTGAAGTTGTCACGGGTGATGCAGCTGCCCAGGACCGCCACCGATCGTGGAGACGGCGTCGTGGCCGGCTGCCCGAGCGCCGCATGGCCCGGCACGACTTCCGGGGTCGAGGTCGCGGGGCCCTGGTCCGTGTCCGGCTGTTGCACGCCCGAAAGTCTACGGCGACGACTCCGTCGCCCTCATTCGCACCATTGTCGCCGAATATCCAAAAGCGCCGAACGGCAATTCACTCGGCCCGTGTGCGAGGATGAGCGCGGATTATCCGAATTGACAGGAGCATGCGAATGGCGCAGAAAGTCAACATTGTTCTCGTTGACGATATCGACGGGACTGATGCGACCCAGACCGTCGCTTTCGGCCTCGACGGGGCGAGCTACGAGATCGACCTGAACGACGACAACGCCGCCGCGCTGCGCGAGGCCCTGGCGCCGTACGTCGGCCACGGTCGCAAGGTCGGTCGCGGTGGTGGTGGCAAGCGGGGTGGCCGTGCCACGGCCGCTGCCGCGTCGGGCTCCGGTGCCTCGGCCAGCGACATCCGGGCCTGGGCCCGGGAGAACGGCTACGACGTTCCCGCCCGCGGCCGGATCCCCGCCGACGTACGCCAGGCGTTCGACGCCGCCAACTGACGACGAGCCTGCGCCCCGCCTGGCCGGCGGGGCGGGGTGGTTTCGAGACGCGCGTCGCGGCCTCGTTCCGCACTGGCCGGCGGGCCGTGATGTTCGCTGACAGCGGACGGAAAGTTCGGCCTCACATGGAACGCGTAGGGTGGATTCGGGGTTGTCTCCCGTGAACACCCCAGGACGTGTGAGGAGCGTGCAGATGTTCGAGCGGTTCACAGACCGAGCCCGCCGGGTGGTCGTGCTGGCCCAGGAAGAGGCCAGGATGCTCAACCACAACTACATCGGAACCGAGCACATCCTGCTCGGCCTGATCCACGAGGGCGAGGGCGTCGCGGCGAAGGCGCTGGAGAGTCTCGGCATCTCGCTGGAGGGTGTCCGCCAGCAGGTGGAGGAGATCATCGGTCAGGGCCAGCAGGCCCCGAGCGGCCACATCCCCTTCACCCCCCGCGCCAAGAAGGTGCTGGAGCTGAGCCTGCGGGAGGCGCTGCAGCTCGGCCACACCTACATCGGGCCCGAGCACATCCTGCTGGGACTCGTACGCGACAGCGAAGGGGTCGCCGCGCGGATCCTCGCCCGGCTGGGCGCCGAGCTCAATCGCGTACGCCAGCAGGTGATCCAGCTGTTGTCCGGCTACGACGAGGGGACGCATCCGGCGGGGACGGCCGACGCCGGTCCGGCGAGCAGCCTCGTGCTGGATCAGTTCGGTCGCAACCTGACCCAGTCGGCGCGCGCGGGCAAGCTCGATCCGATGATCGGACGCGACCGGGAGATCGAGCGGGTCATGCAGGTGCTGTCCCGCCGGACGAAGAACAACCCTGTGCTGATCGGTGAGCCGGGCGTCGGCAAGACGACCGTGGTCGAGGGCTTGGCGCAGAAGATCGTCAAGGGCGAGGTGCCGGAGACGCTCAAGGACAAGCAGCTCTACACGCTGGACCTGGGCGCCCTGGTGGCCGGTTCCCGCTATCGGGGTGACTTCGAGGAGCGCCTCAAGAAGGTGCTCAAGGAGATCCGCACGCGCGGCGACATCATCCTGTTCATCGACGAGATCCACACTCTGGTCGGGGCGGGCGCGGCCGAGGGCGCGATCGACGCGGCCAACATTCTCAAGCCGATGCTGACCGGTGGGCAACTGCAGGTCATCGGCGCTACGACGCTGGACGAGTACCGCAAATCGTTCGAGAAGGACGGTGCTCTGGAACGCCGCTTCCAACCCGTACGCGTCGACGAGCCGTCGCTCGACGTGGCGATTCAGATGCTGAAGGGTCTGCGGGATCGCTATGAGGCGCACCACCGGGTGACGATCACGGATGCGGCGTTGGTGGCGGCGGCGAATCTGGCTGACCGGTACATCTCCGATCGGTATCTGCCGGACAAGGCGATCGACCTGATTGACGAGGCCGGGGCGCGGATGCGGATCCGCCGGATGACCGCTCCGCCGGACCTGCGTGACTTCGACGAGAAGATCGCTCAGGTGCGCCGGGACAAGGAGTCCGCGATCGACGCGCAGGACTTCGAGCGGGCCGCGCAGCTGCGCGACAAGGAGAAGCAGCTGCTGCAGCAGAAGGCGCAGCGGGAGAAGGAGTGGAAGGCCGGCGATCTCGACGTCGTGAGCGAGGTCGACGACGAGCAGATCGCTGAGGTGCTGGCGAACTGGACCGGTATTCCGGTGTACAAGCTGACCGAGGAGGAGACCTCGCGGCTGCTGCGGATGGAAGACGAGCTGCACAAGCGGGTCGTCGGCCAGATCGACGCGGTCAAGGCGGTGTCCAAGGCGATCCGGCGTACGCGGGCGGGGTTGAAGGACCCGAAGCGTCCGTCCGGTTCGTTCATCTTCGCCGGCCCCTCAGGCATCGGAAAGACACTCCTCAGCCGCTCGTTGGCGGAGTTCTTGTTCGGGTCCGAGGATGCGTTGATCCAGCTGGACATGTCGGAGTTCCACGATCGGTACACGGTGTCGCGTCTGGTCGGTGCCCCGCCTGGATACGTCGGTTACGACGAGGGTGGTCAGCTGACGGAGAAGGTGCGCCGGCGGCCGTTCTCGGTGGTGCTGTTCGACGAGATCGAGAAGGCGCATCCGGATGTGTTCAACACGTTGCTGCAGATCCTGGAGGACGGTCGGCTGACCGACGGCCAGGGGCGGATCGTGGACTTCAAGAACACGGTGATCATCTTGACCACGAACCTGGGTACGCGGGATGTGGCCAAGGCGGTGTCGTTGGGGTTCGCGGCCAGCAACGATCTGGACTCGAACTACGAGCGGATGAAGCAGAAGGTCAACGACGAGCTGAAGAACCACTTCCGGCCGGAGTTCCTGAACCGTATCGATGACACGATCGTGTTCCACCAGCTCAGTGAGGAGAACATCCTCGAGATCGTGGACATCATGATCACGCGGATCGAGGCTCAGCTGCGGAACAAGGACATGAGCCTGGAGCTGACCGGTAACGCGAAGCGGTGGCTGGCCAAGAAGGGCTGGGACCCGGTGATGGGCGCCCGTCCGCTGCGCCGGACCATTCAGCGCGAGATCGAGGACGCGCTGTCGGAGCGGATCCTGTTCAACGAGCTCAAGTCCGGGCAGAAGGTCGTCGTCGACTGCGAAGGCGACCCGACCGACATCGAGAACGCCAAGCTCGTCTTCTTCGATCCTCGGGCGGCGGAAGGTCTGCTCTCGGCGAGCTGACCGCGGTGGGTGGAGTGTCCGGCCGTGGCCGGACACTCCGCTCGTCAGCCCGGCTGGACACTCCGGCATTGGCGGCTCAGACGATCTCGAGGTTGGCCATCATGCCCATGTCCTC
>DATMHM010000050.1:0-37413 GCA_035554935.1 Nocardioides sp. | reverse complement strand
CGCGGGGAAGGTCGCGCCGTGGCGGGCCGAACGGGTCGCGGACCTCACCCGCCCACTCTCGGCTGAGGCAGCGGCGTTCGTGGACCGGCACCTCAACGCCGCCATCGGTGGCGTGGGGTGGAAGCAGCTCGAACGCCTCGTAGCGGAGGCGGTCATGCGGTTCGATCCCGAACGTGCCGAGGCCGAACGGCACAAGGCCGCCGACCAGCGCAGGTTCGGGCCCGATGAGGTGGATGAGCACGGGCAGGTGCGCTGGGACGGTGTCCTCGATGCTGCGGACAGCCTGGACCTCGACCAGGCGATCTCACGGGAAGCGGAGATCCGGGGCAGGTTCGGGGACGACTCCCCGCTCGACGTACGACGGTCGAAGGCAGCGGGTGCGATCGCGCGACGCGATCTCGCGCTGGACCTGCTGATCCATGACGAGGAGACCGGGGAGGTCGTCGCGGAGGCGCCGGGGCGGAAGGTCGTGCTGAACGTGCACATCACCGACACCAGCCTCGGCGACCTCGTCGACGGGGACTTGGAAGGAGAGGCTGCGGGGGTCTCGAGACGGCCGTGGCCGGCCTCCTCGACCAACGAGGACGACGGGGACTTGGGAGGAGGGGCTGCGGGGGTCTCGAGACGGCCGTGGCCGGCCTCCTCGACCAACGAGGGCGACGCGGCCTCCTCGACCAACGAGGACGGCAACCCGGTGGGGCGGTGTGAGGAGACCGGGATGCCGGTCACGATCGGGCAGATCAAGGAGTGGCTGCTCGCCCGGCACACGACCGTGACGATCCGGCCGGTGATCGACCTGGCCGACTGCGTCCCGGTGGACTCCTACGAGATCCCGGACCGCCTCAAGCGCAGGGTCCAACTGAGGGACCACACCTGCCGGTTCCCCAGCTGCCCCCGCCGGGCGGTGAAGTGCGACATCGACCACCACACGCCCTACGCACAGGGCGGGCCGACCTGTCCGTGTCAGCTGGTTCCGCTCTGCAGGCGACACCATCGGGCCAAGACGTTCTCACTGTGGCGGTACGTGATCATCGCGCCCGCCCACTACCTGTGGATCAGTCCGTCCGGACGGCACTTCCACGTCGGACCGCTCGGCACGACAGCGTTGGATCCGCCGCGGTGGCTCGATCCCGATGACTACGACGGGTACTGACCACCGAGCCCCGCACCCCGCCCACCATGCAGCACTGGGCGGGGCACAGGCATGCCAGCGTTACCAAAGAACACCGCACCCGGTCCGCCGAGGCGGACCGGGTGCGGCGTCGTACGGATGCCTGTGATCAGGCCTTCTTGGTCTCCCAGAAGATCTCCGCGATCTCGTCGATCTTGGCGAGCAGCTGGTCGGCGACCGCCGCGTCGAGAGTGCCCTTGGTGCCGGCGGCGCCGGCCAGCTTGGTGGCCTCGTTCACGAGGGTGTGCAGCTGCGGGTACTTCTCGAAGTGCGGGGGCTTGAAGTAGTCGGTCCACAGCACCCACAGGTGGTGCTTGACCAGCTCGGAGCGCTGCTCCTTGATCAGGACCGCGCGGGTGCGGAAGTCAGGGTCGTCGCTGTCGGCCACCTTGGCGATGACGGCCTTGATCGACTCGGCCTCGATGCGGGCCTGGGCCGGGTCGTAGACGCCGCACGGCAGGTCGCAGTGCGCGGAGACCTCGATGGTGGGGGCGACGAGCTTGCGGGTGAGACGCGAGAACATGTGGGTCCTCTCCTGGGGATCGACGTGATCGAGGTGGTCGACACGTCTTCGACGGGGAACGAACTGCTGACTGCGACACTACTCGGCATGGCGGTCGGGGCAACGGGTGGTCGGGAGTCGGGACACCGGCCGGTACGACGCCGGATCGGCCTGGCCGTCGTACGCGGTGACTCGATGCGGCCGACCCTGGCGCCCGGGGACCGGTTGCTCGTCGCGTGGGGCGCGCCGGTACGCGCGGGCCGCGTAGTGGTCGCCCGGTTCGCCGACGGCACCGTCGTCGTCAAGCGCGCCGTCGAGCGACGCGACCACGGCTGGTGGCTGCGCGGGGACAACCCGGAGGCCGGGGTGGACTCGCGGCATCGCGGCGCGGTGCCCGACGAGGACGTGTGGGCGGTGGCCCGGGCGCGGCTCTGGCCGCGGCCGCGCGTGCTGTGACCCCTGCTGTGACCCCTGCTGCGACCCTGCTGTGATCGTTGTCATCCGGACGGGCTCCGGCCCGAAGGAGCCGGTGTGGGAGGATTGCTCTTCGTGGCTGCTGACGTTCCTTCCCCGCACCCGCGCGCGGGTGAGCCGGTGTTCGACCTGCACCTCGGCGGCAAGATGGCGACCGTACCGACGGCCGACGTCGGCAGCCGGGACCAGCTCTCGCTGGCCTACACCCCGGGCGTCGCCGAGGTGTGCGAGGCGATCGCCGCCGACCCCGGGCTGACCCGGCACTACACCTGGGTCCCCAACACCGTCGCGATCGTCTCCGACGGCACCGCGGTGCTCGGCCTGGGTGACATCGGCCCGGCCGCCGCGATGCCCGTGATGGAGGGCAAGGCCGTGCTGTTCAAGCAGTTCGGCGGCGTCGACGGCATCCCGATCTGCTTGGCCACGACCGACGTCGAGGAGATCATCGAGACCGTGGTGCGGCTCGCGCCCAGCTTCGGTGGCATCAACCTCGAGGACATCTCCGCCCCGCGCTGCTTCGAGATCGAGGACCGCCTCAAGGAGGCCCTCGACATCCCGGTCTTCCACGACGACCAGCACGGCACGGCCGTGGTGACCCTCGCGGCCCTCGTCAACGCGCTGAAGCTGACCGGCCGTACCGCCGAGTCGACCCGCGTCGTGATCTCCGGCGCCGGCGCCGCGGGCGTCGCGATCGCCAAGATCCTGCTCGCCGCCGGCGTGAAGGACATCGCAGTGACCGACCGCAAGGGCGTGGTGAGCTCCGACCGCCACGACCTGACCGCCTCCAAGAAGGCCCTGGCCGAGCTGACGGCGGACCAGTGCGGCCGGCGCGGCACGCTGGCCGAGGCCTTCGACGGCGCCGACGTCTACATCGGCGTCTCCGGTGGCACCGTGCCCGAGGAGGTCGTCGCGACGATGGCCGACGACGCGATCATCTTCGCGATGGCCAACCCGAACCCGGAGGTGCACCCCGACGTGGCGCACCGGCACGCCCGGGTCGTGGCGACGGGCCGCTCGGACTTCCCGAACCAGATCAACAACGTGCTGGCCTTCCCGGGCATCTTCCGGGGAGCCTTCGATGTGCACGCGAGCGCGATCACCGAGGGCATGAAGGTCGCGGCCGCCGACGCGCTGGCCGCCCTGGTGGGCGACGACCTGTCCGAGGACCTGGTGATCCCCTCGCCGTTCGACCCGCGGGTCGGTCCGGCGGTCGCCGCTGCGGTCGCCGAGGCGGCGCGCCGCGACGGCGTCGCGCGCATCTGACCTGCGCCGGTACGCCGAGGGCCCAGCGGCCCAGTCCCCGAACGGGGATGCAGCGCGGGCTCCGGGTCCCGATAGGTTGACGACGTGTTCGCCGTCTACGCAGACTCCTTCGCCAGCTCCGCCGACGACCCGCTGACCGGCCTCGTGGTCGGCGAGCGTCCCGACCCGGTCGCCCCCGACGGCTGGACCACGGTGACGGTCAAGGCCGCCTCGCTCAACCACCACGACCTCTGGTCGCTGCGCGGCGTCGGCCTGAAGTCCGAGGCGCTGCCGATGATCCTCGGTTGCGACGCGGCCGGGTACGACGAGGACGGCAACGAGGTCGTCGTGCACGCCGTCGTCTCCGACCCCGCGTGGAGCGGTGACGAGACGTTCGACCCGCGTCGCTCGCTGCTGTCCGAGCGGCACCAGGGCACCTTCGCCGACAAGGTGATCGTGCCGACGCGCAACGTCGTGCCGAAGCCCGCGTCGATGTCCTTCGAGGAGGCCGCCTGCCTGCCGACGGCGTGGCTGACGGCGTACCGCATGTTGTTCACGCAGGGCGGGCTCAAGGCGGGCGACACCGTGCTGGTCCAGGGTGCCGGCGGCGGCGTCGCGACCGCCCTGATCGCGCTGGCCCGGGCCGGTGGCCTGCGCGTGCTCGCGACCAGCCGCGACGAGTCCAAGCGGGCCAAGGCCCTCGAGCTCGGCGCACACGAGGTCTTCGAGTCCGGCGCGCGGCTGCCGGTGAAGGTCGACGCGGTCATGGAGACCGTCGGCCGCGCCACCTGGTCGCACTCGATCCGCGCGCTGCGTCCCGGCGGCAGGATCGTCATCTCCGGCACCACGTCCGGGCCGAACCTGGACGACGCGGAGCTGACCCGGATCTTCTTCCTGCAGCTCAGCGTGATCGGCTCGACGATGGGCACCCGCGACGAGCTGGCCAGCCTGGTCACCATGCTCGACGCGACCGGCGTCCGCCCGGTCATCGACCGGGTGCTGCCGATGACCGACGCCCGCGAGGGTTTCGCGGCGATGGCCGAGGGCGACGTGTTCGGGAAGGTCGTCTTCACCCGCTGAGCGTCGGGAAGGGCGCGGCAGCGCGCTCTGCCGCCAGCGGATTTAACCGTTGGCGGGAATCACTGTCGGTGCTGGACGATTGACTCCTGACAGTGCCGCGGGAATCTCCGATGAGTTTCTCCCGCAGGGACTGTCGAAATGGTGTCGGCTCGTTCGTGGAACCCATGAAGCGAGGGCCGCGCGGATTTCGTCCGGCAGCACCTGGTCGGCCACCGCTGGACCATGCCACCCAACCGATAGGACCCGTCATGACTGCGCCCACCGGGCCCACCGAGACCGGCGGCGGGATCGCCGCCTTCGAGCAGGAGTTCACCCAGGATCCCGCCGGCCCCGACCCGGTGCCCCCGGGCCGCACCCCGCTCGTCATCAAGCTGCTCGTCGCCGCGACCTTCGTCGTCATCCTCAACGAGACGACCCTGGTCAACGCCGTGCCGCGGCTGATGACCGACTTCGCCATCACCGAGAGCACGGCGCAGTGGTCGCTGACCGTGTTCATGCTGACCATGGCCGCCGTCATCCCGGTGACGGGCTGGTTCCTCCAGCGGGTGAGCACCCGGTCGGCGTACGCCACCGCCATGGTCACCTTCAGCGTCGGCACGCTGATCGCGGCCGCCGCCCCCACCTTCGGCGTCCTGCTCGCGGGCCGCGTCGTCCAGGCGGGCGGTACGGCGGTGATGATGCCCCTGCTGATGACCACCCTGATGACGGTCGTCGCGCCGCAGGACCGCGGCCGCGTCATGGGCCAGGTCACGCTGGCCATGTCGTGCGCGCCGGCGCTCGGCCCCGCCGTCTCGGGCGTGCTGCTGCACTTCGGGTCGTGGCGGCTGATCTTCGTCGTCGTGCTGCCCATCGCGGTCCTCGTCGGCGTCTTCGGGTTCCGGCAGCTGGAGAACGTCGGCGAGACCAACCGCAGCCCGATCAGCTGGCTGAGCGTGGTGCTCGCCGGGGGTGGCTTCAGCACGTTCGTCTACGGCCTGAGCAAGGTCGGCAAGGCGGAGTGGACCGAGCCGACGCTGCTCATCGGCGGCGGGGTCGTCCTGATCGCGGCGTTCGCGGTCTACCAGCTGGTGCTGCAGCGCTCCGACCGTCCGCTGATGGACCTGCGCACGCTCAAGCACCGCAACTTCACCGTGTCGCTGGTGCTCATGTCGGCCGGCTTCATGGCGTTCCTCGGCTCGATGCTGCTGCTGCCGCTCTACCTGCAGAACCTGCGTGGGCTCTCCGAGCTCGAGACCGGCCTGCTGGTGATGCCCGGTGGCCTGGCGATGGGCCTGCTCGGCCCGCAGGTCGGCAAGGTCTACGACCGGATCGGCTCGCGGCCGCTGGTGATCCCCGGCTCGATCGCCATGGTGGCGCTGCTGTTCGGGCTGAGCCGGATCGGCACCGAGACGCCGTACGCCCTCATCCTGCTGTTGCACGTCGCCCTGATGGCCAGCCTCGCCACCGTCTTCACGCCGGTGTTCACCATCGGCCTGGGCGACCTCTCGCCGCAGCTGTACTCCCACGGCAGCTCGCTGCTGGGCACGCTGCAGCAGGTGGCCGGCGCCATCGGCACCGCGCTGCTGGTCGTCATCCTGACCAACCGCACGGAGGGCCTCGCTGCGGACGGCGCGACCGGCGCCGACGCGTTCATGGGTGGCCTGCAGTGGGCCTTCGCCACCGGTGCGGTGATCGGCGTGGTCGTGATCGCGATGGCCCTGCTGCTGCCGTCCAAGGTGGAGGCGCCTGACGGCGCGCCTGCTGCGCACTGAGTCGGCGAGGCGCAGGAATCACCGCTGAAGCGGTGATTCCTGCGCTTCCTGCCCGCTGCAACGGGCAGGAAGCGCAAGGGACGGTCAGGAAGTCTCGTCCAGGAAGGCGTCCATCGCGGGCCAGCTGAGCTCGGCGGCTCGCGGTCCGGCGACGAGGCCGAGGTGGCTGAGGCCGTCGGCGGCGGCATAGCGCGCGCCGGGTACGACGTCCGTACCGGCCCGTACGGCAGGGCCGTCCGCGATGTTGTCGGTCTCGCTGCCCACGAACAGCACCCGGGTGCGGACGTCGGAGAGGTGCACGGCGCGGTTGCGGCTGAGGTTGACCGTGCCGGAGGCCAGCTCGTTGCGGACCATCAGCCGGGTGTGGATCTGGTGGTAGGCGCGACCGGGGTAGCCCGGCATCTGCCCGATGAAGCCGTCGATCGCGGTGGTCCGCGCGAGCGCCTCGGTGTCGAGGATGTTGCGGGTCAGGTGGAGGGCCTTGGTGAGCTCCCGCTTCGGCGCCATCGCGCGGTAGCTGGCCCGGACGAGGTGCCGCGGGACCCCGCCGAGGGCGGCGGTGGGCGCGGTGACGGCGCGCGAGCCGAGCAGGCGATCGGCGACGACCAGCGGCTGGATGGCCGGGATCATCGTGTAGTCGATCGGCGTGCCGAACGCGGTCAGGGACGCGATCGGGAGGTCGGGATGCGCCGCGGCGGTGAGCAGGCTGATCGTGCCGCCGAGGGACCAGCCGACGAGGTCGACGCCGTCGACCGGGTCGCCGGCCTCGGCGTGGTCGGCGAGCACCGCGTGGATCGCCGTGGGGAGGATGTCGTCGACCCAGGTCTCGAAGCCCATCGCCCGGTCGGCGAAGGTGATCTGCCCGTAGTCGACGAGGTACGTCGCCCGGCCGGCGGCCAGCAGGTGGGCGGCCAGGCTCTGGCCGGGCCGGAGGTCGAAGCAGCGCGCCGAGACGGCCAGCGGCGGGACGAGCAGCACCGGACGGGCGGCCGTGGCGGGCGTGGTGCGGTCGTAGCGCACGAGCCGGCGGTGCGGCTCGTCGGACAGGACGGTCGCGGGTAGGCCGTCGTACTGCTCGATGCCGGGTCCGATGGGGGAGATCGCCCAGGCGTTGCGGGCGGCGGTGGTGAGGGTGTCGACTGCGGTGGGCACCGCGCCATGGTGACTGGTCGGTAACTTCGCGTCCATCGAACGTGACGAGCGCGACGCCGGCGAAGGTGCCGGGCGCGGCGACGGGGATGGTGTCGGCGGCGTCAGCGCTGCGAGCGCCAGTTCATGGCGCCGACCAGCATCATCCGCAGCTGGGCCCGGGCGGTGTCCGCGATCCGCTTCTCCGCGACGGAGCCGGGGCCGGCGGTGATCAGCCGCTCGGCAGTGGTCACCATCGCGCCGACGATGAGCGAGGACAGGGTCCGCAGGTCCTCGTCCGACCACTGGTCGGTGCCCGGGAGGTGGGCGAGGTCGGTGGCGAGCTCGAGCTCCGCGAGCTCGATCCCGCGCGCGATCGCCGCGCGGACGGCGACAGGCCCGGCGAATCGCTCGCGGGCGATGAAGCCGAAGTGGGCGTGGTTGCCGTGGACCTGCTCGACGAGGACCGTGACGGATCCGTCGATGATCGTGCGGAAGTCGTCCCCGGCGGTCCGCCGCAGCTCGCGCAGGAGGGTGCGCAGCGTGTCGAGCGATTCCTCCACGAGCGCGAGCCCGAGGTCCTCGATCGACGGGAAATGGCGGTAGAAGGCGGTCGGGACGATGCCGACCTCCTTGGCCACCTGGCGCAGGGAGAGGGCGACCAGGGTCGACTCCTCGGAGAGCGCGAGTGCCGCGTCGAGGATGGCGCGACGGGTGCGCTCCTTCTGCTCGACGCGGGCTCCGCTCATGTACCCATCGTACCTTCAGTGAACATGTGTGCACTGTCACGCGTCCCGGTCGTTGACCTCACCCGCGCGAGCCGACAGAGTTTTCGGTGTACAGATGTACACCCAATCTTCCGTCACGAAGGAGGCGCGATGTCCGCGCTCATCTCCCCGCCGGCCCCGGCCGGACCGGTCGGACGGCTCCTGCGCTCGCGGCTCGCCGCGGCCCTGGCCACCCCCCACACCGTCGACCGCTACCTCGAGCGGTTCAACCCGATGTGGGCGGCTCACGAGGTCCGCGCCCGCATCGTCTCGATCCACCGCGAGACCGCCGCCGAGGACTCGGCGCCGGTCGCCACCCTGACCCTGCAGCCCACCAGCACCTGGCGCGGTCACCGCGCCGGCCAGCACGTGCTCGTCGGCGTCGAGCTGCCCGGCTCGGCCCGCCGGCACACCCGCGCGTTCTCGATCTCGTCCGCCGCCTCGGCGCCCGGCGAGCAGTTCACGCTCACGATCCGCGCCCACGACGAGGGTCAGGTGTCGTCGTACCTCGTTCGCGAGGCTCAGCCCGGCGCGATCCTGCACCTCAGCCAGGCGCAGGGCGAGTTCACCCTCACGGAGAGCCCGGCGACCCCGACCAACAACCGCCTGCTGTTCATCACCGGCGGATCCGGCATCACGCCGGCGATGTCGATGGTCCGCACGCTGCTGCGCGACGGGTACGACGGGCACGCGGGCCGGAAGGTCACCTTCCTCCACTTCGCGCGCAGCCCCGAGGACCAGATCTTCGCGACGGAGCTGGCCGCGATCGCCGCCGCCGACAACGGCGTCGAGGTGCACCTGCGGTACGGCGACCAGCTGTTCAGCGAGTTCGAGCTGCGCCGGCTCGTCCCCGACTACCGGGACACCGACACGTGGCTGTGCGGACCGGCCGGCCTGGTCGACCTGGTGCGCGAGGCCTACGCCGACGCCGAGGGGGAGCTGTCCCCGCGGTTGCGCATGGAGTTCTTCAAGCCTGCCGTGGCGCGTTCCGCCCAGCCGGGAGAGGCCGTCGAGGGCGAGGTGTCCTTCACCCGGTCGGGGAAGGCCACTGCCGCGACCGGCGCGAGCCTGCTGGAGCAGGCCGAGGAGCTCGGCCTCCAGCCGGAGTTCGGCTGCCGGATGGGCATCTGCTTCTCCTGCACCCGCACCAAGACCGCAGGCACCGTCCGCAACGTCCTCACCGGCGAGGAGTCCTCCGCGCCGGGCGAGGAGATCCGCATCTGCGTCACCAGCGCTGCCGGTGACTGCCACATCGACCTGTGACGACCACCCCCGTTCACGAGGAGCTGACATGACCACCACCACGAACGACGCCGTCATCGACGAGAAGTACCACGGCCTGAGCGCCGACCAGATCGAGAAGCTGGGCGAGGAGCTCGACGCGATCCGCCAGCGCGTGATCGCCGACCTCGGTGAGGCCGACGCGGAGTACCTCCGCAAGGTCGTCACCACCCAGCGCAAGATGGAGATCGCCGGCCGCGCGCTCTTCTACCTGCCCGTCGTGGGCTGGCTGCCCGCGGTCGCCTGCCTCAGCGTGTCGAAGATCCTCGACAACATGGAGATCGGGCACAACGTGATGCACGGGCAGTACGACTTCCTCGGCGACCCGGCCTTCAACTCGCGGATGTTCGACTGGGACACCGTGTGCCCGGGCGAGCAGTGGAAGTACTCCCACAACTACATCCACCACACCTTCACGAACATCGTCGGCAAGGACCGCGACGTGGGCTACGGGATCCTGCGCATGGACCCGGACCAGAAGTGGCACCCGTACTACCTCGGCAACCCGCTCTACGCCTTCCTGCTGATGGTCTTCTTCGAGTGGGGCGTCGCGCTGCACGACCTCGAGGTCGAGAACATCGTGTCCGGAAAGCGCTCGCACGCCGACAACAAGCCGCTCTACCCGGGGCTGCTGCGCAAGATCCGCAAGCAGGCGCTCAAGGACTACGTCCTGTTCCCGGCGCTGACCGGCCCGCTCTTCCCGCTCACCTTCGCGGGCAACGCGGTGGCGAACCTGGTCCGCAACGTGTGGGCGTTCAACATCATCTTCTGCGGCCACTTCCCGGCCGGCGTCGCGTCCTTCTCCGAGGAGGAGACCGAGAACGAGACGCGCGGGCACTGGTACCTGCGCCAGATGCTCGGATCCGCCAACATCGAGGGCAGCCGGCTGATGCACCTGATGAGCGGCAACCTGTCGCACCAGATCGAGCACCACCTGTTCCCGGACCTGCCGGCGCGCCGCTACCCGGAGATCGCCGGCGAGGTCCGCGGGATCTGCGAGCGCTACGGCCTGCCGTACAACACCGGGCGGCTCCACCACCAGCTCTTCAGCGTGTTCCGGAAGATCGTGCGCTACTCCCTGCCGGGCGGTACGGCGAAGGTCTCGCCCGTGCGCGGTCCCGACGCCGTGACCGACGACTCGTTGGCAGCCTGACGCACTGCGGGGGAGACTGGCGCCATGACGGACGGACGGGACCAGCTCACCAGGGCCGAGATCACGAAGGACGCGCTCCAGGCGGGCGCCGAGGCGGCTGCCCACGCCGTGGGTGAGGTCGCGACCATCGTGACCCGGGCCGTCGGCGACGTCGCGGCGGCCGTGGGCGGCTTCGCGACGGAGATCTTCGAGATCCGCGACTCCTCCCGGCGCGCGCTGGCCGACCACGGGCTGGAGGGCGAGGCGTCGGCGACGCCCGAGATCGCGACCGAGGCCACGGGCCCATCGACGACCAGGCCTGACCCGGCCTGACCCCGGCTGCCCCGGGCGCTCAGCCCAGCACGGCTCGCGCGGCCTCGCGCGCTGCGGAAGGACTCGCAGCCGCGAGCGCCGCGCTTGCCATGTCCCGGCACTGCTCGACGGTCACGCTCGCCAGCCGGGCGCCCACCGGTCGCACCGCGGCCGACGCCATCGACAGCGACGTGATGCCGAGTCCGACCAGGACGCATGCGAGCAACGGATCGGCCGCGGCCTCGCCGCAGACCCCGACGGGCTTGGCGGCACGCTGGCCGGCGGCGGCGGTCATCGCGATCAGTTGGAGCACCGCCGGCTGCCAGGCGTCGGTGAGGTGGGCCAGGTCGCTGCACATCCGGTCGGCGGCCATCGTGTACTGCGTCAGGTCGTTGGTGCCGATCGACAGGAAGTCGACCTCGGCGAGGATCCGGTCGGCGAGCAGCGCCGCGCTGGGCACCTCGACCATGACGCCGGCGACCAGGCCGCGCTCGCGTACGGCGCCCGCGAAGTCACGCGCCTCGTCGACCGTCGCGACCATCGGCGCCATCACCCAGGTCGGGACGGCAGTCTTCCCAGCCGCGGCCGCGATCGCGTCGAGCTGCCGGTCGAGCAGGCCGTGGTCGGTGAAGGAGAGCCGCAGGCCGCGTACGCCGAGCGCCGGGTTGTCCTCGTCGGGGTGGGTCGCGAACGCGATCGGCTTGTCGGAGCCGGCGTCGAGGGTGCGGACCACGACGTGGCGCTCCTGCCCGGAGAACGGCGCGAGCACGGCCGCGTAGAGCTCGGCCTGCTCCTCGACGCTCGGCTCGGTCCCGCGGTCCAGGAAGCTCAGCTCGGTGCGGAACAGCCCGACGCCGGCGACCGGGCCGTCGGCTGCCACCGTCGCCGACGCCTCGTCGGCGACGTTGGCGAGCAGCTTCACCGGGTGCCCGTCGGCCGTGCGGCCCGGGCCCTGCCACGCGGCCAGCGCCGCACGATCCGCGGCGTCCGTGGCCACCCGCGCCGCCGCCGAGTCGGTGTCGGGGTCCAACTCGACCGCCCCGGTCGACCCGTCGACGAGCAGGACGTGCCCGTCGGCCGCGGCCACGATCCCGGCCGCGCCGACCACGCACGGGATTCCCAGCTGGCGCGCGATGATCGCGGTGTGGCTGGTCGGGCCGCCGCGCTCGGTCACCAGCGCGACCACCACCGCGGGGTCCAGGCCGGACGTGTCGGCGGGCGCGAGGTCGGTCGCGACGAGGACGACCGGGTCCGAACCGAGCGTGACGCCGGGCTCGGGCACCCCGACCAGTCGCGCGACCACCCGGGTGCGGATGTCGCGCAGGTCGGTGACCCGCTCCGCCATCAGCCCGCCCATGCCGGTGAAGACCGTGACGAACTGCTCGACCGCGTGGTCCACCGCCGTCAGCAGCGGCTCCCCGGCGCGCAGGTTCTTGCGCACCGCGGCGCGCAGTCCGCGGTCGGTGGCCAGGCCCGCGCTGGCGGTCAGCACGCCTGCCGTGGCGCCGTCGGCGGCGGCCGCCTTCGCCCGGAACCCCTCGGCGACGGCGCCGACCGCCTCGTCGTACGCCGCCAGGGCGGCCCCGTCGTCGGCGAACCCTCCGTCGCCGTACCGCTCCAGTGCGTCGTCAGGGACGCCGGTGGCGGTGACCAGGGCGGGGGCGAGGGCCAGTCCGGGGACGACGGGGGTGCCGTGGATCGTGGTGACCATGCTCACACGCTAGACCGGCAACCCCTTGACAAGCAACAGAAACGGGCATAAAACAACACAAACACAGATCGTGAGGGAGGTCACACGGTGTACGCCGAGGAACGTCAGCAAGCCATCGTCAGCCAGGTCGGCGCGCAGGGGCGCCTGTCCGTCGCCGAGATCGCCGAGCTGTTCGACGTGACCACCGAGACGGTACGACGCGACCTGACCACGCTCGAGGCGATGGGCCTGCTCCGGCGGGTCCACGGCGGCGCGGTCCCGGCATCGGTGCTCACCACCCTGGAGCCCGGGCTGGGGGAGCGGGACTCTGCCAACACGGAGGCCAAGGCCCGGATCGCGAAGGCGGCGCTCGACCAGCTGCCGCCGCCCGGTGCGTCGATCCTCATCGACGCCGGGAGCACCACCGCGCGGTTCGCCGAGCTGCTGCCCGCGTCGCACCGCCTGGTGGTGTTCACCCACAGTGTTTCCATCGCCGCCCGCCTCGCCGGCAACGCCGGGATCGAGCTGCACCTGCTGCCCGGCCGGGTCCGCGCCCACACCCACGCGGCGGTCGGCGCCGCGACCGTCGCGGCCGTCGGCGCACTGCGCGTCGACGCCGCCTACCTCGGGGCGAACGGCCTCAGCGTCGCCCACGGCCTCTCCACGCCGGACAGCGAGGAGGCCGCCACCAAGCGGGCCTTCGTGCTCGCGGCAGCGCGCGTCGTGGGCCTGGTCGACTCGACGAAGGTCGGGGTCGACACTGCCGTGCGGTTCGCGAGCCTGGACGAGGTCGACGTGGTCGTCACCGACCGCGGGCTGCGGCCGGCCGACCGCAAGGCGCTGGCGGCCGCCGGCCCCGAGGTGGTGTCGGCGTGATCGTCACCCTCACCCCCAACCCGAGCGTCGACCGGACGGTCGTGCTCGCCGGCGAGCTCGTGCGCGGCGGCGTGCACCGGGTGGCCGACACCCTGGACCAGCCCGGCGGCAAGGGCGTCAACATCTCCCGTGCGTGCGTCGCGGCCGGCGTGCCCACGCGCGCCGTGCTGCCGGCCGAGGCCGACGGTCCCTTCGTCCGGGAGCTCGAGGCGCTCGGCGTCCCCTGCTCCACGGTGACCCCGGCCGGACCGGTCCGGGTCAACCTCACGCTCACCGAGCCCGACGGCACCACCACCAAGCTGAACGCGTCGGGCTCACGGCTGACCGCTGCCGGCCTCGCGGCGCTCGCGGACCGGGTTCTCGCCGAGGCCGCGGACTGGGTGGTGCTCGCCGGGTCGCTGCCGCCGGGCGCGCCGGGCGACTGGTACGGCGTCCTCGCCGCCCGCCTCCGCGCGGCTGGCCGGCGGGTCGCGGTCGACACCAGCGAGGACGCCCTCGCCGCGGTCGTCGCCAGCCTCGCCCCCGACACGGCGCCGAGCCTGCTGAAGCCGAACGCCGAGGAGCTCGCCACCGTCACCGGCGCCGACGCCGACGCACTCGAGCAGGACCCCCAGCTGGTCGCCGATGCTGCACGATCGCTCGTCGACCGCGGCGTCGGGGCCGTGCTCGCGACGCTCGGCGGCGCCGGCGCGGTCCTCGTCGACGCCACCGGCGCCTGGCACGCGACGCCGCCCCCGACCCGCGTGATCAGCACTGTCGGTGCGGGCGACAGCAGCCTCTTCGGCTACCTGCTCGCCGACCTGCGCGACGCCGCCCCCGCCGACCGGCTCGCCTCCGCCGTGGC
The DNA here is from genome assembly GCA_035554935.1 of Nocardioides sp. Classification (GTDB taxonomy): domain Bacteria; phylum Actinomycetota; class Actinomycetes; order Propionibacteriales; family Nocardioidaceae; genus Nocardioides. Next base: position 23,163 of record DATMHM010000050.1, on the reverse strand, counting down.
GTGGGGGAGCGCCGCAGCGTCCCTCCCCGGCACCACGGTGCCCGTCCCCGATGACGTCCGGACCGACCAGGTCCGGGTCCGACCGCTCGCGACCGCGAGCACTCCCGCCCACGAAGGAGATCCCTCATGGCAGAGCTGATGACCCCCGCGCTGGTCAGCCTCGACGCCGACCTCGGCGCCGACAAGGACCGGGTGATCGCGGCGCTCGCCGCCATCGTCACCGAGGCCGGGCGGGCGACCGATGTCGACCAGTTGCGGGCCGACCTCCACGCCCGGGAGGCGAAGTCGGCCACCGGCATGAAGGACGGCATCGCGATCCCGCACTGTCGCTCGACCGCCGTCACCGAGCCCACCCTGGCCTTCGCCCGGCTCGCGCCCGGCGTCGACTTCGGTGCGAAGGACGGGGCGGCCGACCTGGTCTTCCTCATCGCGGCGCCCGAGGGCGGCGGCAACGCCCACCTCCAGATCCTCGCCAAGCTGGCCCGCTCGCTGGTGAAGCCGGAGTTCACCGACGCCCTGCGCTCGGCGTCGTCCGCCGACGAGGTGGTCGCGCTGGTGCAGGCCGTCGTGGCGCCGCCCGCCCAGCCCGCAGGTCAGCCCGCAGGTCAGCCCGCAGGTCAGCCCGCGGCGGAGGCGCCGGCTGCGCCGGCCCAGCCGGCCGTCGTACGACGCCTGGTCGCCGTGACCTCGTGCCCCACCGGCATCGCGCACACCTACATGGCGGCCGAGGCGCTCGAGGCGGCCGCCGCGCGGGCCGGTGTCGAGATCGCCGTCGAGACGCAGGGGTCCGCGGGCGCGACCCCGCTGCCGCAGGCGACGATCGACGCCGCCGACGTGGTGATCTTCGCCGCCGACGTGGGCGTGCGGGACCGGGGCCGGTTCGCCGGGAAGCCGCTCGTCGCCTCCGGGGTGAAGCGGCCGATCGACGACGGGGACGCGGTCATCGCCGACGCCCTGCGCGCGATCACCGACCCCGCGGCCGCGAGGGTCGAGGGCTCGGCGGACCCCGCGGCCCGGGCTACGTCGGCCGCGGGCGAGTCGTGGGGCGCGCGGACCCGCCGTGTGCTGATGACCGGGGTGTCCTACATGATCCCGTTCGTCGCGGCCGGTGGCCTGCTGATCGCGCTGGGCTTCCTGCTCGGCGGCTACGACAGCGCCAACGTCGCCGGCGACATCCTCGTCACGCACAGCCTGCTCGACCCGCCGTCCGCGGCGGCGTACGGGCTGGAGCACGTGCCGTTCGACTCCGGCGTCCTGCTCTACCTCGGCGTGCTGCTCTTCGTGATCGGCAAGGCCGCGTTCGCGCTGTTCGTGCCGGCGCTCGCCGGCTACATCGCCTATGCGATCGCCGACCGGCCGGGCCTGGCGCCGGGTTTCATCATGGGCGCGCTGGCGACGAACCTCGCCGGCTTCGCCGCCGCGGACGGCGCCGGTGCCCCCCAGACCGGGTTCATCGGAGCGATCGTCGGCGGCGTGCTCGCCGGAGTCGTCGCCCTGTGGGTCTCGCGGTGGACCGTGCCGACCTGGGCGCGCGGCCTGATGCCCGTGCTCGTCATCCCGCTGGTGACCAGCGTGATCGCGGGCCTGGCGATGCTGCTCCTGCTCGGCCGTCCGATCACCTGGCTGATGGAGCGGCTCAACGACGGCCTGAACGGCCTCGACGGCTCCAACGCGATCATCCTCGGCGTCATCCTCGGGATGATGATGGCCTTCGACATGGGCGGCCCGCTCAACAAGGTTGCCTACAGCTTCGCGGTCGTCGGCATCGGTGGTGCGAGCATCGCGAGCGGTGCCCCCGAGCTGAAGATCATGGCCGCCGTGATGCTGGCGGGCATGGTGCCGCCGCTGGCGATGGCGCTGGCCACCGTCGTCCGGCCCGCCCTGTTCACGCCCGCCGAGCGGGAGAACGGCAAGGCCGCTTGGCTGCTCGGTGCGTCCTTCATCTCCGAGGGCGCGATCCCGTTCGCTGCCGCCGACCCGCTGCGCGTCATCCCGTCGATCGTGCTCGGCAGTGCCGTCACCGGCGGGCTTGCCGAGGCGCTCGACGTCAGCCTGCGCGCGCCGCACGGCGGCGTCTTCGTGCTCTTCGCCGTCGACGGCGTGATCGGCTTCTTCGTCGCGCTGATCGCCGGCGTCGTGGTCGCCGCCGCGGCCGTCGTCGCGCTCAAGTCGGTCGGCCGCGCCGCCCCGGTCGGTGCGGCCGACCCCGCCGCCGAGCCCGTCCCCGCCTGACCGCCATCCGTCGTACCGAACGAGAGGAAGCACCCATGCACACCGTGACCGTCACCGTCGGCTCCGCCGTCGGCCTCCACGCCCGCCCCGCCGCGCTCATCTCCGAGGCGGCCGCCGACCTCGACACCGAGGTGCTGATCGGCATCCCCGGCGACGAGGGCGTCGACGCCAGCTCCGCGCTGCTGATCATGACCCTCGGTGCCGGCAACGGCGACCAGGTCGAGGTGTCCGGCGAGAACGAGGCCGACGTCGCCAAGATCGCGGCGCTCGTGGAGCAGGACCTGGACGCGGAATAGGGCGCACGGGAGGGGCCTCGATTGGGCAGAGACTGCATGCCCCGGGCCCCCAATCGCGTCGTTTGGTCCCAAACGACATCCCAACGGAACAGGATGTCAGTCGAACGACAGCCGGAACCCGGCCATCCGGAACGAGCCCAGCTGGCGGGCCTCACGCAGGAACGCCAGCGGGCCGTCCGCGGCGAAGCTCCACCGTCCGCGACACGGCAGCGCCTTCGCGGTTCCCTTCATCACCACGTCGGCGGTCTCCGGGTGCTCGGCGATCCCGGGCTGCTCGACGAGGCCCGTGACCGGCACCCGCAGCGCGGCCCGGGACACGTCGGTGAAGCTGGCCTCGACGACGGGTCGCCGCTCCACGCTCGCCGTCCAGTCGGTCGAGGTCACCGGGCCGCGGTAGCTGCTCTCGCGGTCGAAGTCGCACAGCTGCTTGGGGATCGCCCACAGCTCCCGGCCGCCGGCCTGCGACGCCTCGGAGTCGACCCAGATGTCGGTGATGGTCACGGCGCCCTTGCCGGCGCGATTCTTCGTGGTCCGCGCCACGAGCAGCTCGTGGTAGGTCAGCGGGCTCGGGTCCTCGTAGGAGACGAGCGCGACGCCGTACGACCCGGCCGGGTGCCGCTCGTCGGCGTCCTCGCGCAGCCGGAACGCGGAGAGCCACAGCGAGCCGTGCATGTGCCAGGGCGCCGGGGGATAGGGCGTCACCGCTGCTCGCCCTCCTCGTCGTCCAGGAACAGCTGGGCGGTGTGCTCGAGCTCGGCCTCCATCGCGGCGGGCAGGTCGTCGGTGAGCTCGTCGGCCATCGGACTCTGCTCCCGCGGGCCGAGCCCGGCGGCGGCGCGGGCGATGGCCCCGCCGACGTCGATCACGGTGGCGTCGCGGACGTAGGGCTTGTCGAGCTCCTTCGCGACGTACCTCGCGACGAAGCGCCGCAGCTCTCCCTCGACGTTGGCCGCCTTGCTGGTGAGCGAGGCGCGCAGACCCTGCGCCTTGAGCCGTACGACGACCTGGCCGGTCTCCGGCGGCGTCACCTCGAGCGCGATCGCGAGGTCGGCACGGGCGCGTGCGGTGATGAGCAGCGGCACGGTGATGTCGGCGTCGAAGCGCTGCTTGTCCATGCCGAGGTCGATGCTGAACGCCAGGGTGACCGGCAGGTCGACATGGAAGGCGACGGGGTCGGCGCCGACCCGCTGACCGGTCGCGGTGCCGATCGTGCCCCGTGCGGTCACCTTCGCGATCCGGCCGGGCCCGACGCCGATCGGGCCGACGTCGATGGGCCGTCCGGACAAGACGTTGACCCCGGCCACGACGCGTTCGGCCGTGACGGCGGTCGCGAAGAACCGCTCGCCCCAGGCTGCGTAGTCGATCAGCTCCTCGCTCACCCGGCTGACCCTAGCGGCCCCTCAGGTGAGCGGCCCTGGACGCTCGCGGGGCCGGTCGCCAGTCCGCGGCTGGTCATGTCGAGGGTGCGCTCGATCGCCGCCTCCCGGTCCGCCTCCGGCATGTCCTTGAGCGGGCCGTCGACGAGCAGCATCGCCAGTCCGTGGACGGCGGCCCAGGGGCCGGCCTCGGCGCCCGGGCGGTCCTCGGGCGCGAGGTAGCCGACCGCGACGAGCTCGTCGAGCATCTCGCCCAGGAGCAGGTAGGGCGCCGGGTCACCCATGCCCGGGCCGGCCCCAGCCCGGTCCCCGGCCCCGTCCCCGGCCCCCGCAGCAGGCTCGCGCAGCCGGCCGGTGAAGCAGGTACGGAAGATCCCGGGCTCCTGGAGCGCGAAGCGGATGTAGCCGCGGCCGGTCGAGCGCAGCCGGGCGAGGGCCCGGGCGACCGGGTCGCCGTCGGCCGGGACCCGCTGGAGGAAGTCGGCCATCGCGGCGACCATCCCGTCCATCGCGAGGCCGCGGGCCGCCTCGAGCAGGTCGCCCTGGTTGGCGAAGTGGCGGTACGCCGCCGTCGGGGTCACCCCGACCTCGCGGGCCGCGCCCCGGATCGTCACCGCGTCGGGCCCGCCGGTCGCGGCCAGCTCGGCGGCCGCGCGCGCCAGCGCGTTGCGGAGGTCGCCGTGGTGGTAGCTGCTGCGCGCCGTGGCCGGGGAGTTCACGCGGAACATGTTGACACCTGTGCACATCCATGCCAAGTTGACACCCGTAAAGTTTACGGCCGCACACATGGCGTGCGCACGGACGGAGGACGAGATGTTCCGCTGGATCGGTGAGCTGGTGACCACCCGGGCCCGCGGGGTCCTGGGGGTCGGCCTGCTGGGCGTGCTGCTCGCGGGCTGGGTGGGGGTCGGGGCGTTCGGCAAGCTCCAGGCCGAGGGCTTCGACGACCCGCAGTCGGAGAGCAGCCGCGCCGCAGCGCTGCTCGCCGACCGCTTCGACGGGGGAGCGGACTACGTCTTCGTCGTGGAGGCGCAGGGCGGTGACGTCGACGCCGCCGACGTGGTCGCCGCCGGGCAGGAGCTGACCGCGCGGCTGCGCCAGGACCCGGAACTCGCCGACGTGACGTCGTACTTCGACGAGCGGGCCGGCCCGCTCCGCTCCACCGACGGGCGCCACGCGCTCCTCACGGCGTCCGTCGCGCCGGGTGTCGAGCCCGACCCGGCCGCCGTGCTCGACCACTACGAGGGCGAGGCCGGCCCGGTCAGCGTCGCCGTGGGAGGTGGCGAGGTGGTCGGCGAGGAGATCGGTGCCCAGATCGGCGCGGACCTCGCGCTGGCTGAGAGCATTGCGATCCCGCTGATCCTGGTGCTCCTCGTGCTGGCGTTCGGCAACGTGGTGGGTGCACTGGTCACCCTCGGCGTGGGCCTCGCCGCCATCCTCGGCACCTTCGCCGAGCTCTCGGTCCTCGGCTCGACGACCGACGTGTCGATCTATGCGGTGAACCTGACGACGGGGCTCGGCCTCGGCCTGGCCGTCGACTACGGACTGCTGATGGTCGCCCGGGTCCGGGAGGAGCGGGCAGCAGGCCAGCGCCACGATGCCGCCGTACGACGAGCCGTCGAGACCGCCGGGCGCACCATCGCGTTCAGCGCGACCACGGTCGCGGTGGCGCTGGCGGCGCTGCTCGTGTTCCCGATGTACTTCCTGCGCTCCTTCGCCTACGCCGGCATCGGCGTCATGCTGATCACCGCGTTCTGCGCCGTCGTGGTGCTGCCTGCGGGCCTGGTGCTGCTCGGCGACCGCGTGGACGCGTGGCGGGTGCCCCGCGCCCTCGGCGTCCGCGGCATCCGCGGAGAGGAGGCACCCTCCTGGGCGCGGCTCGCCCGGTTCGTCGCCCGGCGCCCGCTGCTCAGCGCGCTGCCCGTGCTCGCCGGCCTGCTGCTCATGGCCGTGCCGCTGCTCGGGATCTCCCTCGGCACGCCGGACGACCGCGTGCTGCCGACGTCGGCGTCGAGCCGCCAGGCCGGCGACGTCCTGCGCGAGCACTTCGACGGCGACGGCACCCGGCCGGTCCAGGTCGTCACGACCTCGGCCCTGACGGACGACGCCCTGGCGTCGTACGCCGGGCAGCTCTCCGGTCTCGACGGCGTGGTCCGGGTCGACACCCGGGCCGGCACCTGGGTCGACGGCGCCCGCGCCGGCGACGTGCCGGTGTCCGTGGGCCCGGGCGAGGATGCCGACCGACTGGCCGTCGTCACCGACCTCGACACCCGCTCCGGGGCCGCACGGGACCTCGTCGCGGACGTGCGTGCGGTCCCGGAGCCGGCCGGGACGGACGCGCTCGTCGGCGGCGCGATCGCCGAGCTCGGCGACCAGATGACCGGCATCGCCGACCGGCTCCCGCTCGTCGCCGGCTGGCTGGTGCTCACCACGATGGTGATCCTGTTCCTCCTCACCGGCAGCGTCGTGCAGCCGCTGCGCGCGCTCCTGCTCAACGCGGTCGGCCTCGGTGCGACCCTCGGTGCCATGGTCTGGGTGTTCCAGGACGGCCACCTGTCGGGGCTCCTCGGGTTCACGCCACAGCCGATGGACAGCAGCATGATGGTGCTGCTCTTCTGCGTCGCCTTCGGCCTGTCGATGGACTACGAGGTGTTCGTGATGGGCCGGATCAAGGAGATGCGGGACCTCGGCCTGCCGGGCGACGAGGCGGTCGTGCGCGGGCTCGCCCACACCGGCCGGATCGTCAGCACGGCCGCGGCGCTGATCGCGATCAGCTTCTTCGCCTTCCTGGTCAGCTCGGTGAGCTTCATCCAGTTCTTCGGCCTCGGCACGGGGCTGGCGATCCTGATCGACGCCACGCTCGTGCGTGGCGTGCTGCTGCCGGCGAGCATCCGGCTGCTGGGGGAGCGGGCCTGGTGGGCGCCGGCGCCGCTGCGGGCGCTGCACCGCCGGTTCGGGCTGTCGGAGTCGGTTCCCGAGGCGGCGCCTGCCTGATGCCCGGACCCCAGGGCCGGGACTGTGGTGTCACAGTCCCGGCTCTGGGTCACCTGGTCTCGTGACGCGTCGCTCGTTCCTCGCGTGCGCCGGCCTCAGTCCTCCGGGTCGTCGAGCCGGGCCAGCCAGGTGGCGAACCGCTCGACGGCCGTCTCGAACTCGGGGTTGATGTCGACGAACTCCTGCAGCCGCTCGCCGAGCCAGGCCAGGGTGACCTCCTCGTCGCCGCGGCGCTTCTCCAGCTCCTCGATCCCGCGATCGGTGAAGTACATCAGGCGAACGCCTGACCGATGAGGACCTTCGCCTCCTCGAGGTGGCGCTTGGCCGTGCCGACCGCGGTGGTCGAGGAGGCGTGCCGGGTCACCGGCTCGATCTCGCGGCCGAGCTGCGGCACCACGTTGAGGTGGTACGACGGCCACGCACCCTGGTTGAAGGGCTCGTCCTGCACCCAGCGGACCTTCGCGTCCGGGTACTTCGCGAGCTCGGCCTTGATCGCCTCGACCGGCCACGGGTAGAGCTGCTCCACCCGGACGATCGCGACGTCCTCGCGGCCCGACTTCTGCCGCTCGACCACGAGGTCCCAGGTGAGCCGGCCGGAGACCAGCAGCACCGTGGTGACCTTCGCCGGGTCGACGGTGTCGTCGCCGATCACCGGGCGGAACTCGCCGCTGGTGAAGTCGGCCGGCTGCGAGGCGGCCTCCTTGCGCTTGAGCATCGACTTCGGGGTGAAGACGATCAGCGGCTTGTGCTCCTCGCCCAGCGAGTGGCGGCGCAGCAGGTGGAAGTGCGAGGCCGGCGTGGACGGCTGGGCGACGACCATCGCGTCGTCGGCGCACAGCGTCAGGAACCGCTCGATGCGCGCCGACGAGTGGTCGGCGCCCTGGCCCTCGTAGCCGTGGGGGAGGAGCAGCACGACGCCGGAGTCCTGGCCCCACTTGGTCTTGCCGGCCGAGATGTACTCGTCGATGACCGACTGGGCGCCGTTGACGAAGTCGCCGAACTGCGCCTCCCACAGGACGAGGGCGTCCGGGCGAGCGACCGAGTAGCCGTACTCGAAGCCGAGGGCGGCGTACTCCGACAGCAGGCTGTCGTAGACGAAGAACTTCGCCTGGTCCTCGGTGAGGTTGGCCAGCGGGGTCCACTCGTCGGCGTTGTGCCGGTCGATGATCGTCGCGAAGCGCTGCACGAACGTGCCGCGGCGCGAGTCCTGGCCGGCGAGCCGGACCGGGCGGCCCTCCATCAGCAGCGAGCCGAAGGCGAGGATCTCGCCGGTGCCCCAGTCGATCGGGCCCTCGGTGATCGCGGCGGCGCGACGCTGCAGCTGCGGCATCACCTTCTGGTGCACGGTGAAGCCGTCCGGCGGCGTGACGTAGGCGTCCGAGATCCGCTTGAGGACCTCGAAGGTCACCGACGTCTGGGTCTCGCCCTCGGGCTTGTCCGGGTAGTCCGGGACCGTGGTCCACGCGTCCGGCTTGGTGTCGGCCTCGCGCACCTCGGTGAAGACCCGCTCCAGCTGCAGCTGGTAGTCGCGCAGGACCTGCTCGGCCTCCTCGATCGTGATGTCGCCACGACCGATGAGGGACTCGGTGTAGAGCTTGCGCACCGAGCGCTTCTGCTCGATCAGGTCGTACATCAGCGGTTGCGTGTACGACGGGTCGTCGCCCTCGTTGTGGCCGCGGCGGCGGTAGCAGACGAGGTCGATGACGACGTCGCTGTTGAACGTCTGGCGGTACTCGAACGCCAGGCGGGCCACCCGGATGCACGCCTCCGGGTCGTCTCCGTTGACGTGGAAGATCGGCGCCTGGACCATCCGTGCGACGTCGGTGCAGTAGAGCGTCGAGCGCGACGAGCCGGGCGAGGTGGTGAAGCCGACCTGGTTGTTGATGACGAGGTGGATCGTGCCGCCGGTGCGGTAGCCGCGCAGCTGGGAGAGGTTGAGCGTCTCCGCCACCACGCCCTGGCCGGCGAACGCCGCGTCGCCGTGCAGCAGCATCGGCAGCACCGGGAACGCCTCGCCCTGGTCGAGCACGTCCTGCTTGGCGCGGGCGATGCCCTCGAGGACCGGGTCGACGGTCTCCAGGTGCGACGGGTTCGCGGCGACCGAGACCTTGATGGTCTCGCCGGTGCCGGCGACGAATGCGCCCTCGGCGCCGAGGTGGTACTTCACGTCGCCGGAGCCCTGGACCGTGCGCGGGTCGATGTTGCCCTCGAACTCGCGGAAGATCTGGTTGTAGGACTTGCCGACGATGTTGGCCAGCACGTTGAGGCGGCCTCGGTGCGCCATGCCGATCGCGACCTCGTCGAGGCCGGCCTGTGCGGCGGCCTCGGCGATCTCGTCGACGACCGGGATGGTGGTCTCCCCACCCTCGAGCGAGAACCGCTTCTGGCCGACGAATTTCGTCTGCAGGAAGGTCTCGAACGCCTCGGCCTGGTTGAGCTTCAGCAGGATCCGCAGCTGCTCCTCGCGGGGCGGCTTGGTGTGCGGCTGCTCGACGCGCTCCTGGATCCAGCGGCGCTGCTCCGGGTCCATGATGTGCATGTACTCGATGCCCGTGGTGCGGCAGTAGGAGTCGCGCAGGATCCCGAGGATGTGGCGCAGCTTCATGAACCGGCGGTCGCCGCCGCCGAAGGAGCCGGTGGGGAACTCGCGGTCGAGGTCCCACAGGGTGAGCCCGTGCGACTCGATGCGCAGGTCCGGGTGGCTGCGCTGCTTGTACTCCAGCGGGTCGGTGTCGGCCATCAGGTGGCCGCGCACGCGGTAGGCGTGGATCAGCTCGAGGATCCGGGCCTGCTTGTCGATCTCGTCGTCGTGCGACGTCGCGATGTCGGCGTTCCAGCGGATCGGCTCGTAGGGGATCCGCAGCGCGCGGAAGATCTCGTCGTAGAAGCCGTCCTCGCCGAGCAGGTAGCGGTGCACCTGGCCGAGGAACTCGCCCGACTGCGCGCCCTGGATGACGCGGTGGTCGTAGGTCGAGGTCATGGTCATGATCCGGGAGATCGCGTTGCGCGCGATGGTCTCCTCGGACGCGCCCTGGAACTCCGGCGGGAAGTCCATCGACCCGACGCCGATGATCGCGGCCTGGCCCTGCATCAGGCGCGGCACCGAGTTGTTGGTGCCGAGGCCGCCGACGTTGGTGAGGCTGACCGTCGTGCCGGAGTAGTCCTCCATGGTCAGCTTGTTGTCCTTGGCCTTGCGCACGATCTCCTCGTACGCCGTCCAGAACTGCGCGAAGTCCATCGACTCGCATGCCTTGATGGACGGCGCGACCAGCTGGCGCGTGCCGTCCTTCTTCTGCTGGTCGATGGCCAGGCCCAGGTTGATGTGGGCCGGCGTGACCATGGTCGGCTTGCCGTCGATCTCGTCGTAGGTGTTGTTCATCGCCGGCTGCGCCTTGATCGCCTTGACGATCGCGTAGCCGATGAGGTGGGTGAACGACACCTTGCCGCCGCGGGCGCGCTTGAGGTGGCTGTTGATGACGATCCGGTTGTCCCAGAGCAGCTTCACCGGGATGTTGCGGACCGACGTCGCGGTCGGCACGGACAGCGAGATGTCCATGTTCTTCGCCGTCGCGGCCGGGATGCCGCGCAGCACCGTCAGGGTGGGCTCGTCGCTCGCGGTCACCGGGGCCGGGCGGGGCGCGTCCTTCGGGGTCGGCTTGGGCGCGTCGGCCTTCGGGGGCGTCGGCGTGGTCGAGGAGGCCGGGCTGACCTGGGGGGCGGGCGTCGCCTTCGGCGTCGGGGTGGCGGCCGTTGCGGCGGGGGCAGCCGGGGGAGCAGGCGCGGCAGCCGGGGCAGGGGCGGCGGCCGGGGCGGGCGCGGCAGCCGGGGCGGGCGTGGTCGTCGTACCGTTGCCGGCAGCGCCCTTGAAGTAGGCGGCCCAGGCGGGATCGACACTGTTCGGATCAGCGTCGAACCGTTCCTTCATCTCCTCCACGAGCCACTCGTTGGCTCCGAAGCCTTCGGGAACGCGGGTTCCCTGGGACTGGTCTGACGACTGCGTCACGACGTGCTTCGCCTCTTCCGATGCGCTGGGCCGGCCCGCCGCCGATAGCGGGCGCTTCTCGACCGCCAAGGCTAGTCCCCCTCCGAAGCAAATACCGCCCCTCGGTCACGCTTTGGTGCAGGGTGTTGCGCAACGGCGACCCGAGCGGGTTGTCTGCGGCGACCCGAGCGGGTTGTCTGGAGTGGATCGGACGGGGGCGGAGACCATGTGGACCAGACCGGGACAGGGCCGGCGAGGCCCCTGGCGGACCCCTCGACCCAGGGCTGGCGCGGCCCCGCTCGTGGCCCTCCTCGTCACCCTGCTGATGGTGGCGAATGCCTGCTCCGACGGGGGTGACGGCGACCGCGAGAGCCGCGGGGAGACGCCCTCGAGCAGCAGCCCAGCAGCGCCGGGCGCGGAGTCGGTCCGCACCACCGCCGAGCTCGGCAAGGTCCGCGGCCGCCTGCCGGCCGCCCGGTCCGCGGACGTCCTCGCCAACGTGACGAAGATCATCGAGTCCTGGACCGACGCGGCCTATGCCGGGGACTACCCCCGCACCGACTTCGCCGGCGCCTTCGCCGCCTTCACCGCCGACGCGCGCGCGCTCGCCGTCCGGCAGTCGGCCGTGCTGACGAATGCCGCCGTCGGCGCCGACCTCGACGCCGCCGAGATCACCCGCCGGGTCGTCCGTGTCGACGTGCTCGCCCCGAAGGGCCGGCTCGCGGGCGCGACTGCCCGGGTGCACGTCACCGTCGAGCTCTCCGGCGGCGTGGAGCGCACCGACGTCGTCCGGGGTCGCCTGCTGCTGACGCCGTCGGCGAAGGGCTGGCGGGTCTTCGGCTTCGACCTCAGCCGCAACCAGGAGGCCTCCTGACATGCACGCCCTCGTCCGGACGACGGTCCTGGCCCTGCTGCTGGGGGTGGTCGCCCTCGTGGTGCCCGACAGCACGCCCGCGCCGACCCACTTCACCCTCGTCAAGCTCGAGAAGGCCGAGGGCGTCGACGTCGACCCCGACGTGCTCTGGGTGCTCGCCGTCGGCTCCGACGCCCGCCCGGGGGAGAACCCGGTGCGCGTCCGCGGCGACGCGCTGCAGCTGGTCGGCCTCAACACCCGTACCGGCGCGGCGAGCGCCATCGGCATCCCGCGCGACAGCTGGGTGCGGATCCCCGGCTTCGGGTCCAACCGGGTCAACGCCGCGCTGAACTTCGGCGGCCCGGAGCTGCTGGGGCGCACGGTCGGCAACCTGGTCGGCGTGCGGCCCGACTACGTCGTGGTCGCCACGTTCGGCGGCCTGGCGCGGCTGATCCGCAGCATCGGCGGCATCACCGTCAACAACCCGCGCGCCTTCTCCGACGCCAACCTGCACCCCCGGGGCTGGCGCAAGGGCAAGGTGCGGCTCAACGGGATGAAGGCCGTCGAGTTCGCCCGCGTCCGCAAGTCGTTGCCGGGCGGGGACTTCGACCGCTCTGCCAACCAGCAGCGGGTGCTGCGCGGCATCCAGCGCAAGGTCGCGGCCAACGCGGGACGGCCCGGCTTCATCGAGGGTGGCGTGCTCAGCGTGCTCAAGCACCTGCACACCCGGGGCGTCTCGCCCGCCGAGCTGTTCCGCATCGCGCAGGCGATCGCCCAGGTCGACCCGGGCAAGGTGACGACCTGCGTGCTGCCCGGCGGCATCGGCAACATCGGCGGAGCGAGCGTGGTCATCCCGAACACGGCGGTCGCGAAGCGCTATGGCAACGACGCCCGCAGGGATGGGACGATCAAGCGCTGCTGACCGGCGCCCGTCAGCCCGTCAGCCCGTCAGCCCGTCAGCCCGTCAGCTGGTGGCGACGCCGTCGCGGGCCTCCCTCGCGCCGCGGCCGGCGAGCGCGTCCGCACGCTCGTTGCCCGGGTCGCCCGCGTGCCCCTTCACCCAGTGCCACGCGACGTCGTGCTCCGTGGCCGCGGCGTCGAGCCGGCGCCACAGGTCCTCGTTCTTCACCGGTGCCTTGGCGGCGGTGCGCCAGCCGTTGGCCTTCCACTTCGCGACCCACGACATGATCCCGTTGCGGACATAGCTGCTGTCGGTGTGCAGGTCGACCGCCGAGCGCCGGGTCAGCGTCTCCAGCGCCCGGATGGCCGCCATCAGCTCCATCCGGTTGTTGGTCGTCTCCGGCTCGCCGCCGTGGAGCTCGAGCTCGTGCGCGCCGTACCTCAGCAGTGCGCCCCACCCGCCCGGCCCGGGGTTGCCGAGGCAGGCGCCGTCGGTGTGGATGGTGACGCGGGCGGTCGCAGGGGTCGTCGGCACAGGGTGAGGGTACGGCTGCAGGGGAGCCGGCTCGGGGAGTGGTGCGGGACCGACTCGATCTCGATACGCGCGTCGCGGCTTAGTCCCTCAGCCGCGGCGCTGCTCGACCTCCCCGTCTGATCCGCACGCCTGCTCGTTCCTCGCAGGCCTGCGGGCCGGTGAGCGCCTCCGGCAGGATTCGAACCTGCGACACCTGGTACCGGAAACCAGTGCTCTATCCCCTGAGCTACGGAGGCATGCGACCGAGACCCGCTCGGCGACGCGAGGCAGAACACTACCGGGCGATACTCGCGCGGAGGAAACCGGTACCCGCCGATAGGCTTGCCGGGTGACTCCAGCCCAGCTCTCCACGACCATCGTCGAGGCGCTCACGTCGCTCGTCGACGACGGTGCCCTGACCCTCCCCGACGGCGTCCCGGCGGAGGTCACGGTGGAGCGACCCCGGCAGAAGGGGCACGGCGACTACGCGACCAACGTGGCGCTGCAGCTGGCCAAGAAGGCCGGCACCAACCCGCGGGCGCTGGGCGAGCTGCTCGCGCAGCGCCTCGAGCAGGCGGACGGCGTCAGCGCCGTCGAGGTGGCCGGCCCGGGCTTCCTCAACATCTCCGTCGAGGCGGGCGCCCAGGGCAGGGTCGCGGCCGACGTGGTGACCGCCGGGTCGGCGTACGGCCACACGGACACGCTGGCCGGCCAGCGGATCGACGTGGAGTTCATCTCCGCCAACCCGACCGGTCCGCTGCACCTGGGCCACACCCGGTGGGCGGTCCTCGGTGATGCGATCGCCCGCGTGCTCGCCGCGGCCGGCGCGGAGGTGACGCGCGAGTTCTACATCAACGACCGCGGCGTGCAGATGAACCACTTCGCGGACTCGATCATCGCCTCGGCGCTCGGCCTTCCCAAGCCGGAGGACGGGTACGCCGGCGGCTACATCGACGACCTCGCGAAGGCCGTCGAGGAGGCCAGCCCCGGCATCTTCCAGCTGGAGGGCGAGGAGCGGCGGGCCGCCGTACGCGCCAAGGGCTACGAGCTGCAGCTGGCCGAACAGCAACAGCAGCTGGACGGCTTCAACACCCACTTCGACGTCTGGTTCTCCGAGCTGTCGCTGCACGAGTCCGGTTCGGTGCCCGAGACGCTCGCGCGGCTCAAGGAGCTCGGCCACGTCTACGAGCAGGACGGTGCGCTGTGGATGCGCACGACCGACTTCGGTGACGACAAGGACCGCGTCCTCATCAAGTCCGACGGCGAGCTGACCTACTTCGCCTCCGACACCGCCTACTACCTGGACAAGCGCGAGCGCGGCTTCGAGCACTGCATCTACCTGCTCGGCGCCGACCACCACGGCTACGTCGGGCGGCTGCGGGCGATGGCGGCGTGCGTCGGCGACGACCCGGACCGGACGCTGGACGTGATGATCGGCCAGCTGGTGAAGATCCTGCGCGACGGCGAGGAGCTCAAGCTCTCCAAACGCGCCGGCACCATCGTCACGCTCAACGAGCTCGCCGAGGAGATCGGCGTGGACGCGCTGCGCTACTCGCTGGCGCGCTATCCCGCGGACTCGCCGCTCGTGCTCGACGTCGCGGAGATCACCAAGCAGTCCAACGACAACCCCGTCTACTACGTGCAGTACGCCCACGCGCGCACCTGCCGGATGATCGAGAACGCGACCGACCTCGGCATGGCGCTGCCCGACCTCACCGGTGCCGAGGGCGGCTACGACCCCGCCCTGCTCACGCACGAGCGCGACGGCGAGCTGCTGCGGGCGCTCGCCGAGTTCCCGCGGGTGGTGGCGAGCGCCGCCGAGCTGCGGGAGCCGCACCGGATCGCGCGCTACCTCGAGGACACGGCGTCGGTGTTCAACAAGTGGTACGACACCCGGGAGTGCCGGATGCTGCCGCAGGGCGACGAGCCCGTGCAGCCGGTCAACGAGGCGCGCCTCGTGCTCACCGTCGCGACCCGCACCGTCCTCGCGAACGGGCTCGACCTGCTCGGTGTCTCCGCGCCGGAGCGCATGTGATGGCGGGTCGCGTCCCGCCCGGCGACTACGCCGGGTCGTCACCGCACTGGCTGCGCGAGCCCGCCGACGTCAACGCGCTCGTCCCGGCGCTCTGGTCCGCCTCGGCCCGCAAGGACGACGCCGGGGTGCTGCACGTCGGCGGGCTGGCGATCCCGGACCTGGTGGCCAACGTCAACACGCCGGCGTTCGTCCTCGACGAGGACGACTTCCGGGCGCGGGCGCGGGCGTTCCGCGACGGCTTCTCCGGCTACGACGTCTACTACGCCGGCAAGGCGTTCCTCTGCACCGCCGTCGCTCGGTGGGTGGCGGAGGAGGGCCTCCACGTCGACGTGTGCAGTGACGGCGAGCTGACCGTCGCCCTGCGCGCCGGCACCGACCCGGCGCGGATCGGCTACCACGGCAACAACAAGACCGCGATGGAGCTGCGCCGCGCCGTCGACGCCGGCGTGGGCCGGATCATCGTGGACTCGTTCCAGGAGATCGAGCGCGTCGCCGACGTCGCCCACCAGCTGGGCGTGCAACAGGGCGTGATGGTCCGGGTCACCGCCGGCGTCGAGGCGCACACCCACGAGTTCATCGCCACCGCCCACGAGGACCAGAAGTTCGGCTTCTCGATCTCCTCGGGCGACGCGTTCGAGGCCGCCGCGCGGGTCGTCGCGCAGGACAGCCTCGAGCTGCGCGGCCTGCACAGCCACATCGGCTCGCAGATCTTCGACACCTCCGGCTGGGAGGTCGCCGCGCGCAGGGTGCTCGCGCTGCACGCCCGGATCGGCGCCGAGCTCGGCCAGGACCTCCCCGAGCTCGACCTCGGCGGCGGGTTCGGCATCGCCTACACGACGCAGGACGACCCGGCCGACCCGGCCGTGCTCGCCGAGCAGATCACGAAGATCGTCACGGGGGAGTGCGCCGCTCTCGGCATCGCCGTCCCGCACCTGTCCATCGAGCCCGGTCGCGCGATCGTCGGCCCGTCGATGTGCACGGTCTACACCGTCGGCACGGTCAAGCAGGTCGCCCTCGACGGCGGCGCCACCCGCACCTACGTCTCCGTCGACGGCGGCATGAGCGACAACCTTCGCACCGCGCTGTACGACGCCGACTACTCCTGCACCCTCGCGTCCCGTTCCTCCGACGCCGCGCCGGTGCTGGCCCGCATCGTCGGCAAGCACTGCGAGTCCGGCGACATCGTGGTCAAGGACGAGTTCCTGCCCGGCGACATCGTCCCCGGCGACCTGGTCGCCGTGCCCGCGACGGGGGCCTACGGCCGCTCGATGGCGTCGAATTACAACCATGCCCTGCGCCCGCCGGTGGTCGCGGTGAAGGACGGGGAGGCCCGGGTCGTCGTCCGTCGCGAAACGGTCGACGACCTGCTCGCCACCGACGTCGGCTGACCGTCAGCCCGGCCGTCCCAGCAGTCGCTCCGGCCGTCAGTCCGGGCGTCGGTCCGGCCGGGCCAGTAGCCGCACCGGCCCGTCGCCGTACGCCTGCAGCGCGTCGCCGGGGTTGACGAGCCGGCACGATCGCATGGACAGGCAGCCGCAGCCGATGCAGCCGTCGAGGGTGTCGCGCAGTCGCTCGAGCCGGGTGATCCGCTCGTCGAGCGTGTCACGCCACGACCGCGAGAGCCGCGCCCAGTCGGCCTTCGTGGGGGTCCGGCCCTCGGGCAGCGTGGCGAGCGCCGCCCGGATGTCGGCGAGTGAGATGCCCACGCCCTGCGAGACACGGACGAACGCGACCCTGCGCAGCACGTCGCGGTGGTAGCGACGCTGGTTCCCCGCCGTGCGGACGCTGTCGATCAGGCCCTCGCGCTCGTAGAAGTGCAGCGCGGAGACGGCGACGCCGGCCCGCCGGGCCACCTCGCCGGGCGTCAGGTCGTGGGTCCGGATCTCCCGGTTGATGTCGCCCATTGACCTCAACCATAGTTGAGGTTGTCGGATGGCGCCATGCACGCGATCCGTCACCACGACCTCGGTCCTATCCCGTCCTCCGGCTCGCGGAGCTGACCGACCCCCGGCCGGGCCCGGGTGGGGTCGCGCGGGCGCACGCGGACGCCGCCTCGAACACCCTCCGGGTGTCCGCGTACGACCGTCGCTTCCGGGTCGGGGGCCGGGCGCCGATACCCTTGCCCGGTGAACAGTCCCCTCAAGGTCGCCGTCCTCGGCTGTGGCTCCGTCGGGTCGCAGGTGGTGCGTCTCCTCGGCGAGCAGGCCGACGACCTCGCGGCCCGGGTGGGCGCGCCCGTGGAGCTCGCCGGAGTCGCCGTACGACGCCTCGACGCGCCGCGCGAGGTCGACGTCCCCGCGGACCTGCTCACCACCGATGCTGCGGCGCTCGTCGCCCGCGACGACGTCGACGTCGTGATCGAGGTGATCGGGGGCATCGAGCCGGCCCGGTCCCTGATCCTGTCCGCGCTGGAGAACGGCGCCTCGGTCGTGACCGCCAACAAGGCGCTCCTCGCCGAGGACGGCGCCACCCTCTTCGAGGCCGCCGAGAAGGCGGGCCGCGACCTCTACTACGAGGCCGCCGTCGCAGGTGCCATCCCGATCCTGCGACCACTGCGCGAGTCGCTCGCCGGTGACCGGGTGACCCGGGTGCTCGGCATCGTCAACGGCACCACGAACTTCATCCTCGACAAGATGGACACCTCGGGTGCCGGCTTCGCCGACGCGCTCGAGGAGGCCCAGGCGCTCGGCTACGCCGAGGCGGACCCGACCGCGGACGTGGAGGGCTTCGACGCCGCCGCGAAGGCCGCGATCCTGGCGAGCCTCGCGTTCCACTCCCGGGTCACCGCCGCCGACGTCCACCGCGAGGGCATCACCGACGTGACCGCCGCCGACGTCCGCTCGGCCCGCGACATGGACAGCGTCGTGAAGCTGCTCGCGATCGCCGAGCTCCGCGCCGGCGCCGAGGGAGACGACGCCGTCAGCGTGCGCGTGCACCCGGCGATGATCCCCCGGTCGCACCCGCTGGCGAGCGTGCGCGAGGCCTACAACGCGGTGTTCGTCGAGTCCGAGGCCGCGGGCCAGCTGATGTTCTACGGCCCGGGTGCCGGCGGCTCGCCGACCGCCAGCGCGGTCCTCGGTGACCTGGTCACCGTGGCGCGCAACCACCGGCAGGGCACGCGCGGCGTCGGCGAGTCGGCGTACGCCGATCGGGCCGTGCTGCCGATGGGGGAGACCCGGACCCGCTACCACGTGGCGATCGACGTGGACGACCGCGCCGGCGTGCTCGCCGCGGTCGCCCAGGCGTTCGCCGAGCACGGCGTCTCGATCCAGACCGTTCGTCAGGAGGGCAGGGGCAACGACGCCCAGCTCGTGGTGGTCTCGCACGAGGCGACGGACGCGGCCCTGGCCGCGACCGTCGAGCAGTTGCGGGGCATGGACATCGTGCGCGAGGTCACCTCGGTGATGCGCGTCGAGGGAGCAGAAGAGTGACTGGTCCGAACGCCGCCAACGGGCAGTGGCGTGGCGTCATCGAGGAGTACCGCGAGCTCCTCGACATCCCCCAGGACACCCCCGCGGTCACGCTGCGGGAGGGTGGCACCCCGCTGGTCCACTCCGGCTGGCTGTCCGGCCTGACCGGCGCCGAGGTGTGGCTCAAGGTCGAGGGCAACAACCCCACGGGATCCTTCAAGGACCGCGGCATGACGACCGCCCTGTCGGTCGCCGTGCACGAGGGCGCCAAGGCCGTCGTCTGCGCGTCGACGGGCAACACGTCCGCATCGATGGCCGCCTACGCCGCCAAGGCGGGCGTCACCCCCATCGTGCTGGTCCCGGAGGGCAAGATCGCGGCCGGGAAGATGGCTCAGGCCGTGCTCCACGGCTCGCTGGTGATCCAGGTCCGCGGCAACTTCGACGACTGTCTCCGGATGGCCCGCGAGATGGCGTGGAAGTACCCCGTCGCGCTGGTGAACTCGGTCAACCCCGCACGGCTCGAGGGACAGAAGACCGCGGCCTTCGAGATCGTCGACTTCCTCGGGGACGCGCCGGACTTCCACCTGCTCCCGGTCGGCAACGCCGGCAACATCTCGGCCTACTGGCTGGGCTACACCCAGTACGCCGCGCTCGGCCGGGCCACCAAGCGGCCGGTCATGCGCGGGTTCCAGGCCGAGGGCGCCGCGCCGCTCGTGACCGGCGAGCCGTTCCCGGACCCGGAGACGCGGGCAACCGCCATCCGGATCGGCAACCCCGCGTCGTGGAAGCTCGCCGAGGCGGCGCGCGACGAGTCCGGCGGCCGCTTCGCCGCGGTCTCGGACGCCCAGATCCTCGCCGCCCAGAAGGAGCTCGCCTCGAAGGACGGGGTCTTCGTCGAGCCCGCCTCGGCCGCCGGGATCGCCGGGCTCCTCGCCGAGCTCGCCGCAGGGGAGTCCTACGCCGGCAGCACCGTCGCGATCACCGTCACCGGCCACGGCCTGAAGGACATCGCGACCGCGCTCGACGGCCTCGTCCTGCCGGACGTGGTCGTGGACGCCGACGTCGATGCCGCCGCCGCAGCCGCGGGCCTCTGACGCCGATGACCTTCGTGGAGGACCCGGTCCGGGTCGCCGTACCCGCGACCTCGGCGAACCTCGGCCCCGGCTTCGACACGCTGGGCCTCGCGCTGGAGCTGCGCGACGTCCTCGAGGCGCGGGTGACCGACGGCGGCCTCGTCGTCGAGGTGGAGGGGTACGGCGCCGGGCAGGTGCCGCTCGACGAGCGCCACCTCGTGGTCCGCGCCATGCGGGCGACCTTCGAGCGCATCGGCCAGCAGCCGCCGGGGCTCCACCTCTCGTGCACCAACGTCATCCCGCACGCCCGTGGGCTGGGCTCGTCCTCCGCGGCCATCGTCGGCGGCGTGTGGCTGGCCCGCGAGCTCGTCGCGGGGGGCCGGCTGCTCCTCGACGACGCGGCGCTGCTCGACCTCGCCGCGGACCTGGAGGGCCACCCCGACAACGTGGCGCCGGCCCTGCTGGGCGGGTTCGTCATCGCCGGCCACGACCGCGGGGACGGCGACGGCGGCTGGTTCGCGGTGCCGGGCAGCGTGGACCCCCGCGTCAGCGCAGTGGTCTTCGTCCCGCCGTCCCCGGTGTCGACCGAGGCGGCGCGCGGGCTGCTGCCGGCCGACGTACCGCACGCCGACGCGGCCGCCAACGCCGGACGCGCCGCCCTGCTCGTCGCGGCCCTCTCCGGCCGGCCCGAGCAGCTGCTGCGCGCGACGGAGGACCGGCTGCACCAGGAGTACCGGCGTCCGGCGATGCCCGGCAGTCTCGCGCTCGTCGACGCCCTGCGGACCGACGGCGTGCCCGCGGTCGTCTCCGGTGCCGGTCCGACGGTGCTCGCCTTCGCCGACGGCAACGGCACGCCGGCGACCGCCGCCCTGCTGGCGCGCTGCCCCGAGGGTTGGCAGGCGCACGCCCTCGCCGTGACCGGTCGCGGCGTCGGCCTCGCGGACGCGCGCTGAGCCCTCCCGGCAGCCGCCGCCGGCGGTGGTACATTGACGGGGCGCCGAGGTTGTCGGCGCCGGCGCGCCCCTTCGGACGTGCCCCGTTCCCCGGCCCGGCCGGCAGCGACGGGCCCTGGCCCGCCGGATGCCAACCTGTCGGGCTCCATCCAGATGGCCGTCCCGTGCCGAGCAGGTCGCAGCCGGGACGTGCGTGACATCCGTGGGAAGGACTCACGTGACCGAGACCCTCGACTCCACCGAGGCTGCCGCGAAGGCACCGAAGAAGCGTTCCGGTGGACTCAACTCCATGCTGCTCGCCGACCTCAAGGCGATGGCCGGCGGCATGGGCATCCCGGGCGCCGGGAGCATGAAGAAGGCCGCCCTGGTCGACGCCATCAAGGCGGCCCAGGCCGGTCAGGGCGCCCAGAGTGCCGGTCCGACCGCGGCGCGCGAGGACAAGCGCGAGGTCAAGCGCGAGGAGAAGAAGGACGAGCCGACGGCCGCGCCCGAGCGCAAGGCCGGGCAGCCGAAGGCCGAGCAGCAGAAGGCCGAGCAGCAGAAGTCCGAGGAGTCGAAGCGCGACGAGCCGAAGGGCGCGGAGCCCAAGGCCGAGCAGCCGAAGGGCGACGAGGCGAAGGCCGAGCAGCCCAAGGGCGAGCGGCAGAACCGCCAGCAGAAGCAGGGCCAGTCCCGTCAGGGCGGCCAACAGGGTGGCCAGCAGGGCAACCAGCAGAAGCAGACCGGCCAGGGCAACCAGGGCAACCAGGGCAGCCAGCAAGGTGGCCAGCAGGGCGGCCAGGGCAACCAGCAGGGCGGCCAGCAGAAGCAGGGCGCCTCGCAGAAGCAGGACGAGCCACGCACCGACGACGACGCGCACGACGACGCCGACGGTGACGGCGGCGAAGGTGGCAGCCGGCGCAACCGGCGGCGCCGGGGCCGGGACCGCGACCGCACCACCCGCGCCGGCCGCGAGCCCGACACCGAGGTGCGCGAAGACGACGTCCTGGTGCCCGCCGCGGGCATCCTCGACGTGCTGGACAACTACGCGTTCGTGCGCACGAGCGGCTACCTCGCCGGCCCCGACGACGTCTACCTCTCGCTCTCGATGGTCCGCAAGTACGGCCTGCGCCGCGGTGACGCGGTGGCCGGCCAGGTGCGGCAGCCGCGCGAGGGGGAGCGGCGGGAGAAGTTCAACCCGATGGTGCGCATCGACACCGTCAACGGTGCCGACCCGGAGCAGGCCAGGAGCCGCGTCGAGTTCGACTCGCTGGTCCCGGTGTCGCCGACCGACCGGCTGCGCATGGAGACGTCGTCGGACCGCGTCACCGGCCGCGTGATCGACCTGGTCGCTCCGGTCGGCAAGGGCCAGCGCGGCCTCGTGCTGGCGCCGAGCGACGCCGGGCGTACGACGCTGCTCCAGGAGGTCGCGAACGCGGTCACCACCAACGATCCCGACACGCACCTGATGGTGGTGCTCGTCGACCAGCGCCCGGAGGAGGTCACCGACT
Organism: Nocardioides sp.; assembly: GCA_035554935.1. Classification (GTDB taxonomy): domain Bacteria; phylum Actinomycetota; class Actinomycetes; order Propionibacteriales; family Nocardioidaceae; genus Nocardioides. The sequence continues at coordinate 1,055 of DATMHM010000050.1, read as the reverse complement.
TCCAGCGAGCGGTGCGGGGCGAGGTGGTCGCCAGCACGTTCGACCGGCCGGCGTCCGACCACACCACGGTCGCCGAGCTCGCGATCGAGCGCGCCAAGCGGCTGGTCGAGCTCGGTCACGACGTGGTCGTCCTGCTCGACGGGCTCACCCGGCTCGGCCGCGCCTACAACCTGACGGCGCCGGCCAGCGGCCGGGTGCTGCCCGGCGGCGTCGACGCCGCGGCGCTCTACCCGCCGAAGAAGTTCTTCGGGGCCGCCCGCAACATCGAGAACGGCGGATCGCTGACCATCCTCGCCACGGCGCTGGTCGACTCCGGCTCGAAGCTGGACGAGGCGATCCTCGAGGAGTTCACCGGGACCGACAACCTCCGGTTGCGGCTGCGCGACGACCTCGCCGAGCGTGGTCTCTTCCCCGCGGTCGACGTACGGGCGTCCGGCACCCGGCGCGAGGAGCTGCTGGTCGGCAAGGAGGAGGCCGGGGTGCTCGCCGCGCTGCGGCGCGAGCTCGCCGACAAGGACGCCGCGGCTGCCCTCGAGCAGCTGCTCGGCATGGTCCGCAACAGCCAGACCAACTACGAGCTGCTGACCCGGATCCAGCGCGCCGGGTCCTGAATTCGACTGCCCGAGCCGAGCCGTGGCGCCCGGGAACAACCGGGCCGCCGCGGCGGTTTGGGCAGTCGGTCGACCCGGCCGTAAGATCTTCCGTTGGCTCCGGTTCACGTCCGCATCCCGCGAGGCGACCCGGGCCCCTTTGAGAGGACACCATGAAGAAGGACATCCACCCCGACTACGTCGTGACCCAGGTGACCTGCACCTGTGGCGCCAGCTTCACGACCCGCAGCACCGCGACCTCCGGCACGATCCACGCCGACGTCTGCTCGCAGTGCCACCCGTTCTACACCGGCAAGCAGAAGATCCTCGACACCGGCGGCCGCGTCGCCCGGTTCGAGGCTCGCTACGGCAAGAAGTAGCTGCCTGCGAGCGCCGGCCCCCGCTTGGAGCGAGGGCCGGCGCTCTGCTTTACAGGCGCCTCCGCTTCGCTTCGGCGCGTGCTAC
>DATMHM010000049.1:0-38901 GCA_035554935.1 Nocardioides sp. | reverse complement strand
CCGACCCGATGGTGAACAGGATCGCGGAGAGGACGACGTACTGGATCACAGGTCTTCCTCCGTGGTCGCCGGGGCGGCTGCCTTGCCCGACTGCTCGGGCATGTCCTGCGGCGCCTGCCCGAGCTGGCGGCGTACGCCGTCGATGTCCTCGGCGAGCGCCGGCGCCGAGCGCACCGTGCCCCGGGCGCTGAGCACGCGGTTCACGGAGCTCTCGGCAGCGGTGCCGTCGGGAAGCAGCGCGGGGGTGTCGACCGCGTTGTGGCGGGCGTAGACGCCCGGCGGCGGCAGCGGCCCGAGGTGGGCGCCGGTCTCGGCGTAGGCGCGCACCCGGTCGGCGGCGATGTCGGCCTGGGTACGGCGGGGGGTGAGTCGCTCGCGGTGGGCGAGCACCATCGCGCCGACCGCCGCGGTGATCAGCAGCGCGCTGGTGGCCTCGAAGATGAAGACGTAGCGGGAGAACAGCAGGTTCGCCAGCGCCTGGACGTTGCCGCCCTCGTTCGCCTCGTCGAGGCCGACGGCCGCGCCGAAGGTCAGCTGACTGAGCCCGACCACGAGCACCACCACGAACACCAGCCCGGTGAGCCAGGCCAGCACCCGCTGGCCGGTGATCGTCTCGACGCGCGAGTCGGAGGCGTCGACGCCGACGAGCATGAGCACGAAGAGGAAGAGCATCAGGATCGCGCCGGTGTAGACGATGATCTGCACCACGAACAGGAACGGCGCCTCGAGCACGGCGTACAGGACCGCGAGGCTGATCATCACCACGGCCAGCAGCAGCGCCGCGTGCACGGCCTTGCGGACGAACAGGATGCCGAGGGCGGCGAGCACCATGAGCGGCGCCAGGACCCAGAACGCGATCACTGCTTCGCCCCCTCGCCGGCCGCCTTGTAGTCGCCGCGGTAGTAGTCGCCGTCGTCGTCGCCCAGCAGCATCGCGTGCGGCGGCTGCTCCATGCCGGGCAGCAGCGGCGCGAGCAGGTCGGACTTCTCGTAGATCAGGCTGGCGCGGCTGTCGTCGGCGAGCTCGTACTCGTTGGTCATCGTCAGGGCGCGGGTCGGGCAGGCCTCGATGCACAGCCCGCACAGGATGCAGCGCAGGTAGTTGATCTGGTAGACGCTGCCGTAGCGCTCACCGGCCGAGAACCGGCCGGACTCGCCGTCGCCGACGGCGTCGCGGTTCTCGGCGCCCTCGACGTAGATCGCGTCCGCGGGGCACGCCCAGGCGCACAGCTCGCAGCCGATGCACTTCTCGAGCCCGTCGGGCCAGCGGTTGAGCTGGTGACGGCCGTGGAAGCGCGGCGCCGTGGGGAACTTCTCCTTCGGGTACTGCTCGGTGACGACCTTGCGGAACATCGTCCGGAAGGTCACCCCGAACCCGGCGATCGGGTCCCACAGCTGCTCCTTGAGCGAGGGACCCCGGTCCTGGGACTGGTCAGCCATTGCTCACCCCTGTGTCGGTGTGGACGTCGGTCCGTGCCACGGTCTGGTCGCCGGCCGGCACGCTGGCGTGGTCGGTGCGGAAGGTCAGCGGGGCCGCCGCGCCGCGGACCGCGCCGCCGGCGGGCATCGGCGGCACCGGGTAGCCGCCGGCGCGCGGGACCCGCACCGCCGGCGTCGTGTCCTCCTTGCCCTCGGGCACGAGGAAGGTCAGCAGCAGCACGACCAGGACCACGCCGCCGACGATCAGCCAGAACTGCGGGTTGCCGCTGAAGCCGTCGTCGAAGGCACCCTCGTTGCGGGCCACGCGCATCGTGGCGACCGCGATGATCCAGACCAGCGAGATCGGGATCAGCCGCTTCCAGCCGAACGCCATGAACTGGTCGTAGCGAAGCCGCGGCAGCGACCCGCGCAGCCAGATGAAGACGAAGATGAAGGCCAGCACCTTGCCGAAGAACCAGAGCACCGGCCAGTAGCCCTCGTTGGCGCCCGCCCAGATCTCGTCGATCCAGAACGGCGCGTGCCAGCCGCCGAGGAACAGCGTGGTCGCCAGCGCGGAGACCGTCGCCATGTTGATGTACTCGGCGAGGAAGAACAGCGCGAACTTCAGGCTGGAGTACTCGGTGTGGAAGCCGCCGACGAGCTCGCCCTCGGCCTCGGGGAGGTCGAAGGGCGCGCGGTTGGTCTCCCCCACCATCGCGATCGTGTAGATCACGAAGGACGGCAGCAGGATCAGGCCGAACCACAGGTCGTCCTGCGCGGCGACGATCTCGCTGGTGGACATCGAGCCGGCGTACATGAAGACCGCGACCAGGGCGAGGCCCATCGCGACCTCGTAGGAGATCATCTGCGCGCTCGAGCGCAGTCCGCCCAGCAGGGAGTACGTCGACCCGCTGGACCAGCCGCCGAGGACGATGCCGTAGATGCCGATCGACGCGATCGCCATCACGAACAGCACCGCGACCGGCATGTCGGTGAGCTGCAGCGGGGTGCGCTCGCCGAAGAAGCTCACCTCGGGGCCGAACGGGATCACGCTGAAGGTGACGAAGGCGGGCACCACGACGAGGACCGGCGCGAGCACGAAGACCACCTTGTCGGCGGCCCGGGGGATCAGGTCCTCCTTGAACGCCAGCTTCACGCCGTCGGCCAGGGACTGCAGCAGGCCGAACGGGCCGTGCACGTTGGGGCCGATCCGGTGCTGCATCCGGGCCACGACCCGGCGCTCCCACCAGATGTTGAAGAGCGTCAGCAGGACCAGGATCACGAAGACCAGCAGGGTCTTGATGCCGACGACCCACCAGGCGTCGTTGCCGAACGCGCTGAGTGTCGTGTTCATCCGTGCACCCCTTCCGCTCCCGTGATGGTCACCGGCGTCCCCGGCGAGGCCAGGTCCGCCAGGACGCCGTTGCCGACCGACCGGGCCGGCACCCACACGACGCCCTCGGCGAGGTCGTCGGCGATCTCGGCCGGCAGCGTCATCGAGCCGCGGTCACCGGTCAGCGTGACGGTGGGGCCGTGGGCCTCGTAGTCGGCCCGGGTGACCAGCGCGACGGGCGTCCGCGCGGTCGCCTTGAGGTACTTGTCGCCGTCCTGCATCGAGCCGTTGTCGAGCAGCTGCTTCCAGGTGGCCAGTCTCCTCGTCGAGTTGGGGTTTGCGCCGGTTGAATCGTCACTTCCGTCGGTCGCAGCGGACGACTCGACCGCCGCAGACCCCAGCTCGACGCGGGGGCCGTCCCAGGGACCGAGCTGCTCGAGCTCGGCCCGGGCCTCGGCGACGGTCCGGAAGCCGAGCGGGCTCCCCTCGCCCAGGTGGGCCAGCTCGTCGGCGATGCCGGAGAGGGCGCGCAGCTCGGGCAGCGAGGCCGGGTTGTGCAGCGCCGCCTCCCAGGTGCGGACGCGGCCCTCCCAGTTGACGAAGCTGCCGGCCTTGTCGGTGGTCGGCGCGACCGGGAAGACGACATCGGCGGCGTCGGTCACCTCGGTGCGCCGGAGGTCGAAGGCGACCACGAAGCCTGCGGCGGCCACCGCGGCGCGGGTCGCGACCGGGTCGGCGGTGTCGTCGGGGTCGACGCCCGCGACCACGAGGCCGCCGAGCTCGCCGGCCGCCAGCGCTGCGACGATGCCGTCCGCGTCGCGGCCCCCGGCCTCGGGCAGCGCCGGGGTGCCCCAGGCGGTGGCGACGTCGACGCGGGCGCCGGCGTCGGCGACCGGACGGCCGCCGGGCAGCAGGGTCGGCAGGCAGCCGGCCTCGAGCGCGCCGCGGTCACCGGCACGCCGGGGCACCCAGGCCAGGCGGGCCCCGGAGTCGGCGGCGAGCCGGGCGGCAGCGGTCAGCGCACCGGGCGAGGTCGCGAGCCGCTCACCGGCCAGCACCACGCACGAGGCGTCGAGCTCGCCGGCCAGTGCCGCGAGGGCAGCGGCCTCGTCGCCCGGCGCCGTCGGGACGAGGCGGGCGGAGAGCTTGTCCAGGCCGCGGGTCGTGTACGGCGCCACGGCGAGCACCTCGGTGCCGCCGGCGAGCACGGACTTGCGCAGGCGCAGGAAGATCGCGCCCGCCTCGTCCTCGGGCTCGAGCCCGACGAGCACCACCTTCGTGGCCGCCTCCAGGTCGCCGTACGTGACGGCGCCCCCGGCGGGTCCGGTCAGCACGACGTGAGCGGCGAGGAACGCGGTCTCCTCGTCGGACAGCGGCCGGGCCCGGAAGTCGATGTCGTTGGTGCCGAGCGCGACGCGGGCGAACTTGGCGTAGGCGTAGGCGTCCTCGACGCCCAGGCGGCCGCCGGTGAGCACGCCCACGCCACCGGCCGCCTTCGCGGCGGCGAGCCCGCGGGCGGCGACCGTGAAGGCCTCGGGCCACGAGGCCGGGCGGAGGCCGCCCCGTCCCCCGTCAGGCAGGGTGTCGCGCACCTGCGGGTAGCCGAGCCGGTCGTCGGCCTGCGCATAGGCGAAGGCGAAGCGGTCCTTGTCGGTGATCCACTCCTCGTTGACCGCCGGGTCGTTGCCCGCCTGGCGGCGCAGCACCTTGCCACGGCGGTGGTCGATCCGGATCGCCGAGCCGCAGGCGTCGTGCTCGGCGATGCCCGGCGTGGAGACCAGGTCGAAGGGACGCGAGCGGAAGCGGTACTGCTCCGAGGTCAACGCGCCGACCGGGCAGATCTGGATGACGTTGCCCGAGAAGTAGGACAGGAAGGGCGCGTCCTCGGCGATGCCGATCTGCTGCTGGGCGCCTCGCTCGATCAGGGAGATGAAGGGGTCGCCGGCGATCTCCTCGGCGAACCGGGTGCAGCGCTGGCACACGATGCAGCGCTCGCGGTCCAGCAGCACGGTCGGCGAGAGGTTGATCGGCTTGGGAAAGGTGCGCTTCACGCCGCGGTTGCGCTCGTCGGAGAACCGCGACTCCCCACGCCCGTTGGACATCGCCTGGTTCTGCAGCGGGCACTCGCCGCCCTTGTCGCAGATCGGGCAGTCCAGCGGGTGGTTGATGAGCAGCAGCTCCATGACGCCCTGCTGTGCCTTGTCGGCGACCGGGCTGGTCTGCTGGGTGCTGACGACCATGCCCTCGGCGACCGGGAGCGTGCAGGAGGCCTGCGGCTTGGGGAAGCCGCGGCCGTTGCCGGCGTCGGGCACGTCGACCAGGCACTGCCGGCAGGCGCCGACCGGCGCGAGCAGCGGGTGGTCGCAGAACCGCGGGATCTGGACGCCGATCTGCTCCGCGGCCCGGATCACCAGGGTGTCCTTGGGGACGCTGACCTGGACCCCGTCGATGGTGACGGTGACCAGGTCCGACTTCTCCGGCGTGGTGGTCATGCCGTCACCTCCTGTCCGGCCCATGCGGTGGACCGGGCGGGGTCGAAGGGGCACCCGCCGTGGGAGAGGTGGGCGAGGTACTCGTCGCGGAAGTACTCGATCGAGCTGGTCACCGGGCTGGTCGCGCCGTCACCCAGCGCGCAGAACGCCCGGCCGAGGATGTTGTCGCACTGGTCGACGAGCTGGTCGAGGTCCTCCTCGCTTCCCTGGCCGTTCTCGAGCCTGGCCAGCGCCTGCACCAGCCACCAGGTGCCCTCGCGGCACGGGGTGCACTTGCCGCACGACTCGTGCTTGTAGAACTCCGACCAGCGCAGCACGGCCCGCACCACGCAGACCGTCTCGTCGAAGATCTGCAGGGCCCGGGTGCCGAGCATCGACCCGGCCCCGGCCACGCCCTCGAAGTCGAGGGGTACGTCGAGGTGGGCGTCGGTGAACAGCGGGGTGCTCGAGCCGCCGGGGGTCCAGAACTTCAGCTGGTGACCCTTGCGGACGCCGCCGGCGAGGTCGAGCAGCTCGCGCAGCGTGATGCCCAGCGGCGCCTCGTACTGGCCCGGCTTCGTGACGTGCCCGGACAGCGAGAAGATGCCGTGGCCCTTGGACTTCTCCGTGCCCATCGAGGCGAACCAGCCGGCGCCGTTCTTGACGATCGCCGGCACGGAGGCGATGGACTCGACGTTGTTGATCACCGTCGGGCTGGCGTAGAGGCCGGCGACGGCAGGGAACGGCGGGCGCAGCCGGGGCTGCCCGCGACGGCCCTCGAGGCCCTCGAGCAGGGCGGTCTCCTCGCCACAGATGTAGGCGCCCGCACCGGCGTGGACGACGACGTCGAGGTCGTAGCCGGAGCCGTGGATGTCCTTGCCGAGGTGGCCGGCGGCGTAGGCGTCGGCGACCGCGGCCTGCACCCGCCGGATCACGTGGACGACCTCGCCGCGGATGTAGATGAAAGCCTTGTTGGCCCGGATGGCGTACGAGCTGACGATCACGCCCTCGACGAGGACGTGCGGGTTGCCCATCATGAGCGGGATGTCCTTGCAGGTCCCGGGCTCGGACTCATCGGCGTTGACGACGAGGTACTTCGGCTTCGGGTTGTCCTGGGGGATGAAGGACCACTTCATCCCGGTCGGGAAGCCGGCGCCGCCGCGGCCCCGCAGGCCGCTGTCCTTCACGGCGGTGATGACGTCGTCGGGACTCATCGCGAACGCGGCGTCGAGGGCGGCGTACCCGCCCCTGGCCTCGTAGGTCGCGAGCTTCCAGCCCTGCTCGGCGTCCCAGGTGTCGGTGAGGACGGGAGTCAGCGTGTCGGCCATCGTTCAGCCCTCCCGGCTCTCGGTGGTCTCGCCGGCCTGGTCGACCGGCGACCCGGGCGCGGTCCAGCCCTGCTCCCGGGCGATCTCGAGCCCGGCGAGACTGGCCGGGCCAGCGGTCGGGCCCTCGTCGACACGACCGTCGGGGAAGCCCGCCAGGACCCGCTCGGCCTCGCGCCAGGTGCACAGCTTCGGGCCGCGCGTGGAGCTCACCTCGTGGCCGGCGCGCAGCGCCTCGACCATCTGGACCGCGGACTCGGGCGTCTGGTTGTCCATGAACTCCCAGTTGACCATCACGACCGGCGCGTAGTCACAGGCGGCGTTGCACTCGATGTGCTCGAGGCTGACGGTCCGCGAGTCGCCCTGGCGCTGGGCAGCGACCTCGTCGTTGCCGATGTCGAGGTGCTCCTTGAGCCGGGCGAAGATCGCGTCGCCGCCCATCACGGCGCACAGCGTGTTGGTGCAGACGCCGACGTGGTAGTCGCCGACCCCGTGCCGCTTGTACATCGTGTAGAAGGTCGCGACGCCGCTGACCTCGGCGGCGCTGATGTCGAGGATCGCGGCACAGGCCTCGATGCCCTCGGGCGTGATCCGGCCCTGCACGGACTGCACGAGGTGCAGCATCGGCAGCAGGCCCGAGCGCGGCTCGGGGTAGCGGGCTGCGATCTCGCGCAGCTCGCCGATCGTCCTGTCGCCCAACTGACCGGGCTGGTTGGCGCTGGCCTGATTGGTGTCGTGGGGCACGCTCACCGGTCGACTCCTCCCATCACGGGGTCGATGCTCGCGATGGCGACGATGACGTCGGCGATCTGGCCGCCCTCGCTCATCACGCCCATCGCCTGGAGGTTGTTGAACGACGGGTCGCGGAAGTGCGCCCGGAACGGACGGGTGCCGCCGTCCGAGACCACGTGCGCCCCGAGCTCGCCGCGCGGCGACTCGACCGGGACGTAGGCCTGACCGGCCGGCACCCGGAAGCCCTCGGTGACCAGCTTGAAGTGGTGGATCAGCGCCTCCATCGACTCGCCCATGATGTGGCGGATGTGGTCGAGGCTGTTGCCCATCCCGTCGCTGCCGACGGAGAGCTGGCTGGGCCAGGCGATCTTCTTGTCGGCGACCATGACCGGCGCGCCCTCGAGCCGGGCCAGCCGGTCGGCGGCCTGCTCGATGATCCGCAGCGACTCCCACATCTCGTTGAGGCGCACCCGGAACCGGCCGTAGGAGTCGGCGGTGTCCCAGGTCTGCACGTCGAAGTCGTAGGTCTCGTAGCCGCAGTAGGGCTGCGCCTTGCGCAGGTCGAAGCCGTAGCCGGTGCTGCGCAGGACCGGCCCGGTCAGGCCGAGCGCCATGCAGCCCTCGAGGTCGAGGTGGCCGACGTTCTCCAGGCGCGCCTTGAAGATCGGGTTCGCGTTGCAGAGCGCGGCGTACTCCGGCAGCCGCTTCTTCATCAGCGCGACGAACGAGCGGATGTCGTCGAGCGCCCCCGGCGGCAGGTCCTGTGCGACCCCGCCGGGACGGATGAACGCGTGGTTCATCCGCAGGCCGGTGATCAGCTCGAACAGGTCGAGCACCAGCTCGCGCTCGCGGAACCCGATGGTCATCACGGTCAGCGCACCGATCTCCATGCCACCCGTCGCGATGCAGACCAGGTGGGAGGAGATCCGGTTGAGCTCCATGAGCAGGACCCGCATGACCTGGGCCTTCTCCGGGATGTCGTCCTCGATGTCGAGCAGCCGCTCGACGCCGAGCACGTAGGTCATCTCGTTGAAGAACGGCGAGAGGTAGTCCATCCGGGTGCAGAACGTCACGCCCTGCGTCCAGGTGCGGTACTCCATGTTCTTCTCGATGCCGGTGTGCAGGTAGCCGATCCCGCACCGGGCCTCGGTCACCGTCTCGCCCTCGATCTCGAGGATCAGCCGGAGCACGCCGTGCGTCGACGGGTGCTGCGGACCCATGTTGACCACGACCCGCTCGGCCGCGTCGCCCTCGCCGAGGCCCGAGGCGATGTCGCCCCAGTCCTGGCCGGTGACCGTGAAGACCTTGCCGTCCGTGGTGTCGGAGGAAGCAGCGGGGTCGGCGTAGAAATCCTGATCGGTGCTCATCAGCTGTAGCTCCTGCGCTGGTCGGGCGGCGGGATGCTCGCGCCCTTGTACTCCACCGGGATGCCGCCGAGCGGGTAGTCCTTGCGCTGCGGGTGGCCGGGCCAGTCGTCCGGCATCAGGATCCGGGTCAGCGCCGGGTGCCCGTCGAACTGGATCCCGTACATGTCCCACGTCTCGCGCTCGTGCCAGTCGGCCGCGGGATAGACCGCGACGACCGACGGGACGTGCGGGTCGGCATCGGGTGCGGTGGTCTCCACCCGGATCCGGCGGTTCCAGGTGTACGACGCCAGGTGGTAGACCGCGTGCAGCTCGCGGCCCGCGTCGCCGGGGTAGTGCACGCCGCTCACCCCGGAGAGGAACTCGAAGCGCAGCGCCGGGTCGTCGCGCAGCAGGCGCATCGCCCGGACGAGGTCGGCACGCCGCACGTGGAAGGTGATCTCGCCGCGGTGGATGACGACCTGCTCGACCAGCGTGTCGAGCTTGTCGGCCACGGTGTCGAACCAGCCGGTCGCTCCCTCGCCGGGACCGTAGGGCCGCTGGGCCAGGCCGGGCATCACGACCGGGGCGACCAGGCCGTCGTACCCGCTCGTGTCGCCGGAGCCGCGGACGCCGAACATGCCGCGCCGCTCGCCGACGGCACGGACCTCGAGGCCCGGCTCGCCGAGCGCCTCGGGGGCGTTCTCCGGCGACTGCTCGGCAGCGGGCTGCTCCACGGCTCCGCTGGTCGAACCCCTGGTCGAACCCTCGTCGCTCATCGCAGCTGCCCCCTCATGTCGCTGGTCGGCAGGGCCACCAGGCCCTCGGCCTCGAGCTCGCGGATCTGGGCCAGGCGGTTCGGGCCGAGCGGCGTGGCCTTCACCTTGTCGTGGAGCTTGAGGATCGCGTCGATGAGCATCTCCGGGCGCGGCGGGCAGCCGGGGAGGTACATGTCGACCGGGACGACGTGGTCGACGCCCTGCACGATCGCGTAGTTGTTGAACATGCCGCCGCTGCTGGCGCACACGCCCATGGCGAGCACCCACTTGGGCTCGGCCATCTGGTCGTAGATCTGCCGCAGCACCGGCGCCATCTTCTGGCTGACCCGGCCGGCGACGATCATCAGGTCGGCCTGGCGGGGGCTGGCGCGGAAGACCTCCATGCCGAAGCGGGCGAGGTCGTACTTGGGCCCGCCCGACGTCATCATCTCGATCGCGCAGCAGGCCAGGCCGAAGGTCGCGGGCCAGAAGCTGGCCTTGCGCATGTAGCCGGCCAGTCCCTCGACCGTGCTGAGCAGCACTCCACTCGGGAGCTTCTCCTCGACACCCATCTCTCAGTCCCTCAATCCCAGTCGAGGCCGCCGCGGCGCCAGACGTACGCATACGCCACGAAGACCGTGACGATGAACAGGACCATCTCGACCAGCCCGAACCACGCCATGTTGTCGAGCTGCATGGCCCACGGGTAGAGGAAGATGATCTCGATGTCGAAGACGATGAAGAGCATCGCGGTGATGTAGTACTTCACCGGGAAGCGGCCGCTGAGCGCCTGGGGCGTCGGCTCGATGCCGCACTCGTAGGAGTCCATCTTGGCGCGGTTGTAGCGGCGCGGGCCCACCAGGGTGCTCATCACGACCGACCCGACCGCGAACAGCGCAGCCAGGGCAGCAAGCACCAGGACCGGTGTGTAGAGCTCCATCGAGCCTCCCTCTCGTGATCTTGTGAACAGAATCACTAGTGGCGTGACACACATCCTGCCACTGCCGGAAGACCTCGCGACAGGGGGGTGGGAAAACGTCAGATCCCCCACGGAGTGGGGGATTTAACGCATGTTCGACTGCCCTAAATGGGGGTCTCGTCAGGCCGTGGCGCGGTGCAGCGCGACGATCCCGCCGGACAGGTTGCGCCACTGCGCGCCCGTCCAGCCGGCGTCGCCGATCATCGCCGCGAGCCCGGCCTGGTCCGGCCAGGCGCGGATCGACTCGGCCAGGTAGACGTAGGCGTCCGGTGCGGAGGAGACGGCCTGGGCGACGGCCGGGAGCGCCTTCATCAGGTACTCGAGGTAGACCGTGCGCCACGGCGCCCACGTCGGGTGGCTGAACTCGCACACCACGAGCCGGCCGCCCGGCTTCGTCACCCGGCGCATCTCGGCCAGACCCGCCACCGGGTCGACGATGTTGCGCAGGCCGAACGAGATGGTCACCGCGTCGAACGTGTCGTCGCGGAAGGGGAGCTTCGTCCCGTCGCCGGCCGTGAAGGGCAGGTGCGGCAGCTGCTTCTTGCCGACCTGGAGCATGCCGACGGAGAAGTCGCACGGGATCACCGTCGCGCCGGCGTCGCGGAACGGCTGGCTCGAGGTGCCGGTGCCCGCCGCGAGGTCGAGCACGCGGTCGCCGTACGACGGGTCGACGGCGGCGAGCACCTCCTTGCGCCAGCGCCGGTCCTGCCCGAACGAGAGGATGTCGTTGGTCAGGTCATAGCGCCGCGCGACCGCATCGAACATGCGTCGGACGTCGGCTGGCTGCTTGTCGAGCTCTGCACGGGCCACCACGGCAGCCTAGTGCCGCAAAATCGCACGCAACCAACCGGTGGGTCGCAGCGTCTACATGGACATGAACACCAAGCTCCGCATCGCTCGCCGGATCACCTTGCTGACCGTGGTCGCGGCCGTCTGCAGCGTCCTCGCGTACGGCGTCGGCTGGGCCGTCCGCGGGGACGCGCTGCCGTGGGAGGACGGTCCCCGGGCCGCCGCGGGCGCCCGGGACGACCAGCCGGTGGCGATGCCCGGTGGCCCCGGTGCGGCGCCCGCGCCGGCCGACGCGCCGACGGACGTGCCGGTCGACGAGCCGCCCTCACCCTCGCCGGAGGCGCCGGCGCCCAGCAAGGACCCGGGGCCGCCGCCCGCCGGACCGGCGTTGCTCTCCCCCGGCGACCGAGGGGCCGAGGTGCGCGAGCTCCAGGCCCGACTGAAGCAGATCGACTGGTTCAGCGGCGACGTCACCGACTTCTACGGGCCGGTGACGGCCGAGGCGGTGCGCGGCTTCCAGGCCAAGCGCGGGTTCGCGGTCACCGGCGAGGTCGACCGGCGGACCCTGGACCGGCTGCACGCCATGACGCGGGAGCCGTCGCCGGCGGAGCTGACCAACCAGCCGCCGCCGGGCAGCGCCGGCAACACCCCCGGCGCACTCGACCAGCGCTGCACCACCGGCCGGGTGCTGTGCATCGACAAGTCCAGCCGCACGCTGCGCTGGGTCGTCGACGGCGACGTCCGCAAGACCGTCGACGTCCGGTTCGGCTCGGCCGAGCTCCCGACCCGCGAGGGCGTCTTCTCGGTCCAGCGCAAGAGCCGGGACCACGTGTCGAGCATCTACCACACGCCGATGCCCTACGCGATGTTCTTCTCGGGTGGCCAGGCGGTCCACTACTCGCCGGACTTCGCGGCCAACGGCTACAACGGCGCCTCGCACGGCTGCGTCAACGTCCGGGACCGCGAGGCCGTGGCGTGGCTGTTCGACCAGGTCGCGCTCGGCGACCGGGTGGTCATCTACTGGAGCTGAGCAGCGACGTGACGTGATGTGACGGGCTGGGAGGCCGGCTCCTGGGATCAGTCCCGGGAGCCGGTCTTCTCGAGCACCAGGTCGAGGTAGTACGTCGCCTCGTCCGGGGTGAGCCCGCTGCTGTAGAGGTCGTAGGTGATCCCGTCGCGCTCGGTGCGGCACTCGACCTGGTAGTTGGCCCCGGTCGGCTCGGCACCGGTCGGGACGCCCGTCGCAGGGTCGATGGGCTCCGACCAGATGACCGAGCAGCGGTAGCCGTCGAGCTCCTTGAGCTCGTAGTGGGTGCCCTGCTGGTCGATCTGGAACGGCCCGCTCGGCATCACCAGGCCCGGGTCGCCCGGCGTGATCGTGACCGCGAACTGCGCCGGCCGGCCCTGCTGCTGGGCAGCCGTCGTGGCCGGGACGTCGAGGTAGCTGCGGACCACGGCGTCGCCGTAGATGTCGCTGAGCCGATCGGTGGTCTCGTCCTCGCTCTTGCCGGCCTGCTCGGCGAAGGCCTCCATCTGGGTGATCTCGTCCGGGGTCTGCATCTTCGCGATCTCCGGCGTCAGCGCGGACAGCGCGACGAAGCGCTCGTCCAGCTGGTCCGGGAGGCTCGGCAGCTCGGGCGACGCGGCCGCGTCGTCGACGAGCTCCGGCAGGCCGACACCGAAACCGACGGCACCGGCGAGGAGGACGACACCGGTGGCGACACCGGCAAGGGTGGAGCGAGCGATCGGCATCCGGCCATCATGCCGGGTCGCGCCATCCCGGCCCGCACCCGGGCCGCTCCCCGGACGGGCGCCCGGGGGGATCAACCGAGGTCAGAGCCGTCGGGCAGTCGCACGTAGTCCTGCCCCCGGGCGCCGAGCAGGCGCCCGAAGTGGCTGTCGACGATGCCCAGCCCCTCGGCGGAGTAGACCCGGTCGTGGATCGCGACGTTGCGGGCAGCGCCGACCGAGCGCGCGAAGTCGACGCCCTCGCTGGCCCGCATCCAGGGCGCGCACACCGGCGCGAGGAGTACGTCGACCGCGACGCCGGGCACGGTGAGCGCGTCCCCGGGATGGAACACCACGTCGTCGCCCGCGCTCAACAGGTAGCCGCTGTTGTGGAACCGCGGCAGGTCGGGGTGGATGACAGCGTGCAGCTCGCCGATGGCGCGCAGGCCGATGCCGCCGATCGACCATGTGTCGTCGGGGGCGACCACCGTGACCCGCTCGGCGACGTCGGGGGCGGACTCGCGGATCTGCGCGGCGACCGCGGCGATCGTGAAGACCGGCGCATCGGTCGCGCGCAGGTGCCCGGCGTCGTAGTGGTCGGCGTGCTCGTGGGTGATGAGCACGGCGTCCACCCCGTCGACCGACTCGCGCTGGCTCCACATCCCGGGGTCGAGCACCACGGTCGTCCCGTCGTGCTCGATCCGGACCGCGGCGTGGCCGAACTTCGTCAGGCGCATGCGACCACGGTAGCCGCGCGCATCAGCCGATCAGCCGGTCTGGTGGTCCACGTAGCACCACCGCCAGTCCTCACCCGGCTCGACGGAGCGCATCACCGGGTGCTCGCTGCTGCGGAAGTGGGCCGTGGCGTGGCGCCCCGGCGAGGAGTCGCAGCAGCCGACGTTCCCGCACGTCAGGCACATCCGCAGCGCCACCCAGCGGGTGCCGTCGGCCAGGCAGTCGGCACAGCCCGGCTCGTCCGGCGCGCTGAGCACCGGCGCGGAGACGAGGTGCTCGCACCCGCCGGCGGCGGCGGCGGCTCGTGGCGTCGTACGCAGCTGTGCACGCTGCTCGTCGGCCGCGTCGAGCATCGACTCCTCGACGTCGAGCATCGCGAGCACCTCGCTCACGATCTCCGAGGCCACCTGGCCGGTCGAGCGGATCTCCAGGACACGACGGCGCTCGGTCTCGATCATCTCGCCGCGCCAGCGCGAGTAGAGGTCGCTGGGGCTGACCATGCCCTGGGTCGTGCCGAGCCGCTCCCACGCGGCGAAGCTGCGCTGCTCGATGCGCTGGACGATCAGGTCCCTGACGTGGTGCGGGTCGTCGTCGCCGGCGGCGAGCTCGTCGAGACGGCGCAGCCCCGCCTTCGCGGCCTGCTGGAGGAGGGTCGCGCGGGCGAGGGCGTCGTCGTGCGGGTCGGGCGAGGGCACCCGGAGCCGCCGCGCCACCCACGGCAGGGTCAGGCCCTGCCCGAGCAGCGTGCCGGCCACGACGGTGAACGCGATGATCAGCAGCACCTCGCGGTGCGCGGTGTCCTCGGGCACGGTGAAGGCGGCCGCGAGCGTGACCACGCCCCGCATGCCCGCCCAACCGATGAGGAACGAGTAGCGCCAGCCGGCCCGCTCCCCCGCCGCGTCGTCGCGGGATGAGCGCAGGAGCAGCACCCGGGCGGCGAACACCCACACCATCCGCAGCACCACGACGGCGACCAGCGTGGCGACGCAGGCCGCGGCCACCGTCGCCACACCGAACTCGCTCTCCCCGACCTCCGCCAGCAGCCAGTCGGCCTGCAGGCCGATCAGCAGGAAGACGGTGTTCTCCAGGACGAAGGCGACGGTCCGCCAGTTCATCCGCTCGGCGATCCGCGACTGCGCCGTCTGCAGGACCGGCGCGACGTGCCCGAGGAGCAGGCCGGCGACGACCACCGCGACCACGCCGGAGGCGTGGATCTCCTCGGCGAGGATGTAGGACGCGAACGGCGTGACCAGCGAGATCGCGGTGTCCAGCAGGGGGTCGGTGACCCGCTTGCGCAGGAACCCGACGACACCGAAGGCGAGCGCGCCGATCGCCACCCCGCCACCGGCGGCGACGAGGAAGTCGAGGCCGACCTCGGCCGCGGTCACCGTCGCGCCGATCGCGACGATCGCCATCCGCAGCGCGACCAGTGCCGTCGCGTCGTTGAGCAGCGACTCCCCCTCGAGGATCGTCACCACCCGGCGCGGCAGGCCGATCCGTCGTCCGATCGCGGTCGCCGCAACGGCGTCGGGCGGCGCGACCACCGCCCCGATCGCGAGGGCGAGCGGCCACCCGACCTCCGGCAGGACCGCTCGTACGACGACCGCGACGCCCACCGTCGTGAAGGCGACCAGGCCCACCGACAGCAGCAGGATCGGTCTGCGGTTCGCGTTGAAGTCGACGAGCGAGGTGTTGAGCGCGGCCGAGTAGAGCAGCGGCGGCAGCAGGCCGAGCAGCACGACCTCGGGCTCGAGGTGGATCTCCGGCACGCCGGGGACGTAGGACGCCGCGACCCCCACGACGACCAGCGTCAGCGGGGCGGGCACGTCCACCCGCTCCGACAGGGCGGTCACCGTCAGGACGACGACCGCGATGGCGACGAGCAGGAACGCGATCTCCACGGGGCCTATTCTCCCGCGAGCTCTCCCGTGCGCTCCCCGCCGTCGGTCGCGAGGCCACGGATCCGCAGGTCCAGGTCCCGTCGGTCCGCCCGGGACACGACGGCCTCGACCACCTCGATCCCGCCGTTCGGCGTGGCCAGCGCCTGGTCGAGCTCGGGCCGCGAGGTCACCCGCAAATGCGGGATCCGTGCGGCCGCGCACAGGCTCGCGAGGTCGGTGCCGTGGGGCGTACCGAACAGCCGCTCGAAGGACGCCGCGTGCGCGGGCGCGCCCTGCTCGAGCATGGAGAAGATCGCACCGCCGTCGTCGTTGGGGACCACGATCGTCAGGTCGGGCCGGGCCTCCTCGGGCCCCAGCACCAGCGCCGTCTGGTCGTGCAGGAACGTCAGGTCGCCCATCAGCGCGAGGTTGCGGGTCGACTCCCGGCGGCCCAGCGCGGCGCCGATCGCGGTGCTGATGGTGCCGTCGATCCCGGCCAGCCCCCGGTTGGCGATCACCTTGCGCCGGCTGCCGACCGGGGTCGGGCGGGCCATCAGGTCGAGGTCGCGGATCGGGCTCGAGGCGCCCACGACGAGGAGGCCGCCGGCGGGGAGGGCGGCGTGCGTGGCCGCCGCGACGTCGTACGGCGTCAGCGACGGCTCCTCGGCCAGCAGCCGGTCGATGCGCCGGCCGAGCGCCCGGTCGGCCTCGCGCCACGCGTCGAGCCAGGCCGGGTCGTCCGGTCCGTCGCCGTCCCAGCGGGGCCGGCCGATCGGGCGCGAGCCCGGCGGTGCCGGTGGCCAGATGCCGGGGCACGGGACGACGAGCACCTCGACGTCGTCGCGCTCGAGGAGGCGGGTGACCGGACGGGACAGCGTCGGGCGGCCGAACACGACGACCCGCTCGATCCGCGCACCGAGGTCGGTGCCGAGCAGCAGCCGGTAGGTGCGCAGCGCGTGCTCCCCCGTGCGTGCCCCACTGCTCGGCTCGGCGAGCAGCGGCCACCCCGCCGACTCCGCCAGCTGCCGCGCCCTCGGTCCGGCGTCGTCACCCGCCACCACCACCGTCCGCGGCCCCTGCACGAGGCCGTCCAACGAGCCTGCGGGCGATAGTCCCGGGTCAAAAGCACCGGAATTGCCCCGATTCCGGTGCTTTTGACCCGGGACTATCGCGAGGGGGACGTCGGGCACGAGCGGCGCGTCGAGCTGGAGGTTGAGGTGGACGACCGTGTCGGGAGGGGCGGGGACGGCGGCCAGGGCGGCGACGGAGGCGACGTCGTCGGTGGTGACGAAGGGGCCGAAGATGCCGACCTGGTCGGTGGTCTGGTTCGCTCCGGTGCCGCGCAGCCGGGCCGGGCGGTCGGCGGAGACCACGACGAGGCCGAGCCCGGAGTGGACCGCCTCGAGCACCGCGGGGTGCAGGTTGGCGACCGCCGTGCCGGACGTGGTCAGGACGGCGGCCCGCGCGCCGGACTTGGTGAGGCCGAGCGCCATGAAGCCCGCGGTGCGCTCGTCGATGCGGGTGTGCAACCGCAGCCGGCCTGCCCGGGCCGCGGCCCAGACCGCCAGCAGGAGCGGCGCGTTGCGCGAGCCGGGGGCGGCCACGACGTCGGTGATGCCGGCGCGGTCGAGCCAGTCGAGGCAGGCGTCGGCGAGCGCTGCCGCGCTGTCGCCGCTCGTCGGTCCGCTCATGACCGACGATCCTCCCGCAGTGCTCGGACGGCGGCGAGCCGGGCCGCCCAGTGCGCGGCGCGGCCGGGTGCGGCGGCGAGCTCCTCGACCCGTCGTACGTCGACCGTGGGCCGCCGCACGGGCAGGGCGCCGTCGACGGGCAGCAGCGGCTCGGTGACCACGTCCGCGGTGAGCAGCTGCACGGTGGCGAGCCCGCACGCGTGCGGCAGGTCGGGGAGCGCGGCGGCGAGCGCGACCCCGGCGGCGATCCCGACGGAGGTCTCGAGCGCGGACGAGACGACCACCGGGAGGCCGATCCGCTCGGCGATCTCGAGGCAGGCGCGCACCCCGCCGAGCGGCTGCACCTTGAGGACGGCGATGTCGGCGGCCTCGAGATCGCGCACCCGGTAGGGGTCCTCGGCCCGCCGGATCGACTCGTCGGCGGCGATCGGCACGTCGACGCGGCGGCGGACGCGGGCGAGGTCCTCGACGGAGGCGACCGGCTGTTCGACGTACTCCAGCCCGCCGGCGGCCCGGTCCAACCGCCCGATCGCGGCGACCGCGTCGTCGACCGACCAGCCGCCGTTGGCGTCGATGCGGACGTGCCCGTCGGGGCCGAGGGCGTCGCGGACCGCCTCGACCCGGGCCTCGTCGTCGGCCGTGGACTGCCCGGGCTCGGCGACCTTCACCTTCGCGGTCCGGCAGCCGCCGGCGCGCACGATCTCGTGGGCGCGCTCGGGGCCGACGGCCGGAACGGTGACGTTCACCGGCACGGAGGTGCGCACCGGTGCGGGCCAGTCGCCGGCCATCGCCTCCTCCGCGCAGCGCAGCCACGGCTCGGCGACGTCGGGCGGGTACTCCAGGAACGGGCTCCACTCGCCCCAGCCCGCCGGGCCCTCCAGCAACGCCACCTCGCGCACGGTGATCCCGCGGAAGCGGGTGCGCATCGGGATCGCGACGACCCTCACGACGACACCTCGCGCAGCAGGGCCCGCCGGTCCGGCTTGCCGTTGGGCAGCAGCGGGATGGCGTCGAGGAGCACCCACTGCCGCGGCGCCCACGCGCGCGGGTGCGCGGCCGCGACCCAGTCGCGCAGCGCGTCCGGGGTGCCGCCGGCGCCGCCGTCGGTGCGGTCGGCGGTGGCGGCACCCGGCCGCAGCACCACGAAGCCCACGAGGCGGTTCCCCCACTCCGGGTCCGGCACGCCGAGGACCTCCACGGCAGCGATCCGCGGGTGGGCGCGGAGCCGCTCCGCGACCGCAGGTGCGGGCACGTTGAGTCCCCCGGTGACCACGACGTCGTCGAGCCGCCCGAGCACGACCAGCCGGCCGTCCTCGTCGATCCGCCCGGCGTCGGAGGTCAGGAACCAGCCGTCGACGAGGGTCTCGGCGGTCAGGTCCGGCCGGCCGTCGTACGACGTGAAGAGGGTGGGCCCCGCGATCCGGATCCGGCCGCCTTCGCCGAGCGCGACCGCGACCCCGTCGAGCGGCACGCCGTCGTAGACGCAGCCGCCGGCGGTCTCCGCGGATCCGTAGGTGGCGACGACGTGGACGCCGGCGTCCGCGGCCCGGCCCCGCAGCGTGGCGCCGATCGGTCCGCCGCCGAGGAGCACGGTGTGCGCACGCCGCAGCGCGGCGAGGTCGGCCGGCGACTCGAGCATCCGGGTCAGCTGGGTGGGCACGAGCGACACGAACCAGCCCTCGCCCTCGGGCCAGCCGTCGCGCTCGAGCAGCGTCGGCGGGTGCCCGGCGACGAGGGAACGCACCACGACCTGCACCCCGGCGACGTACGTCGGCGGCAGGGCGAGCACCCACGGCCCACTCGCACCGAGCCGGGTCGCGGAGGCACGTACCGACGCCAGCACGGCGGCCCGGGACAGCACCACCCGCTTCGGCTCGCCGGTGGAGCCGGAGGTCTCGACGACGATCGCCGCCGCCCCCTTGGGAGCACCGTCGGGAGCATCGTCGGGAGCACCGTCGGGAACACCACCGGAGGCGTCCCCGTCGAGCCACGACCGCAGCCGGTCGACGACCTCGTCGGCGTCGCCGCGCACGGTCCAGGACTCCACCCGACGAAACTAGACGATCACGCGACCCGCGCCGCCGCAGGGCCTCACCCCTGGTGGCGCAGTGCGGCCGGCACCGGACCGTCGTCGACGTCGCCCGCGAGCATCTCGCGCACCCGCCGGAGCACCCGCCGGGTGGTCTCGAGGTCGGCCTCGCCGAGCTCCTCACGCAGCGCGTCCTCGAGGGCCAGGATGTGGTCGAAGCCAGCCTGCGCCACGACCTTGCCGTGCTCGGTGAAGCGCACGATCTTGGCCCGTCGGTCGGACGGGTCCGGCGCCATCTCGAGCAGTCCGAGCCGGACCATGTCGCGCACCACCTCGCCCATCGACTGTCGGGTGATGCCCGAGCGTGCCGCCATGTCGGCCGCGCGCGCCCCCTCGGGCGGCAGCGTGGCGAACACGGCGTTGTGGGCCGGCGCGATCTGGGTGTGCCCGGCCCGGTGCGCGCTCAGCAGCATGTCGTTGCGCAACGCGCGCGCCGCCTTCTCCGCCAGCGCGATGAACGGCTCGAAGCCGGGTCGGACCAGATCCCTTGACATTCGACAGGTTACCTTCCAATATTCGACAGGGAGCCTTACATTATCAGGAGCTGGCCATGACCGCACCCACCCACCGCCCGGACCGCGAGGTCGCCCGGCTGTTCCGCCCGCGCCTCCCCGGGGGCGGCCGCAGCACCCGGGTCGCCGTCGAGCAGGAGCTCTTCGCGATCGACCTCCTCAACGGCAGCAGCGTGCCCCCGGATCGCGTGCGCAGCGCGGTCGCCGGCCGGCCGTACGAGCGCTGGGTCGGGTTCGAGCCCGGCGGACAGGTCGAGCTCAGCCTCCCGCCGTCGGCCGACCCGGAGGTCGCCGGCGCACACCTGGTCGCGGCCACCCGGGAGCTCGCCGCCGACCTCCAGCGGCACGGCATCGTGCTCTCCTCCGTCCCGGTCCGCGCGGTCGACCCGGCGACGCCGCGCCACCTGCGCTCCGCGCGGTACGACGCCATGGAGCGCCACCTCGACACGGTCGGACCCGCCGGCCGCCGGATGATGCGGTGCACCGCGTCGACCCAGCCCTGCCTGGACTGGTGGCCCGGCCGCGCGGGCCTCGAGCAGTGGCGGGTCCTGCTCCTGGCGGCGCCGTTCATCGCCGCGGCCACCGCCCGCAGCACCGGCCCCACCGGCCGGCTGACCACGTGGCTCGCGGTCGATCCCGGCCGCACCGCGTTCGACGACCGGCTGCTGCACGGAGACGACCCGGTGACCACCTACGCCGACTTCGCCGCCGGCGCGACCCGCTTCGTCGACGACGCGGCCGAGCACCTGACCACGCTCTTCCCGCCCGTCCGCCCCCGCGGCAGCTACCTCGAGGTCCGGTTCCCGGACGCGCAGCCCACCCACCGGGTCGGCGCCCTGCTCGACGCCCTCGCCGGCCTGCTGTACGACGACGCGCGACGCCGCGCCGCCCTCTCCTCGCTCGCCGGCGAGCAGCACCGGCTCGCCGGGCACTGGGCCGCGGCGGCCGCCGGCACCGGCGACGTCGAGCGCGGCCTGGCCCTCCTCGGCTGGACCCGGGACCGGGCGGCAGCGGCATGAGCATCCTCGTCGTCGCCGACCCGTGGTCCGGACTCGACCCGGCCGTCGACGCCACCGTCGGACTGGTCGCCGCCGCACAGGACCTCGGCGTCGCCGTACGCGTGTGCACGCCGGAGGACCTCGCCGTGGTCGGCGGCCGGGTGCGGGCGCGGGCCACGCCGGTCACGATCGGCCCCCGGGCCCGCGGGACGGACCACCGCTGGCGGGTCAGCACGCCGTGGTGCCGACTCGGGTCGCCCGGGACCGTCGACGTGGCCGACGAGGTACAGCTGGTGCTGCTGCGGATCGACCCGCCCGTCGATGAGCGCTACCTCCACACCACCCACCTCCTCGATCTCGTGGAGGCCGCCGGCACCCGCGTCGCGAACCGCCCCGAGGGCGTGCGCGCACTGCACGAGAAGGCGGTCGCGCTGCACTTCCCCGAGCTGTGCCCGCCGACGCTCGTGTCGGCAGATCCCGCCCAGGTGCGCGACTTCGTGGCGTCGTACGGCGTCACCGTGGTCAAGCCGCTCGACGGCTTCGGCGGCAGCGACGTGTGGCTGCTGCGCGACGACGCGTCGGCGACCGCGCTCGCGGAGTCGGCGACGGCGGGCGGGCGCCGGCACGTGATCGTGCAGGAGTACCTCGCCGCCGTGAGCCACGGCAACAAGCGGCTCTTCCTCCTCGACGGCGAGGTCGTCGGCGCCGTCCTGCGCCACCCCGGGCCGGGCGACTTCCGGATCGGCGCCCCGTCGGCGCCTGCCGACGTCGACGCGGACGACCGGCGGGTCGTGGCGGCGCTCGCGCCGCTGCTCGCCCGGCACGGCCTGGCCCTGGCCGGCGTCGACGTCATCGGCGGCCGGCTGATCGAGGTCAACGTCACCTGCCCCGGCGGCATGGCCAAGACCGACGCTCTGCTCGGCACCGACCTGTCCGGCACCTGCGTGCGCCGGCTCCTGCGGCTCGAGGCGCAGCCCGCGCCCGGCACGTCCACCACCAGCACCCCGAGGAAAGAGATGGCCCTGACATGAGCACCACCGTGATCACCTGCATCGCCCTGATGGGCATCCTGCTGTTCCTGCTCGGCGCCAACGTGACCCGGCACCGGGCGATGCGCGGCGACCAGGGACCGCAGATGCCGACCGACCCGGCCGACCGGCTGCTGATCGCCCAGCGCGCGCACGGCAACGCCGCCGAGTACGTCCCCACCCTGGTGGTGCTGCTCGTCGTCTGCTCGACGCTCACCGACGGCTGGTGGCTCGACGCGCTGGCGATCGCCGCCACGGCAGCCCGCTTCCTGCACGCCTACGGGATGCTGTCCGCGAGGACGCTCGCCGCCCACGGCCCGGCCCGCGACTCGGGCGCGATGTGCACCTATCTCACCGGCGTGGCGCTGGGAGTGACGGCACTCGTCGCGATGTGAGCGGCCGATTCGCCGGACGACCTGGGGCGCCCGGCGAATCAGGCAGGAAATCGTTCGACAGCGGCCACCGGACCACCTAGCCTTCTCTTGATGTCAAGACAGTTCTCGGAGCGTGTGCTCAGGCTCGCCGGTCCCACCCCGCTCGTGCGGCGGCTGTCCACGCAGTCGGTGCTGTCCGCCTTCGGCGACGGGGTCTTCCTCACCGGCAGCGCGGTCTTCTTCACCCAGGTCGTCGGGCTCTCCGCGGCGCAGGTCGGGCTCGGGCTGTCCATTGCCGGGGCGGTCACGTTCCTGCTCGCCGTACCCCTCGGCAAGCTGAGCGACCGGCTCGGCGCGAAGCGGGTCTGGGCGGCCGCTTCCCTGCTCGAGGCAGTGCTCTACCTCGCGTGGCTGAGCGTCGGCGGGTTCGCGACCTTCGTCGCGGTGCTCATCGTGCTCGAGCTGGTCACCGCGACCAGCCGCTCGGCCCGCAACGCCTACCGCTTCGACATCTTCCCGCGCGAGGAACGGGTCGCCTCCAACGCCTACTTCCGCGCCGCGCGCAACGTCGGCTACACCCTCGGCGCCCTGCTCGCCGGCATCGCGCTGGCCACCAACAGCAACGACGTGATCCGCGCCGTCCCGGTCGTCACCGCCGCCCTGCTCGTCCTCAACGCCACCCTCGTCGCCCGCCTGCCCGGTGCGGTCCACCACGGCCGGGCGGCCACCCCCGAGGCAGCCCTCGAGACCGCGCTCGAGGACGCCGGCAGCGAGCGCAGCGCACTGCGCAACCGCGGCTACGTCGCGATGTCCGTCCTCGGCGGCATCCTCGGCACCCACCAGGTGCTGCTCAACGTCGTGATCCCGCTCTGGCTGGTCGAGGAGACCGACGCCCCGCGGGTGCTGCTGGCCTGGCTGTTCGGCACCAACACCGTGATGGCCGTGCTCCTGCAGGTCGCGGCCGCGCGCGGCATCACGACGGTCGCCGAGTCGCTGCGCGCCCAGCGCCGCGGCGCCTTCTTCTTCGTCGTCTCCTGCGGCATCGTGCTGGTCACCCACGACACCGTCGGCTGGGTCACCATCGTGCTGGTCTGGGTCGGCCACGTGACCGTCACCGGAGCCGAGCTGTTCCAGTCCGCCGGCGAGTGGGGCCTGCAGGCCGAGCTCTCCGACCCGTCACGCCGGGGCGAGTACCAGGGCGTCTCCCAGCTCGGCTACACCCTCGGCACCGTCTGGGCGCCGGCCCTCTACACGTTCCTCGCGATGGAGTGGGGCGCCCGCGGCTGGCTGGTGATCGCGGTGATCGTGCTGGTGGCGGCCGTACTGGTCCATCCCGCGTCCCGCGCGGCGGAGCGCCACCTGACCCGGCTGGGCGTCGCTGCTTCCCAGCCTGCTTGAATCGGCGGCTATGGCCACCGCGAAGCACTGGATTGCCGGCGCCCGACTCCGCACCCTGCCGGCGGCGGTCGCCCCGGTGCTCGTCGGCACGGCCATCGCCCTGTACGACGACGAGGCGGTCTGGTGGAAGGCGCTGCTCGCCCTCGTGGTCAGCCTGGCCCTGCAGGTGGGCGTGAACTATGCCAACGACTACTCCGACGGCATCCGCGGCACCGACGACGAGCGGGTCGGGCCACTGCGCCTGGTCGGCTCGGGACTCGCGACCCCCGCAGCAGTGAAGCGCGCGGCCTTCCTCGCCTTCGGCGTCGCCGCCGCGGCCGGCCTGGTCATCGCGGCCACCACCGCGTGGTGGCTGCTCGCCGTCGGGGCGGTCAGCGTGCTCGCGGCCTGGTACTACACCGGCGGGTCGAGGCCCTACGGCTACCTCGGCCTCGGCGAGGTCATGGTGTTCGTGTTCTTCGGGCTGGTCGCCGTGGTCGGCACCACCTGGGTGCAGACCGAGGAGTGGGGCAGCACCGGCTGGGCGTCGGTCGCCGCCGGCGCCGGGGTGGGTGCGCTGGCCTGCGCGATCCTGGTCGCCAACAACCTGCGCGACATCCCCACCGACGAGGTCGCCGGCAAGGTCACCCTCGCGGTGCGGCTCGGCGACCGCCGTACGAGGGGCTTCTTCGTCGTCCTGGTCGCGCTCTCCGCCGCGGCGGTGGTCGCGCTGGCCGCACTCACGTCGTGGTGGGCGCTGCTCGGCCTCGGCTTCCTGCTGCCCGCGGTCGCGGCGTCGCGGATCGTGCTCGGCGGCGCCCGCGGGCCGGCGCTGATCCCGGTGCTCCAGCAGACCGGGATCGCTGAGCTCGGCTGGGCCGTGCTCGCCGGGATCGGCCTCGTGCTCGCCTGACGGGCTCGTGCGGGGCTCGCGAGAGGCTCAGCCCTCGTCGTCCTCCTTGGCGCGCATCTCCTCGAACCGCTCACCCATCCGGCCCGCCCGACCCTCGACCTTGACGGCGAACGCGTTGCGCTGCCGCTCGAGCAGGACGTAGGACGCGGCACCGCTGACGAGGAAGGCGATGATGAGGACGAGCAGGACGTTCACCGAGTCGGCGACGAGGAACCAGACCCCGAAGACGATGAGGAACGCGCCCACGAAGAGGCCCAGGCGCAGGCCGGTGTAGATCCAGAACTCCTTCACCCCCCAAGGGTAGGCGCCCGCTCCCCCGCGACCGGGACCGGGGATCCGCTCCGCGATGACCAGCCCGGATCTACCCTTGAGGCGTGAAGCTGTTGCTCGTCGTCCTCGTCTTCGCCGCTGCGACCTACCTGGCCGTGCGGTTGATGCAGGACCGCGGCTTCGGCGGCACGACCGCCACGCCGCGCCGCCCCTCCCGGCCGAAGCCGCCGACCCGGCCGGTCGCGCCCGACGACGACGAGACGTTCCTGCGCGACCTGGACTGGAAGCGCCGTCAGGCCGAGCGGCACAAGCCGAAGCCGCCGCCGGAGCAGCCCGAAGCCTGAGCCGCCCGAAGCCTGAGCCGCCCGGCGGTCAGCTGCGGACCGGTGCCGGCTGGTCGACGACCCGCTCGACGGCGTACGAGTGCTGGCTCGTCGTCGAGAAGTAGTTGATCCCGATGAAGTTGAACCACAGCGTGCCGAGGCCGACGAGCGCGAGCATCGCCGCCTTGCGACCCTTCCAGCCCGCGGTCGCGCGGGCGTGGAGGTAGCCGGCGTAGACGACCCAGGTGATGAACGCCCACACCTCCTTGGGGTCCCAGTTCCAGTACCGCGACCACGCCTCGTGTGCCCAGATCGGGCCGGTGATCAGCACGGCGAAGGTCCACACCGGGAACGCGAAGGCGTGCACCCGGTAGGCGAGCCGGTCGAGCGCGTCGAGGTGCGGCACGCGGGCCAGCCAGCCGCTGAGCTCGCGGCCGGCGGCGGCGGCCCGGCGCTCGGCGCGGGCGCGGACGAGGTACATGATCGAGGCGATGCCGCCGAGGGTGAAGGCGCCCGTCGCGATCACGGCCGAGACGACGTGGATGACCAGCCACGGCGAGTTCAGCGACTCCGTGAGCGGCGCGACCTCGTCGTGCAGCCAGATCACGGCGACCATCAGCGTGGTGACGACGAAGCCCACGACGAGCGGGCCCATCCACGCCAGCGCGAAGCGGCGGTAGAGCACGACGTAGAGCAGGGTGACCACGAAGGTGCCGGACAGCGTGAACTCGTACATGTTGCCCCACGGCACCCGGTTCGGGTCCGCGGCCATGCCGCGCCCGACCAGCGACACCAGGTGGGCGAGACCGGCGATGCAGGTGAGCAGGAACCCGAGCCGGCCGAGGAAGGCGACCCGCTCACCGCGGGCCGGGGAGCCGGCGTCCGTCGCGTCGGTCGCGTCCCCCGCCTCCGGTACGTCGCCGCCGCCGGCGGCCACGAGCGTGCGCTCCCCCGCCGGCTGGCGCAGGGCCGCCCACTCGGCGAGGTGCACGAGCAGGGCGAGGAAGTAGACGACCCCTGCCGCCGCCACCGCCTGGTTGCTCAGGGTCTCCCACGCAGCGTCACTCACCGTCGATCACTTCCTTGTTCCTCGTGGCGTCCTCGGGGCTTCATCGTGGCTTGCTCGGGGCTTCCTCAGCCGCTCCAGCAGCGCGGCGAGGACGTCGTCCGTCTCGCCGTTCCCGGACCGGTCGAGCACGGCGACCTCGACCCGCGTGCCGGGTCCGTCCATCGTGCCATCGCCGCCCGGAGCCGCCGGCACCGCGCGCACCCACACCCGGCGCGGCCGGACGAACAGCGAGGCGCACAGCCCGATCAGCGCGAGGACCACGCCGATGAGCGCGACCTCCTTGCCGGGCGTCTGGCTGATCTGCACCCGGATCCACGGGTCCACCCGCTCGAAGGTGACCGAGCCCAGGTCGTCGGGCAGCTCGACGGTGTCGCCCACCTGCAGGTCCACGCGCAGCGGCTTGCCGTCCTCGTCCTCGATCGGCGTCGCGTCGCTCTTGTCGAGGACGTAGACGGACTCCGAGCGGCCGGAGTTGATGCCCAGGTCGCCGGTCCAGGCGAGCATCGAGAGGGTCGGGAAGAGGTCGTCGCCGAAGACCGTGACCGGGTTGCCGTCGACCATCTCGAACGTCGGGTAGAACAGCCCCTCGAGGCCGATCTGCGCCGGCTCGGCGACCGGCGGCTTGATCACGCCGAAGGACAGGAAGGTCGCGTCCTGCGGCAGGAAGGGCGTCGGCCCCGTGTAGGTGATGTTGCCGTCGCCGTCGCGCACGGTCACGACCGGGGCGTAGCCGTGGCCGATCAGGAACACGTCGGTGCCGTCGATCTCGAGCGGGTGGTTGACCCGCAGGTCGTACTCCCGGCGCTGGCCGTCGGCCCCCACCTGGTAGCCCAGGTGCGCCTCGAACTTCCGGGCCTGTCCCGCGCGCGGGCCCTCCTTCAGCCAGTCGACGTCGAACTTCTCGACCGTGAACCGGAAGTCCTTCATCTGCTGCTGCTGGAACAGGCCGCCGGGCTTGAAGTCGTCGTACTGCGTCAGGTTGTTGCTGAACGTGGAGCCCTCGACCAGGATCACGCCGCCCTGGTAGCCCCACAGCCCGCCGACCGCGAAGCCCGCGAGCACGACCAGCACCGACAGGTGGAAGAGCAGGTTGCCGGCCTCGCGCACGTGGCCGCGCTCCGCGGCGACGAAGTCGTCGCCGGCGGCGGCGACGCGGAGGCGGTGCCGGCGGCCGAGGACCTGCCGGGCCTGCTCGAGCACCTCGGCCGGCGTCAGGTCGGTGGCGTACGACGCGTGCACGGGCATCCGCGTCAGGTGCCTCGGCGCCGCGGGCGGCTGCGCGCGCAGCGCCCGGTAGTAGACGAACAGCCGCGGCACGATGCAGCCGACGAGCGAGACCACCAGCAGCAGGTAGATCGCGGAGAACCACGGCGAGGAGTAGACCGAGAACAGGTCGAGCCGCTCGTAGACCGGCGTCAGCTTCGGGTGCTCGTCCTTCCACCGCGTGACGGCGAGCGAGTCGACGTCTTCCTGCGGGATCACCGAGCCCGGGATGGCGGCGAGCGCGAGCAGCAGGAGCAGCATCAGCGCGGTCCGCATCGAGGTGACCTGGCGCCACGCCCAGCGGCCCAGCTCGCGGGCGTTCAGCTCGCCCGGGCGGCGAGCCTGGGGGGTGCTCATACGGCGACCTCGAAGTCGCTGACGAGGTGGATCTGCAGCCACTGCACGAGGTGGTCCCAGGATCCGGTGAGCATGAGGAGGCCGATCGCGACGAGCAGCAGGCCGCCGATCCGCATCACCCACGCCTGGTGCCGCCGGATCCAGCGCGTGACGCCGAGGGTACGGCGGTAGGCCAGGCCGGCCACGATGAACGGGATGCCGAGCCCCAGGGCGTAGGCGAGCGAGAGCAGCGCGCCGCGCATGGCGGTGGCGTCGACGTACGTCAGGTTGACGATGACGCCGTAGGTCGGGCCGATGCAGGGCGTCCAGCCGATCGCGAAGAGCGCGCCGATGACCGGGGCGGCGCCGAGGCCGACCGCCGGGATCCGGTGCACCCGGAAGTCGCGCTGGAGCCACGGCAGCGCGCCCGCGAAGACGAGGCCGAGCACGACGAGCATGATCCCCAGGGCGACCTGGATCTCGTCCTGCCAGGTGCGCAGCCAGACGCCGACGGAGCCGAAGGCGGCGCCGATGAGCACGAACACCACGGCGAAGCCGAGGACGAAGAGCAGCGAGCCGAGCAGCATCCGGCCGCGGCGGTTGCCCGCCTCGCCCGCGGCGAGGTCGGCGCCCGAGAGGCCGGTGGCGTAGGAGAGGTATCCCGGCAGCAGCGGGAGCACGCACGGGGAGAAGAAGGAGACCAGTCCGGCGATCGCCGCGACCGGCACGGCCAGGCCGAGCGAGCCGGCCGCCGCCTGCTCCTGGAACCACTCACCCATCAGCCGGCGTCCTCCGCGAGGGTGTCCTCGACGAGGGTGGTCAGCGTCGACTTGGACGGGATCGCGCCGTTGATCAGCGCCGCGACCCGGCCGTCGGTGTCGAGGACGAGGGTGGCCGGCGGGGCGTACGGCGCGTAGCGGCCCAGCCCGAGCAGGGTCTCGCTGCCCGGGTCGTAGAGCGAGGGGTAGTCCACGCCGCGGTCGCGCTCGAACGCGGCGGCGTTCTCGGGGGCGAGGTCGCGGATGTTGATGCCGACGAAGGCCACCTGCTCCTTGCCGAGCTCCTCCTCCGCCTCGACCAGCATCGGCATCTCGGTGCGGCACGGCCCGCAGCCGGACCACCACACGTTGAGCACGACGACCTTGCCGCGCAGGTCCGCCACGTCGAGGGGCTCGCCCTGGACCGTCGTACCGCTGATCTCGACGGGGTCCTCCCGGTCGCCGGGGGCGACCTCGACGACCTGGCCGTCACCCGCGACGTACTCGAGGTCGCCGGTCCCGCCGATGTCCGAGCACGCGGTCATCAGCAGGAGCGCGGCGACGACGGCCAGCGCGCGGGCGCCACGGATCATGCCGGCGGTGTCCCCTCCGGCTTGTTCTCCTCGGGCGCGTCACCGGCCGAGAACGGCGCGGCGATGTCGCCGGTCGGGATCAGGTCGATCGCGGGCTCGGCGTAGGAGATCTCGACCAGCTGGTCGCCGGCGAAGCCGAACGACGTGATCGAGCACAGCGTGCACTGCCGCTTGCGCGGGTCGTGCAGGAAGGACCGCTTCTCCGCGGCCAGGCGGGTGGTCCAGATCGGCAGCTGGTGCGAGACCAGGACGGCCTCGTGGCCGGCGGCGTCGACGCGGGCGTCGTGCACGGCGGCCATCATCCGCTTCACGATCCCGCGGTAGGGCTCGCCCCACGACGGCTTGAACGGGTTGTAGAGGTGGCGCCACAGCAGCGGGTTGCGCAGCGCGTTGTTGCCCTTGCCGAAGGTGAGGCCCTCGAACCGGTTGGTCGACTCGATCACCCGCGGCTCGACCCCGACCTCGAGGCCCAGCGCGGCCGCCAGCGGCGCCGCGGTCTGCTGCGCCCGCTCGAGCGGGGAGGACCGGACCAGGGTGATGTCGTTGCCCTTGAGCGCCTCCGCCACCCGGTCGGCCATCGCCCGGCCACGCTCGGAGAGGTGGAAGCCGTCGCGGCGGCCGTAGAGGATGCCGCCCGGATTGTGGACCTCGCCGTGGCGGACGAGGTGGACGATCGTGTCGGGCATGCTCATGCGTTTCCTCCGGAGGTCGGGGCCGTTGCTGCGGCTGCCGCGGCGCGGGCGGCGGCGGGCAGCGCGTCGAGGACCTGCTGGACCGCGCGGTCGTCGTGCGAGGACGACACGAACCACGCCTCGTAGGCGGACGGGGGCAGGTGGACGCCCTGGTCGAGCATCGAGTGGAAGAGGGCGGCATAGGCGGGTACGTCGGTCCGCTGCGCCTCCGCGTAGTTCGTCACCGGCGCGTCGGTGAGGAACACCGAGAACATCGAGCCGGTGGACTGGATCACGAACGGCAGGCCGGCGGCGGTGAACGCGTCGACCACCCCTGCGCGCAGCGCATCGGCCACGACGTCGAGCCGGTCGTAGACCTCGTCGGTCGCGGCCGTCAGCGTGGCCAGGCCGGCCGCGGTCGCGACCGGGTTCCCGGACAGGGTGCCCGCCTGGTAGACCGGGCCCTCCGGCGCGAGGTGGCCCATCACGTCCGCACGGCCGCCGAAGGCCGCGGCGGGGAAGCCGCCGCCCATCACCTTGCCGAAGGTCATCAGGTCGGGCGCCCAGCCCTCGACGGCGCCGTCGTTGCCCCACTGGCCCGCCTTGGAGGCCCGGAACCCGGTCATCACCTCGTCGCTGACGAAGAGCGCGCCGTGCGCCCGGCAGGTCTCGGCGAGGAACTGGTTGAACCCGGGCGCGGGCGGGACGACGCCCATGTTGCCCGGCGCGGCCTCGGTGATGAGGCAGGCGATCCGGTCGCCGTGCTCGGCGAACGCGGCCGTGACGGCGTCGCGGTCGTTGTAGGGAAGGACGAGCGTCAGCTCCGTCGAGCTGGCCGGCACCCCCGGCGTGCCCGGGATGGAGAAGGTGGTCAGGCCGCTGCCCGCGGCGGCCAGCAGCGAGTCGACGTGGCCGTGGTAGCAGCCGGCGAACTTCACGACCACGTCGCGGCCGGTGAAGCCGCGGGCCAGCCGGATCGCGGACATGGTGGCCTCGGTCCCGGACGAGACCAGGCGCAGCCGCTCGACCGGGGTGCGGGCCACGATCGCCTCAACGAGGGCCACCTCCCCCTCGGTGGGCGTGCCGTACGACGTACCGCGGGTGACGGCGGACTGCACCGCCTCCACCACGGCCGGGTGGGCGTGGCCGAGCAGCATCGGGCCCCAGGAGCAGATCAGGTCGACATAGGTGTTGCCGTCGACGTCGGTCAGCCAGGGGCCCGTCGCGGACCGGATGAAGCGCGGGGTCCCGCCGACGGCGTTGAACGCGCGGACCGGGGAGTTGACCCCGCCGGGCGTCACGGCGCGGGCCCGCTCGAAGAGCGTGTCGGATCCGGTGGTCACGAGGTCGGGCACCGCGCCATTGTCACCGATCGCCCCCAGCGCTCCCGCATCGCGGTCGCCTCCGGACGCTTCCTGAGAACAGCCTGAACGAGCGGCGCGGCGGCCCGGGAGCGGTGTCACATCCGGCGCCCTTGTGCCGCAGGGCACATACCACGTCGCCCGCATTGTGGGCTGGATCGTGTGACACCCGTAACGCGGGTGTGCCACGATTCGTTGTCCAGGTGTCGCGCCGCTCTGTCGGTCCCGCACTGTGGGTCGAACGAGCGCGCTCGACAGCACAGGTGGGGGCTTAGAGGGAGCGGCCCACGCGAGACGGCCACACCGTGGCCAGGGGAGAGAGACGGGACATGTCGAGGAAGCGTCTGGGGCGGCTGCAGCGCGTCGCCACCATCATTCCGCTCGCACTGTTGTCGGCTGCCTGGACGGCCTCCGTCGCCGGCATCGGCGGCGTGACGGCACCGATCGCCGCGGCCGAGAGCCCGGGCACGGTCACCGACGGCACCAGCGTGCCGGAGGAGTCGATCGAGGACCCGGCCAGCCTCTCGGACCCCGCCGGGATCGAGGGCCTCAACGGCGGCAACAACGCGGGCATCGTCAACGCAGCGTCGACCAACGCGATCCCCGCGGCGGCCCTGGCGGCCTACCAGCGGGCCGAGACGGTCATCAACTCCGCGGACGAGAGCTGCAAGATCACCTGGCAGCTGATCGCCGCGATCGGCCGCGTGGAGTCCAACCACGGCCGCTTCGGCGGCAACGTCCTCAACGACGACGGCGTGGCGACCCCGGGCATCTACGGCATCCCGCTGAACGGCAAGAACAACACCAAGGCGATCAGCGACACCGACGCCGGCGTCTACGACAACGACTCGCAGTGGGACCGCGCCGTCGGCCCGATGCAGTTCATCCCCTCGACCTGGCAGGTCGTCGGCGTGGACGCTGACGACGACGCCTCCCGCAACCCGCAGGACATCGACGACGCCGCGCTCGCTGCAGCCGTCTACCTCTGCTCCGGCGACGGCGACCTCTCCACGGTGGCCGGCCAGCGCGACGCGGTCTTCCGCTACAACCACAGCGACGCCTACGTCGACCTGGTCCTGCAGATCATGAACGCCTACCTCGACGGCGACTTCACCTCGGTGCCGAACAACTCGACCGCCGCCGGCTACGTCGTCCCCGAGCCGCCGAGCTTCAACGTCCGCGGCCCGAAGAGCACGAAGGGCGAGACCCGCGGTGGCAACGCCTCCGGCGGCTCGACCGGCACCGGTGGCAGCACCGACGGCGGCGGCACCGGTGGCGGCACCGACGGCGGCGGTGGCGGCACCGGTGGCAGCACCGACGGCGGCCCGGGCCCCCTGCCCGGCGGCGGCGACACCGAGGACCCGGTCAAGACCGGCACCGACGCGGTCAAGGAGACCGTCGAGACGGTCGACGAGGGCGTCGGCACGGTCACCTCGAACCTGATCAGCGGCCTGCTCGGCCCGCTGACCAAGACCGAGGCGCAGACCGCCTGCCAGGAGGCCTACCCGAAGCTGACACAGTCGGTGCAGCTCCTGAACTGCCTCCTCAGCTACGGCCTCGGCGGCTGATCCCAGCCGCAGCACGAGCACACGCGAGAGCCCCGGACCTCCTGGTCCGGGGCTCTCGGCTGTTCTGGGCTGGGGTCGGCGCGTGGGTCAGGGTTGTTCGGGTGGGGTCGGGCGCCTGCGGCGCCTCCCGCCGGATCCCCCGCGGAGGCTCTGAGCGGGGGCCCCGCCGTCGGCGTCGTGATCCTGCTGCGCGATGGAAGTCGAGCGCTGACGCCGACGGCACCCCGATTCGCCTCCGCGGGGGTCCGGCGTCCGTCGTCGCAGGCGCCCGCCCCCAGCGAGACGCTGACCCCCGCACCTCGCGGGTCAGCGGAGCAGGCAGGCGGCCTCGGTGGCCCAGTAGGTGAGGATCACGTCGGCGCCGGCGCGGTGGATCGAGGTCAGCGTCTCGAGGATGGCCGGCTCGCGGTCGATCCAGCCGTGGGCGGCGGCGGCCTCGAGCATGGAGTACTCCCCCGAGATGTTGTAGGCCGCCACCGGGACGCCGAGCTCGCCGGCGGCGTCGGCGACGCGGCGGAGCACGTCGAGGTAGGCCAGGGCGGGCTTGACCATGACGATGTCGGCGCCCTCCTCGATGTCCAGGAGGGCCTCGCGGACGCCCTCGCGGGCGTTGCGGGCGTCCTGCTGGTAGGTGCGGCGGTCGCCCTGCAGCGAGCTGTCCACGGCCTCGCGGAAGGGTCCGTAGAAGGCGGAGGCGTACTTCGCCGAGTAGGCGAGGATCCCGGTGTCGGTGAAGCCGGCCCGGTCGAGGGCGTCGCGGACCACCGCGACCTGGCCGTCCATCATGCCGCTGGGGCCGACCAGGCCTGCGCCGGCCCGCGCCTGCACGACGGCCATCTCGGCGTACCGCTCCAGGGTGGCGTCGTTGTCGACCCGGCCGGTCGCGTCGAGGACGCCGCAGTGGCCGTGGTCGGTGAACTCGTCGAGGCACAGGTCGCCCATCACGACCAGCTCGTCCCCGACCTCGGCCACGACGTCGGCGATGGCGACGTTGAGGATGCCGTCGGGGTCGGTCGCGCCGGAGCCGACCGCGTCCTTGGTCTCCGGGACGCCGAAGAGCATGATGCCGCGCAGCCCGGCCTCGGCGGCCTCGACGGCGGCCTTCCGGAGCGAGTCGCGGGTGTGCTGGACGACCCCGGGCATGGAGCCGATCGGGACCGGCTCGCTCGCGCCCTCGCGGACGAACACCGGCAGCACCAGCTGGCTGGGGCGCAGCGCGGTCTCGGCGACCAGGTCCCGCATGGCCGCGGTGGTCCGCAGGCGACGGGGACGTACGACGGGCCGCTGGATCTCGCTCATGGCCCCGATTCTAGGAGCGTGGGGTCGGGGCGCCGGCCGACCATGCTTGTAACTCAGTGTTGGAACGTCTGCCACGGCGCTGTGGGCAGCAACAGCACCGTGGCAGTGGGCGGAACACCGTGGTGGTCGCGGGCGGTCCCGCGCCGGGCCGCTCCTACGCGGGCCGCGGGCGATGGCCGGCGCGCCGGGCGCCGTACTCGCTCCGGATGGCCGCGGCCTCGCGAGCCAGCCGCTCGTCGAGCTCGGCCCCGAACCGCTCCACGGTGTCCGCGTGGTCACGTCGCAGACGCTCGATGGCCGCCGTACGACGCGCGCCCCAGTAGTCCTCCCAGTACAGGTTGGTCACCCCGAGCCGCTCGTCGCACAGCAGCCGCTCGCGCTTGCGTTCGGCGAAGAGCACCTCGGCCGCCCCCACGTCGGCGACGCCGCCCGCGCTGCGCGGTACCACCTTCACCTTCCCGTGGGCTTCGATGACGTGGTTGCCGACGCGCAGGTCGCACCAGCGGACGCCCTCCGCGGTCCGGACCGGGAACTGGGTCTCGGGTATGCCGATCCCTGCCTCCAGCACGAGCAACCGGGCGAGCGACTCGTTGGGGTTCTCGGCGCCCGGGTCGGCGAGCGCGACCGCCTCGCGGGTGGCGCGGACGCCCGGCCAGTTCTCCATGACGGCGTACGCCGCCTCCAGCTCCGCCCGCGTGACGCCACGCTGCATCGCGCTGTCGCAGGCGACGACGCCGTGCTCGACGCCGCGCTCGCGGGCGATGTCGACCGCCGTACGCGGCAGGTCGAGCATCGGCCGCCCGTCGATGGTGACCACCTGACGAGCCGCGAACCGCGCGAGGTGGTGCTTGACGCCGTTCTCGGTCCAGGCGTTGGTGAAGCCTGGCCGGGTGATGTGCACGTGGGGGTCCTGCGGGGTCAGGATCGGCAGTTCCTGCTCGTGGGCGCTGGAGTCGTGGCTCAGCACCCATCCCCGACGCATCGTCAGGATGGCGGCACGCGCACGGAGTCGCGGCCGACCGACCCAGATGTCGAGCGCGTCCCAGATCTCCGCCGTGGTGACCACGCCGCGACGGACGCCGACCAGGGCGCCGTTGCGACGCAACCTGGCGAGCTCGGACGGTCCGAGGCCGCAGTCGAGCAGCTGGTCACGCCGGATCACACCGCCTTGGGCGGCGATGATCGCGTGGGCACGGGGGTTCGGCATGCGTCGTACCGTGCCGCCGAGGGCCGCCGGTCGCAACCGCGGACGGCCCGGGCTGTGGACAACGACGGCGGCGGGGGTGGCGCGGGAGCGGCGTACGACGTCCTCCGCGCGGAACTACCACGGAGAAATGGCATCTGCCTCGGTGCTGTGGCCAGGCACAGCACCGAGGCAGACGATCCAACACTGAGTTACACGCGACGTGGCGGCCCCGCGGCTGGTCTCAGGCCTTCCGGCGGCGGGCGCTGGGCTTGCGATCGCTCGGCTTGGTGACCGGCTCACCGGCCTCGAGCATCGCGGCCCGGCGGGCGGCGCCGAAGCCCGCGAGCGCCTCGACGAGCAGGTCGACGTCGGGCTGGGGAGCCATCACGTCGACGCGCAGGCCGTGTTCCTCGGCGGTCTTGGCCGTGGCGGGGCCGATCACCGCGATGACCGTCGACGGGTGCGGCTTGCCGGCGATGCCGACCAGGTTGCGCACGGTCGAGGACGACGTGAAGACGACCGCGTCGAACTTCCCGGTCTTGATCGCGTCGCGGGTCGGCGCCGGCGGCGGGGCGGCCCGGACGGTGCGGTAGGCGGTGACGTCGTCGCACTCCCAGCCGAGGTCGATCAGGCCGGCGACGAGGTTCTCCGTGGCGATGTCGGCACGCGGCAGGAAGACCCGGTTGATGGGGTCGAGCTGCTCGTCGTACTCGGGCCAGTCCGCCAGCAGGCCGGCGGCCGACTGCTCGCCCGAGGGGACGAGGTCGGCGCGCAGGCCCCAGTCGGCGATCGCCTGGGCGGTCTTGTCACCGACGGCGGCGATCTTGAGGCCGGAGAAGGCGCGGGCGTCGAGGCCGTACTCCTCGAACTTCTCGCGCACCGCCTTGACCGCGTTGATCGAGGTGAAGGCGATCCACTCGTAGCGGCCCTCGACGAGGCCGCGGACGGCCTTGTCCATCTGCTGCGGGTTGCGCGGCGGCTCGACGGAGATGGTCGGGACCTCCTCCGGGACGCCGCCGAACTCGCGCAGCCGGTTGCTCAGCGAGGCGGACTGCTCCTTGGTGCGCGGCACCAGCACCCGCCAGCCGAACAGCGGCTTGGTCTCGAACCACGACAGCTTCTCGCGCAGGTCGACGACGGCACCGACGACGGTGATCGCCGGCGGGGCGATCCGCGCGGCGCGGGCGTCGGCGGCGATCCGCTCGAGCGTGGACGTGACCGTCTGCTGCTCGGTGGTCGTGCCGACCCGGGTCATCGCGACCGGGGTCTGCGGGGAGCGGCCAGCGGCCACCAGCGCCTTGGCGATGTCGGCGATCTGGCCGACCGCGGACAGCAGGACCAGGGTCGGGGTGTCGCCGTAGCGGGTCCAGTCGACCTTGTCGCCGCAGGTCACCACGGCCACCTCGCGGTGGTCCTTGGTGGTCAGCGGGATGCCGGCGTAGGCCGGGACCGCGCCGACCGAGGAGACGCCGGGGACGATCTCGAACGGCAGGCTCGCCTTGGCGACGGCCTGCGCCTCCTCCGGGCCCGAGGCGTAGAGGAACGGGTCGCCACCGAGCAGGCGGACGACGCGCAGGCCGCGCTTGGCCTGCTTGACGACCACCTTCGCGCGGGCGGCGTGGGTCAGCGGCTGGCCGTCCTCGCCGAAGCCGCCGTCGATCACCTCGACCTCGGCCGAGGTCGCCTCGCCGGTCGCGACGGCGCGGCTGCGGACGATCTGGACCAGGTCGGCGTGGCCGGGCTCCTCGGTGATGACGACGTCGGCGTCCTCGATCAGCTTCACGGCGCGCACGGTCAGCAGGTCCGGGTCACCGGGGCCGGTGCCGACGAAGGCGACACCACCGGGCCTGGCCTGGGGGGCGGGAGTCGGGGCAGCCGTCGTGGCTGTCGTGGCTCGCGTCATGGGTTGTGCACCTCTGCAGGTCGTGCGGACGGGTGGTCGGTCGTGCCACCGGGAGCCGGTGGCGGGTGCGACGAAGGGGCGGACGAATGGATGGTCGTCCCGGCCACGAGGTCGGCGGCGCCGTCCTCGAGCATCTCGGTGGCGAGCGCGTCGCCCAGGCCGGTCGCCGCCTCCGGCCAGCCGGCCGGGTCGGCTCCGAGCGGCGCCGAGGCCGAGCGGCGCACCGAGAGCGCGCCGTCGGTGGACAGCACCACCGCGCGCAGCCAGATCTCCGGGCCGTCCTCGCCCTCGGCGAGCTCCGCAAGGGCGCCGATCGGGGCGGCGCAGCCACCCTCGAGGCGAGCCATCACGGTCCGCTCGGCGGCGACCGCCGCGCGGGTGGCCGGGTCGTCGAGCCGGGCGAGTACGGCGAGGGTCTCGGCGTCGTCGCTGCGGCACTCCACCGCCAGGGCGCCCTGGCCGGGGGCCGACAGCACCTGGATCGGGTCGAGCACCTCGGTCACCTCGTCGAGCCGTCCGAGCCGGGCCAGCCCGGCGCGGGCGAGCACCACGGCGTCGTACTCCCCGGAGCGGACCTTGCCGATCCGGGTGTCCACGTTGCCGCGCAGGCCGAGGACCTCGACCCCGAGCCCGAGCGCCTCGATCTGGGCGACGCGGCGCGGGGAGCCGGTGCCGACCCGGCTGCCGGGCGGCAGCTCGCCGAGGGTGAGGCCGTCGCGGGCGACGACGACGTCGCGCGGGTCCTCGCGGGGAGGTACGGCGGCCAGGGCGATCCCCTCGGTCGCGTAGGTCGGCAGGTCCTTGAGCGAGTGGACGGCCACGTCGACCTCGCCGGCGAGCAGCGCGTCGCGCAGTGCGCTGACGAACACGCCGGTCGACGGCGCCCCGGCCAGCGGGGTGCCCGCGGCCTGGCTGCGGTCGCCGTCGGTGGTGATCTCGACCAGCGTCGTCGCGACGCCGGTGGCCTCGCGGATCGCGTCCGCGACGTGGCCGGACTGGGTGGTCGCGAGCGCGCTGCGGCGGGTCCCGATGCGGAGCACAGCGGGACGCGCGTCGGCGCGGCCCGCGTCGGGCGCAGCGGTCGAGCGGGCGATGTCCGGACGCGAGCCGTGGGACCCGGTCATGAGCTCGCCTCCTCGACGCCGATCGGACGGGTGACGGCGTCGACCGCCTCCGGGTCGAGCGCGAACAGCTCGGCGAGCGCGGCGGCGTAGGACACGGCACCCTGCTCGTTGGCGAGCTCCTTGACCCGGACGGTCGGCTCGTGGAGGAGCTTGTCGGCCACGCGGCGTACGGTCCGGAGGACCTCGGCGCGGGTCGCCGAGTCGAGCTCGGGGAGACGACCGTCGAGTCGGGCCATCTCGGCGTCGACGACGCCGGTGGCCATGCTCCGCAGCGCGACGACGGTCGGCGTGACCGCGGACTGGCGACGGGCACTCAGGAAGGCCGCGACCTCCTGGGTGACGATGTCGCGGACCGCGAGCACCTCCTTGCCGGCGGGCGAGGCGTGCAGCTCGTCGGCGAGGGCGGCCAGGTCGATGAGGGTGGCGCCTGGGAGCGACCCCGCGGCGGGGTCGATGTCGTGGGGCAGGGCCAGGTCGATCAGCGCGATCGGGCGGCTGCTGCGGTCACCGACCATGTCCGCCGGGACGAGCAGACCGCTGGCGCCCGCGCAGGTGATCACGATGTCGGCGGCCGCGATCTCGTCGGCCAGCGTGTCGAGCGAGGCGGAACGCGCAGAGTACTCCCGGGCGAGGCGCTCGGCGTTGGCCGTGGTGCGGTTGACCACAACCACGTCCGCGGCCCCCAGCCGGGAGACGGTCGCGGT
>DATMHM010000048.1:0-23528 GCA_035554935.1 Nocardioides sp. | reverse complement strand
TCTCTCCTTCAACCCCGTGCTCCTCGTGCTCGTCTTGGCGGACGGCACGGAAACTACGGGGCCTCGGTCGGGTCGAGGGTGGGGCCACTTCAAGCCAGCACTACGGCTCCAAGCGGGGCCAAATCAGACTGGCACACTCAGCTGGAGCCGAACGGCGCCGCCAGGGTGCGTTTCAACGGTGCGGAGCGGACTGTGAACGACGCCCCGAACCGCATGGAAAACAGCACGTACTTCGACCGCTACGTCGTGTTTGAGGTTCCCGATGGTGACGTGCCGGATGGCGAACTAACTGACGCCTTGGGTAGGGCGTCAAGGGGTGACATCGAGCCTCTGAGATCGCTGGTGCTGGCCGAGGAGGAGGACAAGTCTCTGCTGGTCATCACTCGCATCAACAGGAGGTACGGCGAACTGGCGCCTGACGCCGAGTCGAGCCGCACTGATGCGCCAGTTTCAATCAACCTGGTGAGGGCCGGCGCATCCATGCTGGATGCCGTTCACGAAGGCCGTCAAGAGTTCGTCTCGCGGAGAAGGTACCTAGTTAAGTGGATCGCTACGCTTGTGCGCGCATTAGCGGGGACGTCTTCATATGAGGACCTCCAGGATGCCTTGGATTCGTGTACGAGCTACGCGACGCGTATCGAAGTGCTCTGGAAGTCGAAAAATGAAGGGCCCCTGCCCGAGGCGGCAGCAGCGCTACGCAACAAGCTGTTCGACAAGGAGGGCGAAAGAGCCGCAGTTCTGGTGTTGGAGCACCTCACCGCTGGGGACTCGGCCGACGTCAACGTGCCAACACAGATGTTGATCTCAGTGATCTTGGAGTCAGCGGCGGCAGAATCATTCTGCCAGGAGATCAAGAGCCGTCTCGCTTCAGGGAGCCTCGACTTGGCGACCGTCGCGTCACGCTGCGTCGTGCTCGACCCTGCGCGTGAACAGTATGTCCTCGCTAACAGCTCAGTGCAGCAAGTCACCGGCGAATACCTAGAGCAAGCCGCGGAATACGTCGGTTCTGACGACGACTCGCCGCTGCCCGTATGGTCGCTTCAACAGCGACGCGAGTGGATTGCGGAGCACATCTTCGCCTCGGGTTCGCTTGGAGGGTCGAACTAGGTACGCCGCAGGTCCGCGGCGGACCCCCGGCAAATGGTCGTCCCACTCAGGCGGCGACGCCTGCGTCTTTGTGGGCGGTAGGACGCACGGGCTCAGTCGGGCTGCGCCCGGAATCAGCCCCGAGAGTCGGGTCCTTCGTGCTATTCGAGGGATTTGTCTTGTCCAGGAGGCACGGTGGTCAGTCCCTGCGGGATTCGCGCCAGGCGTCGTACGACTGCCCGGTCTTCTCGGCCAGCAACCGATTACGGTCCAAGGTGGCGTGCCGGTAGATCGCCATCGCCGCTTGGGAGGCGTGGCCATCGCGGGCTTGGAGCTCGGCAGCAGTGGCGCCATGCTGGCCGGTCAGACGCGGTGTGGGCAGGTGGTGGATCGTGAGGTCTCGGCGGCCGGCCTTCTCCCGGGCCGGGCGGTAGCGGTCCATCAGGTAGCGGGCGCTCAAGTGGTCGGTGCGGTTTCCGGGGAAGATCAGACCCTTCGCCGCCCAGGGCCGTGTGCTCGAGCAGGTGCGCTGCTGCAGCAGGGCAGGAACGGCGCGGGACCTGGGTGATCCGAATGTCGCTCTTGGTCGCCGGTGCACTGATGTAGCGGCCGCCGTTGGGGCATGCTCCGTGTGCCGAAGGTTCGGCGTCCTTGTCGACCTTGCGGGTGACGCTGATCCGGCCGGTGAGCCCGTCGACGTCGGAGCGGCGTAGCTCCATCAGTTCGCCCTCACGCAGGCCGACGAAGGCGGCGAGCACGATGACAGCTTGAGCCGCTCCGGTATCTCGTTGACGATCGTCGTGATCTCGTCGAAGGTCGCGGGGATGACCACCTGCCTGACCGGTGCGTTGCCAGCGCCGCGGATCTTCGGAGGCACGCGGTCGATAAGCGGCTCTTCACAGATGAGGGTGTAGCGGGCGTATGAGGTAGTCGGCGCGCGGCGGTCCCGGGGAAGGCGTCGAGGTCTCCCAAGGATGGAAGTTCTCACACTGCCCATCCGGAAGACCTCGACGTGGCTGACGCTACCCCGCAGGCGGGCTTCGCCTGCCCCGACCTGACCACCTTCGCCCGTCTCGACGAACTCGGCCTCGTCGTCACCGGCCAGCGACTCAGCACCGAGCGGGCCGTGCTCGCGTGCCGAGTCGTCGAACCCGACCAGTGGTGCCGACGCTGTGGCTGCGAAGGAGCACCACGCGACAGCGTTGTTCGCCGGCTGGCCCACACGCCGCTCGGCTGGCGACCGACCACCCTCGAAGTCGTCGTTCGTCGCTACAAGTGCAGCGGCTGCGGACACGTGTGGCGCCAAGACACCAGCCGCGCGGCCGAGCCGAGGGCCAAGCTGACCCGCACCGGGCTGCGGTGGGCGCTGGAAGGCATCGTGGTCCAGCACCTCACCATGGCCCGAGTTGCCGAAGGACTCGGCGTCGCGTGGAACACCGCCAACGACGCCGTTCTGGCCGAAGGCAGACGCGTGCTGATCGACGACGAGCACCGCTTCGACGACGTCACCGTCATCGGCGTCGACGAGCACGTGTGGCGCCACACCAGGCGCGGCGACAAGTACGTCACTGTGATCATCGACCTCACCCCGGTCCGTGACGGCACCGGCCCAGCCCGTCTGCTGGACATGGTCGAGGGCCGCTCCAAGGCCGCGTTCAAGACCTGGCTCACGGAGCGTCCCGAAGCCTGGCGTGACGCGGTCGAGGTGGTCGCAATGGACGGGTTCGCGGGGTTCAAGACCGCCGCTGCCGAGGAGATCCCCGACGCGGTCGCGGTGATGGATCCCTTCCACGTCGTCCGCCTGGCCGGCGATGCACTCGACCAGTGCCGACGTCGGGTGCAGTTGGCCATCCACGGCCACCGTGGCTACCGGGACGACCCGCTCTACAGGTCGCGTCGCACTCTGCACACCGGTGCCGGGCTGCTCACCGACCGACAGATCGACCGACTCAACCAACTGTTCGCCGACGACGCCCATGTTGAGGTCGAAGCGACCTGGGGCGTCTACCAGCGGATGATCGCGGCCTACCGCACCGAGGACCGCAGCCGCGGACGAGAAGCGATGGCCAAGCTGATCAACGACCTCAGCACCGGTGTACCGAAGGCCCTGGTCGAGATCGCGAAGCTCGGCCGGACGTTGGCCAAGCGCGCCGCCGACGTACTGGCCTACTTCGATCAGCCCGGCACCAGCAACGGCCCGACCGAGGCCATCAACGGACGGCTCGAGCACCTCCGCGGCAGCGCCCTCGGGTTCAGGAACCTGACCAACTACATCGCCAGAAGCCTGCTCGAGACCGGCGGCTTCAGACCCCAACTCCTACACCCTGAATTGTGAAGAGCCCGATAAGCTCCTCCTCCTGGGCCGCCTGGAGGATCGAGCGCAGCAGCCGGTGCGCCGCCGCGTTGGACGACTCCGTCTTCGGGTCGAGCGTGCGATGCCAGGCCTCGATGTCCGCCAACGTGACGTCCCGCAGCGGCATCGCACCGAAGGAGGGGGGATTCGGATCCTTCTTTCCGCGTCATCGTTCTGGCACGGGACTCGCCGGTCCCGGTGCACG
Source organism: Nocardioides sp. (assembly GCA_035554935.1). Taxonomy (GTDB): domain Bacteria; phylum Actinomycetota; class Actinomycetes; order Propionibacteriales; family Nocardioidaceae; genus Nocardioides. Next base: position 19,884 of record DATMHM010000048.1, on the reverse strand, counting down.
CGACAGGTCGTCAGGGAATCTCACAGTCCGGGTTGTCGCGGACGTACTGCTGCGCAGCGTCCTCGTCGACCAGGCCCTGCTCGGCGAGCCATCGCACGGCGCGGACCCTGGCCCGGCCATCGCTGAAGGCATGCCAGACGGAGGCGAGGTCGGGGTGGCGGTCGTGGAGCTCGTTCTTGAACCGCCGGAACGCGCCCTTGCCCTGAAGGGTGCGGCCCAGACGCTCGGCCGCGCGCTGGTCGCTGATGCCCTCGGCGAAGTCGACCATGTCCTGGTACCAGGCGTACGGCGGGAGGGGGTCGATCGCGACCAGATGGCCCAGCTCGTCGAGGTCAACCGGGTTCTGCCCGTCGATGCCCGTGTCGCTGGTCCAGAAGAGGATCTCTCCGGTCTGCGGGTCGATGAGCCACTGGCGGTCGAAGACGCTCTGGTCTGCCAGGGCCATTGCGAGTTCGTCGACATCGATGGCATTCAGCTCAACCATCCCGCCAGCGTAGGGGCAGGGTTCCATCGACGCACCGCACCTGCCCGAGGAGCCCGACTGTCGGGTGGTTGACTGTCGACGTGACGCGCCAGACCGACCCGTCAGACATGAAGAACCTCGTGAAGCAGCTGGTGACCGGAGCCAGTCCGGCCGAGGCCAAGGCTCTCCTTGATGCCCTGATGAGCGGGCAGGTCACCAGCATCCTCGACAGGCTGGATGCCAGGCACGAGCCGCAGCTGCTGCCCGTCCCGGCCGAGACGCGTGGGTTCCGCGTGCGGCTCGACCTGTACGGCGCCAAGCCGCCGATCTGGCGCAGGCTCGAGCTGCCCGGCGACCTCACGCTGCCGCGGGTGCACGATGTGGTCCAGGCCGCGATGGGTTGGGAGAACTCGCACCTGCACCGGTTCCGCACGGGCAGGGACCACCGGTCGCCGTACTTCGTCACGGCCTTCGACCTCGACGAGGGTGAGGACGGGCTGCTGGAGGACGACGTACGGCTCGACCAGGTGCTCGCCGGGAAGGGCGACGAGCTCTGGTACGAGTACGACTTCGGGGACGGATGGGACCACCGGCTGGTCGTCGAGGAGGTGCTCGCCTCGCCACCGGAGGTCGTGCGCTGCACCGCCGGCCGGATGGCGTGCCCGCCGGAGGACTGCGGCGGACTGGGCGGGTACGACGAGCTCGCGGCCTGGGTCCGGAGCGGGTACGACGACGCGCTGCTCCCGCCGGTGTTCGAGGACGCCGAGCACGGCCGCGACTGGCTGCCGATGGAGTGGCACCCCGACCGATTCGACCTCGAGGAGACGAACGCCGCCCTGGCGGTCGCGACCGCCGTACCCGTCGCAGTGAAGGCCGAGCTCGCGGAGCTGGCGAACCAGCTGGAGCACCGGGGCATCCGGGTCCTGCGCGAGATGCTCGGAGGGCCGTTCGCCCACGGGCCGACGGACGTCAGCGACGCCGGGGCCGCCCGGCTCACCGAGACGTACCGCATCCTCCTGGACGCCGTCGGCGAGGGCGTCACGCTGACGGCGGCGGGCTACCTCAAGCCCGCGCTCGTCGAGGAGTTGGCCGAGAGCACCGGGATCCGGTCGTGGTGGATCGGCAAGGCGAACCGCGAGGACGACGTATATCCGGTCGCCGACATCCGGCGCACGGCGCGGGCGCTGGGACTCGTCAGCGTCCGCAAGGGCCGGCTCGCTCCGACCGCCGCCGCGAAGCGGTGCGGGGACGACCCGCAGGCGCTGCTCCGGCACATCGTCGGACGCCTTCCGCTGGGCACGACGGAAGGGGAACGGGATGCGGGGTGGATGGCGCTCGCCGTCGTCGGCAGCGGGACACCTCCCGAGGAGTGGCGCGAGGAGATCAGCGAGCTGCTGTTCGACCTCGGCTGGCGGCGCGCCCACGACCAGTCCTCGCCGCCATCGGCCAACAGCGAGACCCTCACCGTTCTCGGGCTCCTCGCCGGCGCCGCCCGCGCGCGCTGGGGCGAGGTCAAGGGCATCGACCTCGCGGTTGCGGCGACGGCGATGGCGGCGATCCGGGCCTGAAGATCCTCCGAACTGGAGGTGACCGTTCCGCGCCGGCCTTGCGTTGTCGGCGGCTGCCCCTAGGGTCGAGGAAAGCCTCCCCGGCAGCGCATGGTGCGTCCGCCCGGGATGGCGAGGAGGCTCGACTCGCATGACCCCCACGCAATGGACCGCCGACGCCCTGGTGCAGCGGTACGACGAGGTGCGATCGCACACCGAGCGGCTGGCCGCGCCGCTCTCGCCCGAGGACCAGACGGTGCAGTCGATGCCGGACGTGTCGCCGACGAAGTGGCACCGGGCGCACGTCACCTGGTTCTTCGAGACCTTCGTGCTCGCCGAGCAGGAGGCCGGCTTCGCGCCGTACCAGGACACGTACTGGTTCCTCTTCAACAGCTACTACGAGGCCGTCGGGCCGCGCTACAACCGCGCCGAGCGCGGGGTGGTCAGCCGGCCGGGCGCGCACGACGTCGGCGTCTATCGCGCCAACGTCGACGACCGGATGCGCTCCCTCGTCGACTCGCTCGACCAGGGCAGCATCGACAAGCTCGCCGCCACCATCGAGCTCGGGTTCCACCACGAGCAGCAGCACCAGGAGCTGCTGCTGATGGACATCAAGCACGTGCTGTCGCGCAACCCGCTGCGGCCCGTCTATGCCGGTACGCCGGCCGCCGCGGCCGAGACCGACCAGCTCGGCTGGGTCGACGTCGAGGGTGGGCTGGTCGAGGTCGGGCACCGCGGCGACGGGTTCTCCTTCGACAACGAGCTGCCGGTGCACCAGGTCTGGCTCGAGCCCTACCGGCTCGCCGACCGGCTCGTCACCAATGGCGAGTGGCTGGAGTTCATGGCGGACGGCGGCTACCGACGCCCCGAGCTGTGGCTCTCCGACGGGTGGGCGGGTCTCGACAAGCTCGACCAACGGCGAGGGGTCGACTCCGAGGCGAATGCGCCGTTCTACTGGACCCAGGTCGACGGGGTGTGGTTCGAGCACACCCTCAACGGCACCTGGCCGGTGAACCCGGGGCTCCCGGTCAGCCACGTCAGCCACTACGAGGCCGACGCCTACGCCACGTGGGCCGGGAAGCGGCTGCCGACCGAGGTGGAGTGGGAGCACGCCGTACGGGTGGACTCAGGCGACGCTGGTGACTCCGGCCCCGAGGGCAACCTCGCCGACGGCGAGACCTTCCACCCGCGGGCGGCGGGCGAGCGGACGGGCGGGACGACGGGCCGGCTGCGGCAGGCGTACGGCGACTGCTGGGAGTGGACGTCGTCGGCGTACCTCCCCTATCCCGGCTTCCATCCGGCGCCCGGTGCGATCGGCGAGTACAACGGCAAGTTCATGTCCAACCAGATGGTGCTGCGCGGCGGCTGCGCGCTCACCCCGCCCGGCCACGCCCGCGCCAGCTATCGCAACTTCTTCCCGCCCGGCGCGCGCTGGGCGCTGACCGGTGTGCGGCTGGCCGACGGCGGCGAGCCGCAGACGAGGAGCAACGCATGAGCGAGCGTCGGGAGCCGCGGATGAACGTGCTGCTCGAGCCGGACTGGGCGGCGGGGAGCCTCGTGGACGACGTACGACGGGGGCTGAGCCGGCACCCGCGGACGCTGCCGCCGCGGTGGCTGTACGACGACCGTGGGTCGGCGTTGTTTGACGAGATCACCCGGCTGCCGGAGTACTACCCGTTCGCCGCGGAGCGCTCGATCCTGGAGGCGCACGCCGACGAGATCGTCGCCGCGAGCGGCGCCACCACGCTCGTCGAGCTCGGCAGCGGCACTAGCGAGAAGACCCGGCTGCTGCTGGACGCGTGGACGCGGGCCGGGCAGCTCGAGCGGTTCGCGCCGGTCGACGTCTCCGAGGGCACGCTGCGCGCGGCAGCCGACCAGATCGCGACCGCCTACCCCGGCGTCGAGGTGGTCGGCGTGGTCGGCGACTTCACCCTCCACCTGGCGCACCTGCCGCGGGGCGGGCGGCGGATGGTGGCCTTCCTCGGCGGCACCATCGGCAACCTCTACCTCGAGGAGCGCACGGCGTTCCTCGGCGCGCTCGCCGACCTGCTCGAGCCCGGCGACTCGCTGCTGCTCGGCACCGACCTGATCAAGAGCGCCGACCGGCTGATCGCGGCCTACGACGACTCCGCCGGCGTGACCGAGGAGTTCGTCCGCAACTCCCTGACCGTGGTGAACCGCGAGCTCGGCGCCGACTTCGAGCAGACCGCGTTCTCCTACATCCCGTTCTGGGACGCGCACATGGAGCGGATGGACATGCGGCTGCGCGCCGAGGTGCCGCAGCGGGTCACCATCCCCGGCGCCGACCTCGTGCTCGACCTCGCGGTCGGCGAGGAGATCCGGGTCGAGATCTCCTCGAAGTTCCGGGTCAGCGGGATCGCCGCCGAGCTGGAGGCAGCCGGGCTGGTGGTGTCGCGGGTGTGGACCGACGACCCCGGCGACTTCGCGCTGACCCTCGCCACCAAGCCGTGACGCCGTGACGCCGCCATGACGGGGCGCTGAGGAGCGCTGCGGCACGGCGCCGTCATGGCAGACTCTGCGCCGTGAGGGGAGACCGAAGCACCCGGTCGAGGCTCGGGGCCGTGCTCGTGTGCGCCGCCCTGGTCGCGGGGTGCGCCAGCGAGCCGGAGCCGGTCTTCCAGGACCCGCCGGAGCCCGAGGCGATCGTGACGGGGTACGACGAGTCGCTGGAGCCCTCCGCCGCCGTACTCCCCCTCGTGCCGGACGACGCCACCACCCTGGTCGTCACCGACTTCGACCAGCTGCGGCTGGTGCTCGGCTTCGGCACGCTCGACGGGACCAGCAGCGCGCGGGAGCGGGCGGCCTTCTGGCGCCGGGTGCCCGGCACCGCCGCCCTGTCGCAGGGAATGCTGCGGCCGGCCGACGCCCGGCTGCGCGCGGACTTCGGGTTCAGCCAGGACGACGTCGCGTGGGAGGCGTCGTACGAGGGCGCGTCGACCGGCTGGGTGCTGGCCTTTCACCGCCGGGTCTCGATGGCGGCCGTGTCCCGGGCGGTCCGCGCCGGCGTCGGACCCCTGAAGGGCGCGGTCGTCGACGCCGACCGCCGCCTCGTCACCTCCGCGACTCCGCCCGACGCCGCCGACTCCTGGGGTGCGCGGCCCGAGCTGCTCGCCCTCGCCGGCCGGGAGGCCGTGTCGACGTACGTCGAACGCGCCTGCCTGCCGTTCGACACGGTCTTCGGCGACGGCATGGAGGCGCAGCTCGCAGCCGCGCCGGCGGCCGCGCTGCGGGCGATCGACGAGCTGGAGGGCTACGCGGTCGCGCTCGGCGCCGAGCTGGCCACCGTCCTGCTGGGCGGCGAGCGCGGCGACGCGTTCGACCGGATGCGGCTGGCCGAGGTGATGCCGCCGACCGATCCGGAGTTCGGCCTGGCGCTGACCCGCGGTGTCGCCGACCCGTCGAGCGGGCGGCTGGGCTACATCCTCAGCGATCCCGTCGCGGCGGCGGAGCTGACCCTGAGCCGCCAGCTTCCGTTCGCGGTCTGCCGGACGGTCTGAGTCACCGTTCGTTCGTCGAGGAGGCCGGCCACGGCCGTCTCGAGACGTCTGGCCACGGTGCTGGAACTGTGCGCCCACCTTCTCTGCACCGGCTTGCCTGGTCTCGAGACGCGTCGCTCAGTCCCTCGCTTCGCTTCGGGTCTGAGCCGACGCTCCTCGACCTTCGGCCTTCATCCGAGGCCTCGTCCCTCGGCCTCGGCGGCCTCGAGACGCCTGGCCATGGTGCTGGGACTGTGCCCTCGCCGTCCCTGCACCGGTTCAGCTGGATTCGTGACGCGTCCCGCCCGCGAGCGCGTCGAACGTTCCCCTGTCGTGGGCGCAGAACACGGTGACCTCGTCCGCATGCCCGCGGGCCAGCTCCTGGAGCCGCTCGAGGTTCTCCACCCGTGCGCGGTTGTCCACCCCCATCATCCGCTGGAACGCGGCGAGCGAGGCCGGGCAGGTCGGCGGGTCCTCCATCTGGCCGCGGTGGAAGAACGCGTCGCCGGCGTGCAGCAGCCAGGTGCCGTCGTCCTTGCGGACCGCGACGCCGGAGTGGCCGCGGGTGTGGCCGTGCAGCGGCACGATCACCACGTCGTCGCCGAGCGCCTTCACCGACGCGAACCCGAACCAGTCGTCGCCGCCCTCGACGTGGGTCTCCCAGCGCGGTCCGTGCGCCCACTGCGCCTGGATGTAGCGGGCCCGCTCCCGCAGCGGCGGGTGCTGTACGGCGGCGTACTCGGTCGCGTGCACGTGCACCCGCGCGTTCGGGAAGTCCCCGAGCCCGCCGGCGTGGTCGAGGTCGAGGTGGGTCAGCGCGATGTCGGTGACGTCGGCCGGGTCGTGCCCGAGGGCGCGGACCTGCGCGACCGCGGTCTCCGCCGGGTCGAGGGCGGGCCGGACCCCGGCGACGAACGGCCGGCCGAGCCGCTTGCCCTTGTCGGCCAGGTCGTCGGTACCGAAGCCGCTGTCGACGAGGACCAGGCCGTCGGGGCGCTCGAGGAGCAGGACGTGGGCGACCATCGGCGGCGCCAGCGGCGGCCGCATCGTCGCGCAGTTGAGGTGGTGGATGCGCACGGGGTGATCCTGCTGGGTGCGGGGGTCGGTTGCCTACCTCCCGCGGGAGGAATCCGGCGTTGGTCGAGGAGGCCGCTCGGCTCGTTGGTCGAGGAGGCCGCCCGCGGCCGTCTCGAGACCTGGCGAGGTGATGCCGGGAGGGTGGTACAGCGGGTGCACCGAGGCGGGGCGTCTCGAGACGGCCGTGGCCGGCCTCCTCGACGTACGGGTGTGGCTGGGTTCGGTGGTGGAGCGGGTGCATCGAAGCGGGGCGTCTCGAGACGGCCGTGGCCGGCCTCCTCGACGTACGGGGATGGCTGGGTTCGGTGGTGGAGCGGGTGCATCGAGGCGGGGCGTCTCGAGACGGCCGTGGCCGGCCTCCTCGACGTACGGCCGTGGCCGGCGACGTACGGGGGGTGCGTACCCTGAGGGGGTGGTGCGGTGGTGGAGCGTTCGACTCTGGGGCGCCCATCTCCTCGCCCTGGTCCTCGTGGGGATCGCGGTCGGCATGGGTGCCTGGCAGTACGACGCCTGGCAGACCCGGCGCGCGGCCGAGCGGGTCGACCTCACCGAGTCCGACCCGGTCCCGATCACCGACGTGCTCGGCCCCGACGACCCGTTCCCGACGGCGGGCCTGGGCCGGCCGGTCGACGTACGCGGCACGTTCCTCGACGAGGGCTCCGTCCTGGTCTCCGGGCGGCCAGGTGACGACGGCACCGACGGGCGCTGGGTGGTCACACCGTTGACCGTCGGCGGCGCCGATGCGCCGGCCGTCCCGGTCGTGCGGGGTTGGGTCACCGCGGACACCGACCCGGACGACGTACCGGCGCCGCCCACCGGCGAGGTCGAGCTCACCGGCTGGCTGCAGCCGACGGAGGCCGCGGGCGGCGAAGTCGACGAGGACCCGGGCGACCGGGTGCTGCCTGACCTGCGGATCGCGGACCTGGTGCAGCTGCTCGACGACGGCCAGGACCTGTACGGCGCCTACGTCATCGCGCAGCAGCCGCTGCCCGCCGACGAGGCCGCCGGGGTCGTCGGCGCGAGCCTCGACCAGTTGCCGCAGGCCGGCCGGTTCACCGGGCTGCGCAACATCCTCTACGCCATCGAGTGGTGGATCTTCGCGGCGTTCGCGGCCTTCCTGTGGTGGCGCTACGTGCGCGACGCCACAGCCGAGCGGCCCGCGGTGGAGCCCGGCGACGAGGCCGCCGCGGAGGACGTCGTACCCTCGAAGCCGTGACCAGGCTCTTCAACGTCTACCGCGTGCTGGCCCTCGTCGTGGGCGTGCTGCTCGTGGTCGGCACGGTCGGCTCGGTGCTCAAGTACCTCCTCGAGGACGGCACCGCCCTCCAGCAGCTCGGCGACGACCTCACCCCGATCTGGCTGGTGCACGGTTGGATCTACATCGTGTACGTCGTCGTGGCGTTCCTGCTCACGCAGAAGGCGCGGTGGACGATCCCCCAGCTCGGGCTGATGCTCGTCGCCGGCCTGATCCCGGGCCTGATCTTCTGGGTCGAGCGTCGGGTGGCCCAGCGGCTGCGCGAGGACAACCCGGAGCTCAGCCGGGCCTGAGTGGTCTCGATACGAGACCGCGGAGGGGCGGGTGGTCTCGATACGCCGTTCCTCGTTCCTCGGAACGGCTACTCGACCAGCGAAGGTCGAGGGTCTCGATACGCCGTTCCTCGTTCCTCGGAACGGCTACTCGACCAGCGAAGATTGGCTACTCGACCGGCGAGGGGTCGGCGGACTGCCAGACCGGCTCGCTGCCGCCACCCTGCAGCCGCTTCGCGACCACCGCCACCACGGCACCGAGCGCGCCGACCAGCAACAGCGTCTTCAGCTTCTTCATCGGGACTCCTCCGGGTCGTCGGACGGTCGGTCCGTCCGGTCCCCAGCATCGTCCACCACGCAAGCGACCCGCTGTGCCCCGGCCGTAGGATCGAGGGCGTTGCCGGCCACCGACGACCGGCGAGACCGACCCGACATGAGACGAGGCAACCCATGGCAGACCAGCAGGCCGTCCTGAAGACCAACAAGGGCGACATCACGGTCAACCTGTTCCCGAACCACGCGCCGCTGACGGTCCAGAGCTTCGTCGGCCTGGCCACGGGCAACCCGGTCGAGGTCACCTCGGACGGCCCGTACACCCCGGACCGCCGTGGCGGCTCGACCGGAGAGGGCCCGTTCTACGACGGCCTGACCTTCCACCGGATCATCCCCGGCTTCATGATCCAGGGCGGCTGCCCCGACGGCATCGGTACCGGCGGCCCCGGCTACCAGTTCAAGGACGAGCCGCACCCCGAGCTCACCTTCGACAAGCCCTACCTGCTCGCCATGGCCAACGCCGGCCCGGGCACCAACGGCTCGCAGTTCTTCATCACCGTCGGCGCGACCACCTGGCTGAACTTCAAGCACACCATCTTCGGCGAGGTCGCCGACCAGGCCGGCCGCGACGTCGTCGACGCGATCGCCGCCGTCCCGACCGGTCGCAACGACAAGCCGGTCGAGCCGGTCGTCATCGAGTCCGTCACCATCAACGGCTGACCCGACCGCATCACGATGACCAACCCTCCGGTCGGGGTGCCGACCTGCTACCGGCACCCCGACCGCGAGACCTGGATCCGCTGCCAGCGCTGCGAGCGTCCGATCTGTCCGGACTGCATGAAGGACGCGGCCGTCGGGTTCCAGTGCCCGTCCTGCGTCGCCGAGGGGCGCGCGTCGGTGCGCCAGGCGAAGACGGCGTACGGCGGCAGCATCTCCTCGAACCCGGGCCTGACCTCGATCGTGCTGATCGGCCTCAACGTCGTGGTCTGGGTGCTCATCACCGCGACCGGGCGCTACGGCAGCCGGCTCTGGGACCTGTTCGCGCTCGCCCCCCGGGGCTCGTGCCGGGAGGGCGACGGGTACTACCCGACCGTCTCCGAGACCGTCTGCCGCACCAGTGACACCGCGCGGTGGGCCGAGGGGGTCAGCGACGGCGCCGTCTGGCAGCTGCTCACCTCGATGTTCACCCACGTCGAGCCGTGGCACCTCGGCTTCAACATGCTCGCCCTGTGGGTGCTCGGACCCCAGCTGGAGAGCATCCTGGGACGCGGGCGCTACCTGGCGACGTACCTGCTCTCCGGGCTCGCCGGCTCCGTCGCCGTCTACTGGCTCTCCGGCGAGCAGACCTCCACCGTCGGCGCCTCCGGCGCCGTGTTCGGCCTGATGGGCGCACTCGTCGTCGTCGGCCTCAAGGCGCGCGGGCAGGTCCAGGGCCTGCTGCTGTGGATCGGCATCAACGTCGTGCTGACCTTCACCATCCCCAACGTCTCCTGGCAGGGACACTTCGGCGGCCTCGTCGGTGGGGCCGCGATCGCCGCGGTGCTGGCGTTCGCGCCGCGCGAGCGGCGTACGTCGGTGCAGGTCGCGGGGCTGACCGCGATCGGGGTGCTGCTCGTGGTCGCGACGGTGGCGCGGACCCTCGTGCTGGCCTGAGCGATTTCCCCAGGGTTTTCCACGGGTGTGGATGAATCACATGGGTGTAGTTCTCCCCAGCTGTGGAGATCCCTGTGGAAATGGGATCGGCGCTGGGGGTCTCGATACGGCCGTGGCCGGCCTACTCGACCAACGAAGGTTCCTCGGACGCGGCGCTGCTCGACCGACGGGGTGGGGTTGGGAGCGTGGGCTGCGGGGGTCTCGAGACGGCCGTGGCCGGCCTCCTCGACCAACGGGGTGGGGTTGAGAGGGTGGGTTGCGGGGGTCTCGATACGGCCGTGGCGGGCCTCCTCGACCAACGGGGTGGGGTTGGGAGGGTGGGCTGCGGGGGTCTCGAGACGGCCGTGGCCGGCCTCCTCGACCAACGGGGGCTACTCCCAGCGGGTGGCGAAGGTGAAGCCGACGGCCATGAAGGCGATGCCCACGAACAGGTTCTTCTGACCGAGGTCGTTGAAGATCGGGATGTCCTTGGGGTCGTTGCCGGTGAGGAAGATGTAGAAGATGCAGATCCACACCAGGCCGATCAGGAAGCAGGCGAGCATCCCGACCACGACGCCGCGGCCGCGGCCGAGCGGGGTCGAGGGGTGGGCGGAGACCGCCAGGCCGAGGAAGAGCAGGGTGAACCCGATCAGGTAGTTCTTGCCCTCGAGGTCCTGCAGGAACGTCGGGCCGGTCGGCTGGTTGGGCTTGCCGTCGGTGATGCTGCCCCAGCCGTCGAGCGGGCGGACGCCGAAGTAGTAGTAGAGGATCCAGCCGATGCCGCCGAGGATCAGCACCAGGGCGATCGCGAAGCGCAGGCTGAGCACGGGGCCGCGGTCGGGGTCGGCGAAGGCGTCGTTGTCCTTGCGCTTCGACAGGCGGGGCAGCTTGGCCACGTCGGGGCTCCTCGGGATTCTTCGGACTCGTCGGGGACGATCGGGGTCTTCGGGGTTCTCACACCGGTGGTGGACACTGTCAGTATGACGGGTACGCACGCCGGCGCTCAGCCGGGCCACCGCACCAGCCGCTCCCTGGCCTGGCGCATCGGCACCCCCGTCGTCGCGTTGCTCAGCGGCAGCCTGCTCGCCGTGTCGGCGGCGAACAGCGACGGGACCGACCTGCGGCCGGGACGCTACACCGACCTGGCCGGGCTGGTGGAGGCCGAGGCGGACGCCTACCAGCAGGTCGAGGACCGGTTCACCGCGCTCACCGAGGAGGTCGACGCGCTCTCCGCCGACGTCGGTGGCCGCGGCGTCGACCGGGTCCGCGGCGAGGTCGAGGAGCTGCGCGACCCGGCCGGGCTCACCCCGCGCACCGGCCCCGGGCTGCGGATCACCCTCGCCGACTCGCCGCCGGAGCTGGTCGACGAGGCGATCGAGCGCAACAAGGAGGTCGAGCCGGAGGAACGGCTCAACCTCAACCGGTTCGTCGTTCACCAGCAGGACATCCAGGCGCTGGTCAACGCGCTGTGGGCCGGCGGCGCGTCCGCCGTCACCATCGCGGGCCAGCGCGTCATCAGCACCACCGGCATCAAGTGCGAGGGCACCCACGTGCAACTGCAGGGCGTGCCCTACCCGCAGCCCTACGTGATCGAGGCGGTCGGCGACCCGAGCGTCCTGCAGGGCGCGATCGACGCCGACGCCCTGGTCGGCGGCTACCGGCGCGACGCCGCCAACCCCGAGATCTCGATCGGCTGGGCGCTGGAGACGGCGGACCGGCTCAAGGCGCCGGCGTACGACGGCCTGCTGGACCTCACGTACGCCACGCCCCTGCGCTGAGCGACCCCGACGGGCCAGCGGTCGCTAGGCGCCCGGCGGTCCACCGCCCGGGTTCACGCCGGGCGCGGGGTCGAGCGGGTTGGTCGGGTCGGTGCCGGCCGCGACCTCGTCGCCGTCGCTGATCCCGTCGCCGTCGGTGTCGGCCTTCGCCGGGTCGGTGCCCGCGGTCGCCTCCTGGGCGTCGGTCAGGCCGTCGCCGTCGGTGTCGACCGGCGTGGTCGGCTCGGCCGGCTCCTCGTAGATCGACACGAACACGATCACGTCGCTGCCCTGGTCGCGGGTCTCCCCGGCGGCCGGGACCTGCTCGGTGATCCGGCCCTTCGGCTGGCTGTCGTCGTCGGCGGCCGCGTCGCGGAACACCGGGCGGAAGCCGGCGTCGCTGAGGATCTGCTCCGCCTGCGCCCGGGTCTTGCCGACCACGTTCGGGACGGCCGTCGGGCCGTCGGAGACGCACAGCGTGACCCGGGTGTCGCGGTCGACCGCGGTGCCGGCGAGCGGGGTCTGCTCGACGACGGTGCCCTTCGGGTCGTCCTCGTCGCACTGGGTGACCTTGATGTTGGCCCGCGGGATGCCCGCGGCGACGAGCGCCTTGATCGCCGGGTTCTGGCGCTGGTCGGTCACCGACGGCAGCGGGAAGTCGCACGGGCCGCTGGAGATGGTGAGGAAGACGGTCGCGGTCGGGGCGGCGTACTCGTCACCGCCGGGGTCCTGGCGGATCACCTGCCCGCCCTCGTAGTCGTCGCTGCACTCCGCCGTGCGGTCGTCGATCTCGAGGCCGGCGTCGCCGATCTCGTCGCGCGCGGCGCCGATGTCCTGCCCGACCACCGACGGCACCCGCACCTCCGGCGGCGTGGTGTCGAAGAGCTTCGGCAGCACGAAGAACGCGGTGCCGATGATCGCGAGCAGCAGCACGGCGAGCACCGTCCACAGCCACGCGCCGGTGCGGCGACGCTCCTCCTCGGCGGGTACGGCGCGCCGCACGGCCGTCTCCTGGTGCGCCTCCGCGGGCAGCGGCGTCGGGACGGGCACGACGGCGGTCGCCGGTCCGGCCACGGCCGCCTGCACCGGACGGCCGGCGAGGTAGCGCTCGATGTCGGCGCGCATCTGCGCGGCCGACTGGTAGCGGTCCTCGACCCGCTTGGCGAGCGCCTTCATCACGATCGCGTCGATCTCGGGGGTGAGGTCGTCCTCGTGCTTCGACGGGGGTACGGCGGGCTCGCGGACGTGCTGGTAGGCGACCGCCACGGGGGAGTCGCCGACGAACGGCGGCCGCCCGGTGAGCAGTTCGTAGAGCAGGCAGCCGGCGGAGTAGACGTCCGAGCGCGAGTCGACGGTCTCGCCGCGGGCCTGCTCGGGCGAGAGGTACTGCGCGGTGCCGACGACGGCGGCGGTCTGCGTCATCGAGGACTGCGCGTCGCTCATCGCCCGGGCGATGCCGAAGTCCATCACCTTCACGTCGCCGGACGGGGTGAGCATCACGTTGCCCGGCTTGATGTCGCGGTGGATGATCCCCGCGCGGTGGCTGTAGTCGAGGGCCGACAGCACGCCGCTGGTGATCTCCAGCGCCCGCTCGGGCAGGATCTTGCGGCCCTCGCGGAGGATGTCGCGCAGGGTGCGGCCGGCGACGTACTCCATCACGATGTAGGGCACGACCTCGTCGCCGCCGCCGGGCTGCGGGGTGCGCTCCTCGCCGGTGTCGTAGACGGAGACGATCGCGGGGTGGTTGAGCGACGCCGACGACTGCGCCTCGCGGCGGAACCGGGCCTGGAAGGTCGCGTCGCTGGCGAGGTCGGTGCGCAGCCGCTTCACCGCGACCACGCGCCCCAGGCGGGTGTCGGTGCCCTTGCGGACCTCGGCCATGCCGCCGCGGCCGAGCAGCTCGGCGAGCTGGTAGCGGCCGCCGACGACCGGACCGCCGGCGCCGTCGTTCGTCGTGGTCATTCCTGCACCCCCAGGTCGCTCGCCTGCTCAGTGGACGCGGTCGCGGTGTCGGTGGGCGACGTGGCCTCCGTGGGTGTCGTGGGGGCGGTGGGCTCGGTGACGGTCTCGGTCGGCTCGGGCTCGGGCTCCGGCTCGGGCTCGGGCTCGACGACGGGACCCCAGTAGAAGATCGTCACCTGGTCGCCCTCGTTGAGGGTTCCCGAACGGGACAGGCTGGCCACCGAGTCCTCCGGGCAGCTGCCGTCGTTGGTGGCCTCGTTCATCTCGACCGACACTTGCAGCCCGAGGCCGGTCAGCTCGGCCTCGGCGGTGCGGTAGTCGACGTCGCTGCGGCACACGTAGTCGTCCGCGTCGACCTGCACCGTGGTGTCCTCGGTCGCCTGCGACGTCCGGGTGGCGGAAGTGGTCTCGGTCGGGGTGTCGTCGGCGACCGGGTCGTCGTCGCGGCCGAGCAGCAGGGCGGCGACCACGACGGCCGCGATCACCAGCAGGATCACCGCGATCGCGGCGGGCCACGGCGACGTGCCGCGGCGATCGCCGTCGTCGTCGCCGGCGTACGCCGACGGCGAGTCCAGGCGGCGCAGGGGCGCACCGGCTGCGCCTGCTGCACCGGCCGCGCCGGCAGCGGCAGCCCCGGCGACGGGCGGTAGCACCTGGGTCGAGCCCTCGGCGGGCGTGGGCGCCGCGGCAGCGGCCGCGGCGGCTCCGGGGTCGCGGAGCGCCGCGGCGAAGGTCGCACCGTCGGCGTACCGCTCGGCCGGCTCCTTCGACATCGCCCGGGTGACGACGGCGGCGAGGTCCGCCGGCACGGTGTCGGGCAGCGGCGGGACGGCCTGCTGGAGGTGCGCGAGCGCGGTCGCGACGGGCGTCTCGGCCTCGAACGGGCGGCGCCCGGTCAGGCACTCGAAGGCGACCACGCCGAGCGAGTAGACGTCGGAGGCGGGGGTCGACGGGTTGCCGCGGGCCTGCTCGGGGCTGAGGTACTGCGGGGTGCCCATCACCGACCCGGTGCGGGTGAGCGCGACCGAGTCCGCGGCGCGTGCGATCCCGAAGTCGGTGATCTTGACCTTGCGGTCGGCGGTGACCAGCAGGTTCGCGGGCTTCACGTCGCGGTGCACGATCCCCGCGCGGTGCGCGACGCCGAGCGCGTCGCCGGCCTGCGCGAGCAGGTCCTGCACGACCGCGGTGTCGAGGGTGCGCCCCTCGCCGCGGGCGGTCGCCAGCAGCGCGGAGAGCGGCTGGCCCTCGACCAGCTCCATGACGAGGTACGGCGGCAGGTCGGTGTCGCTCTCGGCGCCGTAGTCGTAGATCCCGGCGATCCCCGGGTGGTGCAGCGCGCCGGCGGAGCGCGCCTCGCCCTCGAAGCGGGTGAGGAAGGTGGGGTCGTCGGCGTACTCGGTCTTGAGGACCTTGACCGCGACCGGCCGGTTCAGCCGGGTGTCCGTGCCGCGCCACACGACGCCCATGCCGCCGGTGGCGATCACGGAGTCGAGGTGGTAGCGGCCGGCCGTGTCGGCGTACTGGTTCACTTCTGCAACACCGCTTCCATCACAGCCTTCGCGATCGGGCCGCCGAGCCGGCCGCCCGCGATCTCCTGGCCGGGGGCCTCCTGGATCATCACCGCGACCGCGACCTCGGCGTCCTCGGCCGGCGCGAACGAGACGAACCAGCCGTAGGGCGCCTTGCCCTCGACGCCGCGCTGGGCGGTGCCGGTCTTGCCGGCGACGCTGACGCCGTCGATCGCGGCTGGCGAGGCGGTGCCGTTGTCGACCGTCGCGACCAGCAGGTCCTTGAGCTGGGCGGCGGTCTGCGGGGAGATCGCGTCGCGCAGCTTCTCCGGCTCGGTGGTCTCGAGCACGTCGAAGCTGGCGGTCTGCACCTGGTCGACCAGGTAGGGGCGCATCAGCGCGCCGCGGTTGGCGATCGCGGCGACCACCATCGCCATCTGCAGCGGCGTCGACTGCACGGAGAACTGGCCGAAGCCGGCGCGGGCGGTCTCCGCGTCGTTGAGCTCGCGCGGCTCCTGCTCGACGCCGTCGATGGTGTCGACGACCTCCTCCGGGAACACCGAGCGCGCCTGCGGCCCGAGGTCGAGCAGGTAGTCGCTGTTGAACCCGAACGCCTCGGCCGTCTCGCGCAGCTTCTCCGGCCCCACCTCGACCGCCATCTTCGCGAACGCGGTGTTGCAGGACTGCTCCATCGCGGTCGAGAACGAGATCCGGTCGGGGCTGCAACCGCTGCGGCCCTCGTTGTCGATCACGTTCTGCGAGCCGGTCGTGCCCGGCGCCTGCCAGGTCGCGCCGGAGGGGACCTGGTCGTCGATGTCGTGCACGCCGTTCTCGATCGCCGCCGCGGCGGTGACCACCTTGAACGTCGAGCCCGGGAACAGCCGGGTCTGGATCGCGCGGTTCAGCAGCGGCTGGTGCTCGTCGGCCTCGAGCCGCTCGTAGGCCCGCTCCCGGGTCTCCCGGTCGTGGGAGGCCAGGTCGTTGGGGTCGTACGACGGGAAGGACACCATCGCCAGGATCCGGCCGGTCTTCGGCTGGATCGCCACGACCGCGCCCTCGCCCTCGGGCCCGACCGTGTCGCGCAGCGAGCGGTAGGCGGCGCGCTGGGCGCGCGGGTCGAGGGTCAGCGACACGTTGCCGCCCTGGTTGGTGTCGCCCTTGAGCAGGTCGACCAGCCGGTTCACGAACAGCCGCGGGTCCTCGCCGGAGAGCACCTTGTTCTGGCTGCGCTCGATGCCGGTCTGGCTGCCGAGCTGGAGGTAGCCGGTGACGGGCGCGTAGATCTGCCGCCCGGGGTAGACGCGGAGGTACTTGTAGCGGTCGTCCACCGGCTGGCTGCGCGCCACCGGGTCCTCGCCGACGAGGATCAGGCCGCGCTCGCGGCTGAACGACGCGGCCGCCACCCGCGCGTTGCGGGAGTCGGTGTTGAGGTCCTCGGCCCGCCAGAACTGCACGTAGGTCACGTTGGCCATCAGGGCGAGAAACAGGAACATGCAGAAGATCGAGACGGCGCGGATCGGCTTGTTCATCGCGCACCCCCGAGCCCATTCGCTGGTCGAGTAGCCCGAGCCCCTGGGCGAGGGCGTATCGAGACCATCTGGGCGTGGTCTCGATACGCCGTTGCTCGTTCCTCGCAACGGCTACTCGACCAGCGAAGGGGAGTGCGAAGGGGAGTGCGAAGGGGAGTGCGGAGGGGAGCCGACCAGCGGAGGGGAGCCGACCAGCGGAGGGGAGCCGACGAGCGAAGGGGAGCCGACGAGCGGAGGGGAGTGGTCCGTGGTGAGGTCACGACGGCACCACCTTCACGATCTGCGTCGCCTGGTCGTCCGGGTCGCCCTCGGCCTCGGTGAGGTCGGGCAGCGGCCGGCGGGCCTGGTCGGAGATGCGCAGCAGGATCGCGACGATGACCCAGTTCGCGATCAGCGAGGAGCCGCCGTACGACAGGAAGGGCGTGGTGAGGCCGGTCAGCGGGATCAGCCGGGTGACGCCGCCGATGACGACGAACACCTGCAGCGCGAACACGGCGGCCAGGCCGGTGGCGACGAGCTTGCCGAAGCCGTCGCGGGAGATCAGTGCGGCCCGCAGTGCCCGTTCGACGACGAGGCCGTAGAGCAGCAGCACGGCCATCACCGCGGTGAGGCCGAGCTCCTCGCCGATCGCGGCGAGGATGAAGTCCGACTCGGCGTAGGGGACCCGCTCCGGCATGCCCTCGCCGAGGCCGCGCCCGACCATTCCGCCCCACGCGAACCCGTAGAGCGCCTGCACCAGCTGGTAGCCGCTGCCCTCGGGGTCGGCGAACGGGTCGAGCCAGATGTCGACCCGGCTGCGGACGTGGCTGAAGAGGCGGAACGCGATCGCGGCGCCGCCGAAGAACAGCAGCCCGCCGACGACCAGCCAGCCGGGGCGCTCGGTGGCGACGTAGAGCATCACGAGGAACAGGCCGAAGAACAGCAGGCTCGAGCCGAGGTCGCGCTGCAGCACGAGGATGCCGAGGCTGACCACCCACATCATCAGGATCGGGCCGAGGTCGCGCCCGCGGGGCAGGTCGACGAAGAGCACCCGGCGCCCGGCGAGCGCGAGCGCGTCACGGTGCACGACGAGGTAGCCGGAGAAGGTGATGACGAGCAGCACCTTCGCGATCTCACCGGGCTGGAAGCTGAACGGGCCGAGCGAGATCCAGATCCGGGCGCCGTTGATCTCGGTGCCCAGGCCGGGGAGCATCGGTAGGACCAGCAGCACGAGCGCGGCCAGGCCCGAGGTGTAGGTGAACCGGGCCAGCAGCCGGTGGTCGGGCAGCACCACGAGGGTGCCGACGAACAGCACCACGCCCAGCGTCATCCAGGTCAGCTGCTGGCCGGCCAGGTCGGTGTCCTTGGCGACGTCGAGGCGGTGGATGATCGCCAGGCCCAGCCCGTTGAGGGCCGCGACGACGGGGAGCAGCACCGGGTCGGCGTACGGCGCGACGATGCGGACCGCGACGTGGGCGCCGACCACGAGCAGGGTCAGCCAGCCGCCGTACCCGATCAGGTTGGTGGGCACCTCGCCGTCGATGCCCAGGCCCACCGATGCGTAGGCGCCGATCCCGACGATCAGCGCGAGCACGAGCAGGAAGAGCTCCGCCCCCCGCCGGCGGCGGTGCACGAAGCCCATCAGGGCGGAATTGGTGGCCATGGCAGTCAGCAGCCAGTCACGATGCGTCGGGCGAGGACAGGAAGCCGTCGCTGGGGTCGGCGGTCGGTACGACGGTCGGGGAGTCGGAGGGCTCCACCCCGCCCGACGGCGGGTCGTCGGCCCGCTCGGCGGCCTCGGCGGCCAGCTGCTCGACCTTCTCCCGCGCGGCCTCGTGGTCGTCGGCGGGGATGCCGTCCTCGACGGTGCCGCGCTGGCCCTCGGGGAGGTCCTCGATCGCGACGTCGGAGGTCTCGAAGACCGACGACAGGCCGGGGACCTCGACGCCGCGGTAGATGACGACCTGGCCGTCGGCCTCGCCGACGTAGTACTGCCGCTGGCTCCACCAGTAGGCGGTGCCGAGGACGATCCAGACCAGGCCGACGAGGATCGCGAGCGCCATCAGCCGGCGCGGCCAGATGAACCGCGGCGGCGCCTGGGGGGCGTAGCGGAACGCCTCGGCGTCGAAGGGCGGGTCCTCGTGGATGGCGTAGTCGATGCCCTCGGGGATCTCCGCGGTGACCGGCTCGAGCTCGCCGGTGTCACCGGAGCGGTGGCCGCGGAAGAGCGCGCGCGGGCGGCGCTGGCGCAGCTCGGCGGCGGCGCCGACGACCTGCGGCTCGGCGGGTACGTCGTCCGCCGTGGCGGCCGCGACGTCGGCCACCACGCAGGTGACGTTGTCGGAGCTGCCCGCCTCGAGGCTGGCGCGGACCATCTCGATCGAGGAGAACTCCGGCGACCCGTCGGCGAGGATCGCGGTGATCCGGGCGTCGTCGAGCACGCCGCACGCGCCGTCGCTGCACAGGAACAGCCGGTCCCCGGCGACGAGCTCGAGGGCGAACAGGTCGGGCTCGACGTCGTGGAGGCCGTCGAGCGCCTTGAGGATCAGGTTGCGGTGCGGGTGGACCCGCGCCTCCTCCTCGGTGATCCGGCCCTCGTCGATCAGGCTTTGCACGAACGTGTGGTCGTTGGTCAGCTGGGACAGCTCGCCGTCGCGCAGCAGGTAGGCGCGGGAGTCGCCGACGTGGCCGAGGGCGAGCCGGGTGCCGTCGAAGAGGGCGACCGTGGACGTCGTGCTCGTGCCGTTGAGGGAGGCGTCCTGGTCGACCTGCGCGCCGATCGCGACGTGCGCCTCGTGGATGCCGTCGGAGACCCGGGCGATCACGTCGGAGGAGCCCGGCGGCTCGTCGAGCTGGCGCAGCTCGTTGATCGCCGTGCTGGAGGCGATGTCGCCGCGGGCGGCGCCGCCGACGCCGTCACAGACGGCGAGCAGCCACGGGCCGGCGTACCCGCTGTCCTGGTTGTCCTTGCGGACCCGTCCCACGTCGGAGATGGCCGCGAAGCGGAGTTGCAGACCCGTCACTGCTCACCGCCGGGGTGTCGAGGAGCCGTCACTTGCGCAGCTCCAGGATGGTCTTGCCGATGCGGACCTGCGTGCCCAGGGTGAGCGTGGTCGGCTGGCCGATCCTGACC
>DATMHM010000047.1:0-45780 GCA_035554935.1 Nocardioides sp. | reverse complement strand
TCCGGCACCGACTTCACCTTCGGCTTCGACACCGCGGTCAACATCGCCACCGAGGCGATCGACCGCCTCCACACCACCGCCGAGTCGCACCACCGGGTCCTCGTCGTCGAGGTGATGGGCCGGCACGCGGGCTGGATCGCGCTGCACTCGGGCATCGCCGGGGGCGCCAGCGCGGTCCTCATCCCCGAGGCGCCCTTCGACATCGAGGCGGTGTGCGCCCACGTCGAGACCCGCTTCCGCAGCGAGTACGCACCGATCATCGTGGTCTCCGAGGGCGCGGTCCCGGCCGATGGCAGCGGCATGACGCTGGCCAGTGGCGAGAAGGACGCCTTCGGCCACGTCCGGCTCGGCGGCATCGGCGACCGGCTGGCGCACGAGATCGAGGCCCGCACCGGCAAGGAGGCCCGTGCGGTGGTGCTCGGCCACGTCCAGCGCGGCGGGACGCCCACGGCCTTCGACCGCTGGCTGGCCACCCGCTTCGGCCTGCAGGCGATCGCCGCGGTCGCCGACGGCGACTACGGCGTGATGGTCGCGCTGCGCGGCACCGACATCGTGCGGGTGCCGCTCATCGAGGGCACGGGCGAGCTCAAGGTCGTCAGCCCCGAGGAGTACGCCGAGGCGCAGG
This sequence comes from Nocardioides sp., assembly GCA_035554935.1. Taxonomy (GTDB): domain Bacteria; phylum Actinomycetota; class Actinomycetes; order Propionibacteriales; family Nocardioidaceae; genus Nocardioides. The sequence continues at coordinate 45,155 of DATMHM010000047.1, read as the reverse complement.
TCTTCTTCGGCTGAGGACCTCGCCCCGCGGCTGGTCGCCCGGCTGGTCGCTCGGCTGGTCACAACGTGCCATGGTCACAACGGGCCATGGTCACGCCCGCGCCGCGGGCGGGAGACTCGGCGGATGCAGGCGTGGCGGGCGTCGTACGCGTTCGACGGCACCAGGTTCCTCCCCGGTGGGGCGACCGTGCTGGTCGACGGCGAGCGGATCATCGGGGTGGAGTCGGCGGGTTTCGACGTGCCCGATGGCTGCACTGTCACGTCGTACGACGGCACGATCCTGCCCGGCCTGGTGGACGCGCACGTCCACCTCGTCTCCGACGGCAGCGTGGGCTCGCTCGAGCGCGTGGGCGTGCTCGATGACGCCGCGATCGACGCGGAGATCGCCCGGTCGCTGGCGGCGCAGGTCGCCGCGGGAGTCACCACCGTGCGCGACCTGGGCGACCGTGGCTTCCGCACCCTGGCGTTCCGCGACCGCGCGGAGCCCGGCCTGCCGCGTGTCCTCACCGCCGGGCCGCCGGTGACGACTCCGGGTGGACACTGCCACTACCTCGGCGGCGTCGCGGCCGACGACCTCGCGCTGGCTGCCGCGGTCGCCGAGCGTGCCGAGCGGGGCGTCGACGTGGTGAAGGTGATGGCGAGCGGCGGGTTCCTCACGCCGGGCAGCGACATGGTCGGGATCCAGTTCGTCGCCGACCAGCTGCGCCTCGTCGTCGAGGCCGCCCACCGGGTCGGCCTCCCGGTCCTGGCGCACGCGCACTCGCTCGTGGCGATCGAGGCCGCGCTGGCTGCCGGGGTGGACGGCGTCGAGCACTTCACCGGGATCACGAACGAGGGCTCCGTGCTCACCGACGACCTGCTCGAGCGGACAGCCGCCGCCGGTGTCGCGGTCGACCCGACGCTGGGCAACGACCAGAGCGTGCTGGACCGGATGCCGGCGCCGCCCCCGGCGGTGCTGGAGATCATGACGCGGGTCGGACTCGACCTGGAGGGCTTCTTCGCGCAGCGCTACGCCGACGTCGGCCGGATGCGCGCGCATGGCGTGCGTGTCGTGCCGGGCGTCGACGCCGGCGCCGCCCCGATGAAGGCCCACGGCAACGCCTGGCGTGCCGTGCTGGACCTGGTCACGGCCGGGTTCCCGCTGGCCGAGGCGCTCGCCGCGGGCACGTCCGGCGCAGCGGACGCCTGCGGCCTCGGCGGCGTGACGGGTGAGCTGCGGGCCGGGCTGGCGGCGGACCTGCTGGTCGTCGACGGCGACCTCGGGAGCGACCCTTCCGCACTCGGCCGGCCGGTCGCCGTCATGGCGCGGGGGGCCCGGGCCCGCTGACCGGACCGGTCAGGCTGCCCCCTCGAGGTCGAGGTCGACGATGAGAGCGCGGTGGTCCGACAGCGCCATCCGGCGCGCCTCGGCGCGGGCCGTCAGTGCCGGCTCCGCCAGCAGGTGGTCGAGCTGCTCGACCGGGCGGTCCGCCGGGAACGTCGGCTCGTCGGACAGCGACGTGAGGCCGGTGATCCGGGCCGCGCGCCCGGCGTCCATGTTGAGGTCGCCCGCCAGCAGCAGCGGGCGGTGCGCGCCGGTCAGCGCCCGCCGGAGGTGGCCGAGCTGGCGGCCGTTCCACCAGCGCACGAACGACAGGTGCGTGTTGGCGACGGTCACCGGACCGGTCGGGGTGGTCACCGTCGCCGCCACCGCGACCCGGGGCTCGTCCCGGACGAGGACCGGTCGCACCCGGCCGGGGAAGCGCATCGGCACCGGGGTGCGCAGCGCGGGGAGGCGGACCACCTCCCACCCGGTGACGGGGAGCCTGCTGACCAGGGCGATGCCGTAGGCCGCGTCGTCCGGCTGCTCGTCGCCGGTCGCGGCCGTCCACGTGGCCCCGGGGCTGCCGGACAGGGCGGCGACGAACCGGTGGTGGTCGGCGCCCATCGCCTCGCACGCGACCGCCGTGAGGTCCGCATTGCCGGAGCGGTGCTGGTTGCGGTCCACCTCCTGCAGCGCGAGCACGTCGGGCGCGAGGTCCCGGACGGCGTCGGCGAGGACGGAGACGTCGACCGCGTGGTCGTGCATCGTACGACCGTTGAGGATGTTGAAGCTGACGACTCTCATCGTCGAGCAGGTACCCCGTCCCGAGCGTGGCATAGCGGTCCGCCGCGGGGGTACCGGCTCTCCGTGGTGATGACCCCGTGATCGATGACGACGCCCCCGCGGCCAGCGGCCCCGCCGTCAGCGGGCCCGCAGCCTACGCTGCCGGCCAGAACTCCCTGCGCGAGGCGCTGAAGACGGTCGCCGTCGTGCTCAAGGAGGGGGAGGCGCCGTTCGCCCTCGCCGGCAGCTACGGCCTGTGGGCGCGCGGCGGGCCCGAGCCCGACCACGACGTCGACTTCATGGTCGCCGAGGAGGATGCCGCCCGCGCCAAGGACCTCCTGGCGGCGCAGGACCTGACGGTGGTGCAGCCACCGGAGGACTGGCTGTTCAAGGTGTTCATCGACGACGCGATGGTCGACGTGATCTTCCGCGTCAACGGCGACCCGATCGTCCGGACCCGGTTCGACGACGCCGACGTGATCGAGGTCGAGTCGGTGCAGATGCCCGTGCTGTCGGCCACCGTCCTGATGTCCGACAAGCTCGACGCGATGGAGGAGCACGCCTGCAACTTCACCGCGGTGCTCCCGGTCGCCCGGGCGGTGCGCGAGCAGGTCGACTGGTCGGCAGTGGCCGAGCGGACCGCCGGCAACCCCTTCGCACAGGCCTTCCTCGGCCTGGTCCAGGCGCTCGGGGTCGCGCCGGCGGAGCTCGTCGTGCACTGACGGCCCGTGCGCCTCGCCGTACGACGCACGATGCTTCACATTCGCGTGGCGCTGCGCGAGGGTGAGGACCCGGAAGCGACGTCCGGATCTCGGCGAAGGGATGCACGCCATGTCCACAGGAACGACCGGAACCGCGGCGCAGGACGCCAGCGGCCAGCCGGAGCTCAAGCGGGTCCTCGGGCCCGGCCTCCTGCTGCTGTTCATCGTCGGCGACATCCTCGGCGCCGGCGTCTATGCCGTCACCGGGCGGCTCGCAGGCCAGGTCGGCGGCGTCGCGTGGCTGCCGTTCCTCGTCGCCTTCGCCATCGCCACGCTGACCGCCTTCTCCTACCTGGAGCTGGTCACGAAGTACCCCCAGGCAGCCGGCGCGGCGCTCTACGCCCACAAGGCGTTCGGCGTGCACTTCATCACCTTCCTGGTGGCGTTCACCGTGGTGTGCTCGGGTGTGACCAGCGCGTCGACGTCGTCGGGCCTGCTCGCCTCGAACCTGCTGATCGGCTTCGGCAACGACGCACCGCCCGAGGGACTCGTGCTGGCCGTGGCGCTGGGGTTCATGGTGCTGCTCGCGCTGATCAACCTGCGCGGGGTCGGCGAGAGCGTGAAGTTCAACGTGGTGCTGACGATCGTGGAGATGGCCGCACTGGCGATCGTGATCGCGATCGGCATCTGGGTGGTCGGCAAGGGCGACGGCGACCTGTCGCAGGTCACCGTCTTCGAGAGCCCCGACGACAAGGGCCTGTTCGTCGCGGTGACCGTTGCGACCGCGATCGCGTTCTTCTCGATGGTCGGCTTCGAGGACTCGGTCAACATGGTCGAGGAGACCAAGGAGCCGGAGCGGATCTTCCCGCGGATGATGCTCACCGGCCTCGGCATCGCGGTGATCATCTACATGCTCGTGGCGGTCTCGGTCGTCGCGGTCATCCCGGCAGACCGGATCGGCACGCCGACCAACGCCGAGGCGGGCATCCTCATCGACGTGGTCAAGATCGGCGCGCCGGACCTGCCGATCGACGACGTGTTCCCGTTCCTCACCGTCTTCGCCGTCGCCAACACCGCCCTGATCAACATGCTCATGGCCAGCCGCCTCGTCTACGGCATGGCGCGCCAGGGTGTGCTGCCGCCGGTCCTCGGCAAGGTGCTCGAGGGGCGGCGCTCGCCGTACGTCGCCATCGGGTTCACGACGCTGCTGGCGCTCGGCCTGATCACCTACGTCCGGCTCGGCTCGGAGAGCACCATCGTGGGCTCGCTCTCCGGGACGACCGCGCTGCTCCTGCTGGCGGTGTTCACCATCGTCAACGTGGCCTGCCTCGTCCTGCGCCGCGACCCCGCCCGCGGGTTCCGGGCGCCCACCGCGGTCCCGATCCTGGGTGCCCTCCTGTGCGCCTACCTCCTCGGGCCGTGGGCGCGGCTCGAGGCCGACCTGATCCAGTACCGGATCGCGGCCGGCCTGCTCGCCATCGGTGTCGTGCTGTGGATCCTGACCCGACTGGCCTACAAGCCGGAGGGCGGGCACTTCCACGACATCGAGCACATGGACGTCGACCCGAGCGACGACCCCCCGGTAGGTACGATTGGGAGGTGAGCACCCTCCCGTCCCTCGAGCAGTTGCACGCCATCGGCGCGAAGCAGCAGCCGTCGTACGACGACCCGGCGGCCCTGGCCGCGGCCGTCGACCGGCTCCGGACGCTTCCCCCGCTGGTGTTTGCGGGCGAGTGCGACGAGCTGAAGGCCAAGATCGCAGCGGCCAGCCGCGGCGAGGCATTCCTGCTCCAGGGCGGCGACTGTGCCGAGACCTTCGTCGACGCCACGGCCGACAACACCCGCAACAAGCTGCGCGTGCTGTTGCAGATGGCGGTCGTGCTGACCTACGCCGCGTCCGTCCCCGTCGTGAAGGTCGGTCGCCTCGCGGGGCAGTACGCCAAGCCGCGCTCGTCCGACTCCGAGACCCGTGACGGCGTGACCCTGCCGGCCTACCGCGGCGACGCCGTCAACGGCTTCGACTTCACCCCGGAGTCGCGTCGTCCCGACCCGCAGCGGCTGCTCGACGTCTACCACGCCTCCGCGTCCACGCTGAACCTCGTGCGCGCCTTCACCACCGGCGGCTACGCCGACCTGCGCCAGGTCCACACCTGGAACTCCGAGTTCGTGCGCAACAGCCCGGTGGGCCAGCACTACGAGGCGATGGCGGCCGAGATCGACCGCGCACTGACATTCATGAAGGCCATCGGCGCCGACCCCGACGAGTTCCACCGGGTCGACTTCTACTCCTCCCACGAGGCGCTGCTGCTCGAGTACGAGCACGCGATGACCCGGATCGACTCGCGCACCGAGAAGCCCTACAACGTCTCGGGCCACATGGTCTGGATCGGCGAGCGCACCCGCCAGATCGACGGCGCCCACGTGGAGTACTTCAGCCACATCAGCAACCCGATCGGGTGCAAGCTGGGCCCCACCGCCACCGCCGACGAGGCGCTCGCGCTGGCCGCGAAGCTCAACCCCACCAACGAGCCCGGCCGGCTCACCTTCATCACCCGCTTCGGCGCGGGCAGGATCCGCGACGGCCTGCCGCCGCTGGTCGAGAAGGTCACTGCCGAGGGCGTCGACGTCGCCTGGGTCTGCGACGCCATGCACGGCAACACCTTCGAGGCGTCGAACGGCTACAAGACCCGCCGCTTCGAGGACGTCCTCGACGAGGTGCAGGGCTTCTTCGACGTGCACCGCGCGCTCGGCACCACGCCGGCCGGCATCCTCGTCGAGAACACCGGCGACGACGTCACCGAGATCATCGGCGGCGGCGAGGAGCTCGACGAGCACGGCCTCGCGCACCGCTACGAGTCCGTCGTCGACCCGCGCCTGAACCGGGTCCAGTCCCTGGAGATGGCTTTCCAGGTGGCGGACATGCTGCGCACGTCGTGATCGACCTCCGCTCCGACACGGTCACCCGGCCGACGGAGTCCATGCGCGCCGCCATGGCGGCCGCCGAGGTCGGCGACGACGTCTACGGCGAGGACCCGACCGTCCGCGCGCTCGAGGAGCGGGTCGCCGGCCTGTTCGGCCACGAGGCCGCACTGTTCACGCCGACGGGCTCGCTGGCCAACGTGCTGGCGGTCGCCGCACTGGTCGGCCCCGGCCAGGAGGTGCTCTGCGAGGCCCGGGCCCACATCGCCCGCGCCGAGCTCGGCGCCCACGGTGCCGTGACCGGGCTGACCATGCGCACCTGGTCGCACCCGCGCGGCCAGGTCGACCTGGCCGCCATCCAGGACCTCTTCGCGCCCGACCTCGGACCCTTCTTCGTCCGGACCGCGGCCATCTCGGTCGAGAACACCCACAACTTCGCCGGGGGAGCGGTCCTCCCGCTCGCCGACCTGTACGCCGTGCGCGACTTCGCCCACGCGAACGGGGCCCGCGTCCATCTCGACGGCGCACGGATCTGGAACGCCCACGTCGCCACCGGCACGGCCCTCGCCGACTACGGCAGCGCCGCCGACGTCCTCGCGGTGTGCCTGTCCAAGGGTCTCGGCGCACCGGCCGGCTCGCTGCTCGTGGGCCCGGCCGACGTGGTCGCGGAGGCCCGGGTGCGGCGCAAGAGGCTCGGCGGCGGGATGCGCCAGGTCGGCATCCTGGCGGCGGGCGGGCTGCACGCCCTGGACCACCACGTCGAACGCCTCGCCGAGGACCACGCCCACGCCCGCCTGCTCGCCGAGGCGTGCGGCGTCGACCCGGACTCGGTCGACACCAACATCGTCGTCCTCGACGTCGACGACGCCCCCGGCCTCGTCGCCCGGGCCCGGGAGGCCGGCGTGGTGACCAGTACCGTCGGCGCCCGCACGGTGCGCCTGGTCACCCACCTCGACGTGAGCGAGGACGACGCCCAGCGGGCCGCGAAGGTGCTGGCGTCGCTGCTCGCGTGAGCGGCCCGATGGTGCGGCGGGTCCCGCCGATTGGGCAGAAACTGCACCGAAAAGGCCCCGGAGGACGTCGTTTGGTCCCAAACGACAACAATTCGGAACCGCCTGTCAGGCCGGCGCCCCCAGGAACCGGACCTCGCTGATCGCGGTGAAGTTCCGCCCGTCCTCGCGCCCCGGCTCGCTCACCGTGACCAGGTGCACCCGGACGGTGCGGGTCGCCACCGGGCCGAGCGTGGCCATCTGCAGCTGCCGGTCGTCGGAGAGCTCCTGGGTGACCCGGGTGCCGTCGTCGAACTCCCACTGGACGGTGCGGATGCGGCGGTTGGCGCGGTACCAGTTGTCCGGACCGTCGACCTTGGCGTAGCCGTTGATCAGGCCGACGTCGGTGATCACGACCTCCCGGCCCAGGTCGAACACGAGGGTCTCCCCGGTGCCGTCGCCGGGCATCCGCCACGCGGTGCGTGCCTTGCCGTCCCACATGTGGGCGGGGACGTAGCGCACACGGTCGCCGTTGCGGTCGCGGCTCGGCGGCGCCACTGCAGGGACCTCGGCGGTGACGTCGGCGGTCAGGTCGGCCACGTCGTCGGGGTCGGGTGCCTCGGCCGGGCCGTCGGTGCCGGAGGCGTCGGGCTGCACCGGCTCCCCGCCCGTCGTGTCGTCGGGCGTACCGTCGGGCGTGGCCGCCAGGACCGCGTCGCGGCCGCGGTCGTCACCATCGCTGCCGAGCAGCAGCAGGCCACCGACCCCGGCGACCAGTGCCAGCACGACCAGCGCGAGCAGCCAGGGCAACCACGCCGCACTGCGGCGAGGGTGCCCGTCGGGCTGCGGGGAGGTCGGGGCGTACGCCGGCGGGGCACCCGGGGGCGGGGCGATCGCGCCGGGCCGGACCACGGTGGGCTCGTCGTCGGCGTACAGCGGGAAGCGGGCGGCGGGCGGCAGCTGGCCCACCGGGGGCGGGACCGCAGCAGGCGCGACCACCGTCTCCGGCGCCTGGGGGAGGCTGGACGCGGGCGCCGCCTCGGGGTGTCGGCCGGGCACCGGCCTGCCGCAGTTGGTGCAGAACCGCCCGACCCCGAGCTCGTGCCCGCAGCTGGTGCAGTACGTCGGGGTGGTCATCGGGGGGTCACGCTACCTCGAGCGCCGCCCCCGGCGTACGTCCAGAGGATCAGCCCGTGGTCGCGCGACGGCAGGCCTCGGCCTCGATGTCCTCCAGGTCGTGCTCCAGCACCTTGCGGCTGTGGTCATAGCTGATCCCGCCGAACATGGCCCACATCGCCCGCGACAGGGGCGAGCGATGGCTCATCTCGACGGTGGTCGTCATCGCCAGCCGGGTCCGCTGCCGGTCGGGCGTGGGCGTGAGCCGGTACGACGTGCGGATCACGTCGTCGCCGACCTCGGCCTCCACGACGGTGCGCAGCGGCGGCTCGGACTCGACGACCTGCATCTCCTCCACGCCGTGGTGGCCGAAGAGGTTGCGTCGCTCGCGCCACGACGTACCGACGTCGTAGTCCCCCTCCGTCAGCAGTTCCGCCTCGCTGACGCTGCGCAGCACGCGGTCCGCGTGCGCGACATCGGTGATGACGTCCCAGACCTGCTCGGGTGGGGCAGGAATGGTCGTGTGGACGTGGATGATGTGGCCAGCCATCTGTGCCTCCTCAGGACACCCCCCAAGCATCCATGGTGCCCCGCGCGGGGCAGGAAGGCCAGAGCAGCCGGGAAACCTGCGCTCACACCGCGATGTGGGTGACCTCGCCCTCGATCCGGCGTCGCGGCAACGCCTCGACGACCAGCATCGCTGCGAGCACCATCAGTCCGCCGACCAGCATCCGGGAGGTGACCGTCTCGCCGCCGAGGAGCACCGCGAAGAAGGCGGCGAACACCGGCTCCATGCTCATGATGATCGCGCTGCGCGTCGGCGGCAGGTGGGACTGCGCCCACGTCTGCGCGAGGAGCGCGGCGGCACCGGCCGCGAGCGCCATGTAGACGAGTGAGGCCCAGTCCGCTCCGCGCTCCGGGAGTACGACGCCCGGCGCACCGGTCACGAGCGCGGCTGCGAGGCAGATGACTGCGATGACGAGCACCTGCAGGATGGTCATGCCGAGCGCGTCGGCCGGCGTGGACCAGGCGCCGAGACCGACGATGTGGGCGGCGTAGAGGAGCGCGGCGACGAGGGTGATCGCCTCGCCGTAGCCGATCGAGAGCCCGTCCAGGGTGAGCACGCCGAGGCCGGCGGTGGCGAGCAGCACCGCGGCCCAGGTGGCGCCGGTGATCCGGGTGCGCAGGATCGCCGCGGCGAACAGCGGCGTCGCGACGACGTACAGGCCGGTGATGAAGCCGGACACGCTGGCCGGGGTGTGGGCGAGCCCGGCGGTCTGCAGGATCTGCGCGACGCCGTACAGACCGCCCAGCACCACGGCGTGGCGCCGCACGGCGGGGGAGAGCCGTGCGATCGCGCGTGGTGCGACGACCAGCATCGCGAGCCCGGCGACGAGGAACCTCACGGCGAGGAAGTCGACGGTCGGGATCCGCTCGAGCAGGTCCTTGATCAGGAAGAACGTCGAGCCCCAGCAGGCGGTCATCGCCAGCAGGGCCAGTGTCGCGAGCAGGGTCGTGCGGCGGTTGCCGTGGTCGGTCATCCCGGCGGCTCAGACGACGTAGAGGACGATCGTGCTGCCCTTGCGCGCGCGGGTCCCGGGCTCGGGGTCGGTCGACCACGCCACCTGGCCGCTGAGGTAGATGGTGGCGCGCTCCTTCCTCACCTCGAAGCCGAGGTCCTCGAGCTTCTCGACGGCCTCGTCGGTGGAGAGGTAGCGGATCGCGGGGACCGTGACGAGCTCGGGGCCCTTGGAGACGACCAGCTCGATGGTGTCGCCGCGGTAGACCACGCCCGACCGGGGGGTGTGGCTGATGATCGCGCCCTTGGGCACGTCGTCGCTGTACTCGGTGTCGGTCACCTTGACCTGCAGCCCGCGCTTCTCGAGCGCCTGCTCGATCTTCTCCGCGTCCTTGCCGACCCAGTCGCCGACCTTGATCGGCCGCTTGCCCTTGCTCACCACGAGGGTCACGGCGGTGTCGACGGGAAGGTCCTGCGCCTGCGGGGTGCCGAACCGCGGCTGGGTGCTGACGACCTCCCCCTCCGCCACGGTCTCGGAGTAGCGCTGCACCTGGCGGCCGACGACCATCCTCACCTCGGCGAGTCGCTCCTCGGCCTCGTCGACGGTGAGCCCGGCGAGGTCGGGCAGGTCGTAGACCTCGGGCCCGCGCGAGACGGTGACCGTCACGTCGTCGCCGGGCAGGATCCGGGCGCCGGGGCGCGGGTCGGTCGAGACGACCACGCCGGCCTCGACGCTGTCGGAGTAGACCTGCTCGAGGTCGATGCCGAGCCCGGCGTCGTCGAGCCTCGTCTCCGCGGCTGCCTGGGCGAGGCCGACGACGCTCGGCGTCGAGGTGTAGCGGCCCCAGCCGAGCCAGTAGCCGCCTGCCACCAGCGCGGCGGCGAGGACAGCGACCAGCAGCGTCAGCAGGAGCCGACGCCGGCTCCGGCGCGGCGGCGCGGGGTGGTCCCCGCCTGCGGGGACCGCTCGTTCGGGACGACGCGGGGACCCCGCGGAGATGACCGTCGTCCGCTCAGGTGCGCCGTCCCAGAGCGCGGTCACCGGCTCGGGGGTGGTGTCGCTGCCGACCCCGGCCGGCTCGGCGGTCCGCGCGGACGGCAGCAGGTCGGCGACCAGCTCGGGGTCCTCGCGCACGCCGTCGTGCAGCGCCTGCGCCACCCGCCGGACGTGGTGGAGCAGGACGGAGGCGTCGGACGGGCGCAGGCTGGGGTCACGGGTCGTCGCGCGAGCGACGAGCGCGTCGACGTACGCCGGGACGCTGGGCACCAGGCTCGAGGGTGCCGGCACGTCGTGGTGCACGTGGCGGTAGGCGACCGCGATCGGCGACTCTCCGGTGTGCGGCTTGGTCCCGGTCAGCAGCTCGAAGAGGATCACTCCGGCGGCGTAGACGTCGGCGCGGGCATCGGCCCGCTGCTCGACGACCAGCTCGGGCGCGAGGTAGGAGACGGTGCCGATGAGGACGCCGTTGGTGGCCGTGTGCTGGGTCTCGGCGCTGACGGCCTTGGCGAGCCCGAAGTCGGCGACCTTGATCCGGCCGTCGTCGGCGATGAGGACGTTCTCCGGCTTCACGTCGCGGTGGACGAGCCCGGCGCGGTGGGCGGTGCCGAGCGCGGAGAGCACCGGGTCGAGGATCGCCAGTGCCCGCTCGGGCGACATCGGCGCTTCCTTCGTGATCGTGTCGCGCAGCGTGTGGCCGGACACGTACTCCATGACCAGGTAGGTCGTTCCGTCCCCGGTCTCGTCGCGCCCCTGGTCGAACACCGCGACCACATTGGGGTGGGAGAGCCGGGCAGCTGCCTTGGCCTCGCGCACGAAGCGACGGGCGAAGGAGTCGTCGTCGTGGGACGTGGCGTCGCCCAGGCCGGGGTGCATCACCTTGACCGCCACGGTCCGGTCGAGGCGGGTGTCGACGGCCTCGTAGACGCTGGCCATGCCGCCGCGCGCGATCCGCGGCCCGATCCGGTAGCGGCCGTCCAGCAGCCGGCCGAACTGGTGGTCCTCGGTCCGTCCCGCGGGGTCGCCGGTCGGCGCGGCGGCGCCGCCGCGGGCACGCAGGTTGTCCTGCACAGCGACCCTCCTGTGCATGTTCCACGGGACCGGCCGGGGAAGTGACCGGAACGGCCATGGTACGGCGCAGTCCCCGGCGGGGCGGGCGGCCACGCCGGTGTGATCCGGACCGCGCGATTCGTGGAAGATGGCCCCATGAGCGAACCGCGACTCGCCGACCACGACCTCTCCGCCCTCGTCGAGGAGTGGCTCGACTGGGAGCAGGCGGCCGACCTGATCGGCGTCACCCCGGCCACGGTCCGCACCATGGTGCGCGACCACCAGCTCGCCGCGGCGGTGCCCGCCCCGGGCCGGCCGCAGGGCGTCCCCGCCCTGTTCCTGGTCGACGGCGAGCCGGTCAAGGGCCTGCCGGGGCTGCTCACGGTGCTGCACGACAACGGCTTCGACGACCGCGAGTGCATCGCGTGGATCTTCCTCGACGCCGACCTCCCCGGCCGCCCGATCGACGCGTTGCGGGAGAACCGCGGCTCCGAGGTCAAGCGGCGCGCCCAGGCGCTCGCCCTCTGATGCCGCGCCGGCGGAGCAGCCCGTGCCGACGATGAGCAGGCGCACCCGGCAGGTCCTCTCCACGGTGCTCGCCGTGGCGGTGCTCGGCGCGCTGTGGTGGATCCAGGGCAGAGGCGCCGAGGACGACGGCTCGCGAGCCGACCCCTCGTCGTCGGCGAGCGTCGGCGGCAGTGCGGAGCCCGGCGAGGACCTGCCGGTCCGGGACGAGCACGGCATCGCCTGGGTCGCCCTGCAGGACCTGCCGTCCGAGGCCGCCGAGACCGTCGCCCTCATCGACGCGGGCGGCCCCTATCCCTACCCGGGCAAGGACGACTCGACCTTCGGCAACTTCGAGGGGCTGCTGCCGGACCGCGAGCGCGGCTACTACGCCGAGTACACCGTCGAGACCCCCGGCCTCGACCACCGCGGGGCGCGGCGGATCGTCGCCGGCGACGGGGGAGAGCTCTACTGGACCGAGGACCACTACGAGTCCTTCGAGCGGATCAGGAGGTGATCCCGCGATGAGTGGACTGGCAGCCGTGCTGGCCGGACGCCACGACCCCGGCGTGCACCGCTGGGAGTCGGGCCTCGACGTCGCCGACGTGCGCCAGGCCGTCGAGCACGCCGGCTGGAGGTTCGCGTACGTCGACGGCGCCGGCCTCGAGGCGCTGCCCGACGTGCTGCGGCGCATCGGCGAGGCGCTCGCCTTCCCCGCCACCTACGGGCAGAACCTCGACGCGCTCAACGACTCCCTGCGCGACCTCCCCGGCCGCACCGTGCTGCTGTGGGACGCGTGGTCCGGCCTCGCCCGGGCCGAGCCGCGGCGGTTCGCCGTGCTCGTCGCCGTGCTCGGGCGGCGCGACGCCGCCGGACCCGCCGTCGAGGTGCTGCTCCGCGGCGCGGGGCCGGAGGACGTCGTACCGCTGCTGGCGTAGGCCGGCGTCCGGGTCAGCGCGTACGACGCGTCGCGGCGGCTGCGAGCTGCTCGAGGGCGCCGCACGCCGTGGTGTCCCAGCCCTCCTCCGCCTGGCCCGCGCGCAGCGCGTCCACGGCCTGGGTGGCGAGGTCGTCGATCATGTCCTCGACCTGCTGGCGGGCGCCGCTGGCGTCGATGACCTCCCGCAGCTCCGCGATCTCGGCCTCGCCGAGGCGCGAACCGAGCGCGGCGTCCAGGCGGGCGGCGTCGGCCTCGGGAGCGGCCTCGAGGGCGAGGGCGACCAGGACGGTGCGCTTGCCCTCGACCAGGTCGTCACCGGCCGGCTTGCCGGTCGTCGCCGGGTCCCCGAAGACGCCCAGCAGGTCGTCGCGCAGCTGGAACGCCTCGCCCAGCGGCAGGCCGAAGGCGGTGAGCCGCTCGAGGGTGGCCGGGCCCGCGCCGGCCAGCGCGGCGCCGACGTGCAGGGGGCGTTCGATGGAGTACTTCGCGGACTTGTAGCGCAGCACCGTCGTCGCCTGCTCGACCGACGCCCGGCCGCGGGCCTGGACCGAGACGTCGAGGAACTGGCCGGCGATCACCTCGGAGCGGCACAGGTCGAAGACGTCGAGGGCCGGACCGACCCGGTCCCAGCCCAGCCCGCAGCGGCGCAGCAGCTCGTCGGCCCAGGACAGCAGCAGGTCGCCGAGCAGGATGGCCGCCGCGGCGCCGTACTGCAGCGGGTCCCCACGCCAGCCGTCGGCCCGATGCTCGGCCTCGAACCCGCGGTGCGTCGCGGCCCGCCCGCGACGGGTGTCGGAGGCGTCCATGTAGTCGTCGTGCACCAGCGCGCTGGCGTGCAGCAGCTCGAGCGCGGCCGCGGCACGGAGCACCGCGGTGGCGTCCGCACCGGCCGGTACGCCCGCGAGGGCGGCGTACCCCCACTGGCAGAACGCGGCTCGGAACCGCTTGCCGCCCGAGACGGTCGCCCGGGCCTCGGTCAGCAGCCGCGCCGCGTCGGCGCCGAGGGGCGAGAGCCGCTGCGTCTGCTCGGCGAGGAAGGCGTCCAGGGTGGCCTGCACCTCGGCCCGGAACGAGGTCGGGTCCCACCGCTGCTCACTCACGCCCTCACCCTAGTGACGTGTCACACCCGCGAGATGCGGGGGGCCGTGGCGGCTGCGCCACCTAGACTTCGGCCCATGACGACTGGTGCAGGGCGTTCGCTCGGAGAGCTCATCCGCGAGGGTGGGCGCTCCTTCTCGTTCGAGTTCTTCCCCCCGAAGGACGAGGCGGGCGAGGCGCAGTTGTGGGACGCGATCCGCGCCCTGGAGCCCTACCAGCCCACCTTCGTGTCCGTGACGTACGGCGCCGGCGGCAGCACCCGGGACAAGACCGTCGCGATCACCGGCCGGATCGCCCGGGAGACCGCACTCGTCCCGATGGCCCACCTGACCTGCGTCGGCCACACCCGCGAGGAGCTCGAGGCGATCCTCGACTCCTACGTGGCCGAGGGCGTCAGCCACGTCATGGCGCTGCGGGGCGACCCGCAGGAGGGTCCGCGCGCGGACTGGACCCCGACCGACGGCGGCTTGAACTACGCCGTCGAGCTCGTCGAGCTCGCCCGCTCCCGCGGCGACTTCCGGGTCGGCATCGCCGCCTTCCCCGAGGGCCACCCCTGCGCGGAGTCGCTCGACGCCGACGCCGACGTCCTGGTCGCGAAGGCCCGTGCCGGCGCCGAGTTCGCCGTGACGCAGATGTTCTTCCGCGCCTCCGACTACTTCGACCTGGTCGAGCGGGTCCGGGCGCGGGGCGTCGACATCCCGATCCTGCCGGGCATCATGCCGATCCTGAACCTGAACGCGATCCGCCGCCAGGGCGAGCTGATCGGCACCAGCGTCCCCGACGACGTCGTGGCGCGGATCAGCGCGTTCGACGGCGACCCCGCCGCGGTCCGTGCCGAGGGCATCAAGATCGCCGCGGAGCTGTGCGACGAGCTGCTCGCCGGTGGCGCACCCGGCCTGCACTTCTACACGCTGAACCGGTCGAAGGCCACGCTCGAGATCTTCGAGGCGCTGCGGATCACCGTCTGACGTCGACTCGGGGTTTCCGCCCCGTCGAGTCGGGGTTTCCGCCCGCGAGCCGGCGTCAGGCCGGCCCGATCACCTGCGCGACCAGCGCCGCGGACTGCGTGACGAACGGGACGCCGGCGCCGGGCGCGCCGTGGGCGCCCGCCTGGTAGACGCCCGCGATCGGCGTGGTCGGTCCCAGCCGCAGGCGGACCGTGCCGCGGCCCTGCCAGAGCACGCCCATCGGTGACCCGTTCCACTGCTGCACGAGGTCCCGGGGCGACAGGTCGACGCGGCTGACGACGTTCTCCCGGACGTCGAGGCCGTGCCGCGCGAGCGCGTCGACCATGTCCTCGGCGATCTTGCCGCGGCCCAGCAGCGTCCAGGCGGTCCCGCCCTCGGGCGCGCCGGTCCCGCGCCGCACGGTGATCGTGGGCTCGGCGTTGAAGACGACGTCGTGGGTGATCTCCGGGACGTCCCCGGTGAGGCCCAGGTGGCACACGACGGGCGGGATGGCGGGCATCGTCTTCTCGACGTACGACGCCAGGGCGGGCAGGCGTCGCGGGTCGATCGCGACGACCACGGCATCGGCGTCCGCCTCGCCCTCGGCGGTGCGGACGCCCACCACCCGGCCCTCACGAACGACGAGGTCCTGCACCGTGACCCCGGTGCGCACCGTGACGCCGCGGGTCGCCAGCCGCGCGGTGAGGAGGTCGACGAGGCGACCCATGCCGCCCGGCACCCGCCAGCCGCCGAAGCGCTGCTCGAGGTAGGACGTCACCCCGACCCACGACGGCACGTTGCGCAGGTCGTGTCCCTCGGCCGTCGCGCCGTGGCCGGCGACCAGGGCGAGCCGCTCGTCGCGGAAGTCGTGCCGCAGTCGCTTGTGGAGCGTCTCGCGGATGTTGAACAGCGAGTCGAGCTCCCTCGGCACCGCCTTGCGGTCCCCGGGCGTCCACGGCACCTCGACGTAGTTCCGGCGCAGCACCTCCCACACCGCGTTGTAGAGCTCGACGTGCTCGACCCATTTCTCGCCCAGGCCGGGGCCGAGCTCGTCGAACGCGGCGACCTGGTCGGCGCGCGACCCGCCCGGGAGCCGGACGGACGTGCGGTCGGCGAAACGGTGCTCGCGGAGCACCGGCATCGGCTCGAGGTCGCCCTCCAGCTCCTTCTCCAGCGGCCGGCCGGTCTTGCGGAACAGGTCGCGCAGGGCCGCGGGGAGCAGGGTGTGGCCCGCGCCGCCGTCCCAGCGGTACCCGTCCTGCTCGACCGCCGCGAGCGCTCCGCCCAGGTGCGTGGCGGCCTCCAGGAGCGCCACCTCGTGGCCCTGCTTCGCCAGCCGGGCGGCCGTGGCCATGCCGCCCAGTCCGCCGCCGACGACGATGATGCGTGCCAAGGAGCTCTCCAGATGTCTCGGGACGGGCCTACGCGACGTCGATGGGCGACGCGCCGGTGAGGGCGAGCAGCTCGTCGTACGACGTCGAGAACACCGCCGACGGGTGGCCGGCCGCGGCCCAGACGACCTCGTGGCGCTCGAGCCAGCGGTCGACCCAGGTGGGGACGGGCGCGGGGTGGCCGATCGGGGACACGCCGCCGATCACCTGCCCGGTGTGCGAGCGGACGAACTCCGGCGTGGCGCGGCGCAGGTTCCCGCGCCCGACCGCCGTGGCGGCGAGCGTGGTGTCCACGCGGTGCTCGCCGGACGTGAGGATCAACACGGGGGATCCGTCGGCGTCGAAGAGCAGACTGTTGGCGATCGCCCCCACCGCGCAGCCCAGGGCCTCGGCTGCGAGTGCGGCGGTGTGGACCGAGTCGGGCAGAATGACGATCTCGCCCGCTCCGCCGCGGCGCTGGTGCTCCTCGCGGAACCGGGCGATCGAGGGATGGTCGGCCGACATGGGGGAGACCCTATCGAGGCGCCGATCCCGCCCGGAGCGATCCCGACGCGGGCACCGATGAGCGGTGCCCGCCAGGCAGGAGGAACGATGACCAAGCGACCGCCGGCGGTCGACCTCGCGTGCTGGCTGCTGTGGTCCCTGGTGGCCGCCGGCCTGCTGGTCTGCGTGATGGTGGTCGTCCAGCGCGACGACCTGGGCGCGGTGTGGTCGCCGATGCAGGTCGGCGACAGCACCGTCCAGCCGGTCGAGTTCGTGCCGGTCATCCTGGTCCTGTACGGCGTCACGGCCGTCCTGGCGGCGACGCTGATCGCGCTGTTCCGCACCGGCCACAACTGGGCCCGTCACACGCTCGCCGGGATCGTGGTCGGCATCCTCATCGTCACCATCGCCACCGTGCGCACCGATCCCCCCACGCTCGTCGACTGGGCGGCCATCGGCGCGGCGGTCCTCAGCGGGGTCACCCTGGTGTTCATCTGGCACCCGCAGAGCCGCCGGTTCGTGCTGGAGGCGGCGCGTGCGGAGGAGGCCGCGCGCGACTCTTGACGTCGTGTCGGACCGGGGGTGTACCTTCGAACCGTTCGAACAGATGTTCGAACGACATCGAAGGAGAAGGCTCGTGGTCCAGTCGCAGCTCGCCCCGCAGCACGCCTCGCCGGCCCCGGTGGGTCCGCACACCCTCCCGGCGACCACCCACAACTACCTGCTGCGCTCCGCGCAGTCGCTCAGCGAGGCCGTCGCCGCCACTGACGTCGCGACCCGCTACGCCTGCGCGCACGTGGCCGCCCTCCGCGCCGCCGCCGCCCTCCTGTCCGCCAGGGCCCGACCAGTGGCGGCGCGCCGGCGCCAGCAGAAGAACGCCTGGGTGCTGCTCGCCGAGGTCGCGCCCGAGTTGGGGGAGTGGGCGACGTTCTTCGCCGCGGGTGCCGCCAAGCGGGCCGCGGCGGAGGCCGGCTCGACGCGGGCGGCCACCGAGCGTGAGGCCGACGACCTGGTCCGCGACGCCGACCGGTTCCTCGCGCTCGTCGAGCAGTCGCTCGGCCTGACGCCGCACGCCACGCTGGGCGAGCGGATCGCCGGGCGCGTCGCCGGCTGAGCCTGCGGGGCCACTAGTGTTCGGTGCATGGCCACTCGCGAGCAGCGCGGATCGGTGCGGACCGCCGTCGTCTGGGACGCTCTCGAGGACGCCCTCGCCGGCGGACCCCGGGACGTCGTCGACCTCGGCGGCGGGACCGGCGGGTTCGCCGTACGCCTTGCCGAGTCCGGGCACCGGGTGCGGGTCGTCGACCCGAGCCCGGACGCGCTCGCTGCCCTCGCACGGCGCGCCGGGGAGGCGTCGCTGGAGGTCACCGGCCTGCAGGGCGACGTGTCCGACCTCCTCGAGGTCGTCGGCGCTGCCAGTGCCGACGTCGTGCTCTGCCACGGTGTGCTCGAGGTCGTCGACCCAGCGGCGGCGCTGGCCCGCGTCGCCGAGGTGCTGCGCCCGGGCGGCGTGCTCAGCCTCGTCGTCGGGCAGCGGCACGCCGCCGTCCTCGCCCGCGCCATGGCCGGCCACTTCCAGCAGGCCCGCGGCCTGCTCGACGACCAGGAGCCGGTCGACAGTCGCACCGGCCGCCGGTTCACGGCGGCCGAGGTCGAGGCCCTGCTCGGCGAGGCCGGTCTCACCCCGACCACCGTCCATGCCGTCCGGGTGTTCGCCGATCTGGTCCCGGCCGCGCTCGTCGACCTCGAGCCGGGCGCGGCGGCCGCGCTGGTCGACCTGGAACGGGCCGTCGCCGACCGGCCCGAGTACCTCCCGCTCGCCACGCAGCTGCACGTCCTCGCCACCCGGGCCTGACGCCCGGAGCACCCGCGCCTCTCGCCAGCGAGGCGGGCCATGACCGATCGTCCGGCGTGCCCGATCCTGCACGTCGACATGGACGCGTTCTACGCGTCGGTGATGATCCGGGACCGGCCGGACCTGCACGACGTCCCGGTGGTGGTCGGCGGCGGCCACCGCGGGGTGGTGCTCTCGGCGAACTACCCCGCCCGGCGCTTCGGGATCCGCTCGGGCATGTCCGGCGTCCAGGCGCACCGGCTGTGCCCGCACGCCGTCACCATGCCCCCTGACTTCTCGGTGCTCACGCCCGTCTCCCGGGCGATCATGGAGACCTTCCGCACGGTGACCCCCGTCGTCGAGGTCTCCTCGCTCGACGAGGCCTTTCTCGACGTGCGCGGCGCGACCCGCCTGTTCGGCTCCCCGGAGGACATCGCCGAGCGGCTGCGCTCGCGCATCCGCGCCGAGCACGGCATCACCTGCTCGGTCGGCATCGCGGCCACGGTG
Organism: Nocardioides sp.; assembly: GCA_035554935.1. Lineage (GTDB taxonomy): Bacteria > Actinomycetota > Actinomycetes > Propionibacteriales > Nocardioidaceae > Nocardioides. The sequence goes on along the minus strand of DATMHM010000047.1, from coordinate 26,075 downwards.
TCGGTCGCCAAGCTCGGCAGCCGGCTGGCCAAGCCCGACGGCGTCCGGGTCATCCCGCCCGACCGGTTCGTCGCCGAGGTCCATCCCCTCGACGTGGGCGTGCTGTACGGCGTCGGCGAGGCCACCCGGCTGCGCCTGCACCGGCTCGGGCTGCTCACCGTCGGCGACGTCGCCGCGATCCCGGTGGACCAGCTGCGCCGGATGCTCGGTGGCCACCTCGGCGGCCACCTGCACGCCCTGGTGTGGGGCGCCGACCGCACCGACCTCCGCCCCGGCGGTGCCGGCGTCTTCGGCTTCGGCGAGGGCGAGCCGGAGGGGAGCATGGGCGCCCAGCACACCCTCGCCGTCGACCTCACCGACCGGGCCCGTCTCCACCGCGAGCTGCTCCGGCTCACCTCCCGCGTCACGGCCCGGGTCCGCGCCGCCGGCCGAGTGGGACGCACCGTCGCGATCACCGTGCGCTTCAGCGACTTCACGACCCTCAACCGCTCCCGCACCCTGCCCGAGCCCACGGACGTGACCCAGGACGTCCATGGCGTCGCCGTCGCGCTCCTCGACGCCCTCCTCGACGCGATGGCACCGCGTCGTCCCTCCGTCCGGCTCGTCGGCGTCCGAATCGAGGGGGTGCGCCGGATCCGCGACGGCGACACCCGCCAGCTCGCCCTCGGCGAGCGGGACCCGGGCTGGACCGACGCCGACCGTGCGGTCGACCGCGCCGCCACCCGGTTCGGCTCCTCCGCCGTACGCCGGGCGAGCCTGCTGACCTCCGCCGACGCCGCCCGGCACCCGCCCGGATGGCCCGTCCAGGCCATCGGCTGATCGCCCGTCGACCACAAATTGTGGGGAGGCCTACCGGGCCGCGAATTGCCTGCCTACACTTGGAGGACAGTCAGCGAACGTGTCGGAGGAACCGGTGCCACTCTCAGAAGAGGAGCTTCGCCTGCTCGAGCAGATGGAGCGTGCCCTCAGCGAGGAGGACCCGAAGTTCGCCTCGACGCTGCGCGGGACCACCCTGCGGCAGGCAGCCCGCCGCCGCGCCATCCTCGCCGGCGTCGTCTTCGCCGTCGGCGTCGCCGTGATGATGGGCGGAGCCGTCAGCGGCTACTGGCCCGTCGGCGTCGCCGGCTTCGTGGTGATGCTCCTCTCCGCCACGGTCCTGCTCACCGCCGTTCGCGGCCACCGGGGCGGATCCGACGCCCCCATGAGCGCCCACCCCTCGGGCTTCGGCGTCATCGACGGCGGCCGCAGCCGCCGCGGCTCCAGCACCCGCCACCACGGTCACTCCGGCGGCTTCATGAACACCCTCCAGGCCCGCTGGCGCCGCCGCCGCGAGCGCGGCGGATTCTGAGTCGGTCGGCGCGAGCGCGTCGCCCGGTCGACGCCCGCGGACGGACCCTTCGGGCCCGCCCTCGACGCCGACGCGACTTCGTCGCCGGGGCGCCGCGCTGCCGCGCACGCAGTTGGCCCGGGTAGCCGTCCGGTTCGTCTGGCGGCAAGACTTTCGTAGGGGTGGTCGGCGCGAGCGCGTCGCCCGGTCGACGCCTGCGGACGGACCCTTCGGGCCCGCCCTCGACGCCGACGCGACTGCGTCGCCCCGCAAGCGCACTGAACCAGGCCCCAGGTGCCGGATCTGCCGGACTCCGGGCGCCGTAGGCGCCGGACGCCGGACCCCCGCGGAGGCGAATCGGGGTGCCGTCGGCGATCGAACGGCATCTCCTCTGCGTGGAAGGGTCCGTCGCCGACGGCGGGGCCCCGCTCAGAGCCTCCGCGGGGGATCCGGCGGGAGGCGCCGAAGGCGCCCGGAGTCCGACACGGGGAGGCGCCGAAGGCGCCCCGGGGCCCGATGAGGGTCAGCGCCGCCACACCGAGCGCGGCAGCCACTGCGCCCGGCGGCGGGCGCGTGGGGTGACCCCGGCGGCCAGGGCGGCGGCGACCAGCTCGGCGTCGGCCGCGGCGGTCGTCCGTTCCAGGGTCGCCACGCTGCCGGGGCGGGCATAGCGGGTGCGTTCGACGGCCAGGACCAGCCGCTCCAGGGCGTCGGCCGCGACGGGCGCCACGTCGGGGCCGGTCCTTGGGCGCTCGACCGGCGGCGCGTCGGGATCGGCGAGGTGGGGGAGCAGCATGACGCCGACCTCGCGCGGCGAGCGGCCGTCCGGCCAGGGTACGCCGAGGTCGGTGGCCACGGCACGCAGCTCGCGCCACACGCTGTCCGGGTCGTCGCCGGCGAGCCGGCTGCGCCGGGCCTGGCTGCGCAGGGACCTCGGTCCGAGGACGGCGAGCGCGGCGAGGGCCAGGACGAGGAGGGCGATGCCGACGGCCCAGGCGATCCCGCCAGCCCGGCCGGCCCGCTCGCCGTCGGCCGAGGCCCCGTCGGTCTCCTCCGCGGGACGGCTCGGGCGGGTGCTCGGGGCGACGGTCTCCGTGCCTCCGGCCGCGGAGCTGGCGGTCGAGGGGTTGGCCGGGTCGTCCACGCCGACGCCGGCCACCGGGACGGTGGAGTAGTCGGGCGCGTCCTCGGCACGTGCGGACGGGGTCGGCTCGAAGCGCACCCAGCCGGCGCCGGCGAAGTAGAGCTCGGGCCAGGCGTGCAGGTCGTGGCTGCTGTACTCCCAGGTCCCGTCGCGCAGGCGCGTGGGCGCGAGGAAGCCCACTGCCACCCGGGCCGGGATGCCGAGGACGCGGGCCATCACGGCCATGGCCGAGGCGAACTGCTCGCAGTAGCCGACCCGGCCGCTCCTGGCGAGGAACGTCTCGAGCGTGCCGTTCCCGGTGCCTGCGGGCGCCCGATCGACGGAGTACTCGAAGCCGCCGTCCTGGCGGAACCAGCGCTGGAGGACCAGCGCCTGCTCGTAGTCGTTCCGGGCGCGGGAGGTGACGCTGCGGGCGAGGTCCCGCACCAGGTTCGGGATCCCGGTCGAGGGCAGGTCGAGGAACTCCTCGGAGACCTCGCCGCGCGGGGCATCGCGGAAGTAGCGGCCGTCGGTGCCGTAGTCCGGCTCGACGGCGGTCATCGTGTAGCTCGCGTTCCGGGTGTCGAGGTCGTCGTCGGCGGCCAGGAAGTCCATGGTGCGCGGGTCGAACCGCCAGTCGCCCTCGGCCTGCACCGCCGAGGCGGGGAACTGGGTCGGCAGCCAGGTCGAGTCGAAGCCGTCGCTGATCCGCACGCGGTAGTCGTACTCGGCGCGCGGCACCGAGTCGGCCAGTCCGGGGGGCGGCGGCAGCGCGCCGCTTGCGGTGTCGCTGCTCGCGACGTCGCGGTCGCCGCTGCTCCACTCCTGCCCGGTGAAGCGGTTGAGCACGGCGACCCGGAGGTAGCCGGGGGCCGGGTCGTCGGTGGCGATGTTGATCAGGGGGTCGTCGATGTCGCGCTCGAGGTCTCGGCGCATGTCGGTGATCGGCTTGCGGATCCGGATGTCGCCGTCGCCGCTGCCGTTGCCCAGCTCGAGCAGGTCGACCCCGAGGACCGGGACGAAGGTCGGTACGACGAGGGCGAGCGCCGTCGCGGTGATGCCGATCCGGCCGGCGCCGGCCCGGGCGGCCTCGCGGACGGGGTGTGCGTGCCCCCACCCGGTCGGCTCGTCGTCCGCGGCACCGTCGACGCTGCGGCCCCACCGGTGCAGCTGGTCGCGCGCCTCCAGGTGGAGCAGCACCAGGAAGCCGGCGGTGGCGAGCACGAAGCTGCCGACGCCGGGGCCGTCGTCGAGCAGGCCGCTCGGCACGGAGTAGATCGCGAGCAGGGCCAGGCCCGCGCCCGCGACGCGCCGGAAGGTGCAGGCCACGGTGTCGACCACGACCACGAAGAAGGCGCCGCTGACGACCAGCAACGGCCACACGGCGGGAACCCCCGTGCTGATCGGGGCGACGTAGGTGCGCGCGGTCTCGACGGCGGTCGACAGCGCGTCGGCGAGCTCGACACCGGTTCCGCCGACCGGCAGCGGCGACCCGGTCACCTGGAAGGACACGATCGCCCCGGCGACCGCGGTCTGGGCGAGCGTCACGGCCAGTCGCGGGACGCCGCGCCAACGCAGCACGGCACCCAGCAGCCCGACGGCGACCGCGACCACGGCGAGCCGCTCGAGGTAGGAGCCCGGCACCGTGACGAAGCCGCGCCACGCGGTGAGGGCGGCCCAGGTCGTCGCCGCCGCGACGAGGCTGGTGAGCAGAGCGGCGCCGAGCGTCGGTCGGGCGGTGGAGGACATCAGCCGACCCCGCCGCGCGAGGGCGATCGCCCGAGCTCCCGCCAGGCCGTGTCGAGGCGGTCCCGGGGGCCGACGCCGGTGGCGCGCCAGGCGACCGACAGCAGGGGAGCGGCCGCAGTGGCCGGGCCGGTGCCCGACCGGCCGCCGGACCACTGGTCGACGTCGAGCACGATCGCGATGGCGGCGCCTGCATCGTGCCGGATCCGCCGCAGGGCCTTGGTGTCGCCGCTGACCATCGCGCCGAGCACGGCGACGACCACGCCGCCGCGGGCCTGGTCGCCCGACCAACTGGTGTCGATCGTGGCGCGGGAGCCGAGGCCGAGGACGGCGAGCTGGCGCAGGGCCTCGTCGGCTCCGTCGGCGGTCGCGCCGGTCGCAGTGGCGAGCTGGACGGCGTACCCGTGCTTCTCGAGGTGGACGACGACCGATGCGGCCGCGACGACGGCCGCCTCGAAGCTCGACGCCGGACCCTGCCCGCGGTGCGCGTGGGTGCGGTCGTCGACCAGGACGGTGGCGCGCGCCTCCCAGGGCTGCTCCTCGCGGCGCACCATCAGCTCGCCGATCCGGGCGGAGCTGCGCCAGTGGACGCGGCGCAGGTCGTCACCGCGGCGGTACTCGCGCACGCTGACGTCCTCTGCCGAGCCCGACGCGAACGCCTGCGGTCGGTGCTCGCCGGCACCCTGCCAGCCGCCGGACAGCGGGATCGCCGGAAGGGGGAGCACCCGCGGGGTGACGACGAGGTCGGCGGTGCTGCCGATCGTGAGCCGGCGCTCGACGAGGCCGAAGGGGTCCGTGACGCGGATCGTCAACGGCCCGACGGTGAACCTGCCGCGCAGATCCGAGCGGACGGGATAGCTGACGGTCCGCTCCCACTGCTGGCCGAGGCCCCGCAGCACGAACCTGGGCCGGCCGCCGAGCGCGTAGGGGAGGGTGTCCTCCACCAGCAGCGTGCTGTCGGCGCGCCGCCGCTCGCTGCTGATCGTGAGGTCGATCCGGGCCGACTCGCCGGCGCGCAGCAGGCGCGGCCAGACCGTGCGCTGCACGGTCGGATCGTGGCGGCGCCAACCGACGAACAGCGCCGCGACCAGCGGGAGGGTGAGCACCAGCACGCCGACGCGGTTCAGTGCCGGCTGGCCGAACAGGACCGCGCAGGCGATGGCGGTCAGCCCGGCGGCGAGGAAGGCGCGGCCGCGGAGGGTGAGCGAGGAGAGGCCGGATCGCAGCATCTCGGGGGACCGTCCCGGCTCAGGAAGGCGCGTCGGGCACGGGCACCTGCGCAGCGATCCCCTCGAGGATCATCGCCGCACCACGGCCACCGACGGCGGCCTCGGCGCTCGGCAGGAGGCGGTGGGCCAGCACGGGCTGCAGCAGTGCGCGCAGGTCGTCGGGCAGCACGTAGTCGCGCCGGTGCAGGGCGGCGCGGGCCTTCGCGGCGCGGACCAGGTGCAGGGTGGCCCGGGGCGAGGCGCCGAGCAACAGCTCGGGGCTGTTGCGGGTCGCGGCGGTGAGCGCCACGGCGTACTCGTGGACGGCCGGTGCGACGTGCGCCTGCGCGACGATGGTGCACAGCTTGCGGATCTCGGCGCTGTTGCTGACCGGCTCGAGGTCGTCGAGGGGACTGGCCGTGCCGTGGTTGGCGAGCATCGCGATCTCCGCCGCCGGCATCGGGTAGCCGACCGACACCCGTGCCATGAAGCGGTCGCGCTGCGCCTCGGGCAGCGGGTAGGTGCCCTCCATCTCGACGGGGTTCTGGGTCGCGATCACCATGAACGGCGACTCCAGGTGGTAGGTGATGTTGTCGACCGTCACCTGCCGCTCGGCCATGCACTCGAGCAGCGCGGACTGGGTCTTGGGGGAGGCGCGGTTGATCTCGTCGCCGATCACCACGTTGGCGAAGACGCCACCGGGACGGAACTCGAACTCGCGGGTCGACTGGTTGTAGACCGACACGCCGGTGATGTCGGACGGCAGCAGGTCCGGGGTGAACTGCACGCGGCGCACGGTCGAGTCGATGCTGCGGGCCAGCGCCTTGGCGAGCATCGTCTTGCCGACACCGGGGACGTCCTCGATCAGCAGGTGGCCCTCGGCCAGCAGCACCACGATGGCCGCGCTGACGACCTCGCCCTTGCCCTCGATGACCTTCTCCACGTTGGCGCGGATCTGGCCCGCGACGCGGGCGACCGTGTCGACGTCGGTCGTCGGCGGGCTGGTCGGCGTCTCCACGGCTTCTCCTGTCGGGCTGTCCCTCGGTGGCCCAACCCTACGGCGCCGGTGGCTGGCCCGGGGGCGCTCTGCCGCTCTCCGCCAGCTCTCCGCCAGCTCAGTGCCGACTCCCCACCGGGCGCTCCACCCCGCTCCACCGGCGCTCCACCGGCCGGAAAGCGCCCTGACCTGCGGTTTCTGTGCACGCCGGGGCGTGACACGCCACGAAAAGGGGCGGTTCGGTGGTTGACGGTGGAGGAAAGTGGAGTACTGTGGGGGAAAGTGGAGGACGGCGGAGGTCCGGTGGGACGGCTGGGGGTGGCCCGATGCTCTTCATGGGCACCTACACCCCGAAGCTCGACGAGAAGGGCCGCCTCTTCCTCCCGGCGAAGTTCAGGGATCGACTGGCGGAGGGGCTCGTGGTCACACAGGGACAGGACAAGTGCCTCGTCGTGTGGCCGACCGATGTCTTCGCGGAGGAGGCCGAGCGGGCAGCCGCCCGGCCGATGACCAACCGCGCCGCTCGGCGCTACGCACGAGTGCTGTTCGCCGGCGGCGACGAGAGCACTCCCGACAAGCAGGGCCGGATCGGCATCCCGGGGCACCTCCGGGACTACGCGGGCCTCGAGCGCGACGTGGTCGTGATCGGCGTCCGGGACCGGCTCGAGATCTGGAACCCGACCGCCTGGCGCGAGTTCCAGGCGGAGGCGCTCGAGGAGTTCGCCGACCTGGACGAGGACGAGGACTGACCGTCCGCCGGCCGGCGCCACCAACCAGCACCAGCACGAGCAGCACCAGCCAGCAGCACTGACAACACAACAGCGGATCCGCAGGACGAGGTCTCAGCCCGCTCCCGCTCCCGACACCCCGACGTCGCAGCCTCCTGGGGCACCTTCCCCGGCACCAGGCGGCCACCACGACCACGGGGCCCACCCGGCCTTCTGGGGCACCTTCCCCGGCACCAGACGGCACCCGAACACATCGGGTGGGGGAGCGGGCAGGGACCTGGCTCTGCGGATCCGCGCTTTCCGAGGGGTCGAGACCATGAGCGCCACGCGCACGCACGCACCGGAGTCCTCCGGTCCGCTTGCGCACCGTCGCGTCCGCGACCAGGCGCGTGAGGCGCTCGCGTTGATGGCATTCTCCGCGGCGGTCTCGGTCGCCTGCGTGCTGCTCCTCCTGATCCCGCACCTGTTCGCCGGGCCGGCAGGACGCTGAGGGCGAACGATGACCACCCCGCGCCACGTCCCCGTCCTCCTGGACCGGGTCGTCGCCCTGCTGGCGCCCGCCCTCGACCGCGACGACGCCGTCCTCGTGGACTGCACCCTCGGCCTCGGCGGCCACAGCGAGGCCGTCCTGGAGCGCTGCCCGAAGGCCCGCGTGGTCGGCATCGACCGCGACCCGCAGGCGCTCGCGATGAGCCGCGAGCGGCTGGCGTCGTACGGCGACCGCTTCACCGGCGTGCACGCGGTCTACGACGAGATCGCGGACGTGGTCGCGGACCTCGGCCTGACCGAGGTCGCCGGCGTGCTGTTCGACCTCGGTGTCTCCTCGATGCAGCTGGACCTGCCGGAGCGGGGCTTCGCCTACGCCGTCGACGCGCCGCTGGACATGCGGATGGACGGCAGCACGGGACCGACCGCGGCCGACGTCCTCAACACCTACAGCGCGCCGGACCTCGCGCGGGTGCTCAAGGAGTACGGCGAGGAGAAGCTCGCCCGCCGGATCGCCGACGCCGTGGTCCGCGAGCGTGCGAAGGAGCCGTTCACCACGTCGGGACGCCTGGTCGCCCTGCTGTACGACGTCATCCCGGCACCCGCCCGGCGCACCGGCGGCCATCCCGCGAAGCGCACCTTCCAGGCGCTGCGGATGGAGGTCAACGACGAGCTCGCTGTGCTCCGCCGTGCGATGCCGGCCGCGGTCGACGCGATCGGCCTCGGGGGCCGCGTGGTCGTGGAGTCCTACCACTCGCTCGAGGACCGCCTGGTCAAGCGCGTCTTCGCCGACGTGACCCGCTCGACCGTCCCCGACGACCTGCCCTTCGTCCCGGAGGGGTCCGAGCCGTCGTACCGGCTGGTCACCCGGGGCGCCGAGCAGGCCAACGCGGAGGAGATCGAGGAGAACCCCCGCGCCGCCTCCGTCCGGCTGCGCGCCGTCGAGCGCGTCCGTCCCCGTCCGTCCACCTCCGGCAAGGGAGCCGCATAGTGTCCAGCACCGCTCCGCAGATCCGCCGCCTGCCCGCCGCCGCGCCCCGCCTGGCCCAGGCGGCGCTGGAGCGTGCCCGCCTCACCGTCGTTCCGCGGGTGCGGCGCTCGCGGGCGCCCCGGGTGCCGTTCGTGACGTTCGTCAGCGTGATCCTGCTGGCCGGCGTGGTCGGACTGCTCCTCTTCAACACCTCGATGCAGCAGGCCTCGTTCCGGGCGACGGCCCTCCAGCAGCAGGCGACGGACCTCGCCGCACAGCAGGAGGCCCTGGAGATGGACGTGCAGGAGCTGCGCCGCCACGAGCGGGTCGCCCGTGCCGCGCAGGCCTTGGGGATGGTCATCCCGTCCGGCGCGCCCGGCGTCATCCACCTGGGCAGCGGCCGGATCACCGGGGACCCGGTGCCGGCGACGCCGGCCGACAGCATCCCGCTCTCGATGCCCGGACCGGAGAAGCCCGCGGAGCTCCGGGCCCGCACGGTCAGGGTGAAGGTCGGCGCCGGTGCCGACGGCGCGCCCGCGCGGAATCGTTGAGCGTTCCGCCTAGGTTGGGGGACGCCCCGCACCGGGGTCCCCGTCAGCGACCAGGACGAGAGCGTTGAGCCGACCGAACATCCTCCGAAGCCGCCGCCCCGGACGTCGGGGCTCACCGCACCTGCGCATGCAGGTCGGCTTCCTCCTGATCGCGATCGTGCTCTCGGTCTTCGCGGGCCGTCTCGTCCAGCTGCAGGGCCTCGATCCCGGCTCCTACGCCCAGATGGCCGCGGCCGAGGGGCTGGTGTCCGTCACCCTGCCCGCGACGCGCGGCGAGATCCTCGACCGCAACGGCGAGCCGCTCGCGGAGACCGTCGACGGCCGGATGATCGTGGCCGACCCGGCGGTGACCGCGAAGGTCGCGCCGGAGCTGGCGACGATGCTCTCCCGGGAGCTCGGTGTCGACTACATCGAGACCCTGGAGCGGCTGCGGGTCGAGGACAGCCGCTTCCAGTACGTCGCCCGGCAGGTCCCCGCGAGCAAGGCCGAGCAGGTCGTCGCGGACGCCGCGGAGCGGTTCGCGGACGACAAGGGCCGCCCGTTCGCGGGGCTGATGACCGAGCGCGACCCGCTGCGGGTCTATCCCAATGACGACGTCGCGGCCAACCTCGTCGGCTTCCTCGGCACGTCCCGGAACGACGGCTCCGCCCAGGCGCTGGCCGGGCTCGAGGCGTCCTTCAACACCTACCTCTCGGGCACCGACGGCGAGGCGCGCTATCAGGTGGGTGCCGGCAACCAGATCCCGCTGGGCGAGAACACCGTCACCCCGGCCGTCGACGGCCGCGACCTCGAGCTCACCATCGACGGCGGGCTGCAGTTCTACACGCAGCGGGTGCTGCAGAAGACGGTCGAGCGCTCCGCGGGCGAGTCCGGCATCGCGGTGATCATGGACAGCCGTACCGGCGAGCTGCTCGCCCTCGCCGACTACCCGACGTACGACGCCAGCGACCCCTACCGCTACGACGACTCGCTCTTCAAGTCCTCTGCCCTCACCGACGTCTACGAGCCGGGATCGGTCGAGAAGGTCCTCACCGTGAGCGCCCTGGTCGACGCGGGCCTGGGTTTCAAGGAGCAGCGCTTCCGGGTGCCCGGGCAGCTCGATCGGCAGGACAGCCCCATCGGTGACTACTGGGACCACGGGATGCTGCGGCTCACCCTCGCCGGTGTCGTCGCGAAGTCGTCCAACGTCGGCACGGTGCTGGCCGCCGACCAGTTCCGCAAGGGCCAGCTGCGCCGCTACCTCACCGCGTTCGGCCTGGGCCAGCGCACCGGCATCGGCCTCGGCGGCGAGACCAGGGGCCTCCTCCCGCAGGGCGACGCGTGGACCTCGCAGGTCGGCGACCGCATCGCGTTCGGCCAGTCCCTGTCGGTCAACGCCGTGCAGATGGCTGCGGCCGTCAACACGATCGCGAACGGCGGGGTTCGGATCGACCCCAGCCTGGTGCGCGGCTCCGCGAGCACCAACAAGGGCGCCCGGACCGGCACCGACGAGGCGACCAGCCGCCGGGTGATCAGCGCCGAGGCCGCCCACGAGACCATGCTGATGATGGAGCGGGTCGTCGACCCCGAGGCCGGTGTCGCGGGGCGGGCGCAGGTCCCCGGCTACCGCGTCGCGGGCAAGACCGGCACCGCGCAACGGGTCGGGGAGGACGGCGGCTACGACGGCAGCACGACCGTCTCGTTCGCCGGCTTCGCCCCGGCCGACGACCCGCGGTTCACGATCTACGTCCTCGTCCACAGCCCCCGTCCGGGCAGCGGCGGCGGCAGTGTCGCAGGACCCGCGTTCTCCCAGCTGATGAGCTACACCCTCCGGCGCTACGGCGTGGCCCCGACGGGGGAGAAGCCCAACCGGACCCCGGTCGAGTGGTGAGCGGCGACGCGGGCGCGGACCCCACCCGTCCCGCGCACCCGATCCGGACCGGGCTCGCTGCCCTCGCGTCCAGCCTGGGCGCCGCGGTCGAGGGAGTCACGGGCGAGGGGGTGACCGTCTCCGGACTCACCCTCGACTCGCGCCGGGTGCGCCCGGGCGACCTCTACGCGGCGCTGCCCGGGTCCCGCGCCCACGGTGCCGGCTTCACGGCCCAGGCCGCGGCCGCCGGCGCCGTCGCGGTGCTGACCGACGCCGCCGGCGCCGCGCTCGCCCGCGGCGCCGGCCTCCCGGTCCTGGTCGTGGACGAGCCCCGCGCGGTGCTCGGCGCGCTCGCGGCCGAGGTCTACGGCCGCCCCGCCGACGTGCTGCGCACCATCGGCGTCACCGGCACCCAGGGCAAGACGACCGTCACCCGGCTCCTCGACGGGGGCCTGCTCGCGGCGGGCGTGCGCAGCGCCGTCGTCGGCACGGTCGGCACCCGGATCGCCGGCGAGGAGGTGCGGACCGCGCTCACCACGCCCGAGGCACCCGACCTGCACGGGCTCTTCGCGCGGATGCGCGAGCTCGACGTCACCGCGTGCGCGATGGAGGTGTCCAGCCACGCGCTGGTGATGGGCCGCGTCGACGGCGTGCGCTTCGATGTCGCCGTCTTCACCAACCTCGGCCGCGACCACCTCGACTTCCACACCGACGTCGAGGACTACTTCCAGGCCAAGGCGTCGCTGTTCACCCCCGAGCATGCTGCGCTCGGCCTGGTGTGCACCGACGACGAGCACGGCCGGCGGCTCGCGGCCGAGGCGCCGATCCCGGTCCGCACCTACGGCCTGTCGACGCCGGCCGACTGGACGGTCGCGGACGTCGAGCTCGGGGCCGACGGGTCGCGGTTCACCGTGCACGGGCCCGACGGCGTTCGGGTCGCGGGCGTCGTACCCCTGCCGGGGGACTTCAACGTCGCCAACGCGCTCGCCGCGATCGCGGCCGCCGCGGAGGCGGGCTTCGACCCGCAGGCCGTCGCGGACGGCATCGGCCGGTCGGGCGGCGTGCCGGGGCGGCTCGAGCAGGTCCCGACGGGTCGCGACCTGACCGTCGTCGTCGACTACGCACACAAGCCCGACGCGGTCGAGGCCGTGCTGCGCACCCTCCGGCCGGTCACCCGTGGCAGGCTCGTCGTCGTGATCGGAGCAGGTGGTGACCGCGACCGCGGCAAGCGGCCCGTGATGGGGGAGATCGCCGCGCGGCTCGCCGACGTCGTGGTGGTGACCGACGACAACCCGCGCTCCGAGGAGCCGGCCGTCATCCGGGCGGAGGTGCTGGCCGGTACCCGCGAGGGCACGGCCGAGGTCGTCGAGGTCGGCGACCGCCGCGCCGCGATCGCGCACGCCCTGGCCTCGGCCGGACCGGGCGACGTGGTCGTCGTCGCCGGCAAGGGCCACGAGACCGGGCAGGACGTCGCCGGGGTCGTGCACCCGTTCGACGACCGGGAGGTCGTCCGCGAGGTGCTGCGCGACCTCGGGGAGGCTCCGGCGTGATCCCGCTCCGCCTCTCAGCCGTCGCCGACGTCGTCGGCGGCGAGCTGCACGGGGACGACGTGCTCGTCTCCGGCCCGGCGTACGTCGACAGCCGCTCGACGGTCCCCGACGGGCTCTTCGTCGCGGTGGTCGGGGAGCGCGTCGACGGCCACGACTACGCCGACGGTGCGCACGCCGTCCTCGGCAGCAGGCCGACCACGGCCCCGACGGTGGTCGTCGCCGACCCCGTCGAGGCACTGGGCCGGCTGGCCCGCCACGTCGTCGACACCCTCGACGTCACGGTGCACGCGATGACCGGCTCCCAGGGCAAGACCGGGACGAAGGACTACCTCGCCGCGGTGCTGCGCGAACTGGCCGGTGAGGCCGCCGTGGTGGCGACCACCGGCAACAACAACAACGAGCTGGGCGTCCCGCTCACCGTGCTGCGCGCCGACGTCACCACCCGCCACCTCGTGGTCGAGATGGGGGCGCGCGGGATCGGCCACATCCGCTACCTGTGCGGCATCGCGCCGCCGGACGTCGCCGCGGTGCTCAACGTCGGCACCGCCCACGTCGGCGAGTTCGGCGGCCGGGAGCAGATCGCCCTCGCCAAGGGCGAGATCGTCGAGGCGCTCGGTCCCCGCGGGACCGCGGTGCTCAACGCCGACGACCCGCTGGTCGCCGCCATGGCGCCGCGCACCCGCGCGCAGGTGGTCACGTTCGGCGAGACCGGGCGGCTCCGCTGGCGCGAGGTGGGCCTCGACGCCCTCGGCCGGCCCTCGTTCACCCTCGACCTCGACGGCGAGACCTGCTCGGTGCAGCTGCTGCAGACGGGCCTGCACCAGGTGCAGAACGCCGCGGCGGCAGCCGCGATGGCGATCGCCGCCGGCTGCACGCTGCCCGCGGTCGCGCAGGCGCTCGGCCACGCCCGGGCCGCTTCCCGCTGGCGGATGGAGGTCACCGAGCGCGCCGACGGCATGGTCGTTGTCAACGACGCCTACAACGCCAACCCGGACTCGATGGCGGCCGCCCTGCAGGCGATCGACGGGATCCGGCGCGCGTCGCCCGGTCGCCGTACGGTCGCGGTGCTGGGCGAGATGAAGGAGCTCGGGCACGAGCACGACGCCGGCCACCGGGCCGTCGGCACGGTCGCGGCGGACCTCGGCATCGACGTCGTCGTGGTGGTCGGCGAGGCCGCCCGCGGCATCGCCGAGGCGGCCGCGCGAGGCGGCGGTGAGGTGATCGTCACGGCGGGCCGGGAGGAAGCCGCCCACTGGTTGCGGCAGAATGCCGGACCGGAGGACGTCGTCCTCGTCAAGGCGTCGCGCGGCGCCGCCTTGGAATGGGTTGCGGACCAGGTCCTGGAGGAGACGACGCCATGAGAGCCATCCTGCTCGGGGGCGGCATCGCGTTGCTGATCTCGCTGCTCGGCACGCGCGTGGTGATCAATCTCTTCACGCAGTGGGGCTACGGCCAGGAGATCCGCGACGACGGCCCGACCAGCCACCACACCAAGCGCGGCACGCCCACCATGGGCGGCGTGGTGATCATCCTCGCGGCGGTCATCGGCTACTTCGGCGCCAAGCTGATCACGCTCACCACCCCGAGCGCCTCGGCGCTGCTGCTGCTGTTCCTGTTCGTCGGGATGGGCCTGGTCGGCTTCCTCGACGACTTCATCAAGATCTCCAAGCAGCGCAGCCTGGGCCTGCGCAGCAAGGCCAAGATGGCCGGCCAGACGGTGATCGCGCTGGTCTTCGGCTGGCTCGCGCTGTCGCCCTGGCTCGAGGACGAGAACGGTCGCACCCCCGCCAGCGAGAAGGTCTCGTTCCTGCGCGAGCTGGACTGGTTCGTGCTGCCGACCATCCTCGCCCTGCTGCTGATCTGGCTCTTCGTCGCCGGCTTCAGCAACGCCGTCAACCTGACCGACGGGCTGGACGGACTCGCCGCCGGCGCCTCGGTGATGGTGTTCGGCGCCTACACGCTGGTCAACATCTGGCAGAACAACCAGTTCTGCCAGCACGAGCCCAGCGCCACCTGCTACAACGTCCGCGACCCGCTCGACCTCGCCATCATCGGCGCGGCGATCACCGGGGCCTGCTTCGGCTTCCTGTGGTGGAACGCCTCTCCCGCCAAGATCTTCATGGGCGACACCGGCTCGCTGTCCCTGGGCAGTGCGCTCGCCGGCTTCGCGATCCTGACGCGCACTGAGCTGCTGCTGGTGATCCTCGGCGGCCTGTTCGTCCTCGAGACGGTCTCGGTGATGATGCAGGTCGGGTTCTTCAAGCTGACCAAGGGGCGCCGGATCTTCCGGATGGCCCCCATCCACCACCACTTCGAGATGCTCGGCTGGGAGCAGGTGACCGTCGTGATCCGGTTCTGGATCATCACCGGCCTCTGCGTCGCCACCGGGCTCGGCATCTTCTACGCGGAATGGGTGTCGCGCCTGTGACCCGCCCCGACCCGACCACGCTCGGCCGCAAGGACTCCTGGGAGGGAGTGCGGGTCGTCGTCGCCGGCTTCGGCACCAGCGGTGCCGCGGCCGTCGACAACCTGCTCCACCTCGGCGCCGAGGTCCGCGCCGTCGCGGAGTCGGTCAGCCCCAAGCTGGTCGAGCGCGCCGAGCTCCTCGAGGTGCTCGGTGCCCGCATCGACGTCCACGAGGGCGCCACCTCGCGGCTGCCCGACGACGTCGACCTGCTCGTCGTGTCCCCGGGCTTCCGGCCCGACGCCGCGATCATCACGGCGGCACGCGAGCGCTCCGTCCCCGTCTGGGGCGAGGTCGAGCTGGCCTGGCGGCTGCGCGACCCCGAGCACCCGGCGCCGTGGCTGTGCATCACCGGCACCAACGGCAAGACCACGACCGTGCAGATGCTCGACAGCATCCTGCGTGCCGCCGGCCTGCGCAGCGTGGCCGCCGGCAACGTCGGCCTCCCGCTCACGGAGGCCGTGATGGACCCCGAGCCCTACGACGTCATCGCCGTCGAGCTCTCCAGCTTCCAGCTGCACTACACCGACACGATGGCCGCCGAGAGCGCCGCGGTCCTCAACGTCGCCGAGGACCACCTGGACTGGTACGACGGCCCGTCGGCCATGGACGACTACGCCCGTGACAAGGGGCGGATCTACCGGGGCGTCGAGCGCGCGTGCGTCTACAACGTCGCCGACCCCGCGACCGAGCAGCTGGTCCGGGACGCCGACGTGGTCGAGGGCGCCCGGGCGATCGGCTTCACCCTCGGCGTACCCGGCCCGGGCATGGTCGGCGTCGTCGACGACATCCTGGTCGACCGCGCGTTCATCGAGCAGCGCTCGACCAGCGCCGCGGAGCTGTGCACGCTGGCCGACCTCGCATCGAACGCACCGCACTTCGTCGCCAACGCCCTCGCTGCCGCTGCGCTGGCGCGCGCCCACGGCATCAGCCAGGCAGCGGTGCGCGACGGCCTGCGCTCCTTCCAGCCCGACGGCCACCGGATCGCCGTGGTCGCCGAGCACGGCGGCATCACCTGGGTCGACGACTCCAAGGCCACGAACCCGCACGCCGCCGCCTCCTCGCTGGCCGCCTTCGCGCCGGTCGTCTGGGTCGCCGGCGGCCTCGCCAAGGGCGCGGGCTTCGACGACCTGGTCCGTCAGGTCGGCGACCGGCTGCGCGCCGTGGTGCTGATCGGGCAGGACCGCGACGTGATTGCGCAGGCGCTTTCACGACACGCTCCCGATGTGCCGGTGATCGACGTCGACAGCGACGAGACTGGGGACCACGTCGGAGACGACCGGATGAGGCGCGTCGTCGCGGCAGCGGCCGGTCTCGCACAGGCGGGGGACACCGTGCTGCTGGCGCCGGGATGTGCCTCGATGGACCAGTTCTCCGACTACGCCGCGCGGGGCGACGCGTTCGCCGCGGCGGTGAGGGACTGGATCGGCGAGAGCTAGCGAGGCTGGCGACCGCGCAGGCACGAGCAGGGAGGGGACGGGTCATCACCACGGCGAACCCCGAGAAGCTCCGCCTGGCAGACCGGCTCGGACTCCATCCCCGCGCCGCCGTACGGCGCCCCGGCTGGGCCAGTGCGCTCAAGGACGCCCTCGACCGGCCGCTGACGACCTACTACCTGCTGCTCGGGGCGACCGCGCTGCTGCTCACCATCGGCCTGATCATGGTGCTGAGCGCCTCCAGCGTCTACGCCTACCGCGAGACCGGCGACTCCTACACGGTCGTGCGGCGACAGCTGATGTGGGTGGTCCTCGGCGTCCCGTGCGCCTTCCTCGCCTCGCGCGTCTCGGTGCGCTGGGTGCGCGGCCTGACCTACCCGGCGTTCTCGATCTCGCTGCTGCTGCTGGCCCTGACGGCGAAGGTCGGCGTCGAGGTCAACGGCAACAAGAACTGGCTCGACCTCGGCCCGGTCCAGATCCAGCCGTCCGAGATCGCCAAGCTGTCGCTGATCATCTGGGCCAGCCACATCTACGCCAACAAGGAGCGCCGCCTCGGCGACCTGCACCACGTGCTGGTGCCCGTCGTGCCCGGCATGGTGCTCGCGACCACGCTGGTCGTCGTGGGCCGCGACCTCGGTACCGCGCTGGTCTTCTTCGCGCTGCTGGTCGCGATGCTGTGGGTGGTCGGCGCACCCGGGAAGCTCTTCGCCCTGGCGTTCTCGGGCGTCAGCGTGCTCGCGCTGGGCCTCGCGGCGACCGACAGCGAGCGCCTCGCGCGCATCTACAACTTCGCCGATCCGTTCAAGGACTACCACGGCACGGGATGGCAGCCGGCGCACGGCCTCTACGCCATGGCGAGCGGCGGGGTGTTCGGCGAGGGCATCGGTGCCAGCCAGCAGAAGTGGGGCCAACTCCCGGAGGCGCACACCGACTTCATCTTCGCCGTCCTCGGCGAGGAGCTGGGCCTGGTCGGCACCCTGCTGGTCGTGCTGCTGTTCCTGGTGCTGGCCTACGCCGGCCTGCGGGTGGCCCGCGAGACGAAGGAGCCGTTCGTCCGCTACTGCTCGTTCGGGATCGTGGTCTGGCTGTTGTGCCAGATGATCATCAACGTCGGCATGGTGCTGGCGCTGCTGCCGGTCATCGGCATCCCGCTGCCGCTCGTGTCCTACGGCGGCTCCAGCCTGCTGCCCACCCTCGTCGCACTCGGCCTGGTCATCGGCTTCGCGCGGCGC
This sequence comes from Nocardioides sp., assembly GCA_035554935.1. Lineage (GTDB taxonomy): Bacteria > Actinomycetota > Actinomycetes > Propionibacteriales > Nocardioidaceae > Nocardioides. Next base: position 8,408 of record DATMHM010000047.1, on the reverse strand, counting down.
GAGCCCGCTGCCGCCCGCGCGCTCGCCCAGCGCCGCCGGACCAGGTCGGCCGGGCTCGCGGCCCGCCGATAGATTGGCCCCCGTGCGAGTTCTGTTGGCCGGTGGGGGAACGGCGGGGCACACCTCGCCACTGCTCGCGACGGCGGATGCCCTGCGTCGTCTCGACCCGGAGGTCGAGGTCACCTGCCTGGGCACGCCGCGCGGTCTCGAGAACACGGTGGTGCCTGCAGCCGGCTACCCGCTGCGGCTGGTGCCGCCGGTGCCGCTGCCCCGCAAGCCGGGCAAGGACCTCGCGCTGGTGCCCGGCCGCCTGCGTGCAGCGGTGAAGGCCGCGCTGGACGTCATCGACGACGTCCGGCCCGACGTGGTCGTCGGCTACGGCGGCTACGTCTCCATGCCGGCCTACGTCGCCGCCCGCCGCCGCAGGCTCCCACTCGTCGTGCACGAGCAGAACGCGCTGCCCGGCATCGCCAACAAGTTCGGTGCGCGCGTCGCGACGCGGGTCGCGGTCAGCTTCCCCGACACCCCACTCAGGAAGGCCGAGTACGTCGGCCTGCCGATCCGCCGGATGATCGCCACCCTCGACCGGGCGGCGCTGCGGGCCGAGGCGCGCTCGTTCTTCGGCCTCGACCAGGACCGGCCGACGCTGGTCGTCACCGGCGGGTCGCAGGGTGCGCGCCGGCTCAACCAGGCCGTCAGCGGCGCCGCCCCAGCGCTCGCGGCGGCGGGCGTCCAGGTGCTGCACGTGATCGGCCCCAACGGCGCCAGCGACCCGAGCTGGTCCGAGCCGCCGCCGTCCGGCGTGCCCTATGTCGTGCTGCCGTTCGTCGAACGGATGGACCTGGCCCTGGCGGCCGCCGACCTGATGGTCTGCCGCGCGGGTGCGTCCAGCGTCGTCGAGGCGTCCTCGTCGGGTGTCCCGGCGATCTTCGTGCCGCTCGCGATCGGCAACGGCGAGCAGGCCCTCAACGCCCGCCCGGTCGTGGACGCCGGCGGTGCGCTGCTGGTCGAGGACGGCGCCTTCTCGGCCGACTACGTCGCCGACACCGTGCCCGCACTGGCGCTCGACACGGCCCGCCTGGCCGCGATGGGCTCGGCCGCCGCCGACCTGGTGCCCCGTGATGCCGACGACCGGCTGGCCCGGATCATCCAGGACGTCGCCCGGTGAGGATCCCCGTCCCGGACGAGATCCTGCCGGCCGACCGGCTGGGCCACGTCCACTTCGTCGGCATCGGCGGTGCCGGCCTGTCCGGCATCGCCCGCCTCATGCACCAGTCCGGCGTCGCCGTCAGCGGCAGTGACGCCAACGACTCGGCCGTGGTGCAGGCACTGCGCGGCGAGGGCATCACGGTCCACGTCGGCCACGACGCCGCGCACCTCGACGGCGTCGACACGGTCGTGGCGACGACGGCGGCCCGGGAGGACAATCCCGAGATCGTGGCGGCGACCGAGCGTGGCCTCCGCCTGTGGCCCCGCTCCGCGGGCCTCCAGTCGGTGCTGCTCGGCCAGCAGGTCGTCGCCGTCGCCGGCACCCACGGCAAGACCACGACGACCGCCATGACCGTGGTCGCGCTGCAGGAGGCCGGGCTCGACCCGACCTTCGCGATCGGCGCTGAGGTCGAGAGCCTGGGCACCAACGCCCGCCGCGGCACCGACCCGGTCGCGGTCGTCGAGGCCGACGAGTCCGACGGCGCGTTCCTCGTCTACACCCCCGACATCGCCGTGATCACCAACGTCGACGCCGACCACCTCGACCACTGGGGCACCGAGGAGGCCTACGAGTCCGCGTTCGCGGAGTTCGCCCGGCGCACCCGGGTCACCATCGCCGACCGCGGCGACCTCGCCGACGTCACCGCCGGGTTCGTCGCCGGCGCCACCCTGCGCGGGCACGACCTCGAGGTCGTCGGCGGCGGCACCCGGTTCGGCGTCGAGCACCGGGGACGCGACCTCGGCACGGTGGAGCTCGCCGTGCCCGGCCGGCACTACGCCCAGGACGCCCTCTACGCCCTCGGCGTCGGTCTCGAGCTCGGCCTCGAGCCGGCCGCCCTCGTGCGCGGCCTCGCCCGCCACCGCGGCGCCAAGCGCCGGATGGAGCTCATCGGATCGGTCGGCGAGGCCGACCGGGCCATCCGCGTCTACGACTCCTACGCCCACCACCCGAGCGAGATCCGCGGCGACCTCGAGGCCGCCCGGTCCCTGGTGCGCGACGACCAGCGTCTCGTCGTGTGCTTCCAGCCGCACCTCGTCTCGCGCACCCGGATCTTCGGCACCGAGATGGGCCATGAGCTGGCCGCCGCCGACCTGGTGGTGGTGATGGACGTCTACGTCGCCCGTGAGGACCCCGACCCCGAGGTCACCGGCGCGCTGGTGGCCGGCGCCGTCCCGTTGCCCGCCGGCCGGGTCCGGTTCGTGCCGGGGCGTGCGGACGTCGTACCCCTGCTGGCAGAGGTGGCCCGCCCCGGCGACCTCGTGCTCACGCTCGGCGCGGGTGACGTCACTGCACTCGCCCCCGAGCTCGTGGCCGTCCTCGCGGAACGCGCCGGAGCTGCCGGTGGCTAGGACGCGACGGCCGACTCCCACCGGGCACGAACGCGCGCAGGCGCGCGCCCGGAAGGCGTTCGCGCGGCGCCAGCGCGCGCGGCGCTGGCTGACGTGGCGCTACCTCGTCGCGACCGTGGCCCTCCTCGTCCTCGTCGGGCTCGGCGGCTACGCCCTCTACTTCTCGTCGTGGCTGCAGGCCGAGGGGGTCGAGCTGGTCGGCAACGACCTCGTCAGCGACCAGCAGCTGCTCGCGACCGCCGAGGTCCCGACCGGGCGGCCCCTGGCGCGGGTCGACATCGCCGCCGTCGAGAAGCGGGTCAAGTCGCTCGCCGCGATCGAGCGCGTCGACGTCTCCCGGCAGTGGCCGCACGAGGTGCGGATCGAGGTCGTCGAGCGCACCCCGATCGCCGTGCTCGACCTCGGCAGCCGCGTCGTCGCCCTCGACGAGGACGGTGCCTCGTTCCCTGCGCCGGCGCGCGTCCGCAAGGGGCTGCCGCGGGTCAAGGTCGGTCCCGGCGCGAGCTCCGAGGCGCTGCGCGAGGGTGCCGCGGTCGTCGGCGCCCTCGATCCCGAGGTGGCCGCACTGGTGGACCACGTCGAGGTGCGCACTGTCGACGAGATCCTGTTGCACCTGCGCGACGACCGGCTGGTCCGGTGGGGGAGTGCGGAGCAGTCCGACGACAAGGCCGCGGTGCTGCTGGAGCTGCTCGGCCGCAAGGCACAGACCTACGACGTCTCGGTGCCCGGCTCGCCCACCACCCGCTGAGCCTCCGTCGGTGGCTCGAGGCTCAGCGAGCGTACGACGAATTCCGGCTCCTCGCGCGGGGCGCGGCGTGTCTGCGCCATCCACCTGCCCTGCGTACCTACTGTCTTCACCACGACGAGGTTGACATAACTATAACCCTCAGCCTGAGGGTAAGGGTTGTCGACACGCCGGCTGGCCACGGGGAAGCGGTCCGGCCGCCGACGTCGGTGAACGGACACAGTCAACGAACCTGATCTACACCGGAGAGGTGGAGCCGCCGTGGCAGCTGCACAGAACTACCTGGCCATCATCAAGGTCGTCGGCATCGGTGGTGGCGGCGTCAACGCCGTCAACCGGATGATCGAGGTCGGCCTCAAGGGCGTCGAGTTCATCGCGATCAACACCGACGCCCAGGCGCTGCTGATGAGCGACGCCGACGTCAAGCTCGACATCGGCCGCGAGCTCACCCGCGGCCTCGGTGCGGGCGCGAACCCCGACGTGGGCGGCAAGGCCGCCGAGGACCACGCCGAGGAGATCGAGGAGGTGCTCAAGGGCGCCGACATGGTCTTCGTGACCGCGGGCGAGGGCGGCGGCACCGGTACCGGCGGCGCGCCCGTCGTGGCCCGGATCGCCCGCTCGCTCGGCGCGCTGACCATCGGTGTGGTGACCCGTCCGTTCACCTTCGAGGGCGCCCGCCGCAAGAAGTCCGCCGACGAGGGCATCGAGCGTCTCCGCGAGGAGGTCGACACCCTCATCGTCATCCCGAACGACCGGCTGCTGCAGATCTCCGACCGCAACGTGTCGATGCTCGACGCGTTCAAGCAGGCCGACCAGGTGCTGCTGCAGGGCGTCTCCGGCATCACCGACCTGATCACGACGCCGGGCCTCATCAACGTCGACTTCGCCGACGTCAAGGCGGTCATGAGCAACGCGGGCTCGGCGCTGATGGGCATCGGCTCGGCCCGCGGCGAGGACCGCGCCCTCGCTGCCGCCGAGATGGCGATCAGCAGCCCGCTGCTGGAGGCCTCGATCGATGGCGCCCACGGGGTCCTGCTCTCGATCGCCGGTGGCTCCGACCTTGGCATCTTCGAGATCAACGAGGCGGCGGCGATGGTGGCCGACGCCGTGCACGCCGACGCCAACATCATCTTCGGCACGATCATCGACGACGCCCTCGGCGACGAGGTCCGGGTCACGGTGATCGCGGCCGGCTTCGACGGCGGTCTGCCGAAGCGGCGCGAGGAGACCGCTGTGCGCCAGGCGCGGCCGCAGCAGTCGCCCGCGGAGACCCGTGCAGCGGCCGGTGCCGTCGCCAGTCGCCGGGAGGAGCCGTCGGCTCCCGCCCAGGCGCAGCCCCCGGCCCGGGAGCCGGTCGCGCCCGCCGATCCGCAGCCCGTCGGTGCCCGCACCACGCCGGCGCCGATGCAGTTCGACGACGGTGACGACCTGGACGTGCCCGACTTCCTGAAGTAGCACGTGTTCGCCTTCCGACACTCCGACCTCGACCCGGATCCCGCCGACGGCGGGGCCCGGGTCGAGGTCGCGTTCACGGACGCGTCCCTCGACCTGCAGGGCGGGTCCGACGCCTTCGCCGCCTCCCTGGCGGCGGTGGTCGAAGCGGCGGGGGTCCCCTTCGCCCGGCTCAGCCAGGTGCACGGCGACACCGTCGTCGACGTCGTCGACGCACCGCCGGCCGGGCCCAGCGACGACGTACCCGTGGGCGACGCCCTGGTCACCGTTCTGCGCGGCACCGGCCTGATGGTCCGCGTCGCCGACTGCGTCCCTGTGCTGCTCGCCGACCCGCACGCTGCCGTCGCCGGCGCCGCCCACGCCGGTCGCCGGGGCGTCGAGCTCGCCGTGGTGGCTCGGACCGTGGAGCGGATGCGGGCCCTCGGGGCCACCGACATCCGGGCCTGGGTCGGACCGCACGTCTGCGGCGGGTGCTACGAGGTCCCGGCCGCGATGCGCGACGAGGTCGCAGCCGTGGTACCCGAGGCCTGGGCAGAGACCACGTGGGGCACGCCCTCGCTCGACCTCGGTGCGGGGGTCGCTGCCCAGCTGGCGGCCCTCGGCGTCGAGGTCACCCTCGCCGGGGGCTGCACCCGCGAGGACGAGCGGCTCCACTCCCACCGTCGCGACGGGGAGGCGTCCGGGCGGATCGCCGGACTGGTGTGGCTGCCGTGACCCGCGCCGACGAGATCGCCGCCGGCCTCGCATCCGTGCGCGCCCGGATCGACCGGGCCTGCGCCGCCGCGGGACGACCTGCCGACGACGTCGGGCTGGTCGTGGTCACCAAGTTCTTCCCGGCCTCCGACGTGCGCCTGCTGGCCGAGCTCGGCATCGCCGACGTCGGCGAGAACCGCCACCAGGAGGCCGAGGCCAAGGCCGCGGACTGCGCCGACCTCCCGCTGCGCTGGCACTTCATCGGCGGTCTGCAGTCCAACAAGGCCGCCGCCGTCGCCCGCTACGCACAGGTGGTCGAGTCCGTCGACCGCGACAGCCTGCTGCCCCGGCTCGCCCGGGGAGCGGCCGAGGCCGACCGCGAGGTCGAGGTGCTGCTGCAGGTCAGCCTCGACCCGCCCGGCAGCGACCACCGCGCAGGCGTGGCGCCGGACGGCCTCGCGGACCTGGCCGCGCGGGCGAGCGCCACGGACGGCCTCCGGCTCGCCGGGCTGATGGCCGTCGCACCGCTCGGCGAGGACCCGGCGGCAGCGTTCGCCCGCCTCGCCGCGATCCGGGCCGACTTCGTGGCCCGGCACCCCGACGCCACCCGGCTCTCCGCCGGGATGAGCGGCGACCTGGAGCAGGCGATCGCCGCCGGTGCGACACACGTGCGCGTCGGTTCCGCGGTCCTCGGTTCGAGGCCCCCCGTCCAGTAATGTCCACAACACCACCAGTTGTCCCCGGAACCGGGGGCAAGGATCACGGAGGCAACAGTCATGAGCGGTGCGATGCGCAGGATCGGCGAGTACCTCGGCCTGCTGGAGGACACCGGCTATGACGAGTACGACGACGAGCTGACCGAGCAGCACGCCCCCGCGCGCGAGGCTCGCGAGCCGCGCCAGGCCCGCCCGGTCCGCGCCGTACCGTCCAGCCCCGTCGCCGACCTCGACGAGCGCCGACGCCCAGTGGCCGTCGCTCCCCAGCCCGAGGTCGCCGAGCTCTCCCGGATCACCACCCTGCACCCGACGACCTACAACGACGCGCGTGCGGTGGGGGAGCAGTACCGCGAGGGCATCCCGGTGATCATGAACCTCACCGAGATGGACGACTCCGACGCCAAGCGACTCGTCGACTTCGCCGCCGGCCTCATCTTCGCCACGCGCGGCAGCATCGAGCGGGTCACCAACAAGGTGTTCCTGCTCTCCCCGCAGAACGTCACCGTGGCCGCCGAGGACAAGCAGCGGATCGCGGATCGCGACTTCTTCAACCAGAGCTGAGGTCGATGGCGCGAGCGAGTCGCCCGGTCGTCAGTGCGCTCGGGGCGGCCCGCTAGGTTGTGGGCGTGACGATCGTGGGCTGGATCCTCGAGGGCGTGCTGTTCGCCTTCATCGCGTTCCTGTGGGTGCGCTTCATCACCGACTGGGTGCAGGTCTTCGCCCGGGCGTGGGAGCCGCGGGGTGCGGTGCTGGTGTTCCTCGAGCTGTGCTACACGGTGACCGATCCGCCGATCAACGCGCTGCGGAAGGTCATCAAGCCGATCCGGATCGGGAACTTCGCGCTCGACCTCAGCTTCATCCTCGTGATGATCCTGGCCTACGTCGCCCTGAGCGTGAACCGCGCCACGTTGCTGACCTGAGCACGGGTCGGAGGGGGTGCCCATCGGCTGTGGCTGATGCGACCTTCTCGGCAGCAGGCGCTAAGGTTCGCTGAGACAGTTTGTCCTTGTACTTCGAAGATAGGTGAGGTCATGCCGCTGACGCCTGAGGACGTGAGCAACAAGCGCTTTACGCCGGTTCGGCTGCGCGAGGGCTACGACATGGGCGAGGTCGACCAGTTCCTGGATGAGGTGGAGGCCGAACTCGCCCGCCTGACCCAGGAGAACGACGATCTCCGCGCGAAGCTGGCGGCCGCCCAGTCCGGCTCCTCGTCCGCGTTCGACGCTCCGACCCAGCTCGCCCCGGTCCCCGACGTGGTGCCCGAGCCGCCTGCGCCCGTCGAGGTGCCCGCGCCGGTCGAGCCCGTCGCTGCTGCGCCGGCCCCCGTGCCGGCCGCCGGTGGTGTCGAGACGATCCGGGTCGAGACGGTCCCCGAGGCGTCCAACGCCGCGGCCCGACTCCTCGAGATCGCGACCCGCAACGCCGACGAGCTCGTCGAGGACGCGAAGAACGAGGCCGACAAGATCGTCGGCGAGGCCCGGACCAAGTCCGAGCGCCTGGAGTCCGAGGCCAAGGTCAAGGCCGACCGCCTCGAGTCCGACGCCCGCACCCGCGCCGAGATGCTCGACAGCGAGACCGCCGAGCGTCGTACCCAGCTCTTCGGCGACCTCGAGAAGGAGCGCGACAAGCTCTCGGCCGAGGTGGAGACGCTCCGCTCGTTCGAGCGCGAGTACCGCTCCCGCCTCAAGAGCTACTTCACCCAGCAGCTCGAGTCGCTGCAGACCCCGGGTGACACCCTGGCCCCGGTCGAGGAGGCGCCTGCCCCCAAGCGGCTGCGCTCGATCCTCGGCGAGGAGGAGGGCTGACGCCCTAACCGGCCTGAGACCGGTCGGTCCGCCTCGGCGGGCCGGCCGGTCTTCGTTTTCCGCGGTGAGCCTGCTTGGCCGCCGCTCCGGGAGCCGCTACCCTCCGCAGCACGCCTGACGACCACCGTCGCAGGCCACCGCTTCCGAGGAGTCCTCCATGGCGCGCAGCACGAAGAAGTCGTTGGCCGGTCAGGCCGCGTCCGCAGCACGGAAGATCATCCGGCCGCGCAAGGGCGCCGCCACGGAGACCCCGGCCAAGAAGGCCGCCCCCGCGAAGAAGGCGGCCCCCGCGAAGAAGGCGGCCCCCGCGAAGAAGGCGGCCCCGGCCAAGAAGGCCGCCCCGGCCAAGAAGGCCGCCCCGGCCAAGAAGGCCGCCCCGGCCAAGAAGGCCGCCCCGGCCAAGAAGGCCGCCCCGGCCAAGAAGGCCGCCCCGGCCAA
>DATMHM010000046.1:0-3727 GCA_035554935.1 Nocardioides sp. | reverse complement strand
GTTGCGATGGCCGCCGAGCTCCGCTCATCGGTACGCCCACAGGATCTTGTCGGTCGGCTCGGGGGCGACGAGTTCGCCGTCTTCGCCGCCGGGATGGACTGCGAGGCGCTCCTCGAGCGCATCGACTCGGCTGTCGGCGGTCTGGGCAGCGCCGGAACCGCGCCACTGACCGGGCCTGAGCGGCTCCAGGAGGCCCTGCTGGTCGCCGACACCCGGATGTACGAGGCCAAGCGGGCTCGAACGACTGCGTTGCAGTAGCGGTGATGCTCACGTGCCCCAGCGCACGAGCCAGGCTGGCCGGAACCGCGCCCCTTGGCCCAAGATGAGCCAGCGGCCCGGTGAGCGGGCTCGGCAGGGTCCTGACGAGCAGTGTCGAGAGGGGAGCACTCGTGGTCGCGCTGCCGGTGTGGGTGGAAGCAGGGCTGTGGGGGGTGCTCGCGGGCGGTGCGCTCGTGGTCGGTGCGGCGATCGCTTGGTTCGTCCACGTGCCGCGACCGGTCGTCGCCTCGGTCATGGCCTTCGGGGCGGGCGTGCTCATCTCGGCGCTGGCCTTCGATCTCGTCGACGAGGCCGAGAGCACCGGCGGGCTGGGGCCGACCCTGGTGGGCTTCCTCGGCGGCTCCGGGGCCTACGTGCTGGCCAACGTCCTTCTCGCCAAGCGAGGAGCGCGACACCGCAAGCGCTCCGAGGACCAGCAAGCCACCGAGGACGACCAACCCGGGAGCGGCACCGCGATCGCGGTCGGTGCACTGCTGGACGGCATTCCGGAGTCGGTGGTGCTCGGGCTCTCCCTGCTGGGCGGCAGCGGCGTCGGGGTACCCGTCCTCGCGGCGATCTTCATCTCCAACCTTCCCGAGGGCCTGTCCAGCGCGGCCGGGATGAAGCGGGCAGGCAGGACCGCCCGGTTCGTCTTCTCGACGTGGGGCGGCATCGCCGCCGCGAGCGGACTGGCCGGAATGCTCGGCTGTCTGCTGCTGCAGGATGCATCGGCAGGCTGGATCGCCGCGATCACCGCTGTCGCCGCCGGCGCGATCCTCACAATGGTCGCGGACACGATGATCCCCGAGGCGTTCGAGCGCACGCACCTCTATGTCGGGCTGATCGCGGCCGTCGGCTTCGCGTTGGCCTTCGCCCTCGAACGCGCTTGAGGCCGGGAACGGGGCGCGGGCGCTCGCCAGGCGAGGTCGTCGCTGGCCGGTGCGGTGGTGACGGCGTGCCGCACGTCACCTTTGACTTCAAGTACTTGAAGTTCCTAGCCTCGATGAAGTGACTGCGCACAGCACCGAACGAGCCGCCGGCCGGACCTTCACCATCAAGGAGGCGGCCGGGCTGACCGGTCTCCCGGCCAGCACCCTGCGCTACTACGAGTCGATCGGCGTCGTCGCGCCCGTGGGCCGGTCCGCGAGCAGCGGGCACCGCGTCTACACCGACGACGACCTCGACATGCTGACCTGGGTCGCCTGCCTGAACGCGACCGGGATGGCGGTGCGCGACATGAAGCAGTACGTCGAGAACGCGGCCCTCGGCGCCGACGCGGCCCGCCACCAGGTCGAGCTGCTGCGGGCGCAGGGCGAGCGGCTGGCCCGGGAGGCCGAGCTGCTCGCCGTACGACGCCGCTACGTCCAGCTGAAGGTCGAGTACTGGCAGGCACGGGCCGACGGCGACGAGGCGCGCGCCGCGTCGCTGTCCGCGCAGGCGCTGTCACTGGCCGACGAGATGAAGACCATCAAGTGATCCCCACGAAGGAGACCCCATGAGCTACGACCGCACCCAGGTCCAGGCGTACGCCGCCCACGCGAGCAGCGACCCCCTGGTCCCGACCCTGATCGAGCGCCGCGAGGTCGGCGCCGACGACGTCCTCATCGCCATCGAGTTCGCCGGCATCTGCCACTCCGACATCCACACCGTGCGCGGTGACTGGGGCCCGCAGCCCTACCCGGTCGTGCCCGGCCACGAGATCGTCGGCATCGTCGCCGAGGTGGGCTCGGGCGTCACCCGGCACCGGGTCGGCGACCGGGTCGGGGTGGGCTGCTTCGTGCGCTCCTGCCTGGAGTGCGCGAACTGCCTCAAGGGCGACGAGCAGTTCTGCCTCAACGGCGGCGTCGGCACCTACGCCGCCCGCGACCACGACGGCACCACCACGCAGGGCGGCTACTCCACCCACGTGGTCGTCCACGAGCACTTCGTCCTCTCCGTCCCGGAGGGGCTCGACCCGGCCGCGGCGGCGCCGCTGCTGTGCGCGGGCATCACGACCTACTCGCCGCTGAAGCGCTGGGGGGCCGGTCCCGGCCGCAAGGTGGCGGTGGTCGGCCTCGGCGGGCTGGGCCACATGGGCGTCAAGATCGCCCACGCGATGGGCGCGGAGGTCACCGTGCTGTCGCAGTCGCTGAAGAAGCAGGAGGACGCCCTTCGCCTGGGCGCCGACCACTACTACGCGACGAGCGACCCGGCGACCTTCGACGCACTGGCCGGGAGCTTCGACCTCGTCCTCAACACCGTCAGCGCCGCGATCGACGCCAACGCCCATCTCCGCCTGCTCGCGGTCGACGGCGCCTTCGTCAACGTCGGTGCGCCGCCGCAGCCGTTCAGCGTCGACGCCATGTCGCTGATCTACGGCCGGCACTCGTTCGCCGGCTCGATGATCGGCGGCATCGCCGAGACCCAGGAGATGCTCGACTTCTGCGCCGAGCACGGCATCGGTGCGGACATCGAGGTGATCGCCGCCGACGGCATCAACGAGGCCTACGAGCGGGTGCTCGCCTCCGACGTCCGCTACCGCTTCGTCATCGACGTGGCGACGCTGGCCGGCTGACGGACGGGCCCGGGCGCTCCCGCTTGCTCCGGTCGCGCCCGGGTACCGGAGGCGAGTCCTCGACTCCAGCCGAAGGAGCACCATGCCTCCGACCACCAGCAACACACCTCGTGTCGTCCTGATCACCGGCGCCTCCAGCGGGATCGGGCGCGAGGTGGCTCTCGCGCTCGCCGAGCGGGGTGACGCGCTGGTGCTGCTCGCCCGCCGGCGTCCCGAGCTGGCCGAGGTCGCAGCGACCTGCTCCCGCCTCGGCGCGAGCCGGGTCCTGGTGCAGCCCGCCGACGTCTCCGACGCCCACGCCTGGGACGAGGCGTTCGAGGCCGCCGTCGCCGAGTTCGGCCGGGTCGACGTGGTCGTCCATGCGGCCGCCGTCGCGGCGTACGGCCGCTTCACCGAGGTCCCGGGCGAGGTGTTCGACCGCGTGCAGGACATCAACCTCGTCGGCACCGCCAACGTCGCGCGGACCTCGCTGAAGCACTTCGAGTCCCGCCGCGGCGGCCACCTGGTCCTCATCGGGTCGCTGGTCGGCAAGATCGGCACGCCCTTCCTGTCGCCGTACGTCGTCAGCAAGTGGGCCGTGCACGGACTGGCCCGCACGCTCCAGGCCGAGCTGGTCGGCACCCCGGTCGACGTCAGCCTCGTCTCGCCCGGCGGCGTCTCCACCACGATCTACGACAAGGCGGCCAGCTACTTGGGCGTGCAGGGCAAGCCCCCGCCGCCCGTGTACGACGCCCGCCGCGCCGCCGCGGCGGTGGTCCGCGTGGTCGACCACCCGCGGCGCGACCGCGCCGTCGGCTTCCTCAACCCCGTGGTCTCGCTCGGGTTCCGGCTGATGCCGGGCGTCTACGACCGGCTCGTCGCGCCGCTGATGACCCGGCTCGCCCTCGGGACCACGCCCGTCGCCGACCATCCCGG
>DATMHM010000045.1:0-12730 GCA_035554935.1 Nocardioides sp. | reverse complement strand
GTTGGTGGATGGTGTGATCGACACCGGTGTCCCGATCGCCGGCGAGGGTGCTCCGCTGGTGAGCGAGTTCGCGTTGATGGAACTCATCGCGGTCCTGGAACGCAGCCCTGACAGTGGCAGGGCCTATGTCGGGCGGGTGATCGAGTGCGCCTGGCGGCTACCGCTGCTGTATGCCGCGGTCGTGGCGGGGAAGGTGGCGCCGTGGCGGGCCGAACGGGTCGCGGACCTCACCCGCCCACTGTCGGCTGAGGCGGCGGCGTTCGTGGACCGTCACCTCAACGCCGCCATCGGCGGGGTGGGGTGGAAGCAGCTCGAACGCCTCGTGGCGGAGGCGGTCATGCGGTTCGATCCCGAACGTGCCGAGGCCGAGCGGCAGCAGGCCGCCGACCAACGCCACTTCGGACCGGATGAGGTGGATGAGAACGGGCAGGTGCGGTGGGACGGTGTCCTCGATGCTGCGGACAGCCTGGACCTCGACCAGGCGATCGCGCGGGAGGCGGAGATCCGGGGCCGGTTCGGGGATGACTCCCCGCTCGACGTACGACGGTCGAAGGCCGCCGGGGCGATCGCGCGGCGGGACCTGGCGCTGGACCTGCTGATTCATGACGAGGAGAACGGTGAGGTGGTTGCCGAGGCGCCGGGGCGGAAGGTGGTGCTGAACGTGCACATCACCGACACCAGTCTCGGTGACCTCGTCGACGGGGACTTGGGAGCGGAGGCTGCGGGGGTCTCGAGACGGCCGTGGCCGGCCTCCTCGACCAACGCGGACCACGAGGCCTCCGACGGGGACTTGGGAGGAGAGGCTGCGGGGGTCTCGAGACGGCCGTGGCCGGCCTCCTCGACCAACGAGGACCACCCGGCCTCCTCGACCAACGAGGCGGGGGCGGTCTCCTCGACCAACGGGGTGGGGCGGTGTGAGGAGACCGGGATGCCGGTCACGATCGGGCAGATCAAGGAGTGGCTGCTGGCCCGGCACACCACCGTCACGATCCGACCGGTGATCGACCTCGCCGACTGCGTGCCGGTGGACTCGTACGAGATCCCGGACCGGCTCAAGCGACGCGTGCAGCAAAGGGACCACAGTTGCCGGTTCCCCGGCTGCCCCCGCCGGGCGGTGAGGTGCGACATCGACCACCGCACGCCGTACGCGCAGGGTGGGCCGACCTGTCCGTGCCAGCTGGTTCCGCTGTGTCGACGGCACCATCGGGCGAAGACGTTCTCGATGTGGCGGTACGTGATCGTCGCGCCCGCGCACTATCTGTGGATCAGTCCGTCCGGGCGGCACTTCCACGTCGGACCACTCGGGACGACGGCGTTGGATCCGCCGCGGCGGCTGGATCCCGACGACTACGACGGCTACTGACCACCGAGCTCCGGACCCCGCCCATCGAGAACTATCGGGCGGGGACACAGGCATGTCTGCAGGTGGTGGAGACAGTGGCTGCACCGTGGCGAGGGGTCTCGAGACGGCCGTGACCGGCCTCCTCGACCAACGACGTGGCCGGCCTCCTCGACCAACGGCGTGGGCGGCCTCCTCGACCAACGGGGTGGCCGGCCTCCTCGACCACCATGCCGGAACGTGCACGGTGCCCCGTCCGCATCCTGCGGACGGGGCACCGGCTTCGGGGTGAGCCAGGGATGGCCCAGGACCAGCGGGTCAGAACAGGTCGGGGACCGTCCAGCCGTCGAGGTCGTACTCGGCGAGGAACTCGTCGGCGAAGCCCTTCATCTGCGCAACGTCGCCGCGGTTCTGGGCGGCGAAGAGGAGCTCGGCCTTCACGTTCTCGTGGTTGCCGGAGTAGTTGCGCTCGTAGAGCTCGTGGCGGCCGCCGAACTCGGAGCCGATCGAGTCCCACAGCGCCTTCATGACCTTGACCCGGTCGACGGCGGTGTAGCCGTTGGAGCCGCGGACGTACTTGTCGAGGTAGGGGCGCACCTCGGCGGACTTGAAGTCGGCGGAGCCGGACGGCAGGTAGATCAGGCCGGAGGCGACGTCCTGCTCGATGATCTCCTTCACCCGCGGGTAGCCGTGGATCATGAACATCCGGTAGGTGAGGCCGTACTCGAGCTTGGGGATCACCGCGTCGCCGATCCACGGCTCGGGGTCGCGGGCCATCGACTCGGTGAGCGACCAGAACAGGTTGCGCCAGCCGATGACCTCCCCGACGCGGGTCTGCACGCCGCGGAAGTCGCCGGAGCCGGTCGCCTCGAGCGCCTTGAGGAGCAGGCCGGCGATGAAGTCGAGCTTGACCGCGAGTCGGGTGCAGCCCTGGAAGGTGAACCGCGGGAGGAAGCCGGACTGCGGGAAGAACGCGTTGATGCGCTCGACGTCGCCGTACATGAAGACGTTCTCCCAGGGCACCAGCACCTTGTCGAAGATGAAGATGGTGTCGTTCTCGTCCATCCGGCTCGAGAGCGGGTAGTCGAACGGGGTGCCGTTCTGCGCCGCCTGCTCGGTGTACGACGACCGGCAGATCAGCTTGATGCCGGGGGCGTCCATGGGGACCGTGCAGATCAGGGCGAACTGCTTCTTGCGGATCGGCAGGCCGTAGTGGGCGATGAAGTTGTAGTTGGTGATGGCGGAGCCGGTCGCGACGACCTTGGCGCCCGAGACGATGAGGCCGGCGTCGGTCTCCTTCTCGACCTTCATGTAGACGTCGCCGACCTCGTCCGGCGGGAGGTTGCGGTCGACCGGCGGGTTGATGATCGCGTGGTTCCAGTAGAGGACCTTCTCCTGGGACTCGCGGTACCAGCGCTCGGCGTTGGCCTCGAACGGCGCGTAGAGCTCCTTGTTGGCGTGCAGGGTGCCGAGGAAGCTGGCCTTGTAGTCGGGGCTGCGGCCCATCCAGCCCCACGTCATCTTCGCCCAGCGCGCGATCGCGTCGCGCTCCTTGAGCAGGTCGGCCGAGGAGGTGGGCGTCTTGAAGAACGGCATCGTGACGCCGCCGTTGCCGGTGTCGGTGGGGACGGTCAGCTCGTCCACGTGCGGGCCGGTGTGGAGGGCGTCGTACAGCCGCGCGGTCATCCGGATCGGGTTCCGGAACGCCGGGTGGCTGGTGACGTCCTTGACCCGCTCGCCGTGGAGGTAGATCTCGCGCCCGTCCTTGAGGCTCTCGATGTACTCGTCGCCGGTCATCGGCCGGGAGGCGAAGTTGCTCTTCTTGTTGGCGGGGGCGTCGGCCGCGGGGTTCACGGTCGGCGGGCCGTCGGACAGGACGGTCTCGGGGGCCAGCGTGTCGGTCATGGGTTGTCTCCTCAGTAGTGGGTGTCTCGCGGGATGAAGTACGACGGGCCGGTGCGGACCCGCGCGGGCACGAAGGCGCTGCGGGCGTCGAACCAGCCGGTGTTGGGGTCGTCCTGGCAGCCGAGCCAGACCGTGTCCGAGGACCGGTGGCCGAGCTGGTGGAACGCGCTGTCGTGGAACAGCAGCGGCGCGCGGTCGGTGGTGAGGACGTCGACGACCTCGCCCAGGAACAGCAGGTGGTCGCCGCCGTCGTCGGTGCGGTGCGGGCGGCACACGACCGTCGCGGCGGTGCCGGCGAGGCTCGGCGCGGTCGAGCCGTAGCGCCACGGCACGGCGTCGGTACCGGGGCGGCCGGCGAAGTGCATGGCCAGCCCGACCTGGTCGGACGCCAGCACGTTCACCGCGAACGGGGCGCCGTCGAGGTAGGCAGCCGCCTTCGACGTACGGGTCAGGGCGACCTGCACGAGCGGCGGGTCGAGCGAGATCGGGGTGAACGCGGTGACGGTCGCGCCGTGGTGCTCGCCGTCGGGCGTGCGGCAGGTGATCACGGTGACGCCGGTCGCGAAGCGGCCGAAGGTCGACCGCAGGGTGCGCGGGTCCATGGCTGTGCCTCCTTCGAGGTGGCGGGGTGGTGGCGCCGGTCAAGTGATGGCGGTCAAGTGATGGCGGTCACGGGATGGCGGGACGTTAGGCCCGTACGGCGGCCGCGGCGATCCGTTGCGCGAAGGGGCTGTCCGGATTGCGCACCGGCGTGGATCCGCTGCGTTTTCCGGATGACGGAGTTCGCCTAGTGTGAGGGGCGTCACTTTGGGGGTGAGATCGTTGGCCGGAACTCTGACAGCCTCGTCCGAGGAGCTCGGGGACTTCTCCGACGCCGTCGCCCGCGCCTACTTCCCCCACCGGCTCGTGGTGAAGGGCGACGCGGCGAGCCCCGCCGACCTGCGCGGCGTCGACCTCGGCCCGGTGCGCCTGGCCCGGATCGGCTGGGGCTCGGAGGTCGCGGTCGCGTCCGACCACCCGGGCGCGTGGGCGGTCAACGTCCCGCGCAGCGGCATCCTGGAGGCGCAGGTCGGCGCGCAGCACGTGCTGTCACTCGACGGGCAGGCGACGGTGTGCCCGCCGGACGAGGAGACCCGGATGACCCGCTGGTCGGCGGACTGCACGATCGTCGGGATGCGGGTCGAGAAGGCCTACCTCGCCGAGGAGGTGACCGCCCTCGTCGGTCTGCACACCGACCGGCTGCCCGCGCAGCTCGACCTGCGCTCCGACGGCGGCCGGGCGTGGATCGGCCTGCTCGCCTCGATCGGCACCGAGGCGCTGCGCAACCCGGCCCTCGCCCGCGACGCGCGGGTCGGCCGGCGCCTCGCCGGCACCCTCACCGCGGCGTTCGTCGCCGCCTGCTTCCCTGAGGAGCCGGGGTGCGGCACGGTCCGGCCGCGGATCGTCTCGCGGGTCGTGGAGGCGATGGAGGCCGACCCGGCGCGGGACTGGACTGCCGCCGACCTGGCGCGCGAGTCGGGCGTCGGGATCCGCCGCCTGCAGCAGGGCTTCCAGCGCTACCTCGGCACCACGCCCACCCACCAGCTCCTCGAGATCCGGCTGGCGCGGGTGCACGCCGACCTGCTCACCGGCAGTGCGACGAGCGTCGCCGAGGCCGCCAACCGGTGGGGGTTCGCGCACCTGGGCCGGTTCGCGGCGTCGTACCGGGAGCGCTACGGCGCGACGCCGTCGGAGACGCTCCGGGCGACCTGACTTCTCCCCTCCGCGACGCGTCGGCGTGGCAGCATGACGCCATGCAGCCGACGCTCGGGCCGATCCCGACCCACGAGCTCTTCGTCGGGCTGGGTGTCGCGGTCGCTGCCGTCGTCTTCGTCGTGGAGGCGCGCCGGCGCGGCCAGACCGACGAGAGGCTGCTGTACGTCGTCACCGGTGCGCTGGTCGGCGGCGCGCTGCTGATGCGGCTCGGCACGTGGGCGCAGCACGTCGACCTGCGCGAGAACGCCTCGCTGGCCGAGCACTGGCTCTACGGCAACCGGTCGATCCTCGGCGGACTGGTCGGCGCCTGGCTCGGCGTGCACGTCACCAAGCGCCTCGTCGGCTACCGGCAGCGGACCGGCGACCTCTTCGCGCCGGCGGTCGCGCTCGGGATGGCAGTCGGGCGGGTCGGGTGCCTGCTCACCGAGCTGCCGGGCACCCCCACCCATGCGGGCTGGGGGATCCGGCTCGACGCCGCGGAGGCGGACCGGTTCGGGGCACCGGCCGGGGTCGGGCTGCACCCGTCCTTCGCCTACGAGATCGCCTTCCACCTGCTCGCGTTCGTCGTGCTCTGGGGCTGGCTGCGCCACCGCGACCTGCCGCCCGGCACCACCTTCGTCTGGTACGTCGCCGCCTACGGCACCTTCCGCTTCCTCGTCGAGCTCGTGCGCGGCAACGAGGTGGTGTGGGCGGGCCTGACCCGACCGCAGCTGTTCCTGCTCGCCACGGTGCCGCTGCTGCTGGCCCGGATCGCGTGGCAGTGGCGGCGCGGCGCCTACCGCGGGGCCAACCGCGGGACCCCGCGTGACGCCGTACGGGACGCCGAGCCGGCGGGGGAGCGGGCATGACCGTCACCCGCGGCCCCGGCATGCCGCTGCGCGAGGACCGGATCCACCGCTACGTCAACGCGTTCTGCCCGCTGTGCCACGAGGAGGAGCCCGACCGGCCGCTGGAGCAGGTGCAGCGGCTCAGCGGCTGGCTCGCGGTCCGCGACGACCGGGTCTGGCTCGAGCGCGGCTGCGCCACGCACGGCCTGGTCCGCACCCTCTACGACGAGTCGCCCGAGATCCTCGCCTACCTCGAGCAGTGGACGGCGCCGACGAAGGTGCACACCCCCGACCTGCTCGGGAACTTCAAGCCGGTGCCGGCCGCCTACGCCGACGGGCTACCGGAGATGCAGACCCAGCACACCTGCATCCTGCTGGCCGACCTGCTCGACCACTGCAACCTCAAGTGCCCGACCTGCTTCGCCGCGTCCGCGCCCGCGCAGGCCGGCATCGCGCCGCTGGAGCAGGTGCTCGCGTCCATCGACACCCGACTGGCCCGTGAGAACGGCCGGATCGACGTGCTCATGCTGTCTGGGGGGGAGCCGACGCTCTACCCGCAGCTCGCGGAGCTGCTCGACGAGGTGGCGCGGCGGCCCGTCGTACGCATCCTCGTGAACACCAACGGCCTGCTGGTCGCGCGCGACGACGCACTGCTCGACCTGCTCACCCGGCACCGGGAGCGGGTCGAGGTCTACCTGCAGTACGACGGGCAGAGCGCCGAGGCGTCCAGCCATCACCGCGGCGCCGACGTCCGGCGGTTCAAGGAGGACGCGATCGACCGGCTGTCGAGCCGCGGGATCTTCACCACCCTGACGATGACGGCCGCGCTCGGCGTGAACGACGACGAGATCGGGTTCGTCGTGAAGCGGGCCCTCGACACGCCGTACGTCGGCGGCGTGACCATCCAGCCCGTCTTCGGCAGCGGCCGCTCCGCCGGGATCGACCCGATGGACCGGCTCACCCACACCGGCGTGCTCGGCCGGCTCGGGCCGCAGACCGGCGGCCTCGTGGAGTGGCAGGACCTGACCGCGCTGCCGTGCAGCCACCCGCACTGCTGCTCGGTGGGCTACCTGCTCAGGGACGACGGCGGGGCGTGGCGCTCGCTGGTCTCCCTGATCGGGCACGACCGGCTCAAGCAGTGGCTCGACCTCGAGCCGGACCTGCTCGCCAACCGGATCGCCGACGACACCATCCCCGCGGACCTGCGGCGCATCGTCAAGGGCTCGCTGCTCGACCTGCTGTCGGAGCAGTCGAGCCTCAGCCACCCGTCGATGGCCGGCATCTGGCGCGACATCTGCCAGAACTGCGACCTCGGCATCGGCACCCTCGCCACGCTCGCGGCGTCGCGGCTGCCCGGACAGCACCAGCGGCTGCGCCGGCTGCTCGGCGAGCGGGTGCTGCGGGTGACGGTGAAGCCGTTCATGGACATGAACACGATGATCGAGGAGCGGCTCACGCAGTGCTGCGTGCACGTCGCGACGGTCAACGAGGACCGTGACGGCGTGGCTGGCGGGCACCAGTGCGCGCCGTTCTGCGCGCTGCAGGCGTGGGCGCCGCTGGCGCGGACCCGGCTGTCGACGGCGACCGGACTGCCGTTCCCGGAGGTACGGCGATGACCGCGCGCGACCCGCGGTTGGTGGAGCCGCAACGGGTCGGTGCTGGTGCGGATGCAGGGACAGTCGGAGCGTACGACCCGCTTCGGCTCTGCGTCCTCGCCACCGTCGCGCTGCTCGGCTGGCTGCTCGGCCCGGTGGCGCTGGTGGCCTTCGCGGCACTGGGGTTCGTGGGCTACTGGCGGGCGCGGCGCGCCGGGCTGATGAGGTCGCGGTGCCTGCTCGGGGACACCCGGCTGGTGCTGGCCTACCTGGCGGCCCTGGCGGTGGCCGGTGCGGCCGGGTCGGTGTGGTGGCTGCGGGGGTGGACCGGGTGACGATGCGAGTGATGGAGACGAAGCGATGAGCCAGCCCCCGCCGCCGTACGGCGCCTACCAGCAGGAGTCGGACCGGTCCAACAAGCTGCTCGGCTACCTGCTCGGCGGCCTGCTGATCGGCCCGCTCCTCGCGGTGGCGTGCCCGTTCCTGGGCCTGTCCATCGGCAGCGGCATCTCCGGCGCGACCAACGACTACAGCGACACCCCGCTCGCCATCGGCGTCGTCGCCGGCCTCGTCGCGCCGCTGCTGATCCCCGTGCCGCTGCTGTTCGGCCGCCGGACCCGCCCCTGGGGCGTGGGCATCCTGCTCGGCGCCGCGCTGACGATGATCGTGCTCGGCGGTCTGTGCGTCGGGTTCATCTACCTGCTGACCCAGTCGCACGCCTGACCTCGGCGGCGCGGCGGGTCAGCAGGGCGCGCTCGCCGGCGTTGCGGGTACGGCGGGCCGCGTCGTCGAACGCGGCCGCCGCCTCGGCGTCGCGGCCGGCCCGGGCGAGCAGGTCGCCGCGCACGCTCGGCACCAGCGGCGAGTCCTTGAGCGCGTCGGCAGGGACCGCGTCGAGGACGGCCAGCCCCGCGTCGGGGCCGTGCGCGCGGCCGTGGGCGACCGCCCGGTTCACCTCGACGACCGCCCCGGGCGCGGCGCCGGCCAGGACGTCGTACAGCCGCGCGATGCGGGCCCAGTCGGTGTCGGCCGCGGTGGCGGCCCGCGCGTGCTCGGCGGCGATCGCGGCCTGCAGGTAGTAGCGGCCCACCGGCGCTCCGCGGGCGGCCAGCTCCTCCGCGGCGCGCAGGGCGGTCAGCCCGCGGCGTACGAGCAGCTGGTCCCAGCGGCTCCGGTCCTGGTCGTCGAGCAGCACCGGGTTGCCGTCGGCGTCGGTGCGCGCGGGCAACCGGGAGCCCTGCAGCTCGAGCAGCGCCTGGAGGCCGTGCACCTCGGGCTCGGCGGGCGCGAGGCCGGCGAGCAGCCGGCCCAGGCGGATCCCCTCCTGGACGAGGTCCGGGCGCGACCAGTCGTCGCCGGCCGTGGCGACGTACCCCTCCGTGAAGACGAGGTAGACCACCGCCATCACGTCGTCGAGGCGCTGCGTCCGCTCGCGGCCGGTTGGCAGCTCGAGCTCGACGCCGGCCCCGGACAGGGTCTTCTTGGCCCGCGAGATGCGTTGGCCCATCGTGGCGCTCGGGACGAGGAAGCCGCGCGCGATCTCGTCGGTGGTCAGGCCGCCGACCAGGCGCAGCGTCAGCGCCGCCCGCGACTCCGGGGTCAGCGCCGGGTGGCAGCACAGGAACATCAGCCGCAGGACGTCGTCCTCGATGTGGTCCACCTGGGACTCCAGGTCGGGCATGGCGCTCACCTCCCCCGCTGCCTCGGCTGCGTGGCCGATCTCCTCGGTCTTGCGGCGCAGCGTCTCGGCGCGCCGGATGTGGTCGATGCCGCGCCGCTTGGCGGTCGTCATCAGCCAGGCGGCGGGATTGGCGGGCACGCCGCTCGCCGGCCAGGTCTCGAGCGCGGCCACCAGCGCGTCCTGCGCGATGTCCTCCGCGAGCTCGACGTCCCGCGTCATCCGCACCAGCGCCCCGACGAGGCTCGCCGACTCCCGCCGCCAGGTGGCCGTGATCGCGTCGGTGGTCGCCGTGGTGCTGTCGGCCATGCGGCCAGCCTAGGCCCGCGAGGTGTGGGGTCCGGACGCGCCGACCCCACACCTCGCGACGGTTCAGGCGTCGGCAGGCGTCGGCGGCTCGTCCGGGACCTGGCGCAGGGTGGCGACCATCGAGCACTCCGGCCAGTGCTTGGCGTGCAGCTCCGCGAACTCCTGCTGCCCGGCGATGGCGTCCTCGAGGCTGTCGTACTGCAGCAGCGCCCAGCCGCCGACCGCCTCGCGCGCCTCGGCGTACGGCCCGTCGACGCGAGTGACCTCGCCCGTGCGGACCACGAAGTTCACGGCGTCCTCGAGCCCGAACAGCCCACCCCCGTCGAGGAAGTGGCCCGCCTGCGCCTGCTCGCCGATGTAGGTGTCCATCGCGTCGAACAGCTCCTGGGGCGGGTTCCCCTGGCCGTCCTCCATCCGAACGAATCCCATGAAACGCGGCATCTCGATCAGTCCTTCTGTTCTCGGTAGGTGAGTGGTTCCGAACCTACGTCGAGCGGGACCTCGGGCTTTCGACATGCTGCTGAGAACTTTTTCGGGCGGCGGGTGGGCGGGGTCGCCGTGCTGTAACACGTGGTTCGCTGCTGTAGCAGCCCCAAGACGTCGCCGAACCGCCGCTGCACGGGGCTGGTACATGCGATTGGCGGCTGCCAGAGCCGCGAACCACGTGTTACAGACGGCGAGCGGCTGCCAGAGCCGCGAACCACGTGTTACAGACGTCGAGCGGCTGGCCTCAGACGTTCCGTCGGTACTGGCCGCCGACCTCGAAGAACGCCTCGGTGACCTGGCCGAGCGAGCAGACCCGCGCCGCGTCCATGAGTACGGCGAACACGTTCTCCCCGCTCGTCGCGGCCTCCTTGAGCCGGGCGATGGCGGCGGCGGCCTCGTCGGTGTGGCGGGCCTGGAAGTCGCGGACCCGGGAGAGCTGGGACTCCTTCTCCTCCGTGGTGGCGCGGGCCAGCTCGATGTGGTCGGGGGTGCCGTCGCCGGAGTCGGGGGCGCGGAAGGTGTTGACGCCGATGATCGGCAGCGAGCCGTCGTGCTTCTTGTGCTCGTAGAGCATCGACTCGTCCTGGATCCGGCCGCGCTGGTAGCCGGTCTCCATCGCGCCGAGGACGCCGCCACGCTCGGAGATCCGGTCGAACTCGAGCAGCACGGCCTCCTCCACGAGGTCGGTGAGCTGGTCGATCACGAACGAGCCCTGGAGCGGGTTCTCGTTCATCGCCAGGCCCCACTCGCGGTTGATGATCAGCTGGATCGCGAGGGCACGCCGTACGGACTCGGTCGACGGGGTGGTGACGGCCTCGTCGTAGGCGTTGGTGTGCAGCGAGTTGGCGTTGTCGTAGATCGCGATGAGCGCCTGCAGCGTGGTGCGGATGTCGTTGAAGTCCATCTCCTGCGCGTGCAGGGAGCGACCGGAGGTCTGCACGTGGTACTTCAGCTTCTGCGAGCGCTCGTTGGCGCCGTACCGCTCCTTCATCGCGACGGCCCAGATCCGGCGGGCGACGCGGCCGATGACGGAGTACTCCGGGTCCATGCCGTTGGAGAAGAAGAACGACAGGTTGGGCGCGAAGTCGTCGATGTCCATGCCGCGCGCGAGGTAGGACTCGACGTAGGTGAAGCCGTTCGCGAGCGTGAACGCGAGCTGGCTGATCGGGTTCGCCCCGGCCTCGGCGATGTGGTAGCCGGAGATCGACACCGAGTAGAAGTTGCGGACCTGCTGCTGGATGAACCACTCCTGGATGTCCGCCATGCAGCGCAGCGAGAACTCCGTGGAGAACAGGCAGGTGTTCTGGCCCTGGTCCTCCTTGAGGATGTCGGCCTGGACGGTGCCGCGCACCGACTTGATCGCCTCGTAGGGGTCGATGCCGCGCTCGCGGGCCTGGTCCATCACGGTGTTGAGGAAGAACGCCAGCACCGTCGGGGCGGGGCCGTTGATCGTCATCGACACCGACGTGGTCGGCGAGAGCAGGTCGAAGCCGTCGTAGAGCGCCTTCATGTCCTCGAGCGTGGCCACGGAGACGCCGGACGTGCCGACCTTGCCGTAGATGTCGGGGCGCTCGTCGGGGTCGCGGCCATAGAGGGTGACCGAGTCGAACGCCGTCGACAGGCGGGTGGCGGGCTGGCCCTCGGAGAGCAGCTTGAACCGCTTGTTGGTGCGGAACGGGTCGCCCTCGCCGGCGAACATGCGGGCCGGGTCCTCGTCGGCGCGCTTGAACGGGAAGACGCCGGCGGTGAACGGGAACTTGCCGGGCAGGTTCTCGCGGCGCCAGAAGCGCACCAGCTCGCCCTGGTCGTCGTAGCGCGGCACGGCGACCCGCGGGACCCGGTTGCCGGAGAGCGACTCGCGTCCGTTGGTGGCCGTGTCCTCGTCGTACGACGCCACGACGGCCGGCCACGCCGCGAGCTGGTCGCGCACGTCGAGCGGCAGGTCGTCGTTGGCTCGGGCGGCGGCGGCCGCGAGGTCCTCGATCTCCGAGAGCTCCTCGGCGACGGCGCTGAACCGCTGGGCGCGGCGCACCTTCTCGACGAGCACCTCGGTGTCGGCGTGGTAGCTGCGGACGGTGTCGGCGATCTCGGCGAGGTAGCGCACCCGGTCGCCGGGCAGCACCTGCTGGATCCGGGTGGAGTGCTTGCCCTCGACCGGGGCGAGCAGGCCGTCGGCCACGCCGAGGCCCTTGCCGGCGAGCAGGCCGCGCAGGTACTGGTAGAGCGCGGTCACGCCGTCGTCGTCGAAGGTCGCGGCGGAGGTGCCGAAGACCGGCATGTCGGAGGGCTGCTTGCCGAACGCCTCGCGGTTGCGGACCAGCTGGCGGCCGACGTCCCGCAGCGCGTCCTTGGCGCCGCGGCGCTCGAACTTGTTGATCGCGACGGTGTCGGCGAAGTCGAGCATGTCGATCTTCTCCAGCTGGGAGGCGGCGCCGAACTCCGGCGTCATGACGTAGAGGCTGGTGTCGACGTAGGGCACGATCGCGGCATCGCCCTGGCCGATGCCCGGCGTCTCCACGACCACCAGGTCGAACCCGGCGGCCTTGACCACGTCGATGACGTCCCCGAGGTGCTCGGGCACCTCGTGGGCACCGCGGGTGGCCAGCGAGCGGAAGAACACGCGGTCGCCGTCGAGGGAGTTGGCCCGGATGCGGTCGCCGAGCAGGGCGCCGCCGCCCTTGCGCCGGGTCGGGTCGACGGCGATGACCGCGATGCGCAGCTTGTCCTGCTGGTCGGTGCGGAAGCGGCGGACGACCTCGTCGGTGAGGCTCGACTTGCCCGAGCCGCCGGTGCCGGTGATGCCGAGGACGGGTACGACGCGGCGCGCGGCCGCGCG
>DATMHM010000044.1:0-4408 GCA_035554935.1 Nocardioides sp. | reverse complement strand
CTGCTGACCCGCGACGCCCGCGCGACCGAGCGCAAGAAGGCCGGTCTCAAGAAGGCCCGCAAGGCTCCGCAGTACAGCAAGCGCTGATCTCGCCCCAGGCGAGTCGACGACGGGGCCACGCACCGCTGCTGCGGTCCGTGGCCCCGTCGCCCGTTTTGTGCACGACGAGAGGGAGTACGACGTGACCCGCATCTTCGGGACCGACGGGGTCCGTGGCCTGGCCAACGACAAGGTCACCGCCGAGCTGGCGCTGGACCTGTCCGTGTCAGCGGCCCACGTGCTGGGCGAGCGGGGCACCTTCGAGGGGCACCGGCCGCTCGCCGTCGTCGGCCGCGACACCCGGATCTCCGGGCAGTTCCTCGAGGCCGCGGTCGTGGCGGGCCTGGCCTCCGCCGGCGTGGACGTGCTGCTGCTCGGGGAGCTGCCCACGCCGGGCGTGGCGCACCTGACCGCGGCGCTGGGCGCCGACCTCGGCGTGATGCTCTCCGCCTCCCACAACGCCATGCCCGACAACGGCATCAAGTTCCTCGCCCGTGGTGGCGTGAAGCTCGACGACGCCATCGAGGACGCCATCGAGGCGCGGATGCGCGAGCCGTGGGACCGCCCCTTGGGTGGCGACGTCGGCCGGGTCACGCCGCACCCGACGGCTGTCGACGAGTACGCCGCCCACCTGGTCTCCACCGTCGGCGACCTCTCGCCCGCGGCCGGGCACCGGCCGCTGAAGGTCGTGCTGGACTGCGCCCACGGCGCCGCCTCCGTCGCGGGCCCGAAGGCGCTGCGCGACGCGGGCCTCGAGGTGGTCGCGATCTGCGCCGAGCCCGACGGGCTCAACATCAACGACGGCTGCGGATCGACCCACCTGGAGGTGCTCCAGAAGGCGGTCATCGAGCACGGCGCCGACGTCGGCTTCGCCCTCGACGGCGACGCCGACCGCTGCCTGGCCGTCGACGCCGCCGGCACCGTGGTCGACGGCGACCAGATCCTCGCCGTCCTGGCCCTCTCGCTGCGTGAGCAGGGCCGGCTGGCCGACGACACGATCGTCGCCACAGTGATGTCCAACCTCGGCTTCGTGCAGGCGATGACCGCCGCCGGCGTCGTGGTGCGGCAGACCGCGGTCGGCGACCGCTACGTGCTCGAGGACATGAAGTCCGGTGGCTACTCGCTCGGCGGCGAGCAGTCCGGGCACGTCATCATGAGCGACTTCGCCACCACCGGCGACGGCCTGTTGACGGCGCTGCAGGTGCTGCGCCGGATGGTCACCACCGGGTCGCCGATCGCGGAGCTGGCCGGCGTGATGACCCGCCTGCCGCAGGTCCTCGTCAACGTCGGTGGCGTGGACCGCACCCGGACCGACGACGTCGCACTCCAGGCCGCGGTCGCCGAGGCCGAGACCGAGCTGGGGGAGTCGGGCCGGGTCCTGCTCCGCCCGTCCGGGACCGAGCCGCTGGTGCGCGTCATGGTCGAGGCGCCGACCGCCGACCAGGCCGAGTCCGTCGCGAACCAGCTCGCCGACGTCGTACGGGAGCGCCTGGCCCTGTCCTGACGTTCTCGTGCGGGGGCGTGCGAGGTCGCACTAGGGTCGCCCCGTGGGGGTGATGCCGGGACCCGGCGACCAGTTCGGCCGCTACCGGATCGAGGGCGCCCTCGGGCAGGGTGGCATGGGCGTCGTGCTCACGGCCGTCCACCTGGACCTCGGACGCCGCGTGGCCCTGAAGCTGCTCGCGCCCCAGCTCGTCGGCGCGCACGACATGGTCGCGCGCTTCCGGCGGGAGGCGCAGGCGCTGGCGCGGCTCGACTCGCCGCACGTCGTGCAGGTCTATGACGCCGGGGAGCACGACGGCTGGGTCTACATCGCCACGCAGCTGGTCCCCGACGGCGACCTCGCCGAGCTCGTACGCCGCCGCGGGCCGCTGCCGCCGGCGGAGGCGCTGCCGCTGCTCGACCAGGTGCTGAGCGGGCTGGCGGACGCGCACGCGGTCGACCTGCTCCACCGCGACGTCAAACCGAGCAACGTGCTGCTCCGGCAGGAGCCGGGCGGGCTGCGCGCCTACCTGTGCGACTTCGGCATCGCGCAGGCCCTCGACGTCACCAACGTCGAGCAGACCCAGGGCGTGATCGGCACCTGGGCCTACCTCGCCCCGGAGCGCTTCGACGGCGTACCCGCCACAGCGCGGGCGGACATCTACGCGACCGGCTGCCTGCTGTGGTTCCTGGTCACCGGACGCCTGCCCTATGAGGGCTCGATGCTGCAGCTGGCCGTCGCGCACCAGCGCGCCCCGGTACCGCAGCTGCCCGGGGTCGACCCCTGGAGCCACGCCGTGAACCAGCTGCTCCTCCGGTCCATGGCCAAGGAACCCGCCGACCGGTTCGCCAGCGCCCAGGAGATGCAGGCGTTCCTCCGCTCGGGCGCCGCCGTCGCGGCCGCCGGCCCGCCGGTCCCGGCGGACGCCACCCTCGCACCGCAGCCCCCGACGATGGCGGGGCCGGGACGCACGCTCGAGTCGACCCGCGGCCGCGGCGCGTCGGCCGCGGTCGGCACGTCGACTGCGCGGGCCGGTGGTGGCCGACGGATCGCTCTGGCGGTGGCGGCGGTCATGCTGGTGGCGGGCGGCGTCGGCGGCGCCCTCGCAGCCACGGGTGTCCTCTCGGCGGACGACTCGCCGGCCGCCCGGCAGCCGGACGGTGGCCAGCCGGACGGTGGGCACCCGGACGGTGGGCGCACCTCGACGGCGACCACCCCCAGCGGTGCTGCGCCGACCTCGTCCGCGGCTGTCGACGGTCCGCGGTGCTGGAACGATCCCGATCGAGTCGTGGCCTCGCTCGACGCCTGCAGCGAGGCGTTCGGGCTGCCGGGCCTGTTCTGGGCCTACCCGGAGCTGACCCGTTCGGAACCCTGCTACGACGCGGGTGGCGCGGTGAAGCGCCCGGCCCTGTGGAAGTGCAACGTCAACCTCGCCGACGGCACCCCGATCGAGGTGAACTACTCCCTGTGGGGGCAGGACGCCGGCGGTGTCCCGCACTACCGGTCGGAGGCGGGAACCGAGCCCGAGACCGTCCGGGTCGACGGGCGTCCGGCCTACTACCGCTGGCGCTACTACGACGTCACCAAGCAGCTGGAGAAGCTGGCGGTGCTCTACGTCGACTACCGGTTCGGCTTCACCGTCTACGTCCCGCAGGGCAAGGACCCCCAGGCGGCGATCGACGAGGGCAAGGTCCGGTTCCGGCCGCCGTCGCAGATGCGAGGCGTCGACGGCGGGGACTGAACCGTCAGCGCGTGTCAGATCTTCCGCAGCCGCACGTAGTCGACCGAGTGGTCGGCGGACTTGCGCAGCACGAGCGTGGCGCGGGACCGGGTGGGCAGCACGTTCTGCGACAGGTTGGGCCCGTTGATCGTGTCCCAGATCCGCCTGGCCTCGTCGACCGCGGTGTCGTGGCTGAGCGCGGCGTAC
Organism: Nocardioides sp.; assembly: GCA_035554935.1. Lineage (GTDB taxonomy): Bacteria > Actinomycetota > Actinomycetes > Propionibacteriales > Nocardioidaceae > Nocardioides. Next base: position 959 of record DATMHM010000044.1, on the reverse strand, counting down.
TTGGCGAAGTAGGAGTTGGGGTCGCGGAACGCGGTCTCGCGCAGCCGGAGGAACCGGTCGACGTACCACTCGCGGATGTGGTTGGTGTTGGCGTCGACGAAGATCGAGAAGTCGAAGAAGTCCGACAGGCCGAGGCCGGTGCGGCCGTCCTCGCGGGCGCGCGCCGGCTGGAGGACGTTGAGCCCCTCGACGATCACGATGTCGGGTCTCTTGACCACGACCTTCTCGTCGGGCACGACGTCGTAGACGAGGTGGGAGTAGACCGGCGCCTCGACCTCGTCCTTGCCGGACTTGATGTCGATGACGAACTTGAGCAGTGCCTTGCGGTCGTAGGACTCGGGGAAGCCCTTGCGCTCCAGCAGGCCGCGTTGCACGAGCTCGGCGTTGGGGTAGAGGAACCCGTCGGTGGTCACCAGCGAGACGTTGGGGTGCTCGGGCCAGCGGGCGAGCATCTGCTGCAGCACGCGCGCGGCGGTCGACTTGCCGACGGCCACGGAGCCGGCGAGACCGATCACGAACGGCGTGCGCGGCGGGATCGCGCGGTGCAGGAAGGCCTCCTGCTCGCGGTGCAGCCGGGTCGCCGCGTTGACCCGCAGGCTCAGCAGCCGGGAGAGGGGGAGGTAGACGTCGCGGATCTCCTCGAGGTCGAGCGCGTCCCCGATGCCCCGCAGCCGCTGGACCTCGTCGCCGGTGAGCGGACTCTCGGTCTCGGAGGCGAGCTTCGCCCACGTGGCCCGGTCGAGCTCGACGTACGGCGAGACCTCCCGCGACGACTCCTCGCCGGGGGTCGCAGCCTGGTCCGGGCCGGTCGACATGCCCGCGATTGTTCCAGCCGCGTCGTGTCGGCCGTCGGCCGCGTCCCATCTAGACTCTTGGCCCATGTGCGGGATCGTCGGATATGTCGGGCCCAGGTCGGCCACGGACACGGTCATCGACGGCCTGCGGCGCCTGGAGTACCG
>DATMHM010000043.1:0-15905 GCA_035554935.1 Nocardioides sp. | reverse complement strand
CGCCGTCGCTCGTTCCTCGCGACGGCTACTCGACCAACGAAGGCGATGACTCGACCAACGAAGGCGTCGCCGCTGATCGAGTAGCCCGCGAGGAACGAGCGGGCGTATCGAGATCCAAGGTCGGGGTGCTGTTCTACCGAGCGCACCAGGCCAGCGGGAACACCGCGTTCGTGCACGCCCTGTGCGACGCCATCGACGCGACCGGCCAGGCCGTCGGCGTGCCCGTCTTCGCGGGCTCGCTGCGGGCGGCGCCGGACGAGCTGTTCGAGGCGCTCGGTGAGCTGGACGCGCTGGTCGTGACGGTCCTCGCGGCCGGCGGCAGCACGCCCGCGGCGGTGAGCGCCGGCGGCGACGACGAGACGTGGGACGTGGCCCGGATCGCCGCGCTCGACATCCCCGTGCTGCAGGGTCTGTGCCTGACCAGCAGCCGCGCGGAGTGGGAGGAGTCCGACGACGGCGTCACGCCGCTGGACTACGCCAACCAGGTCGCGATCCCCGAGTTCGACGGCCGGATCAGCACCGCACCGTTCTCCTTCAAGGAGATCGACCCGACCGACCCGGCCGGCCTGCCGTCGTACGTCGCCGACCCGGAGCGGGCCGCGCGCGTCGCCGGCCTCGCGGTCAACTACGCGCGGCTGCGGAAGGTGCCGAACGCGGAGAAGAAGCTCGCGCTGATGCTGAGCGCCTACCCGACCAAGCATTCGCGGGTCGGCAACGCCGTCGGCCTCGACACGCCGGTGTCGGCCGTTCGGTTGCTGCGGCGGCTGCGGGACGCGGGCTACGACCTCGGCCTCGACAGCCCCGGCAACGTGGTCACCCGCGTGCTCGACATGGACGACGACACCGAGGCCGGCGACGCCCTCATCCACGCGCTGATCGCGGCGGGCGGCCAGGACGAGGAGTGGCTGACGACCGCGCAGCTCACCGACGCGCACGTGCGGATCACGAAGGCCGACTACGACGCCTGGACGGCGGACCTGCCCGCGGACCTGCGCGGCGACATGGTCGAGGCGTGGGGCGAGTCCCCGGGATCGCTCTTCGTCAACGACGGCGGCGAGATCGTGCTCGCGACGCTGCAGGCCGGCAACGTCGTGCTGATGATCCAGCCGCCGCGCGGCTTCGGGGAGAACCCGGTCGCGATCTACCACGACCCCGACCTGGCGCCGTCGCACCACTACCTGGCGGCGTACAAGTGGGTGGAGCACGGCTTCGGGGCGCACGCGGTCGTGCACCTCGGCAAGCACGGGTCGATGGAGTGGCTGCCCGGCAAGAACGCCGCACTCTCGGCGTCCTGCGCCACCGACGCCGCGATCGGCAGCATGCCGCTGATCTATCCCTTCCTCGTCAACGACCCCGGCGAGGGCGCGCAGGCCAAGCGGCGTGCGCACGCGACGATCATCGACCACCTCGTGCCGCCGATGGCGCGCGCCGAGAGCTACGGCGACATCGCGCGGCTCGAGGGCCTGCTCGAGGACTACGACAAGATCTCCGCGATGGACCCGAGCAAGCTCGCGGCCATCCGGGGCGAGATCTGGCAGCTGATGCACGCCGCCGAGCTGCACCGCGACCTCGGCCTCGAGGAGCGGCCGGAGGACGACGACTTCGACGACTTCCTGCTGCACGTCGACGGCTGGCTGTGCGAGATCAAGGACGTCCAGATCCGCGACGGACTGCATGTCCTCGGCCAGGCGCCCGAGGGCGAGGCACGGGTCAACCTGGTGCTCGCGATCCTGCGCGCTGCCCAGGTCTGGGGCGGGCAGTCCCACGCCGTACCCGGGCTGCGGGCCGCGCTCGGGCTGGCGCCGGAGGCGCCGACGGTCGAGGTCGACCGGGTCGAGGCCGAGGCGCGGGCGCTCGTCGAGGCGATGGACAAGGCCGGCTGGGACCCCGCGAGGGTCGATGAGCTGCACGACTCGGTCGAGGTGCGCCAGGTGCTGCGGTTCGCCGCCACCGAGGTCGTCCCGCGGCTGGCCCGCACCACCGACGAGCTCGACCACACCCTGCACGCCCTCGACGGTGGCTTCGTCCCCTCCGGCCCGTCCGGCTCGCCGCTGCGCGGGCTGGTCAACGTGCTCCCGACCGGCCGCAACTTCTACACCGTCGACCCGCGCGCCGTGCCCTCGCGGCTCGCGTGGCAGACCGGCCAGGCGATGGCCGACTCGCTCGTGCAGCGCTACCTCGACGAGGAGGGCAGCTACCCGGAGTCGGTCGGCCTCTCCGTGTGGGGGACGTCGGCGATGCGCACCTCCGGTGACGACATCGCCGAGGTGCTGGCACTGCTGGGGGTGCGGCCCGAGTGGGACGAGGCCTCCAAGCGCGTGAGCAACCTCGTCGTCGTACCGCTCGAGGAGCTGGGGCGGCCGCGCATCGACGTCACGGTGCGCATCTCCGGGTTCTTCCGCGACGCGTTCCCGCACGTCGTGGCGATGCTCGACGACGCGGTCCGGATGGTGGCGGAGCTCGACGAGCCCGCGGACCGGAACTTCGTCCGCGCGCACGCGCAGGCCGACCTCGCCGACCACGGCGACGAGCGCCGCGCGACGACCCGGATCTTCGGCTCGAAGCCCGGCTCCTACGGCGCGGGCATCCTGCAGGTCGTCGAGTCCGGCACCTGGCGCGACGACGCCGACCTGGCCGAGGTCTACACGGCGTGGGGCGGCTTCGCCTACGGACGCGACCTCGACGGCGTGCCCGCGGCGGACGACATGCGCTCGAACTACCGGCGGATCAAGGTCGCGGCGAAGAACATCGACACGCGCGAGCACGACATCGCGGACAGCGACGACTACTTCCAGTACCACGGCGGCATGGTCGCCACGATCCGCGCGCTGACCGGCGCCGACCCGAAGGCCTACGTCGGCGACTCGACGACGCCCGACGCGGTCCGCACCCGGACGCTGCAGGAGGAGACCAACCGCGTCTTCCGGGCGCGCGTCGTCAACCCGCGCTGGATCGGGGCGATGCAGCGCCACGGCTACAAGGGCGCCTTCGAGCTGGCCGCGACCGTCGACTACCTCTTCGGCTTCGACGCCACCGCGGGCGTGGTCCACGACTGGATGTACGAGTCGCTGGCGAAGGAGTACGTCCTCGACGAGACGAACCAGGAGTTCCTGCGCAGGTCGAACCCGTGGGCGCTGCGCAGCATCGTCGAGCGGCTGCACGAGGCGAAGGACCGCGGCCTGTGGGCCGAGCCCGACCCGGAGGTCCTCGCCGCGCTGCAGCAGGCCTACCTCGAGGTCGAGGGCGACCTGGAGGACTCCGCCGGTGCCTGAGGCCGTCGAGCCCGTCGAGGGCGGCGCGACCCGGGTCCGCGTGCTCGGGTTCGGCATGGGCCCGCAGCACGTGACGCCGGAGGTCGCCGCGGCGCTGGCCGGCTGTGACTACGCGCTGGCCGTGCAGAAGGGCCCCCATGACGCGGACGACCCGCTGCTGGCCGTCCGGAAGGCGGTCGCCGACGCGCACGGCGTCGAGTTGGTCGTCGTACGGGATCCGGAGCGGGACCGCTCGCCCGGCCTGGACCGCGCGGGCTACGAGGGCGCCGTCGCGGACTGGTACGCCGCCCGGCTGGCCGCCTACCGCGACGTGCTCGGGTCGCGGCCGGGCGTGTGCGCCTTCCTGGTGTGGGGCGACCCGTCGCTCTACGACGGAACGATCCGCATCGTGCGCGAGCTGGGCGTCGACTTCGACGTGCTGCCCGGGATCAGCGCCCCGCAGGTGCTGGCTGCGCGGCACCGGGTCGTCCTCCACGAGGTCGGCCAGCCGGTGCACGTGACGACCGCGCGCCGGCTGCGCGCCGACGTCGCCGCCGGGCAGCGCAATGTCGTGGTGATGCTCACGGCCGGTGTGGACCTCGACGGGTTCGAGGACTGGTCGATCTGGTGGGGGGCGAACCTCGGTGGGACGGGGGAGCGGCTGGTGGCGGGTGTCGTCGGTGACGTGGTCGGCGAGATCGCTGCGGCGCGGGAGGCGGCGAAGGCCGAGGCGGGCTGGGTGATGGACCTGTTCCTGCTGCGGGCGCCGGGCGAGGCGCCGGCCGAGGGGACGTCCGATGGCGCTGCCTGAGCGCGACGTGCTGCTGTGCCGCGACTGCTGCTGCGGTACGACGAAGAAGCATCCCGACGTCGATCATCGCGCCCAGCGCGACGAGATCGAGGCGCTCGACGACCCCGCCGGGCGGCGCGGTCCGCGGGTCCGGGTGCGCGTGGTCGACTGCCTCGACGAGTGCGACCGGTCGAACGTCGTACTCGTCCGCGACTTCACCTGGCACCCCGGCGGGCGGCGGCCGAAGGACTTCTGGCTCGGCGGCGTGCTGTCCTCGTCGTCGACGGACGCCGTCGTGGAGTGGGTGCGCGAGGGCGGGCCGGTGCCGGCGTCGCTCCAGCGGCACGTGTTCCGGGGGAAGCGCGGATGACCTCCTGCCCGGAACTTGCGGTTCTCGGCCGTTGCATCGGCCGAGAACCGCAGGAATCACCGGTGGACCGGCGATTCCTGCACCACCCGAGGAGCCCCCGATGACCGGCGCCCTCCTCGTCGCCGGCATGACCTCCGACGCGGGCAAGAGCGTCGTGACGACGGGCCTGTGCCGGGCGTTCGCGCGGCGCGGGATCAGGGTGGCGCCGTACAAGGCCCAGAACATGTCGAACAACTCGATGGTCGTGCGGACCCCCACCGGCGGGTTCGGCGAGATCGGGCGCGCGCAGTGGGTGCAGGCGCTGGCCGCGGGCGTCGAGCCCGAGGTCGCGATGAACCCCGTGCTGCTCAAGCCGGGCAGTGATCGTCGCAGCCACGTGGTGCGGATGGGGCTGCCGGACGGCGAGGTGTCGTCGCGGGACTGGACGACCGGTCGGCAGCGGCTCGCCGAGAGCGCGTTCGCGGCGTTCGACGACCTGCGCTCGCGCTTCGACCTCGTCGTCGCGGAGGGCGCGGGGAGCCCGACGGAGATCAACCTGCGGGCGAGCGACTACGTGAACATGGGGCTGGCCCGGCACGGCGACGTGCCGACGGTGGTCGTCGGCGACATCGACCGCGGGGGCTGGTTCGCCTCCGCGTTCGGGACGCTGGCGCTGCTCGAGCCCGACGACCAGCGGCTGGTCGCGGGCTACGTCGTCAACCGGTTCCGCGGCGAGGTCGACCTGCTCCGACCGGGGCTGGTCGACCTCGAGGCGCGCACCGGGCGTCCGACGTACGGCGTCCTGCCGTGGCACCCGGACCTGTGGCTGGACTCCGAGGACGCGCTCGACCTGCAGGGCCGGCGTTCGTCCGGGGGCTCGGGCAAGCGGGTCGCGGTCGTCCGACTGCCGCGGATCAGCAACTTCACCGACGTCGACGCGCTCGGGCTGGAGCCGGGCCTGGACGTCGAGTTCGTCTCCGACCCGGCGCGGCTCGCGGACGCGGACCTCGTGGTGCTGCCCGGGACCCGCGCGACGATCGCCGACCTCGCGTGGCTGCGCGAGCGCGGCCTGGACCTCGCCGTGCAGCGGCATGCCGCGGCCGGTCGGCCGGTGCTCGGGATCTGCGGGGGCTGCCAGATGCTGGGGCAGCGGATCGAGGACCCCGCCGGCGTCGAGGGCGCGGCCGGTGCCGTCGTCGACGGCCTCGGGCTGCTCGACCTGGTCACTCGCTTCGAGCCGGAGAAGCGGCTCACCCTGCTCGAGCCCGCCGGCTACGAGATCCACCACGGCCGGGTCACCGGCGAGCGCACCCGTGGCGCGGTGACCGGCACGATGGTCCACGGCAGCCTCGAGGACGACGTGACGCGAGCGGGCTACCTCGCCGACGCGCTCGGCGTCGAGTCGGGTGCGTCCTTCCCGGCCGCGCGTGCGGCCCGGCTCGACCTGCTCGGCGACCTGGTCGAGGAGCACCTCGACCTGGACGCGCTGCTCGCGCTCGCCCGCGAGGGCGCGCCGGACCTGCCCGTCGTGACCGGAGCCCTGTCGTGAGGGTGCTGCTGCTCGGCGGCACCGGCGAGGCCCGGGCGCTCGCCGCGCGCCTCGTCGACGAGGGCGTCCCGGTCGTCTCGTCGCTGGCGGGGCGGGTCGCCCGGCCCCGGCTGCCCGTCGGGGAGGTCCGGATCGGCGGCTTCGGCGGCGTGGACGGACTCCGCGCCGCGCTCGCCGACTTCGACGTCGTCGTCGACGCCACGCATCCCTTCGCGGCGGGGATCAGCCGCAACGCGGCGGCCGCGTGCGTGGCGGCGGGCGCCCCGCTGCTGCGCCTGGAGCGGCCCGGCTGGGCCGACCGCGCCACCCCGTCATGGATCTGGGTGGACACCCACGAGCAGGCCGCCACCGTCGCCGGCGAGCTCGGCAGCCGGCCGTTCCTCACCGTCGGGCGCCAGGAGCTCGCCCGGTTCGTGTCGACGCTCGAGGAGCATCAGGTGCTCGCCCGGGTCGTCGACCCGCCGGACATCGAGGTCCCCGCCGCGTGGGAGCTGCTGACCTCGCGGGGCCCCTACACGCTCGAGGGCGAGCGCGCGCTGATGGCCGACCGCGACGTGCTGGTCACCAAGGACTCCGGCGGCGAGCTCACCTGGCCTAAGATGGAGGCCGCCGCCGAGCAAGGGATCCCCGTCGTCGTCGTACGCCGGACGGCCGCCCCCGAGGGCGTGGAGACGGTGCACGACGTGGACGCGGTGATCGCCTGGCTGCAGGGGCTCCGGGGATCGGCTCACCAGCCAGATTCGTGGTGAAACCGGTCCAGCGACCACGAATTCGGTTGGTGGACCGCACCCCCGCCGGCCGACAACCGGCCGACAACCGGCCGGCTAGGGGGTGCGCTCGTGGCCGGGCCGGCCGTGGGTACGCCGGTCCTCCTTCATCTCCGCCTCGTAGAGGTGGCGCCGCCCGCCGACCAGGCCCTCGCGCGCCTCGCGCTCGAGCCGCTTGAAGTCGGCGTAGTAGCCGTCGTCGTACTCCTCGACGATCTGGAAGGTCCACCGGCCGTGCAGGACGTTGCGCCCGACGAGCTCCTCCTGGATGCGGTCGGCGAGCTCGCCGTGGCCGGCCTCGCGGAGCTGGTCGACCCCCTTGCCGAGGGTCAGGTCCGCCGTGCCGCTGAGCCGGTGGAACGCGTAGAGGTGCCCGCGCGCGATCTCGACGGCCTCCAGGGCCTCGGAGATGTTGCCGAGCGCCTCGACGGTGCTGTCGTCGACCCCGTCGGGCCGGGTGTGCTCCTCGTCGATCGCCATGGCTCGATGATGCCCGCGACCGGCGAGGAGCACACGGGGTCAGCACATCGGGTCAGCGTGCCGCGCGCAGCGCGTCGGCGAGCGACGTGGCCGGCCGGCCGAGCAGCTGCTCGAGGTCGTCGGGCTCCACGTACAGCTCGCCGCGGCCGATGCCGAGGTCGGCGTCGGCGAGGGCGGCGGCGAAGGGCTCGGGCAGGCCGGCGCCGACGAGCACCTTCGTCAACTCCTCCGCCGGGACGTCGGCGTGGGCGACGTCCGCGCCGGTCACCTCGCTGACGGTGGCCGCGAGCTCCTTCAGGCTGAACGCGGCACCGCCGAGCTCGTGGACCCGCTTCGGCTCGTCGAGCAGGAGCACCGCCGCCGCGGCCTCGGCGAGGTCGGCCCGGGTGGCGGCGCTGACCCGGCCGTCGCCGGCGGCGCCGAGGACCGTGCCGTGCTCGACGTACGTCGGGAGCTGGTCGGTGTAGTTCTCGAGGTACCAGCTGTTGCGGAGGAACGCGTGCGGCAGGCCCGACGCGACGATCGCCTCCTCCGTGGCCCGGTGCTCGACGGCGAGGGCGATGCCGCTGGTGTCGGCGTTGGCGATGCTCGTGTAGGCGAGCAGGGAGACGCCGGCCGCGACCGCGGCGTCGATCACGTTCTGGTGCTGGGGGAGGCGCTGGCCGACCTCGCTGCCGGAGATCAGCAGCACCCGGTCGGCACCGGCCAGCGCGTCGGCGAGGGCCTTGGCGTCGGCGTAGTCGACCCTGCGCGTGGTGACGCCGAGCGCGGCGAGGGCGGCGAGCCGCTCCTCGTCCCGGCCGAGGGCGACGACCTGGTCGGCGGCGACGCCCCGGTCCAGCAGGGAGGTGATGACGAGGCGGCCGAGGTGGCCGGTGGCGCCGGTGACGACGAGGGACATGGGAGACCTTTCCGAACGGGGGCAATCGTGCTTGTCGTCCGGGTCAACCTGCCCATGGGGGAGTTGCTTCCCGATGGAGAGTACGCACTTTGAAGTAAGGTACTTCCGTGGCGGAGAGCATGACGCAGGGGCAGGTGGGTCAGGACAGCATCGTCGAGCAGTTCCCGGGTGGCGTCTTCCCCGCGGCCTGCCCGAGCCGGGTGCTGCTCGACCACGTGACGAGCAAGTGGGGCGTGCTGGTCCTGGTCTCGCTCACGGACGGCACGCAGCGGTGGAGCGAGCTGCGCCGCCGGGCGGAGGGCATCAGCGAGAAGATGCTGGCCCAGACGCTGCGCACCCTGGAGGCCGACGGCCTGGTCCATCGCGAGCAGCAGCCGGTGATGCCGCCGCGGGTGGACTACAGCCTGACGCCGCTGGGCGAGGAGCTCGCCGGGGTGCTGGTGCCGCTGCTGCGCTGGGTGGGCCGCAACGCCGACACGATCATCGGCTGAGCCGGACGACCCCGACGACCCGAGGGCCCGACACCCACGCGGCCCCGCCGACGGGACCCGGGGGTCCCGCCGGCAGGGCCGGTGCTGGATGGTGCTACTTCGGCGGCGCCGGGACCAGGCACGCCACCGGAGCGGCGACGTTGCCCGAGAAGTCCTCGGCGTACATCTCGGCGTCACCGGTCCCGGTCAGGTGCAGGATGTCGCCGTTGCCGAGGGTCTTCTGGGACGGTCCGGAGGCTGCCTCGGTGTACTTGATCCGCTGGCCGCTGGCGAACGGCCCCCACACGTGCCCGCTGCCGGTGTCGCGGACGTAGACGTCCGGGTCGGCGTCGACCACGTCGGTCGCGTCGAGGCGGTAGTAGCCGTCCTCGTTCTGGCCCTGCGGGTTCGGCCGGGTCTCGCCCGCAGACGGCACGTGGCCGCCGGGGTTGTCCGACTCGGTGCAGGCGACGGCCGGCGGGGTCGTGTCGACCACCTCGATTGTGCCGGAGCCGTGGCCGGTGTTGCCGGCCGCGTCGGTGGCCTCGCAGTCGACCACCGTCGACCCGAGTGGGAACTGCGACCCCGACGGGGGCTCGCAGGTCGGGGTGAGCGGGCCGTCGACGTTGTCCTCGGCCGTGGCGTCGTAGTCGACGACGGCGCCGTCGGGGCCGGTCGCCTCGACGGTCTTGCTCTCGACCGTCACGACCGGGGGAGTCACGTCCGCCACGTCGATGTCGATGGTCTGCACGAACTCGGGTCCGGGGACCTCGCCGTTGACCTTGAAGGACACCGTGCACGACACGGTCTCGCCCTGGGGTGCGTCGGCGGCGAGCGTGATGGTCTCGTCGAAGGAGACGGTGCCGCCGCTGGTGACGCTCTGCGAGGCGGGGGACAGCGTCGCCGTGACGCCCGGGTCGCAGGTCACGTCATGGGTCACCTCGGCCGGCAGGTTCTGCAGCTGGCTGAGGATCTCGTCCGACACCTGGTCGGGGTCGGCGCTGGTGAGCGTGCCCCCGGTCTGCGAGGTGATGTGCGTGGCCTGGCCGGCGGAGTCGAGGCCGTTCCACAGGAAGCCGTCGGTGCCGGGGACCGAGATCGCGATCACCCGGATGCCGGCTGCCTGCAGCGCGGACGTGGTCGACGCCAGGGTGGCGCCGGCCGACGGGTCGTGGCTGGTCGAGTCGCCGAACATGACCACGACCGGAGTGCCGTTGTCGCGGAAGTCCACGGCGCCCGGGAGGGCCGACAACGCCCCGAGCCAGTCCTCCGCGGCGTCGCTGCCACCGCCCGAGAGCGGGGTCCAGGACCCGATGCCCGCGGTGACGGCGGCGGTGTCGCCGGTCAGCTGCTGGCGGAGCAGGAAGTGGCCGGTCGGGTCCGCGGTGTCCTTGTAGTCGGCGACGGCGAACCGCGCGCTCGGCTGCGCCGCCAGGATCTGGTTGACGATGCTGGTCGCGTTGGACTGCACGTTCCCGATGCTGGCCGTCATGCTCGTGGTCGTGTCGGCCAGGAAGACGATGTCGGGGTTCGGTGGGATGGGCGGCGTCTCCACCGTCTTCGTGATCGTGACCGAGCCGCCCGGGGCGAGCTCGTCGGTGTAGTGCTGGGGGCTCACGCCGGGGGCGCCGGTGGCGGCGACCGTGGTGGCCGCGCCGAGGGCGAGCGCGACCAGGCCGACCGGGACGGCCCGGATCAGCGTGCTGGGGGGTTGGACTCGCATGTCAGGTTCCTTTCCGAGGGGTTGACCGACACCCCTCAGACTCGCAAGTCCGGTCGGCTGATACGCCGAAATCGATCAAGTCGTCCCGGCGGAGCGATCGAGGGTCGTCCCGTGACTCGTCCGCAGGGCAGCCTCCGAGTCCGGCTCGTGCCGGTGTGCCAGCGCCATGACCAGGTCGGACAGCCGCGGGGCCGCGACGTTGAACGCGGCGTAGAAGGTCCCGAATGCGCCGTCGACGGTGACCGGCCGGTCCTCGAGGGCACGGACCACCCGCTCGGCGCAGCGCTCGGGCGACTCGCCGCGGCCGTCGTACGCCGCCGTGGGCCCGATCATCGGCGTGCGGACGATCGCGACCCGCATGTTGGTGCAGGTCACGTTGTCGAAGAACGCCTCGCGGCCCATGATCCGGCCGAACACCTCGAGCGCGGTCTTCGACGCGATGTAGGGGGCGAACTTCGGGGCGCGGATCTGGTTGCCCCAGGTCACGATGTTGACCACGTGCCCGAACCGTTGCGCCCGCATCGCCGGCAGCAGGCCCATCGTGAGCCGCACCGGGCCGAAGTAGTTGACCGCCATCATCCGCTCGAAGTCGTGGAACCGGTCGTGGGTCAGCTCGAGCGAGCGGCGGATCGAGCGTCCGGCGTTGTTGACGACGTAGTCCACCGCGCCGTGCTCGTCGAGCAGGCGGGCGACCAGGGCGTCGACCGAGTCGCCGTCGGCCATGTCGACGACGTACGTCGCCGCGGCCCCGCCCTCGTCGCGGATCATCTGCTGCACCCGGACCAGCTCGGCCTCTCGCCGGGCGGCGAGCAGCACGGTGGCGCCGCGCCGGGCGGCGGCCCGTGCGGTCGCCTCGCCGATGCCGGAGCTCGCGCCGGTGACCAGGACGGTGCGCCCGGCGAGCGGGCTCCCACCGCCCGTGACGGCGCGGAGGACGCGAGCCACGGTGGAGCGCGGGGTCTGGAGGAACGGGGTGCTCAGCAGGCTGTTCATCGACGCGATGATCGCACGGTCGCGAGCGCCGCGGCGACGACCGCCGCGCCGATGCCCACGCGCCGCGCCAGGGTGCGGGCGCGGTCGAGGTCGGCCCGGTCCGGTGGTGGGCCGTCGCCCATCACGGCGCGGTGCTCGATCCGCCCGGCGTAGTCGTTCGTGCCGCCCAGCCGGATCCCGAGCGCGCCCGCGAACGACGCCTCCACCGGGCCTGCATTGGGGCTGGGGTGGCCGGCGGCGTCGCGCCGCCAGGTGCGCCACGCGCCGCGGTGGTCCGGGCCGAGGGCGGCGGCGAGCAGGGCGGTGAGCCGCGAGCCGGGCAGGTTGAGCAGGTCGTCGAACCGGGCGGCCGCCCAGCCGAAGCGCTCGTGGCGGGGGCTGCGGTGGCCGACCATCGCGTCGAGGGTGTTTGCGGCGCGGTAGCCGACCAGCCCCGGTACGCCGGCGATCGCGCCCCACACGAGCGGCGCGACCACCGCGTCGGACGTGTTCTCGGCGAGCGACTCGAGCGTGGCGCGGACGACCTCCGCCTCGTCGAGCTGCGACGTGTCGCGTCCGACGAGGTGGGTCAGCTGCACCCGCGCCTCGGGCAGCCGCCCGGCAGCGAGCAGGCGGCTCACCTCGGCCGCCTCGCGGTCCAGGGAGGTGCCGCCGAGCACCGCCCAGGTCGCGGCCGCGGTGGCCAGGGTGCGGGGGCCGGGGGCGGCGAGGGTGCGCTCCGCCGCGATGCCGAGCACGACGGTCCCGCCGACCAGCACGGCGACGTACGCCGTCCCGGTGGGCCGGTCGTCGCGCCAGATCCGCTGCTCCAGCGCGCCGGCGACGCGGCCGAACCCGGCGACGGGGTGGCCGCGTCGCGGGTCGGCGAGGACGCGGTCCAGTGCGAAGCCGAGCAGCAGCCCGGCGGCGGTGCCCACCTGCCGCGCCGCGGTCAGAGGCTCGCCGCGAGGGCGCGACGCTCGGCGTCGGCGACCGCGCGGTCGTGCAGCCGCCCGACGAGGGCGACGAGCACGATGCCGATGGTCGCCCACAGGGCGGCGAGGACGACCAGCGACGAGCGCCGGAAGTACCAGAGCGTGTCGGCCGGGAAGTCGCCCACCTCGTTGACGGCCGGCAGCAGCAGGCCGGTCACGGTCACCACGACGACGTAGCCGACCGCTGCGATGGACGCCGCGGTCCACCCGTCGATGCGGCCGCCGAGGCGCCCGCGCAGCCGGTTGGCGACGACGACCGCGGCGATGACGGCGAGGACCGAGACCAGCAGCAGGCCGAAGTACGCCGCCGTGCGGCCCCCGATCGTGTCGCCGCTGCCGACGGCGGGCGGGGTGGCGGGGTACTTCGCGAACGGCACGAGCGCGACGGCCACGAAGCCGAGCAGTGCCACCAGCGCGGTCGACCCGCGGGCCGAGAGGCCGCCGAGCCGGCCGACGACGGCGGCCGCGGCCAGCGAGGTCAGGCCGCCCAGGGCGACGCCGATGGCGACGGTCCCGGTCAGCAGCCCCCAGCTCTTCTGCTCCTCCCGCGAGATCTCGACGCCGCCGGTGTCCTCGTGCTCGGCGTGCTCGTCGCCCGCCGGCTGGGCCGCGGCCGCGGCCTCCTCGAGCGCGATCGCCTCGTCGACGTACGGCTCGCCGAAGGCGAAGGCGACGACGAACGCGACCAGGCCGGCGACGAGGCCGGCGGCGAGCCCCCGGACCAGGAAGGCACCGGGGGAGAGGACAGGCCTGTCCCGTGGAGCGGTGCTCACGTCAGCGGCTCAGTGGCAGGGGTAGCCCAGCAGGTGCCGGGCGTCATGGACCCACTCGTGGACGGCGCTGCCGGCCGGGAGCGAGAGGGCGCCCTGGTTGGCGCTCACGAAGAAGATCGCCAGCATCGCGAGCAGTCCGAAGAAGGCGACCCAGGTGCCGAGCTTCAGCAGCGGCACGACCGGGACCGGGACGGCCGGGGCGACGGGGGTGGCGGTGGTCTGCGACATGTGTCCTCCTCAGGGATTCGGCGTCCCTGTCGTGTCGGGTTGGTGCAGGCCTCGGGTCTGACTCCACCGCTCCTGTCGGGGCGATGTCACAGTAGCGCGACTGTGCCGGACTCCCACCGGCTTCCTGGTGCCTGCTCCGTCGAACTCTAGGGCATCGCACGGCCTCCGGACAGGGGTCGGCGCGGGGTGGACGCGCGGGTCTGCCGTGGGCGCCGTGGTGGGGTTCCGGCGCCGGGGCCGGGGGTCTCGAGACGGCCGTGGCCGGCCTCCTCGACCAACGGGGTGGGCGGCCTCCTCGACCAACGGGGTGGGCGGCCTCCTCGACCAACGGGGTGGGCGGCCTCCTCGACCAACGGGGTGGGCGGCCTCCGCGACCGACTCAGGCGAGGCGGGACAGTGCGGCCAGCAGCTGGTCGGTGAGCTCGCGAGGTCGTACGGCGATCCGGACCCAGGTGTCGTCGAGGCCGGGGAACGAGTCGGCACGCCGTACGGCGATCCCGTCGGCCCGCAGCCGCTCGCGCACCCCCGCGCCGACCTGGGCCAGCACGAAGGACGCCGCGGACGGCAGGTGGTCGACGCCGAGGTCGGCGAGGCCCTTCTCGAGGTGCTCGCGCCAGTCGCGGATCTCGATCGCCCGGCGGCGGGCCTCCTCGGCAGCCTCCGGGGAGGTGCAGGCGATCACCGCGGCAGCGGCGGTGGTCCCGACCGACCACGGGGTCTGGTTGAGCGCGAGCCCGGCGACGACCATCGCGTCACCGACCAGGTAGCCGGCACGGATGCCGGGGATGCCCCAGTGCTTTGTCAGCGAGCGGATCACGACGAGCCCGGGGCAGCGGTCGCCTGCCAGCGACTCGGTCTCGTCGGGGTCGCAGTCCATGAACGCCTCGTCGACGACCACCACCCGGCCCGGCCTCCGCAGCGAGCGCAGCACCTCGGCCGGGTGCAGCACCCCCGTCGGGTTCGTCGGGTTGCCGATGATGACGAGGTCGGCGTCCTCAGGGACCAGCTCCTCGACCAGGCCCGGGTCGAGCTCGAAGGGCGGCGGGAGGACGACGGACGTGACCCGGTGCCCCGCCTGCTCGAGCGCCGCGTGCGGCTCGGTGAACTGGGGGTGCACGACCACCGGGCGTCGCCACGGGCGCAGCCGCGCGATCAGGGTGAAGGCCTCCGCGGCGCCGGCGGTGACGAGGACGCCGTCCTCCGTGCGGCGGTGGTGGGCGGCGACGGCCGCCCGTGCCCGGTCGGCGCTCGGGTAGGCGTCGACGTCCTCGAGCGAGGCGTGCAGGGCGGCGTCGAGCCACGGGGGCCGCGGGCCGGCGTACACGTTGACGGCGAAGTCGAGCTCGGCGCCGCGCGCCTCGACGTCGCCGTGGTGGCGCAGCGGGTCATCCACGGGCCGTCACCGCCTCTGCGAACCGGTGGGCGAGCTGGGGGTGCCCGGCCCAGTGCGTGTGGAGGTACGACGCGTGCAGGGTCGCCGACGCGAAGCCGATCGCCGCGCCGTCGACGGACCACGCGGGCGTCCCGGACGTGGTCGGGGTGACCGTCGTGCGGTGGAACTCGTGACCGGTCACCTTGTCGCCGACCCGGGTGAGCAGGGTGTCCGCGACGGCTTCCGCCGACGGGTAGCGCAGGGTCAGCCGCTCGGTCATCGCGGCGTCGGCGTCGATCACGCCGGCCATCGGGACGCCGTCGAGGGTGCGGCACAGGTAGAGCAGGCCGGCGCACTCGGCGACCGTCGGCAGCCCGTCGAGGACGGCGGTCCGGATCTCGGCGCGCAACGCTGCGTTGCCGGACAGGTCGGCGGCATGGACCTCGGGGAAGCCGCCGCCGAGGTAGAGGCCCGCCGTGCCGGGAGGCAGGGCGGTGTCGTGGGCGGGGTCGAACGCGACCACCTCGCAGCCGGCGGCCTCGAGCAGCTCGGAGGTCTCGGCGTAGCGGAAGGTGAACGCCCGGCCGGCGGCGACGGCGACACGGGGGCGGGCGGGGCCGGTCGGGAGCGGGGACCCGGGCGCCTCGAGACGGTCGCTGCGCGAGCCCCCCGCCGTGCGGGCGGGGGACCACGGCGTGGCGTCCAGCGGCCGGGCGGTGCGCGCGATCTCCAGGACCCCGTCGAGGTCGACGTGCTCGGTCATCACCTCGGCGAGGCGGGCGACGACTGCCTCCGACTCGCCGCGCTCGGCAGCGGTCACCAGGCCGAGGTGCCGCGACGGCGTCGCGATGCTGCGGTCCCGCGGGATCACGCCCAGCACGGGCAGGTCGATCGAGGAGCGGACCTCGTCGGCGTGGCGCGCGGACCCGGCCTGGTTGAGGATCACGCCGGCGACCTCGACGGTCGGGTCCCACGTCGCCATGCCGTGCACCACCGCGCCGATCGAGCGCGTCGAGCGGGAGATGTCGACGACCAGCACGACGGGGGTACGGGTCAGGGCCGCCACGTGCGCGGTGGAGGAGAACCCGTTGCCGCCGATCCGGCCGTCGTACAGGCCCATCACGCCCTCGACGACCGCGACGTCGGCCGGGACCGGGACGGAGGCGCCGTGCAGCAGCAGCGGGACCACCAGGTCCTCCCCGACCAGGTGCGGGTCGAGGTTGCGGCCCGGTCGTCCGCACGCCAGCGCGTGGTAGCCCGGGTCGATGTAGTCCGGTCCGACCTT